>CAZZCV010000054.1:1402-22234 GCA_964653225.1 uncultured Rhodoplanes sp. | reverse complement strand
TGATCATCATGATGGGTGGGCGCGTCGCTGAGGAGATGATCTTCGGCCATGACAAGGTCACCTCCGGCGCGCAGTCGGACATCGAGCAGGCGACGCGGCTCGCGCGCATGATGGTGACGCGCTGGGGCTTCTCCAAGGAGCTGGGCGCGGTCGCCTACGGCGAGAACCAGGACGAGGTGTTCCTCGGCATGTCGGTGGCGCGCACGCAGAACGTCTCCGAATCGACCGCGCAGAAGATCGATTCCGAGATCCGCCGGCTGGTCGACGAGGCGCACACCGAGGCGCGCCGCATCCTCGACGAGAAGCGCGACGATCTGGAGACGCTGGCCAAGGGCCTGCTCGAGTTCGAGACGCTGTCCGGCGACGAGATCAAGGACCTGCTCAACGGCAAGAAGCCGGTGCGCGAGTCGATCATCGAGCCGCAGGCGCCGCGCTCCTCCGCGGTGCCGCCGGCCGGCAAGGGTCGCAACAAGCCGACCGGCCCGGAGCCGACCGGCCCGATGGAGCCCCAGCCGCAGGCGTGAGCCTGCTGCCGGGTCACGGTTTGTGAAACGCCCGCCCCGAGCGGGCGTTTTGCTTTTCGCGTGTGTGCCCGGCATGACGGTTTTTCGTCACGCCGGCATTCGCTGACAGGATTTCAGGCCGGATTCTCGGAAGGAGGTTCGACGGCTTCGGCCAGACCTGATCCAGATCAAGTCCGCCGGGCCCCCAAGCGTGTACGGTGCGCACGGAAAGGTGCCGCCATGTCGATGCCAGCCGCCCTCCAGCGCCGTCGCGATTACGCCGGGCCGGCGTTGTTCTCCTATGGCTTTCGGCCGTTCTTCCTCGGAGCCGCGGCCTGGGCCGCGCTCTCGATCCTGCTCTGGCTGCCGCTTTACGAGGGCCACATCGGTCTGCGGTCGCACCTCCCGCCGCTCGACTGGCACATTCACGAGATGCTGTTCGGCTACGCCGCGGCGGCCGTGGCCGGCTTCCTGCTCACCGCGATCCCGAACTGGACCGGCCGCCTGCCGGTGTGCGGCGCGCCGCTTGCCGGCCTCTTTGCGCTGTGGCTCGCCGGGCGGATCGCGCTTCTGGCGTCGGCGGACATCGGCGGCATGGGTGCGGCGGCTGTCGATGTGGCGTTCCTCGCCGTGCTGGCCGCGGTCGCCGCCCGCGAGATCGTTGCCGGAAAGAACTGGCGCAACCTGCGCGTTCTCGTCGCCCTCGGCTGTCTGATCCTCGCCAACGTCGTGTTCCACGCCGAGGTCCTGCTGCGCGGGACGGCGGAATACGGCGTGCGCGGCGGCATCGCGGCGCTGCTGCTGCTGATCATGCTGATCGGCGGACGGATCGTGCCGAGCTTCACGCACAACTGGCTGGCACGCAACAATCCGGGCCGGCTGCCGGTGTCGTTCGCGCGCTACGACATGATCTGCATCGCCGCCAGCGTGCCGGCGCTCGCGGCGTGGATCGCCGTGCCGCTGCATCCGCTCACCGGCGCGCTGCTGGCGCTGTCCGGCGGGCTTCAGGCCTGGCGGCTGGCGCGCTGGGCCGGCGACCGCACGCTGGCGGACCGCCTCGTGCTGGTGCTGCATGTAGGCTACGCTTTCGTGCCGGCCGGCATGCTGCTTTCGGCCGCCGCCGCGTGGTGGCCGCAGGTTCCGCCGAGCGCGGGCATCCACGCCTGGACCGCCGGTGCGGTGGGCCTGATGACGCTTGCGGTGATGACGCGCGCCAGCCTCGGCCACACCGGCCGGCCGCTGGTGGCGGACGCATCCACCCAGGCGATCTATGCGCTGGCGCTGGCCGCGGCCGTGCTGCGCATCGTGGCGGCGGTAAACGGCTCGATGCCGCTGATTCAGCTTTCGGGCCTGCTCTGGATCGCGGCCTTCGCCGGCTTCTGCTTCGCCTACGGGCCGCTGCTCGCCCTACGTCCGCCGGGCTGGAAGAGGGCGGGGGACTGAGGCAGGCTGGAGCATGATCCCGGAACGCGGGGACCCGTTTTCGGACAAGATCGTACTCCGATAGAGACGCCATGCCGCTGCAAAACCGTGTCGATCCGTTCGGCGAGCTGTTCGCGGATGCGTCGCGTGGCCTGTTCATGGGCAACCGCGGCGGCCGCATCCATACGCAGGCGCGCGGGCTCGGCCCGCGGCGCTGGGCCACGCGGCAATGGATCTGCTGCCGGCTGCAATTCAACGGCCGCCATCGCAACGTCTGGGGCGAGGGCTACACCGAGTTGTTCTTTCTCGACGAGCCGACCGCGCTCGCGGCCGGGCACCGGCCGTGCTTCGAGTGCCGCCGCAGGGATGCCGACGCCTTCGTCGCGGCGTGGACGAAGGGCCTGCGCCAGGCCACGCGGCCGCGCGCCGGCGAGATCGACGACATCCTGCACTCCGAGCGGCTCTCGCACCGGAACCGGCGCCTGCACGCCTGCGACGTCGCGGGCCTGCCGGACGGCGCCGTGCTGGCGCGGCAGGGGGAGGCGTTCGCGGTGAGGGGCACGGCGCTGCTGCGCTGGACGCCGGCGGGCTACGGGGAGCGCGTTCCGCGCCCCAAGCGCGGCGCGGTGCAGGTGCTCACGCCGCCGTCGACGCTCGCTGCGCTCGCGGCCGGCTACGCGCCGCAATGGCACCCGAGCGCGGCGTGAGGATCATAACGCGCAGGCGGAGGCGTCGCTCGCGTTCAGGCGGAACAGGCGGTCGTCCTCGTCGAGGGTGACGCCGAACAGCGCGGCCAGCCTGCCGTGGCGATCGCGGACCATGGCCCCGGCGTTGCCGGCGCGCGTCAGGAAGAACTCCGCGTCGTCGTTTCTGAGGGGCTGTGTCGGGATGCACCGGTATGCGTAGCGCTCGGTGAAGCACCGCACCGGCCGCTCGATCCGGCGGCCGTCCTTCAATTCGATCCGCATGCTGAGCCGGTGGCTTGCGCCTTCGCCCGGCGCCTGGCCATCCGGCTTGAGCACCGCGAAGCGCCGCACCGTCTGTTGCGGGTGCCTCGCCAGATGCGCGGCGTCGTAGCTGCGGCTAAAGCAGACCGCCTCCCTGCGGTCGAGCCGCTCGCGCAGCGGCGCGCCGAGCTTCGCCCAGGCCGGCTTGACCGCATCGCGCGCGGCGAGGCATGCCGCGACCGGCTGCCGGTCGAGCCGGAACGTCCTGTCGTCCGCGCCGGGATGCACGAAGACATTCTCTTCGCCGTCGCCGCCGCAGCCGCCGGCCACGACGAAGCCGTGGTTCTCCAGCATCAGGCCGTCGCCCCTGGCCAGCGGCTTGAGGCTGAAGCTGCCGCCGTCGCAATCCACGCCGCAGCGTACGCCGCCGTCGTCGCTGCGATGGCACGACAGCATGTGCCAGAAGGTGCCGGGCCGGTTGCGGAAGCGCACGAAGGCGCTGACCGTCACGCTGCCGTATTGGCCGTCATCCGTCTTCATCTCCTCCGCGCTCTGCGGCACGTCCTCGGTGCTGCGGTCCGGCGTGAAGTCGCGCAGCAGATGGAAGGCCGCGACGCGCTGCTTCGGGTGCCGCTTCAGGTGCGCGGCGTCGTAGCTGCGGCCGAAGCAGGCGTCCGTGCCGAGCGGCAGGTGTCCCGGCATCGGCGAGCGCCGCTCGTCGTCGCGCTGCGCCTGCACGGGCGCGGCGAGGGCGAGCAGGCCCGCGAGCGGCAGCCAGAGCAGTCTCGGCAGGGCCATCATGGGATCATCCTCTCATTTCATCGCCGCCTTGATCGCGTCCAGCCCCGCGCCGGATCGCGCCGCCTCGATGATCTTCGCCTCCTTGGCGGCAAGGCCGGGCGCGGCCGCCTGCATCGGCTCGATGGTCTCCAGGGGCACCACCACCGCGCCGTGGCGGTCGGCGTGGATCAGGTCGTTGCTGCGCACCGCCATGCCGTGGATGTTCACGGCCAGTCCGAAATCCACCACATGCACGAAGGCGTGCGACGGCGCGATCGAGCCCGCCAGCATCTGGAATCCGGGCGCGACCTGGGGGATGTCGCGGATCGAGCCGTTGGTGATGGTGCCGAGGCAGCCCAGCGCCTTGTGGACGTTCGTTTGAACTTCACCCCAGAACGCGCCGAAGCCGACAATCTCGTCGATGTCCTGGATCACGGCGATGGAGGGCCGCGGGTCGGCGGCGACGTAGTCGAGATAGTCGAGCCGCCTGCTCATGTAGCCGGCCTCGCCCAGCGGCACGCGATCCTGCGCGCGCATCGTCACGGTCCTGGCGAAGCCCACCATCGGCGGCAGGTCGGGAAACGGGCAATGCAGGTGGCGCACGGTGTAGCCGAAGCCGCGGCGCTCCGGCGCCACGATCTCCAGCAGGTTGCAGACGGTGGGCGTGTCGATCGAGCGCAGGAATTCAAACTGGGAGGGCGTCGGCGTTGCGGACATGGGCTTCCTGAGGCTCCTTGCGGGGGTTGCGTTTCCACGTCCGATCAAGACCGAAATGGCCGGTCCCGGCAACGCCTGCCGGTTTGACGCGGCCGGACGGCAAAAGGTTTGACCGGCCGGCCGAAATTAATCGTTCGTTCATCTTGGTCGCCGTTGATGGTGCGAGGGTGCAACAATGTCGCCGGATTTCGGTGCCAGAATGCTCCCTGGTTCGCGTGGCGAATCGTATTTTCATCGTGGCTGCTGCCCCGCTCGATCGATCCGGCCGGTCCCTCGACGCCAGACAGGATGTCCGACTGATCGGCAGCCCTCATCCCCGGAGATGACATGACCTTTCTGAAATCGCTCGTGCCTGCTCTTGCCCTTTCGTTTTTCGTTTTCAGCCCCGCGCAGGCCATGACGCCCGCCTCCGCCGCCATCGGGCTCGGACAGGCCGCCGACTCCCACGTCATCGACGTGCAGGCGGGTCCGCGCCACAGGTCCGGCCCGCGCCACGCGCAGCCGCGCCATGTGCAGCCCCGACATGTGCAGCCGCGCCACGGATATCCGCGACACCGCTACACCCCCGGCCACCGCTATCGCAGCGCCCCGCACGGCTGGCGGCAGCATCGTACCCGGCCGGGCGACTGGCGCACCCGCGGCTGCATCATGGTCGGCCCGCTCTGGTTCTGTCCGTAAGCAAGTCCGGCCGAACCGCGACCTTCAGCCCCCGGACCCGCGTCCGGGGGCTTTTCGTTACCGAGCCGGATTTGGCTCCTTCCAGAACCGGGCGACGATCGCGGCCATGATCGCGATCATGGCCAGCACCAGCAGCAGCGAGCCGTTCCAGCCGTGGCTCTCGTAGGCGAGGCCGGGCAGCCAGCCGCCGAACGTGCCGCCGACATAGAACGACGTCACGTAGAGGCCGACCGCCGACGAGGTGCCGCCGCCCTTGGCGGTGATCGCAACGAAGCCGGTCGAGGACGCCTGCGTGAGGATTCCGCAGGTGGAGGCGATGACGAGCGCCAGCACGATGGCCGGCAGCGACGGTAGCAGCGTCAGCAGCATGCCCGCGGCCCACGCCGCCAGCACGCACAGCACGAAGGTCCGCCGGCCGATGGCGGCGATGAACTTGCCGGTCCACAGCGCGAAGGTCGAGCCCACCAGGTAGACCACGAAGATCGCGCCGAGGAAGAACGCCGAGCGGTTGAACGGCGGAGCGGCCAGGTGGAAGCTGATGAAGGTGAAGGTGGCGATGAAGTTGAACAGCACCCCGAAGCCCACCGCGTAGGTGGCGAGCAGCCGCGGATTGCGCAGGTGGCCGAGCATCTGGCGGGTCGACGCGCCGAAGCTCGACGCCTTCACGAAGTTCCGCTCGCGCGGTAGCAGCCGCGCCACCAGCACGATGCAGATCACGTGGATCGCCGCGAGCGCGAGAAAGCCGCCGCGCCACGTCACCCAGTCCGACAGCACGCCCGGCACCAGCCGGCTGAGGAAGCCGCCGATGGCGGACGCCGCGGCATAGAGGCCGATCACGCCGGTCGCTTCGGCGGGCGGCCATTCGTCGCCGATATAGGCCACCGTCACGGCGAAGATCAGCGGCAGGAGCAGGCCCTGCACGAAGCGCCAGACGATCAGCTCGGTGAGCGTCTGCGACAGCGCCACCATCACCGTCGGGACCAGCAGCAGGATCATCGCCGCGACGATCAGGCGCTTGCGGCCGACGGTGTCGGAGAGGGCGCCCGCGAACGGCGCGGTCAGCGCCACGGCCAGGGTGCCCGCGGTGATGACCTTGGAGGCGTCGGCCGCGCCCGCCTCCAGCTCCCGCGCCATGAACGGCAGCACGGACTGCGGCGAATAAAGGTGCAGGAAGGCGCTGATCGCGCAAAGGGCGACGGCGATGCGGCGCGGGTCGACGGTCATGGGGACCTTTCAGGGATGCGCGCCATCCTTGCCCGAGCGGGACCGGTCTGACCAGCGGTTGCCACGGGAGCCTGCCATGAGCGGGAGGGTGGCTTGACCGGCCTCCCGCGATGACGGAGTGCTATGAACTGCTACAATGCGAGGGCAGGAGCGGAGGAGACGTTTGATGCGCGCCAACGACGGCACCAGGACCGGCGGCGAGATCCTGGTCGATCAACTGCTGATCCACGGCGTCCAGCATGTCTTCTGCGTGCCGGGCGAGAGCTACCTCGCGGCGCTCGACGCCTTCCACGATCGCAAGATCGATCTCACGGTCTGCCGCCAGGAGGGCGGGGCGGCGATGATGGCCGAGGCCGTCGGCAAGGCCACCGGCCGGCCGGGGATCTGCTTCGTCACGCGCGGGCCTGGCGCCACCAACGCCTCGCCCGGCATCCACATCGCGCAGCAGGATTCCACGCCGCTGATCGTCTTCGTCGGCCAGGTCGGCCGCGAGATGAAGGAGCGCGATGCCTTCCAGGAGCTGGACTACAAGGCGGTGTTCGGCTCGATCTGCAAGTGGGTGACGGAGATCGACGACCCTGCGCGCATTCCCGAACTGGTCTCGCGCGCGTTCTACACCGCGACCTCCGGACGGCCCGGCCCGGTGGTGATCGCGCTGCCCGAGGACATGCTGACCGAGCGCGTGGCGGTGCCCGACGCGCCGGCCTTCGAGCCGGTCGAGACCTGGCCGGGGCAGGCCGACATGGTGCGGCTGCAGACGATGCTGCGGGCCGCGAAGTCGCCGCTGGTGCTGGCCGGCGGCAGCCGCTGGAGCGAGGCCGCGTGGGCCTCGCTGCATCGCTTCGCTGAGCGCTTCGCCATTCCGGTCGCGACCACGTTCCGCCGCTCGTCGCTGTTCGACGCGCTGCATCCGTGCTACGCGGGCGATCTCGGCATCGGGCCGAACCCGAAGCTGCTTGCGCGCGTCAAGGCGGCCGACCTGATCCTGATGATCGGCAGCCGGATGAGCGAGATGGCGTCGCAGAGCTACACGCTGTTCGAGATTCCCGGCGTGCGGCAGACGCTGGTCCACGTCCATCCCGGCGCGGAGGAACTGGGACGGGTCTATCATCCGCGTCTGGCGATTCACGCCGCGCCGAGCGCGTTCTGCGCGGCGCTGGAGGGCCTGCAGCCGCCGGACGACATCGTCTGGCGCGAGGAGACCGGGACGGCCCACGCCGACTATCTCGCCTGGACCGGGAAGGCCACGCCCCAGCCGGGGCCCGTCAACTTCGGCGAGATCATGGTGTGGCTGCGCGAGAACCTGCCGGCCGACGCGATCATCACCAATGGCGCAGGCAACTTCGCGGGCTGGGTGCATCGCTTCTTCCGCTTCCGCCGCCTCGCGCAGCACGTCGCGCCGACCTCCGGCTCGATGGGTTACGGCCTGCCCGCCGCGGTCGGTATGAAGACGCTGTATCCGGAGCGCACCGTGGTCTGCCTGGCCGGCGATGGCGACTTCCTGATGAACGGACAGGAGTTCATGACTGCGGTGCAGTACGGCCGGCCGTTCGTCACCGTGATCGTGGACAACGGACTCTACGGCACCATCCGCATGCACCAGGAGCGCGAGTATCCCGGCCGCAAGGTCGCCACTACGCTGCAGAACCCCGACTTCGTCGCCTACGCCAAGGCGTTCGGCGGCGCAGGCTTCCTGGTCGAGCGCACGGCCGATTTCCCGAAGGCGTTCGAGGCGGCCATCGCGTCCGGCAAGCCGGCGCTGATCCACCTCAAGGTCGATCCCAACGCCATCCTGCCGGGCGCGACGCTGGATTCGATCCGCGAGAAGGCGCTGGCCAGCCAGCGGGCCTGAATCCCGCCCTGCTGTCCGAAGCCAAGCGCCGCCACGGCGCGGCCTGTCCGATTCAGCGATTGCCCGAATCAATGAATTCTGATTCATCGATAACGAGGTGACGCGGAGGCCGTCCATGCCCTATCGCCGCACGGAAAGCGTGGTCCGCCGCCTGGCCGCGCGCCACGACGCCATCGTGGCGGCCGCGGCGGCGGCCGCGGCGGAGGGCGGCATGGCCGCGATCCAGATCGCGCCGGTGGCCGAACGGGCCGGCATCGCGGCCGGCACGGTCTATCGCTACTTCCCGGGCAAGACCGATCTGGTCGGCGCGCTGGTGGCGCGGACCTGCGAGCGCGAGATCGGCGCCATGCGCCGGGCTGCGGAGGCCGCTCCGGGGCCGCTGTCGGCGCTGGCGGCGGCGCTGGCGACGTTCGGCGGCCGCGCCCTGCGCAGCCGCCGCCTGACCTGGGCGGTGCTCGCCGAGCCGGTCGATCCGGAGATCGACACGCTCCGCCAGGAGTATCGCCGCAGCTTCGCCGACGAGATCGCCCGCCGCATCGCGGCCGCCGTGGCCGGCGGCCATCTGCCGGAGCAGGACGCGGGCCTGGCCGCTTCGGCGGTGGTCGGCGTGTTGCTGGAGGGCCTCGCCGGGCCGCTCGCGCCGGCTGGCGGCGATGCGGGGCGCGAGCGCCAGGCGGTGCAGGCGACGACGCTGTTCGCGCTGCGCGGGCTCGGCGTGGTGGACGCGCGCGCCCGCGGGCTGGTGGCGCAGGCCGGGATGTCGGCGGTTGCGTCCGGCGCGGCCTGAGGAGCGGTTGCCGGCGCGCGATCCGGTTTTGCTTTATCCGCGCTCTACTGCAGCGTCGCCACTGCCAGCCAGTCGTTGACCGCCTGCAACGCCTGCTGCCGGCTTTCGGTTTTGCCGTGCTTCTCGAACACCGCGAGCTGCGCGTCCGCCGAGGTGCCGCCGCCGACGATGGTGCGGCAGCGGTGCAGCTCCTGGAGGCAGCCGAGCGCCTCGGCGTCCGCGGTCGTCTCCTCGATCACCTGCTCCAGAAGCTCGGCCACCGGGACGGCGCCGTCCGCCCATACGAAGCTGCCGCGTACGCCGTAGCGCTGCGCCCGCCACTTGTTCTCGACCACGATGGCGCGCGCGACCGCGTTCATGTCCGCGTGCTTCCACGGATTGCTCACCAGATGCCGCGCCAGCGTGCGATACAGCGCCGCGATCGCGATGGAATCGTCCACCAGCGTCGGGCAGTCGGGCGCGCGCAGCTCCAGCGTCGGGTGCCGCAGCGAAGGCCGCATCGACCACCAGATGTAGCTGGCGTTCTCCATTACGCCGGCCTTCACCAGCGCCTCCACGTAGGAATCGAACTCCTCCTTGCTGCGGAACAGCTCCGGCACGCCGGTGCGCGGCAACTCGTCGTAGGCGGCGAGCCGGTAGCCCATCAGGCCGGTCGGCCGCGAGCGCCAGAACGGTGACGACGTGGCCAGCGCGATCAGCAGCGGCAGGTAGGGCAGCATGCGGGTCATCACGTCGACGCGCTCGTCGGGATCCGGCAACTCGACATGCACGTGCAGGCCGCACAGCATGTTGCGCTGGCCGATCATCTGCAGGTCGTCCATCACCGTATCGTAGCGCTCGCCCTCGCTCTGCTGCGACTTGCCCCAGTCCGCGGTCGGATGGGTGCCGGCCGCGAGGATCGCAAGCCCGTGCTCGGCCGCGACCCGCGCGGCGGTCTTGCGCAGGTGGCGCAGCTCCTCGCGCGCGGTGCGGATGTCGGTGTGCGGGTGGGTGACGGCCTCGATCTGCGATTGAAGGAACTCGCCCATGATCCGGCCGTCGCTTGCCTTGCGCGCGGCTTCCAGAAAGCCCTGGGGCATGTTCCGGGAGACCGACTTGGTGTCGGCGTCCACCAGAAAATATTCCTCCTCAAGTCCGATCCGGTAGGGGTCGGTCATGGGCGCTCCTCTGCGATCAGATCCGGCCGGCGCCGGAAATTCGAAAAATAGTAATTCAGATCAAGAACTTAACGACGCATTGGCGGGCGCCCCGGACGCCCGCGCATGAGAACGCAGAGACCGTGATTTGGTTGCTTCGGCCGGTCAATGCGGCACGGGGGCTGTGCAAAACCCCTCCGGCCTGCCGGGGGGCGAGACACCGCCGGCGTTCCCTTGCCCCGGCTACGGGGCGCGGTCATGGTGGCCCGAGGAAATCCCCGCGGAGGTCCGATGTCCGTCGTCATGCCCCCGGCCGACCCCGCCACGCTCGCGCGCCGCGCCGAGATCGTGGCGGGCTTGCGCGCGATCGTGCCGGGCGAGGGCGTGATCGCGGGCGAGCGCGAGATGCGGCCCTACGAGTCGGACGGACTCACCGCCTATCGCCAGCTTCCGATGGTCGTGGTCCTGCCGGAGACCACGGCGCAGGTGGCGGCGGTGCTGCGCTATTGCCACGAGAACAAGGTCAAGGTCGTGCCGCGCGGCGCGGGCACGTCGCTGTCGGGCGGCGCGTTGCCGCTCGAGGACGGCGTGCTGCTCGGCATGGCCAAGTTCAACCGCATCCGCGAGATCGATTTCGACAATCGCGTCGCGGTGGTCGAGCCCGGCGTGACCAACCTCGCGGTCAGCGCGGCGGTGGAGCACGCCGGCTTCTATTACGCCCCCGACCCCTCCTCGCAGATCGCCTGCACCATCGGCGGCAACGTGGCGGAGAACTCCGGCGGCGTGCACTGCCTGAAATACGGCATGACCACCAACAACATCCTCGGCCTCGAGCTGGTGACGATCGAGGGCGAGGTGCTGAGGCTCGGCGGTCGCCACCTCGACGCATCCGGTTACGATCTGATCGGCATCCTCACCGGCTCGGAGGGCCTGCTCGGCGTCGTCACCGAGGTCACGGTGCGCATCCTGCGCAAGCCTGAAACCGCGCGCGCGGTCCTCGTCGGCTTTCCCGCCTCCGAGGATGCGGGCGAATGCGTTTCGCGCATCATCGGCGCCGGCATTATTCCCGGCGGGATGGAGATGATGGACAGGCCCGCCATCCACGCGGCCGAGGCCTTCGTCAACGCCGGCTATCCGCTCGACGTCGAGGCGCTGCTGATCGTGGAACTGGACGGTCCTGCGGCGGAGGTCGACCACCTCATCGAACGGGTCGAGAGCATCGCGCGCGAATGCCGCGCGGTGAGCTGCCAGGTCTCCACCTCGGAGGCCGAGCGGCTGCTGTTCTGGGCCGGCCGCAAGGCCGCGTTCCCGGCGGTGGGCCGCATCTCGCCGGACTATTACTGCATGGACGGCACCATCCCGCGCGCCAGCCTGCCGCTGGTGCTGCGCCGCATGAAGGAGCTGTCGGAGCATTACGGACTCGCGGTCGCCAACGTGTTCCACGCCGGCGACGGCAACCTGCATCCGCTGATCCTCTACGATGCCAACAAGCCGGGCGAACTGGAGAAGACGGAAGAATTCGGTGCGGAGATCCTGAAGCTCTGCGTCGAGGTCGGCGGCGTGCTCACCGGCGAGCACGGCGTGGGCGTGGAGAAGCGCGACCTGATGCCGGCGATGTTCTCCGAGGACGACCTGAAACAGCAGCAGCGGCTCAAATGCGCCTTCGATGCCGAAGGCCTGCTCAACCCCGGTAAGGTGTTCCCGAAGCTCCACCGCTGCGCGGAGCTGGGCCGGCTGCACGTGCATGCGGGCCAGCTTCCGTTTCCGGATATCCCGCGCTTTTGAACTTCTGTTTCGGAAAACTCTGTCAGCAACGCTGACGTATCCGCAAGCCATGCCGCCGACGCGAGGCTTGCCACCGCCGCAATCCCCTGAGACCATCAGGCTCCGGCGTCAGGACTGCGGCCGGATTGCACCGGCCGTGCGGACGCCGAACAGGAGGCGTCGATGGCGGCTGCAAACGGCAATGGCGACAGACCCTCGGGTCTCAGATTCGCGGGTCCCCGGTGCATTGCGCTGGTGGGCCCGTTCCAGAGCGGCAAGACCACCCTTCTGGAGGCGATCCTGTCGCGCACCGGCGCGATCGCGCGGCAGGGCACGGTGGAGGCCGGAACCACCGTCGGCGACGCCTCGAGGGAGGCGCGCCGCCACAAGATGAGCGTGGAGCTTTCGGTCGCCACCACCGAGTTCATGGGCGACAGCTACACCTTCGTCGACTGTCCCGGCTCCGTCGAGTTCATCCACGACATGCGCGCGGCGCTACCCGCTGTCGATGCGGCGGTCGTGGTCTGCGAGGCCGACGAGCGCAAGGTGCCCCAGCTCCAATTGATCCTGCGCGAGCTGGAAGATCTGGGCATCCCGCGCTTCCTGTTCCTCAACAAGATCGACAAGGCCGACGCCCGCATCGTCGAGGCGCTGCAGACCCTGCAGCCCGCGTCGCGCAAGCCGCTGGTGCTGCGCCAGATCCCGACCTGGAACGGCGACATCGTCACCGGCTTCGTCGATCTCGCGCTGGAGCGCGCCTTCGTCTACCGCGAGCACGCGGCCTCCGAGGTCGTGCCGCTCGAGGGCGAGGCGCTCGACCGCGAGAGGAGCGCGCGCTTCAACATGCTGGAGAAACTCGCCGACCACGACGACGCGCTGATGGAGCAGCTGCTCGATGACATCGCGCCGCCGCGCGACCTCGTGTTCGACGATCTCGCGCGGGAGCTGCGCGACGGCGACGTCGTTCCGGTTCTGATGGGCGTGGCCGCCCGCACCAACGGCGTGCTGCGGCTGCTCAAGGCGCTGCGCCACGAGGCGCCGGACGTGGCGTCGACGGCCGCGCGGCTCGGCGTCTCGGGCGAATGCGTCGCCTACGTGATGAAGACCTTCAACACGACGCACTCCGGCAAGCTGTCGGTGGCGCGGGTGCTGTCCGGCCATGTCGGCGACGGCATCACGCTGCTCGCGCCGGAGCGGGAGGCCGGCCGGGTGTCCGGCACCTTCAAGCTCGTGGGTATGAACACCGAGAAGCGCGCGCCGGCGTCGGCCGGCGAGACCGTGGGGCTCGGCCGGCTGGAGCACGCGCGCACCGGCGACACGCTGTCCGCCGGCAGGGAGGCGCATCCCGCGCTCGCGGAGGTCCGGCCGCATCCGCCGGTGCTGGCGGTCGCGCTGTCCGCGCGCGAGCGCAAGGACGACGTCAAGCTCGGCCAGGCGCTGCACAAGCTCCTGGACGAGGACCCGTCGCTGGCCGTCGAGCACAATCCCGAGACCCACGAGGTCGTCCTGCGGGGGCAGGGCGAGATGCACCTGCGGGTGGCGACGGAGCGGCTCACCGAGCGCTTCGGCGTCGCCATCGTCTCGCGGCCGCCCACGGTCGGCTACCGGGAAACCATCCGCCGTGGGGCGACCCAGCGCGGCCGCCACAAGAAGCAGTCCGGTGGCCACGGCCAGTTCGGCGACGTGGTGCTCGACATCAAGCCGCTGCCGCGCGGCGCGGGCTTCGCGTTCGAGGACCGGATCACGGGCGGCGTGGTGCCGCGCAACTACATTCCGGCGGTGGAGGAGGGCGTGAAGGACGCGCTCGCCCACGGGCCGCTCGGCTTTCCGGTGGTGGACGTCGCCGTGGCGCTGATCGACGGCTCCTACCACACCGTCGATTCCTCGGACATGGCGTTCCGCACCGCCGGCCGCATCGGCCTCGCCGAGGCGTTGCCGAACTGCCAGCCGGTGCTGCTGGAGCCGATCCACCTTGTCGAGATCGCATGTCCGACCGAGGCCACCGCGCGGACGAACGCGATCCTGACCGGCCGGCGCGGGCAGATCCTCGGCTTCGACACCCGTGGCGGCTGGGACGGCTGGGACGTGGTGCGCGCGATGATGCCCGAATCGGAGATCGGCGACCTGATCGTCGACATCCGTTCGGGCACGGCGGGCGTCGGCAGCTTTACCTTCCGGTTCGACCATCTGGCGGAGCTGACCGGCAAGACCGCGGACCAGGTGGTGGCCGCGCGGAAGGTGGCCGCCTGAGTTATCCGGACGCCCGCCCCGTCGACGGGGCGGGCGTCTCTCTCGCATCCGTGATTTGCTCGCGGCGGGGGCCGGCCGTACTGCTTGCAACCGGACGGGCTGCGGTCCGGCCCAACCTGGAAAAGGGCGAGCCGGAGAGAGGCCGGCCGGAAAGGGAAACGCCATGAACGTGATTCGCCGTCGCGGCTGGGACATTCCGGAGCGGGAGGCCACCCCGGAGCACCTGTTCTTCGACCGCCGCGCGTTCCTGGCCGCAGGCGCGGCGGTTGCCGCCGCGGGGCTTGCGCCCGGTGCGGCCCAGGCGCAGCGCGTGTCCGATCTACCGGACCCGACCCGCGATCTCTATCCGGTCAAGCGCAACGAGGCGTTCACGCTCGACCGTCCGCTGACCGACGAGGCGGTCAACGCCGGCTACAACAACTTTTTCGAGTTCGGTCCCACCAAGTCGATCGCGCGGGCGGCGCAGTCGCTCAGGTTGCGGCCATGGACCGTCAAGTTCGACGGGATGGTCGAGAAGCCGTTCGAGATCGGCGTGGACGAGCTGATCCGCAAGATGCCGCTGGAGGAGCGGCTCACGCGCCTGCGCTGCGTCGAGGCCTGGAGCATGACCATCCCGTGGTCCGGCTTCCCGATGGCGAAGCTGGTGGAGCTGGCGAAGCCGCTGTCCTCCGCGAAATACGTCCGTATGGAGACGTTTCTCGACAAAGCGGTCGCGCCCGAGCAGCGCAAGTCCTGGTATCCGTGGCCCTATGTCGAGGGGCTCACCATCGCGGAGGCGACCAACGAGCTGGCCTTCATGGTCACCGGCGCCTACGGCAAGCCGCTGCCCAAGCAGCACGGCGCGCCGATCCGCCTGTCGGTGCCGTGGAAGTACGGCTTCAAGCACATCAAGTCGATCGTGCGCTTCCACTTCACGGACCAGCGGCCCCGGAGCTACTGGGAGGACCTGCAGGCCGCGGAATACGGCTTCTGGGCCAACGTGAATCCCGAGGTGTCGCATCCGCGCTGGAGCCAGGCGAGCGAAGAGCTGCTCGGCCTCGGTGAGCGCCGGCCCACGCTGCTGTTCAACGGCTACGGCGAATATGTCGCAGATCTCTACAAGGGTCTGGAGAAGGAGCGCCTCTGGGCCTGAACCACCGCCGCCGCTTGCAGGCTGGCCGATTACACGCAGACCAATGATAAGAAGCCGGGCCCGTGAGGGCCCGGCTCAGTTTGCCGGCGCGGGACGGCCGGCAATCACCTTCCAGAGGGGAACTGCTACCGGCGCACCGGACCGCTTTGATCTGGGGGGATGCGGCAGCCCGGAACCGACAGCATCAGGATCATGCGTGTCGTCGGGCGATGAGACAATGCAAAGCGCCGCATGACAGCCATGCGGGGTCGGCACGCGCAGCGACGACGTGCCGTGCAGCGCGGATGGTGCGAGCCGCGCTGCGACTGCTGCGGCCGCGGCATCACGAAAAGTTGCTGAATGCTTTTGTACGGGCGCGGGCTCGCTCGGCGTGCGGCCTCGCGCTCAGAAATTCCAGCGTTGCGCCTTGCTGACGAGAAAGTCGCGGAACGCCTGCACGCGCGCCACCGACTTCAACTCTTCCGGGTAGACGAAGTAGGCATCCATCGCCAGAGCCTCGGCCTCGGTGAAGAGCTGCACCAGCCCGCCGTTTTCCTCCACGAGGTAATCGGGCAGCAGCGCGATGCCCAGTCCGCGCTGGCACGCGCGCAGCAGGCCGAGCACGTTGTTGATCGTGAACTTGGCCGCGCGCGGGCCGCGGCCGTCGCGCGCGACCTCGGTGAGCCAGCGCCGGTTTTCGAGATGCTGGGGCACGGTCGAGCCGCCGAGCACCAGGATGTTGTGGCTGTCGAGCTGGTCGAACGAGCTGGGCGTGCCCATCCGCTTGAGGTACTCGGGCGAGGCATAGGCGTGCGAATGCACCGAGAACAGCTTGCGCTGGATCAGGTCGGGCTGGGTCGGCTGGCGCAGACGGATGGCGACGTCGGCCTCGCGCATCGCCAGATCCAGCTCCTCGTCGGTGGTGATGATCGTGAGGCGGATGTCCGGAAACAGCTCCATGAACTCGCCGAGCCGCGGCGTCAGCCAGTGAATGCCCATGCCCGGCGTGGTCGTGACCTTCAACTCGCCGTTCGGCTTCTCGCGGCTGTCGGTCAGCTTGGCGCGCGCGGCCTCCAGCTTCATGAAGACCTCGTGGGCGGTGCGGTACAGCATCTCGCCCTGCTCGGTGAGGATCAGCCCGCGCGCGTGCCGGTGGAACAGCGAGACCGCCAGCTCCTGCTCCAGTGCGCTGACCTGGCGCGAGACCGCGGACTGCGACAGGCCGAGCTGCTCGCCGGCGTGCGTGAAGCTTCCCGCCTCCGCGGCCGCGTGGAAAACCTTCAGCTTGTCCCAATCCATGATCGCATCCCCCGAGGCGGACCGCAGGCCGCGGCCGCGTCTGTCCCGTCCGGTCTATTCCGCCGCCTGCCGCTCCTCGCCGTGGTGGGCGAGGAAGCGTTCGGCTTCGAGCGCGGCCATGCAGCCCATGCCCGCGGCGGTGACGGCCTGCCGGTAGATGTCGTCGGTGACGTCGCCGGCGGCGAACACGCCGGGCACCGAGGTCGCGGTGGAGTCCGGCGCGGTCCAGACGTAGCCGGACGGCTTGAGCCTGAGCTGGCCGGCCACGAGTTCGGTCGCCGGCGAATGGCCGATGGCGATGAACACGCCGTCGGCGGCCCGCTCGGTGATCGCGCCGGTCTTGACGCTGCGCAGCTTGACGCTGCGGACCTTGAGCGGGTTCTCGTCGCCGGACACGTCGTGCAGCTCGGAATCCCACACCACCTCGACCTTGGGGTGCTGGAACAGCCGGTCCTGCAGGATGCGCTCGGCGCGGAACTGGTCGCGGCGGTGCACGACCGTCACCTTCGAGGCGAAGTTGGTCAGGAACAGCGCCTCCTCGACCGCGGTGTTGCCGCCGCCGATCACCAGCACCTCCTTGTTCTTGTAGAAGAAGCCGTCGCAGGTGGCGCAGGCCGAGACGCCGTAGCCCTTGAACCTCTGCTCCGACGGCAGGTCGAGCCAGCGCGCCTGCGCGCCGGTCGCCACGATCAGCGTTTCCGCGAGATAGACGTCGCCGGAATCGCATTCCAGGCGGAACGGCCGCTGCGACAGGTCGGCCTTGCTGACGTGGTCCGTGACGATCTCGGTGCCGACGTGCTCGGCCTGCTTCTGCATCTGTTCCATCAGCCAGGGGCCCTGGATGACGTCGGCGAAGCCCGGGTAATTCTCCACGTCCGTGGTGATGGTGAGCTGCCCGCCCGGCTGGATGCCCTGGATCAGCACGGGCTTGAGCATGGCGCGGGCGGCGTAGATCGCGGCGGTGTAGCCGGCCGGCCCCGAGCCGATGATGACGAGCTTGGCATGCGTGGTCTTGGCCTGCGCAGTATTGGGCATCGAACGAAACCTCGATTTCGGCCGGAGAGGGCGCCCGGAGCGCATGGCGGCGTCTTCTTCGGGCTGCTCAAATGTAAGGCTTTTGCCGAGCTATGCAAGTTATGCAACCCTGGCTCCACAGCCCTCTGCCAACCGAAGTGCGATTCGCGAGGCGAAGGCCGCATCCGTCCCCGAAAGGGGCGGCGATCCGAACCGGGCGAACAGCGCAGGGGACGGCTGCGCAACAATCTTTCGCGGGCGGATTCTTCCGGCTAAAGGAGGGGCCTGGAGGGGCCCGTGACCCGGCTTGACGCCATCGACTGGAAAATCCTGAAAGAGCTGCAGGACGACGGCCGCATCACCAATGTGGAGCTGGCGCGCCGGGTGGGCATTTCCGCGCCGCCCTGCCTGCGCCGGGTTCGGGCGCTGGAGGAGGCGGGCTTCGTCCGCGGCTACCGGGCGCTGCTCGACGAGAAGCTGCTCGGCTACGAGGTGACCGTGTTCGCGATGGTCCACCTGTCGAGCCAGGCCGACGCAGACCTCAGGGCGTTCGAGGACTTCGTGCGCAAGGCGCCGCTGGTGCGCGAGTGCTGGATGCTGTCGGGCGAGATCGACTTCGTGCTCAAGTGCGTCGCGCCGGACCTCAAGACCTTCCAGGCCTTTGTCGCCGAGCTGACCGCCGCCCCGCATGTGCGCAACGTCAAGACCTCGCTGACGCTGCGTAACTCCAAGGACGCCGCCATGGTGCCGATGGAGCTGCGCTCCGAACCCTGATCAGGCGGGGCCGTCCGCAAAGGCCGGCATCACCTCGCTCGCGAACAGCTCCACCGAGCGCAGCGCGTCCGCGACAGCCATGTCGCCGAACACCATGTGGGGCACGAAATAATTGCAGCCGCCGGCCGCGGCCTCCTCCTCGACGAAGCGCCGCACGGTCGCGGGTGAGCCGGCGATGCCGTTGCCGATGGCGATCAGCTCGTCGAAGCTTTCCGGATAGATGGCGATCACGCGCGGCTCCGCGCCGTGGCGGTTGAACAGCCAGCGGAAGCTCTGCCGCCAGCGCGGATAGGCCGCGCGCGCGATCCGCAAGGCCTCCGCATCGGTCTCCGCCACCACCACGTGTCGGCCGATGCCGAACAGCGTGCCGTCGAGGGGGCGGCGGTGCTTCAGCCGCGCCCGTCGATAGCCGTCGATGGCCGCGGACGTGGTCTCGCGCAGGCCTAGCGCGATCACGTTGACGTCGTTCGCCGCCGGCCATTCGGCGTTCTGTGGCATCGTGATGCCGTACCACAGCGGCGGGTGCGGCCGCTGCACCGGCCGCAGCACCATCGGCTGCCTGTCGAAGCGATAGTGCCGACCCTCGAAGCTCAGCTCCTCCGAGGCGAGACCCTTCAGGAGCACCTGGAAGCACTCGTGATACATCGACTGGGTCTGCTCGAAATCGAGACCGTAGGCTGCGGTCTCGAACCGCGAGACGCCGCGGCCGACGCCGAGCTGGAAGCGGCCGCCGCTCATCTGGTCGAGCATGCAGACCTCCTCGATCAGCCGCAGCGGATGATAGAAGGGCAGGAGATAGACCATCGGCCCCAGGCGCAGCCGCGTCGTGCGGGCGGCCATCGCGGCGAGCAGCAGGCCGGGCGAGGCGGCGGCCCCGAGCGGAGTCGTGTGATGCTCGGCCAGGTGATAGGCGTGGAAGCCGCCGCGGTCGCAGGCCGCGGCGATCCGCAGCCGCTCCTCGTAGAGCTGCTGCAGCGGCACGCCCGCGTCGTCGACGTGGTCGAACATCCCGAATTTCAAGCGCGCCCCCCGGACCGGCTTTTGGCGCAGTAGACCAAAACGACGGCGGCCGGGACAAGCCCGGCCGCCGCGGTCTGTTCGCTGCCGGCTCCGGCATGAGTCTCATCCCGAGCCACGCTGCGCGGGACTTCTCAGGGCGAGAGCGGCCGTTACTTCCAGTCGACCTTGAGGACCTCGTAGGCCTTGGCGCCGCCGGGCGTGACCACCTCGACGGAATCGCCCTTCTTCTTGTTCACGAGCGCGCGCGCCAGCGGCGAGGTGATCGAGATCCGGCCGGCCTTGGCGTCGGCCTCGGGCTCGCCCACGATCTGCCAGACCTGCTTCTTCTCGGTGTCCTCGTCGATCAGCGTGACGGTCGCGCCGAACTTGATGGTGTCGCCGGACAGCTTGGACACGTCGATGACGTCCGCGCGCGCGAGCTTGTCCTCCAGCTCCGCGATCGCGCCCTCGTTCAGCGACTGCTGCTCCTTGGCGGCGTGGTACTCGGCGTTCTCCGAGAGGTCGCCATGCGTGCGCGCATCGGTGATCTGCTGGATGATGCGCGGACGCTCCACCTGCTGCCGGTGCTTCAACTCGGTCTCGAGCACGGCATAGCCCGCCTCGGTCATGGGAATCTTTTCCATAGTCCTTCAGTCTCCTGCACCGTGCGGCACGCAAAGTCCGATCGCGGCCCGAAGTTCCCTCCGGCGGCCGCGATCGCGGAACCTGCGTTCCACACCGTCTTCGTCCGTCGCTCGTCCGGGCTAGGCCCGGCCGCCGAAATAGCTTTGCAGCGCCTTCACCTCGAGATCGCCCCCAAGATAGGCCTTGATGCCCTGCGCCGCGGCGACCGCGCCTGAAAGAGTGGTGTAATAGGGCACTTTATGCAAGAGGGCCGCCCGCCGCAGGGACTGGGAATCGGCCAGCGCCAGGGCGCCCTCGGTGGTATTGTAGACCAGTTGCACGTTGCCGTTCTTGATCGCGTCCACGATGTGCGGGCGCCCCTCGGCCACCTTGTTGATCTTGCTGGCCTCGACCCCGTTCTCGGCGAGGTAGCGCTGGGTGCCCGAGGTCGCGATCACCTTGAAGCCCGAGGCCGAAAGCGTGCGGATGCTCTCCAGGATGCGGGGCTTGTCGGAATCGCGCACCGACACGAACACCGTGCCGGACCGGGGCAGGCGCGCGCCGCCGCCGAGCTGGCTCTTGACGAAGGCCACCGCGTAGTCGCGGTCGAGCCCCATCACCTCGCCGGTGGATTTCATCTCCGGGCCGAGCACGGTGTCCACCTTGTCGCCGAAGCGCGCGAACGGGAACACCGCCTCCTTGACCCCCACGTGCGGCATCCTGCCGAGGTTGAAGTCGATCGGCGCGAGCCCGAAATCCGCGAGCTTCTCCCCGGCCATCAGCCGCGCCGCGATCTTGGCGACCGGAATGCCGACCACCTTGGCGACGAAGGGCACGGTGCGCGAGGCGCGCGGGTTGACCTCGAGAACATAGATGTCGCCGTGCTTGATGGCGTATTGCACGTTCATCAGGCCGACCACATTGAGCGCCAGAGCCAGCGCGCGGGTCTGG
>CAZZCV010000054.1:0-1392 GCA_964653225.1 uncultured Rhodoplanes sp. | reverse complement strand
AGCGAATGCGGCGGCAGCGAGCAGGCCGAGTCGCCGGAGTGGATGCCGGCCTCCTCGATGTGCTCCATGATGCCGGCGACGTAGGTGTCCTTGCCGTCGCACAGGCAGTCCACGTCCACCTCGGTCGCGTCGGTGAGGTAGCGGTCGATCAGCAGCGGCCGCTTCTTCGACACCACCAGTTCGGACGGCCGGCCGAGATCGGAGGTGAGCCGCGCCAGGTAGCGGTCGAGCTGGCCCGCGTCGTGTACGATCTCCATCGCGCGGCCGCCGAGCACGTAGGACGGCCGGATCACGATCGGATAGCCGATCTTGGCGGCGGCGTTGCGGGCCTCGCCGATGCTGGTGGCGATGGCGCTCTCGGGCTGGCGCAGCCCGAGCCGGTCGAGAAGCTGCTTGAAGCGGTCGCGGTCCTCGGCGAGGTCGATGGCGTCCGGCGAGGTGCCGAGGATCGGCACGTTCGCATCCTCCAGCGCCTGCGCGAGCTTGAGCGGCGTCTGGCCGCCGAACTGCACGATCACGCCGTGCAGCGTGCCCTTCGACCGCTCCACGTCGATGATCTCCAGCACGTCCTCGGCGGTCAGCGGCTCGAAGTAGAGCCGGTCCGAGGTGTCGTAGTCGGTGGAGACCGTCTCCGGATTGCAGTTGACCATGATGGTCTCGTAGCCCGCATCCTTGAGCGCGAAGCAGGCGTGGCAGCAGCAGTAGTCGAACTCGATGCCCTGGCCGATCCGGTTCGGCCCGCCGCCCAGGATCACGACCTTCCTGCGGTCGGACGGCGCGGCCTCGCTCGCGGGCGCGCCCGCGAACGGCGCCTCGTAGCTCGAATACATGTAGGCGGTGGGCGAGGCGAACTCGGCCGCGCAGGTGTCGATGCGCTTGTAGACCGGCCGCACGCCGAGCGCGCGGCGCTTCTCGGCTACCTGCGTCGCGGTCTGGCCGGCGAGCGTGCCGAGCCGCGCATCCGAGAAGCCCATCGCCTTGAGCCGGCGGAACGCGCCGGCGGTGGCCGGCAGGCCCTTCCTGCGGACCTGTTCCTCGGTGTCCACGATGCCGCGGATCTGCGCCAGGAACCACGGGTCCACCTTGCAGGCGGCGTGGACCTCCTCGTCGGTGAAGCCGAGCCGCATCGCCTGCGCGACCTTGAGCAGGCCGTCCTGCGTGGGCGTGCCGAGCGCTGCGCGGATCGCGTTCTTGTCGTCGCCCTGGCCGAGCCCTTCGAGCGCGATCTCGTCGAGGCCGGACAGGCCGGTCTCCAGCGAGCGCAGCGCCTTCTGCAGCGATTCCTGGAAGGTGCGGCCGATCGCCATCGCCTCGCCGACCGACTTCATCGAGGTGGTGAGGCGGTCGTTGGCGCCGGGGAATTTCTCGAAGGTGAAACGCGGCACCTTGGCG
>CAZZCV010000053.1:0-22538 GCA_964653225.1 uncultured Rhodoplanes sp. | reverse complement strand
TGCCGCACTTGTCGGCGAGGTAGATCAGGATCGCGCCGGATTCCATCAGGCTCATGCCGTTGTCGCGGTCCACGATGGCCGGGATGCGGTTGTTCGGCGCGACCTTGAGGAACTCGGGCTTGAACTGCTCGTCCTTGCCGATGTCGACCGGATGCACGGTATAGGGCAGGCCCATTTCTTCGAGTGCGATGGAGACCTTGCGGCCGTTCGGGGTGGTCCAGGTGTAGAGATCGATCACGGCGTCGGTTTCCTCTCTCGGTTCTCGGCTCGGGTCGTGGCAGGGCGCTCAGCTTCCCCGGTAGGTCGTATAGCTCCAGGGCGTGGCGAGCAACGGCACGTGGTAGTGCCCCTCGGGCTCGGCAATCGCGAAGCGCACCGGCACCACGTCGAGGAACGGCGTAGTGGCGGCGGCCGCACCCGCGAAATAGTCCCCGACGTGAAATTGCAACTCGTAGGTGCCGGCCCGCAGCGGGCCGCCGGCCATCAGGGGCGCGTCGGTGCGGCCGTCCGCATTGGTGACGGCTTCGGCGAGAAGCCCGCGGGCGCTTGCGCCGACCTCGTAGAGCGCGATCCGTACGCCCCGGGCCGGCCGGCCGGCGTGGGTGTCGAGCACATGGGTGGAGAGCCGGCCCTCGGTCGAGGGCTTGCCGGGCCCGTCCACCTTGGTCACCAGCCGCAGCCGGGTGATCAGGCCGATCTCGTCAAGGGCTGCGGCGCGCTCGGCGTCCGGCTCGTTGTGCAGGCGGCGTTCGAATTGCCGCAGGATCGAATCGCGGGTGTGGCGGCGCACGCAGACGATGAAGGGGAAGTCGAACCGGGCCCGATAGGCCACGTTCAGGCGCTGGAAGCGCTCGAACTCGGCCCCGCTCAGCCGGTCGAGGCCGAGCGCGCCCTGCTCGGACTGGGACTCGCGGGTCAGCTCTGCCCGGCGGACCCGGCTGCCCAGCTCGGGGTGGCCGGCGATGAATTCGAGCTGCCGGGCAGGAGGGGCGGTGCGCACCGCGGCCATCATGGCGTCATGCAGGGCGGCCACGGTGGCATAGGGCCGGTGGCGGCTGGCCGCCTCCGCCACCCAGGGGGCGTGCTCGAACACGTCCGCCAGCGCCGCAACGAAGTCCTCGGGGGGCAGCGCGTTCAGGCCGTCTAAAGTCAGCGTCGAAGCGGTCATCGATGGTTAACCGAGCGGTTCCCAGCCTTGGCCCCGACCCGCATGGGCGACTATTTTTGCTTGCGGATCAAGGGGTTTGAGTGGAGATTTCTTTCACATTGAACCCAACCGCGACTTCCCGCGACCAACTTCACGAGACGGCCGTTCCGCGATGCAGGCAACCGACGACGTTCTGATCGCCCGGATCGCGGATGGAGACCGCCTCGCCATGCAGGTGCTGTTCGCACGGCACCATGTGCGGGTCTACCGGTTCGTCCTTCGCCTGGTGCGCAACGAATCCACGGCGGAGGATCTGATCAGCGAGGTTTTCCTCGACGTCTGGAAACAGGCGGGCAAGTTCGAGGGAAGGGCCGCGGTTTCGACCTGGCTGCTCGCGATCGCCCGGTTCAAGGCTCTGTCGGCGCTGCGCCGCCGGCCGGAACAGGAGTTGGACGAGGAGACGGCAGAGGCGATCGAGGACACGTCGGACACCCCCGAGGTCGCGCTGCAGAAGAAGGACAAGAGCGAGTTGCTGCGGGAGTGCCTCCAGTCACTTTCGCCTGAACATCGGGAGATCGTCGATCTCGTGTACTACCACGAGAAGTCGGTCGAAGAGGTCGCCGGGATCGTGGGGATTCCGGAAGCAACCGTGAAGACGCGCATGTTCTACGCGCGCAAGAAACTCGGTGAGCTTCTCAAGGCTCAGGGAATTGAAAGAGGTTGGCCATGACGACCGCGACCAGGCAGGCTTCCGAGTTCGACGAGATCGAAGCCCTGCTGCCGTGGCATGCCGCGGGCACGCTCGGCCGCAGCGAGGCCGCCAGGGTCGACGCCGCGTTGGCCGCCGACCGCGAACTCGCCGCCCGCTTCGAACTCGTGCGCGAGGAGCTGGGCGAGACCATCGGCCTCAACGAGACGCTGGGCGCGCCCTCGGCGCGGGCCCGCGAGAAGCTGTTCGCGATGATCGACGCGGAGCCGGCCCGCAAGCCGAAGGCGTCGTTCAATCTGGCGGGCTGGATGACCTCGTTCGTGGCCGGCTTCCAGCCCCGCACGCTCGCCTACGGCGCGACCGCCGCGGCCTTCGCCCTGGTGCTTCAGGCGGGGCTGATCGCGGGCCTGTTCGTCAAGGAGCGGCAGGGCGCCCATCAGCTCGCCTCCTTTGCCGCGGAGGAGAAGGCGGCCGAGGGTTCGTTCGTCCTGGTCCGGTTCAACCCGCAGGCCAGCGTGGCCGACATCACCCGCTTCCTGGCCGAGCACAGGGCCGCGGTCGTGGGCGGGCCGGCGGCCGGCAGCGGTCTGTTCCGGGTGCAGGTGTCGGACAGCGCGCTGTCGCAGGTCGAGCTTGCGGCGGTGGTCAAGAAGATGGCGCAGAGCCCGACGGTCGGCTTCACCGTCCCGGCCGCGCAGCCCTGACGACGATCGAAGGCCGGGCGGCTTCCTTCGGAGCCGCCCGAAATCCGTCGCAAGATCCGCCGCCGAAGGGTGGCGGACGTCCCCGTTTCCGCAGGGAGTCGATGCCATGGCTGCAAGCAGGCTGACGAAGCTCGGGCGCATCGCGCTGACCGCCGCCGCAACGGCGGCCCTGACTGCGGCGCCGCTGGCCGACGCCTACGCCCAGTTCCACAACGACCGCGGCTTTCGCGCCGTCATGCCGGCGGCGAAGCAGCCGACGGTGCGGCCCGGCAGCGGGCCGACCAAGCCCGGCGGCGGCCCGATGCGGCCGTCCCGTCCCGGCCATGGCGGCGGCAACTGGGGAGGCGTCGCCACCGGCATCGGGATCGGCATCGCCGCCGGCATCATCCTCGGCGCGGCCGCGGCGCACGCCAACCAGCCGCCGCCCGGTTTCTACGACCAGCCTCCGGGCCGCCGTCCGCCGCCCCCGCGCCGCCAGGGGCCCGGTCCCTCGCAGCCTTCCGCAGCCATCAACGTGCCGCCCCCGGGCGAGAACCGCTTCGTGCCCGACGAGGTGGTGCTGGAGTTTCCAGGCAACATCTCGCCGCAGGCGATGAATGCGCTGGCGGCGCGACACCGTTTGCAGCGGATCGACTCGCAGGCCTTCACACTGACCAACTCGACCTACCTGCGCGCGCGTATCACCGACGGCAGGCCGGTGCGCACCGTGCTGCGCGGACTCGGCCGCGAGGCGCAGATGCGCGCTGGCCAGCCGAACTACCGCTATACGCTCCAGCAGGGCGCGCCGTCCGAGCCGGCCTTTACGCCGCCGGCGCCCGAGACGCCTGCGGCGACGCCGGCGATGGCGCCTGCCGGCGCGCGGCCTGCGGCGGGCGATCCCGCGCAATACGCGCTCGCCAAGCTGCGGCTGGGCGAGGCGCACGGGCTTGCGCGCGGCGACGACGTGCTGGTCGCGGTGATCGATTCCGGCATCGAGACCACGCACCCGGAGCTGGCCCATGCGATTGCCGGCCGTTTCGACGCGCTCGACACGCTCGGTTCGGACGCGCATCCGCACGGCACCGCGATGGCGGGCGCGATCGTGGCCCAGTCCAAGCTGCTCGGGATCGCGCCCGGCGCGCGCATCCTGGCGATCCGCGCGTTCGGCGCGTCGGACAGCAAGGCGGACGGCACCAGCTTCGCGATCATGCGCGGCATCGAGCACGCCGCGAAGGAGGGCGCCCGCGTCATCAACATGAGCTTCGCGGGACCCGCCGATCCGGGCATCGCGCGCCAGCTCACGGCTGCGCGCGGCAAGGGCATCGTGCTGGTGGCGGCGGCCGGCAACGCCGGACCGAAGTCCGCGCCGCTTTATCCGGCGGCCGATCCGAATGTGATCGCAGTCACTGCAACCGACGCCGAGGACCGTCTGTTCAAGGCGTCGAACCGGGGCCGGCATGTTGCGGTGGCGGCACCCGGAGTGGACGTGCTGGTGCCCGCGCCGGACGCCAATTACCAGGTCACGTCCGGCACCTCGGTCGCCGCCGCCCATGTCAGCGGCGTGGCCGCTCTGATCCTGCAGCGCAAGCCCGGCCTGTCGCCGGACGGGGTGCGCAACATCCTGATGCGCAGCGCCCGCGACCTGGGGCCGCGCGGCCGCGACGACCAGTTCGGTGCGGGCCTGGCCGACGCCTATCAGGCGGTGCTCTCGCTGGAGCCGCAGGCGGCCGCGCGATAGCGGGGTCGTCGCGCCGCGGCGGGCGAAACTCGATCGCTACTTTGCGAATGCCCGGCGCATGCCGGGCATTCTGCTTGACGGGCAGGAGCAATTCTCTTCCGGCGCGTGAACCTCGCTCGGCTCTCCGGCGACCAATGACCATGAGGCCGATGCGGCCTGCACGAGATCAACGGGAGCCCGCCATGACGATCAAGACCCAGTTCGCCGCCGCCCTGACCGCGCTGACGCTGGCGGCTGCCGTGACCCTTCCCTCGACCCAGGCCGAAGCGCGCGGCGGGGCCATCGCCGCCGGCCTGATCGGAGGCGCGATCCTCGGCGCTGCGGTTGCGAGCCACGCCTATGCGGGTCCCGGCCCCGGCTATTACTACGGGCCTGCGCCGCGGCGCTGCCACTGGGTCGCCCGCTACGACTCCTGGGGCAATTACATGGGCCGCGGCCGGGTCTGCCGCTACTGAGATCGAAAGCGGGCCGGCTTGCGTGTCCCCGCCTTCCCCCGACGCGCCGGTCTGAATGGTCCGCCCGGATGGTCCGCCATCCGGGCGGTTCCTTTTCATCCGGGTTCCGCAAATTCCGGTGAACCTTTTTCCTGCTGCCCGCACCAATGACCATGAGGCCGATGCGGCCTGCACGAGATCAACGGGAGCCCGCCATGACGATCAAGACCCAGTTCGCCGCCGCCCTGACCGCGCTGACGCTGGCGGCTGCCGTGACCCTTCCCTCGACCCAGGCCGAAGCGCGCGGCGGGGCCATCGCCGCCGGCCTGATCGGAGGCGCGATCCTCGGCGCTGCGGTTGCGAGCCACGCCTATGCGGGTCCCGGCCCCGGCTATTACTACGGGCCTGCGCCGCGGCGCTGCCACTGGGTCGCGCAGTACGACTCCTGGGGCAATTACATGGGCCGCGGCCGGGTCTGCCGTTACTGATTTCCATAAGGATCGGCGCGGACGCCCCCGCCTTCCCCCAACGCGCCGGTCTGAATGGCCCGCCCGGACGTCCCCGTCCGGGCGGGTCGCTCGCTTCTGCGGCCCTGCATCGACTCCGGCGCCAGCGCGCTCGATCGGATAACCGGCCCGCCTTCCGGATCACATCCTTGAGTGGCTGGACGCGCTCCGGCTTCCCGCCGACAATGCCGGCGGCTGCCGTTCCCGCGCAGGGTCGCGGACGGATTGCGCAGCTTCGAGCAGGCTTTGAAGGAAGGAAACCAATCATGAGTGCGGAAGCCCGTCTGAAGGAACTGGGCATCGTCCTTCCGAACGTGCCGCAGCCGGTGGCGAACTATCTGCCGTACCGGATCGGCGGCGGCCTCCTGTTCCTGGCGGGGCAGGGACCGCGCGACGAAAGTGGCGCCATGCTCGCCGGCAAGGTCGGTGCGGATGTCTCGATCGAGGAGGGCTACCGACGGGCGCGGCTGGTCGGACTCGGCCTGCTCGCCGCGACGCGCCAGGCGCTGGGCTCGCTCGACCGGGTCGAGGCCGTGCTCAAGCTGCTCGGCATGGTCAACGCGGGACCGGACTTCAGGGATCATCCGAAGGTGATCAACGGCTGCTCCGACCTGTTCGTCGAGGTGTTCGGCGACGCCGGCCGGCACGCCCGCTCGGCGGTCGGCATGGGATCGCTGCCCGGACAGATTTCGGTCGAGATCGAGGGCGTGATCGCGATCAGGCCGTGACGGACGGGGTTGGCCTGCCCGAAGCGGGCAGCGCCCGGCCGGCTTTGGCCCTGCGAGGTTGTGGATTGCCGGGGTTTGGGGTCCGTGCCGGCTTGCCGTCCGGCGGGAATCGCTTCTTCATGATTCCGGCTGGAAATTGTATTTCGCGATTGCGTTCCTTGTAGTTGCGTTGACGTCGCGTTCTTCGCTGCTTTCTGCGTTTCGTAGCATCCCCAGTGATCCGCGTTGTCCTGCCCCGCGGCAGGATGTCGTTGCCCTGCGCGCGTGCGCGGGCGTGGACCCATGCTGCACGCGCGGCGACCGGCGATCGTTTCATGGCGCAAGCGACCTATGGGCAGATCATGAAGCAGGCGGCTCAGGGATGGCGGGCTCTCGCCGAACGCCGCCGCGCGCATCTCGTCGAATTGTACGAAAGCGGTCGCTGGAAGCATTACTACACGGACGACGAATTCCTGGTCGCGATGCGCGACGCGATCCAGGCGGTGGACCGCTGGGCCGAGCTTGCGCCGCGGCCGGACGGGGCTCGCCGACAGCCGGCGGCTTAGGCCCACCGGGCGTACGGTTTGCCGCCGCCGGGGCCCGCCCTATGATCCGGCGTCCTCTTCGCCAGCCGGATCAGCCATGAGCCATCTGTTCTCTCCGCTCCGCATCGCGGGCCTCGAACTGGCCAATCGCATCGCGGTCTCGCCGATGTGCCAGTACAGCGCCGACGATGGCTGTGCCAACGACTGGCACCTCACGCATCTCGGCATGCTGGTGAACTCCGGCGCCGGCTTGGTGGTGGTGGAGGCCACTCATGTCGAGCGCCATGGCCGCATCACGCACGGCTGTCTCGGGCTCTACTCCGATGCCAACGAGGCGGCGCTGGCCCGCGTCGTCGCGCACTGCCGGCGCGTGGGCTCGGCGAAGCTCGGCATCCAGATCGCGCACGCCGGCCGCAAGGCGTCGGCGCAGCGGCCCTGGCAGGGCGGGCAGGCGCTCGCCGCCGATGCCGATCCCTGGCCCACGATCGCGCCTTCGGCGTTGCCCTTTGCGCCGGGCTGGCACGTCCCGCGCGAGGCGACCTTGGACGACATCGCACGGGTGCGCGAGGCGTTCGTGAGCGCGGCGCAGCGCGCGCTGCGGATCGGCTTCGACTTGATAGAGTTGCACTTTGCGCACGGCTATCTCGCGCATTCGTTCCTCTCGCCGCTTTCCAACAGGCGCACCGACGATTACGGCGGCTCGCCCGGCAACCGCATGCGCTTCCTGCGCGAGACCGTTCAGGCGGTGCGCGCCGCGGTGCCGCGCGGCGTGCCGCTCGGCGCGCGCATCACCGGCAGCGACTGGCTCGACGGCGGGCTCGGGCCGGACGACGCGGTGGCGCTGGCGCGGGCGCTCGCGGCGGACGGCCTCGACTTCGTGGACGTGTCCTCCGGCAGCCTCACCGGCGAGGCACGCAATCCCACGGGGGCCGCCTACAACGCCCCGATCGCGCAACGGGTGAAGCGCGAGACCGGGATCGTCACCCGCACGGTCGGCATGATCGTCACCCCGGAGCAGGCCGAGGCGGTGATCGCGGAAGGTCAGGCCGACATGGTGGCGCTCGGCCGCGCCATGCTCGACGAGCCGCACTGGGCCTGGCGGGCCGCGCGGGCGCTCGGCGCGGAGGTCGCGCGTCCGCCGCAATATTCGCGGGCGGCTCCGAACCTGTGGCCCGGCGCCACCCTGCGGAGGTGACTTGGACTCCTTCGTCTTTGCAGCCGTCCTGTTCGCCGCCGCCTGCCATGCCGGCTGGAACGCCGGCATCAAGCGCACGCTCGATCCGCTCGCCGCCACCGTCCTGATCGCCGTGGGCGCGGCTGCCGTGGCGCTGCCGGCGCTCGCCTTCACCGGCCTGCCTGCGCCCGCGTCCTGGCCGTGGCTGATCGCCTCGGTGGTGATCCACCTGTTCTATTTCGCAGCGCTGATCGAGAGCTACCGCGCCGGCGACATGGGGCAGGTCTATCCGATCGCGCGCGGCACGGCGCCGTTGATGACGGCGCTCGCCGCGACTCTATGGGTGGGCGAGCGGCTCGGGCCTCTCGGCTGGGCGGGTATTGCGCTGCTGGGCGGTGGCGTGCTGCTGCTCTCGCTGCGCGGCGGGAGCGATCTGGCGACGCTGAACCGCCGCGCGGTCGGCTTCGCGCTGTTCACCGCGGTCACGATCTGCGCCTATTCGGTCGTGGACGGCATCGGCGCGCGGCTGGCGGGACCGGGCAACGCGAATGCCTATTCCGCCGCGCTGTTCGTCGGCAACGGTCTGCTGGTCGCCGCCTACGGGCTGGCGCGGCGCGGGACGGGCCTGTTTCCCGGCATGGCCGCGCACTGGAAGACCGGGCTCGGCGGTGGCACGCTGACCGTGCTCTCCTACAGCATCGCGATCTGGGCCATGACGGTGGCGCCGATCGCGCTGGTGGCGGCGCTGCGCGAGACCAGCGTGCTGTTCGCCGCCGTCATCGCGGTGGTGTTCCTGAAGGAGCCGCTGCGTGCCCCGCGCATCGTCGCGGCGCTGCTGATCCTTGCGGGACTCGTGACGATCCGGATGGGCTAGACTATCGCTGCGGCGTCCGCGGCTTGCCGCGCCGCGGCTCCGGCCCGCGATAGCGCGGGTTGGGCCCGCAGCTTCCGCCGTTGCCGCGGATCTCGGCCAGGCACATCTCGAACGTGCGCATGTCGCACTTCGCGACCGTGCTGTCTTCGCCCAGGTTCACATAGGCGCACCACGGGCCTTCGTAGAGCGCGGCCGCCCGGGCCGGAGCGCCCGCGAAAACCAGCGCGAGGACGCAGGCGGCGCCGGCCGTAATCGGACTTCGCATCGGGACCTCCCTCACAGGGACTTTCGGTCTTCGTGGAACGCGGCGGCCGGGGCTTCTCCCGTCATCGGGGCGATACCGGAAGGTTGATCGGAGGAGGCTTCAGCGCGGCCGCTTGCGTGGCTGCGCCTTCCGCGGGCGTCGCGGCGGCTCGCCCTTGTAGAACGGGTTCGGCGAGCAATGGGAACTGCTCAGTCCCCACATCTCCGCCCGGCACATCTCATAGGAGCGCATGTCGCAGCGGCTCTCGATGAAGTCCGCGCCGATGTGGGTGTGGACGCACCAGGGCCCCTCGTAGCGGGCTTCGGCGGAGCCGCCCGTGGCCAGGGCCGCCAGGAGCAGAGCCGTCGCCGCTGCGATCTTTCGCATCCTCGATCCTTCCGCTTCGGCGCGCCTTGGAGAGGCGGCCGCCGCCGGAAACTAAACGTTGGGTGGCGGCGTTATGTCCACAGCGGAAAAAAGAATTCACCGGTCATTGTGTTTCGGTTTTATGTTCTTGTTTTGTTCCTAATTCCAGGATAGGCTCTCTTCATGGCTCGTTCATCCGCAGCCCTTCGAACCCCGCCGGCGCCGGAGCTGCCCTCCTCGCCGGCGGGGGACGTGTTGCCCGGCTCGCTCGGGACCGGCATCGCGAGCGAGCGCCGGCGGGGCCGGGGTACGCTTTCCAACGCTTCGGGACGCTACGAGCCCACCGCACGGATCGTGTTCGACGACGGCTGGCAGAGCCTCGAGGACCTGCCGCCGTTCCAGACCACGGTCTCGGTGGACAGCGCGCGAAAGGTCATCACCCGCAACGAGTCGCCGGACATTTCCTTCGATCGCTCGATCAATCCCTATCGCGGCTGCGAGCACGGCTGCGTCTATTGCTTCGCGCGGCCGACGCACGCCTACATGGGCCTGTCGCCGGGCCTCGACTTCGAATCCCGGTTGTTCGTGAAGCCGGATGCGCCGGCTCTGCTCGAGAAGGAGCTGTCGGCCCCGAACTACCAGCCGCGCACCATCGCCATCGGCACCAACACCGACCCCTACCAGCCGATCGAGCGCAAGTACCAGGTCATGCGCGGAATCCTCGAGGTTCTGGAGCGGGCCGGCCATCCGGTCGGCATCGTCACCAAGTCGGCGCTGGTGCTGCGCGACATGGATATCCTGGCGCGCATGGCCGAGCGCAACCTGGTCAAGGTCGCGATCTCCGTGACCACGCTCAACGCCTCGCTTGCGCGCACGATGGAGCCGCGGGCGGCCACGCCGGGCCGGCGGCTGGAGGCGCTACGCCAGCTCTCGGCCGCGGGCATTCCGACCTCGGTGATGGTCGCGCCCGTGATCCCCGCGATCAACGATTCCGACATCGAGCGCATCCTCGACGCCGCCGCGATCGCGGGCGTGCGCGGCGCGGGCTATGTCCTGCTGCGCCTGCCGCTCGAGGTGCGCGACCTGTTCCACGAATGGCTCAAGGCGAACTTCCCGGATCGCGTGAGCCACGTCTTCAAGCTGATCCGCGACATGCGCGGCGGCAAGGACTACGATTCCGAATGGGGCAAGCGCATGACCGGGGCAGGGCCCTATGCCTGGATGATCGGCCGCCGCTTCGAGACCGCCTGCGCGAAGCTCGGCCTCAACACCGTGCGCCGGCCGTTGACCGTCGAGCATTTCACGCCGCCGAACCGGCGCGGCGAGCAGCTGAGCCTGTTCGCGTCGTGAGCGGGAGCGGGCTGCCGCCGCCGGTGCTGACCGTGGTGACGCTCGGCGTGCGCGACCTGTCCGCCAGCGTGGCGTTCTACGAGGCGCTTGGCTTCGTGCGCAGGGTCCGCGCCACCGGCGACGAGATCGCCTTCATGGACGCCGGCGGCACGGTTCTGGCGCTTTGGGACTGGGACAAGCTTGCCGCCGATGCGGCGCTGTCCGGCCCCCCGGACCCGCGGACGTTCCGGGGGGCGACGCTGGCGTGGAACCTGCGCACGCCGCAGGAGGTGGACACAGCCTTTGCGCGCGCCGTGGCCGCGGGCGGCCGGCCGCTGCGCGTCCCGGAGAAGACCGGCTACGGCGGCTATCGCGGCTATTTCGCCGACCCCGATGGCCACGCCTGGGAGGTCGTGACCGCGCCGGGCTTCGGCTTCACGGGCGACGGCCGGCTGATCCTGCCGGACTGACCGCGACCGACGGGCGGCGGATGGCGGGCGGGTTGTCCCCGCCATTCTTGCCTCTCACCCGCCTTCATTGACTTGCCGCCTTCGCTGCGCACCATCGCGGCATGAGTCGAGCCGAAACCACGCCGGTCCTCCGCCCCAGCTTCGCGCGCGAGCGGGCCGCGCTCAAACGCGGCGTCTGGCCGGTGGCAGGCTGCGACGAGGCCGGCCGCGGCCCTCTCGCGGGTCCGGTGGTGGCCGCCGCCGTGGTGCTCGACCCCAGGCGCATCCCGCGCGGTCTCGACGATTCCAAGAAGCTCGGCCGCGAGGACCGCGAGCGGCTCTACCTGAAGATCTGCGCCAGTGCGGAGGTGTCGGTGGCCTTCGGCTCGACTGCGCGCATCGACCGCGACAACATCCTGCGCGCCTCGCTGTGGGCGCTGGCGCGGGCGGTGCGGACGCTGCCGCTGCGGCCGCAGCTCGTGCTGGTGGACGGCCGCGACCGCATCGACGCGGATTGCGACTGCGAGGCGGTGATCGGCGGCGACGCGCGGGTGCTGTCGATCGCCGCCGCCTCGATCGTCGCCAAGGTGACGCGCGACCGGCTGATGGCGCGGCTGGGCGCGGCCCATCCCGGCTACGGCTTCGAGCGCCACATGGGCTACGGCGTGCCGGCGCATCTGGAGGCGCTGACGCGGCTCGGCCCCACCGCGCACCACCGCCGCTCGTTCGCGCCGGTGGCGGCCTGCCACGGCCACGCCGCCTTTGGGGATGCCGTCGCCGGTCCCGCCTTGCCTGGATAGCGGCCGCGCGCTTATCTGCGACCCTGTTCCCCGAACACGGCCGCCATGCTCGCCTTCGTCTCCCTGCCGATCGAACTCCTGCGGACGCGGCCGCGCGTGCTGGTGTGGCTCGCCGTGCTGGCGCAGGCCGTGCTGTGGCTGCTGGTGCCGGCGCTGCTCTACGGCAGCCCGCCCGGCGGGGTGCCCGAGCTGCTTGCCGTGGCGCACCGCTGGCCGCAGGGCGGGCCGTCCGGTCCGCCGCTGGCGTTTTGGGCCGCGGAGCTTGCGTTCCGCGCGCTGGGGCCGTCCGGCGTCTATCTGCTTTCGCAGGTCTGTGTCGCCGTCGCCATGCTCGCCCTGTTCGCGCTGGGGCGTCGCATCGTCGGCGACAGCCACGCGGCCATCGCGGTGCTGCTGACGGTCGGCACGCTGCTGTTCGCGCTGCCGTCGCCGGAGTTCGGGCCGGCGGTGCTGACGCTGCCGCTGTGGACGCTGGCGCTCGCGCATCTGTGGTTTGCGGTCGGCGAGGGGCGGCGGCTGTGGTGGATCGCGGTCGGCGTGGAGATCGGCCTGCTGATCCTCACCTCCTACGCCAACCTGCTGCTCGTGGCGCTGCTGGCGGGCTTCGTGGCGTCGCAGGAGCGCGGCCGCGCGTCCTTCGAGGACGTCGAGCCCTATCTCGGCGGGCTTGCCGCGATGCTGGTGCTGTTCCAGCACCTGATCTGGATCGACCGGCCCGGCGCCACGTTCCCCGTGCTTGCGGGCCTTGCCGCGTTCGCCCGCGCCGCGGGATGGCTCGCCGCCGTCGCCGCGCTGGCGCATCTCGGCCCCGCGCTGCTCGTGGGGCTTTCGCGCGGCCTGCCGGGCGACCGGCGCAAGGTCGCGCCCGAGATCGAGCGGCCGCCGGTTGCCGCCGAGGCCCGCCGCTTCGTCTCTGTCTTCGCGCTTGTCCCGCTCGCCCTGCTGGTGCCGTTCGCGCTGCTGCCGGGCCATACCGGTGCGATCGCGGCCGCGCCTGCGGTCGCGCTCTCCGGATTGGGGGTCGTGGTGGCGCTCGGCGAGCGGATCCGCATCGTGCGCCAGCGCGCGGTCGTGCTGGCGCTGGCGGGGCTGCTGGCCGCCCCGCCGATTCTGGCGGTGGCGGTCATGGCGCTCGCCCCCACGGTGTCCGGCACGGTGTTCCGCGTCACGCTGCCCTCGGGAGAAATGGGACGCTTCTTCGCCGCGAATTTCGAGCGCCGCACCGGCCGACCGCTGGCGGTCGCGACGGGCGATTCCCGGCTGGCCGCGCTGGTGGCGCTCGGCGCGCCGGGCCGGCCGGACCTGCTGCGGCTGGAGCGTCCGGAACTGTCGCCCGCGGTGAGCCGTGCGGACGTCGCGGCGAAGGGCGCGGTGGTGGTCTGGCCCGCACGCGACACGCGCGGCCTGCCGCCGCCCGACATAGCCGCGGCGTTTCCGGGCCTGGTGCCGGAGGTGCCGCAGACCTTCCGCCGAAGGCTCCAGCTCTTCGGCCCGCCGTTGCGGCTCGGTTGGGCGGTGATCCGCCCCACCGGACCCTAGTGCGGGTGATAGCTGTCGCCGGGTTTGGTCTTGCCGCGGAACACCCAGTAAACGCCCGCGGTGTAGGCGATGATCAGCGGCAGCAGCACGGCTGCGCCCGCCAGCATGAACATCTGGCTCGAGGGCGCGGCCGCGGCGTCGTGGATCGTCAGCGAGGGCGGCACCAGATACGGAAACCAGGAGATCACGAGGCCGAGGAATCCGAGCAGGAACAGCGCGATGGTCGCCAGGAAGGGCAGCGCCGAATGGCCGCGCCCCAGCCCGCGCCAGACGGCGAGCGCGGCCAATCCGGTGAGGATCGGGACCGGCGCGAGGTAGAGCAGGTTCGGCAGCGTGAACCAGCGCTCCGCGATGCTTGCGAACAGCCACGGCGTCCACAGGCTGACCAGCGCCATCGCGCCGAGCGTGGCGAGCAGCAGGCTCCGGGCGTGGACCCGCGCGCGCTCGGACACCGGGCCTTCCGTCTTCATAACCAGCCAGGTCGCGCCGAGGAGGGCATAGCCCGCGACCACGCCGAGACCGCACAGCACCGCGAAGGGCGTGGCCCAGTCGAACGGCCCGCCCGCGTATTCGCCGTTCTCGACCCGGATGCCCTGGATCATGCCGCCGAGGATCAGGCCCTGGCAGAAGCCGGCGAGCGTGGAGCCCGCTGCGAAGGCCGCGTTCCACAGCGTCTTGCTGCGGCTGACCACGCGGAACTCGAACGCCACGCCGCGGAACACCAGCGCCAGAAGCATCACGATCACCGGCAGGTACATCGCCGGCATGACGACGGCATAGGCGGGCGGGAACGCCACCAGCAGGCCGACGCCGCCCATCACCAGCCAGGTCTCGTTGCCGTCCCAGAACGGCGCGACCGAGTTGATCATCTGGTCGCGGTCGCCGTTGGTTTCGGCGAACGGCGTCAGCATGCCGATGCCGAGGTCGAAACCGTCGAGAATGACGTACATCGCCACCGCAAGGCCGATGATGCCGGCCCAGATCAGCGGCAGGTGCGGTTGCAGCGCCTCGGTCATCGTCCGCCTCCCGGCGCGATGGCCTCGCGGCCGGCGTCCTGCGCGGCCGCGAGCGGCCGTCGGCCGACGTCGTGCGGCGGCTCCGTCGCTGCGCCCTGCGGACCGGCCGCGACGAGGCGGTTGATGTAATAGATGCCGAACGAGAACACGATCGAGTAAACCAGCACGAACAGGATCAGCGTGAACAGCACCATCTCGCCGATGACCGGGGAGGTGGCGTCCCTCGTGCGCAGGATGCCGTGCACGATCCAGGGCTGGCGGCCGCTCTCGGTGACGATCCAGCCGGCCAGCACCGCGACGAAGCCCATCCACCAGCTCTGCGACACGGTCCACAGGTACCAGCGCGTGGTGAACAGCGCGCCGCGCCACCACAGGAACGCGCCGGTCAGCGCCGCCGCGATCATGAACAGACCGATGCCGACCATGATGCGGAATGCGAAGAACACCGTCGCGACAGGGGGCCGGTCCTGCGGCGGCACCGACTTGAGGCCGGGGATCAGGCCGTTCGGGTCGTGGGTGAGCACCAGCGACGCTCCGCGCGGGATCGAGAGCGCGAAGCGGTTGGTTTCGTTCTTCTCGTCGGGCCAGGCGAAGACGTGGAAGTCGGCCGGCCTGTCGGCGTCCCAGTTCGCCTCCATCGCCGCGATCTTGACCGGCTGGTGCTTGAGCGTGTTGAGCCCGTGCAGGTCGCCGATCACGAGCTGCAGCGGCGCCAGCACGATCAGCAGGCCGAGCGCCATGCGGATCATGGTCTTCGCCTCGTCCTGGTGCCGGCCCGCCAGCAGGTAGCGCGCGCCGACCGCGAGCACGACGAAACCGGCGGTGACATAGGCGGCGTTGAGCATGTGCGCGAGCCGGTAGGGAAAGCTCGGGTTGAACACGATGGCCCACCAGTCGAGCGGGATCGCGACGCCGTCGCGCATCTCGTGGCCCTGCGGCGTGTGCATCCACGAGTTGGCGGACAGAATCCAGAACGCAGAAAGGGCGGTGCCGAGCGCCACCATGAAGGCGGACAGCACGTTGAGCCAGCGCGGCACCCGCTCGCCCGCGAACAGCATGATGGAGAGGAACGTGGCCTCCAGGAAGAAGGCGGTCATCACCTCGTAGCCGGCCAGCGGGCCGATGACGTTGCCGGCCACGGCCGAGAACCGGCTCCAGTTGGTTCCCAGCTCGTAGGACAGCACGATGCCCGAGACCACGCCCATCGCGAACGAGACCGCGAAGATCTTGGTCCAGAACCGGGCGATCCGCAGGTAGCGGTCGTTGCCCGTAGCAAGGGCCATCGCGCCGAGCGTGGCGATATAGGCCGACAGGCCGATGGTCAGGGTCGGAAAGATGATGTGAAACGAGATCGTGAAGGCGAACTGCAGCCGGGCGAGGAGGACGGGATCGAGATCCATCGCTGGGTTCCTCAGGCAGGGCCGGCGGAGAACCGGGCCGGCTCCGAAGGAATGTCGGTCTGCCTGTTGATTTCCGCAAGGGGCGGATGGCGGCGCGTCGCGATGCCGCTATCCTCGGTTGCCGGCAAGGCAGGGGGCATTCATGAGCGACACGGGCGCGCGCGGCGAGGGGTTCCTCGACCGCACCTTCGGTTTGACGCAGCACGGCACCACGATCCGCACCGAGGTGATCGCCGGCGTCACCACGTTCCTCACGATGGTCTACATCGTGTTCATCAATCCGCTGATCCTGTCCAAGGCCGGCATGGACCAGGGCGCGGTGTTCACCGCCACCTGCATCGCGGCTGCGGTCTCGACGCTGATCATGGCGCTCTACGCGAACTATCCGATCGCGCTCGCGCCCGGCATGGGGCTCAACGCCTTCTTCGCCTTCACGCTGGTGCTGACCTACAAATACACCTGGCAGCAGGCGCTGGCCTTCGTGTTCGTTTCCGGCATCCTGGCGCTGGTCATCTCCGTGACCGGGCTACGCCGCTATGTCGTCAACTCGATCCCGAGGAACCTGAAGCTCGCGGTTTCGGCCGGCATCGGCCTGTTTCTCTTCATCATCGCGCTGGAGCAGGCCAAGGTCGTCGTGGACCATCCGGCGACGTTGGTGACGCTCGGCAACCTGACGGAGTGGCCGGCGATCCTGGCGATCCTGGGCTTCGTGCTGATCGCGGCGCTGAACGCGCGCGGCGTGCTCGGCGCCACGCTGATCGGCATTCTCGCGGTGACCGCGATCGGCGTGCCGCTCGGGATCGTGCAGATGTCGAGCATCGTGTCGCTGCCGCCGTCGCTCGCGCCGACCTTCCTGCAGCTCGATTTCTCGCGGGTGTTCGAGGCCACAGCCCTGATCGTGATCTTCTCGCTGCTGTTCGTCGACCTGTTCGACACTGCCGGAACGCTGATCGGCGTGGCGCACCGCGCGGGCCTGCTCGACGAGCAGGGCCACCTGCCGCGCCTGCAGGAGGCGCTGATCGCGGATTCCAGCGCGACCTCGGTCGGCGCGCTGCTCGGCACCTCCAACACCACGAGCTACATCGAGAGCGCGGCGGGCGTGGCCGCGGGCGGGCGCACCGGCCTGACCGGCGTGACGGTGGCGGCGCTGTTCCTGCTGGCGCTGTTCTTCGCGCCGCTGGCCGGCATGATCCCGGCCTATGCGTCGGCGGCGGCGCTGCTCTACGTCGCAGTGGTGATGGCGCGGGGGCTGGCCGAGATGGAGTGGGACGATCTCACCGAAAGCGCGCCCGCGGTGGTTGCTGCGGTGTCGATGCCGCTGACCTATTCGATCGCCACCGGCATCGGGCTCGGCTTCATCGTCTACGCGCTGTGCAAGATCCTCTCGGGCAGGATCGCGGAGGCCAAGCCCGTGGTGGTGGTGATGGCCGTGCTGTTTGCGATCAAGTTCGCGGTCGCATGAGTCCGAAAAGCGGGAGCCGGTTTTCGGACGGGCCGGCGCGACCGGGCCGGAGAGCGATGCGCTACCGCAGCCCGTAACGGCCCAGCTCGTCGGCGATGCCGGCCGCGATCTTCTGCGCGGCGGCGACGTCGGCGCTGCCGCCGCGGTCGCCCTTGCGCTGGCGGGCGATTCCGCGGGCGTAGAGCGAGGGCGCGTATTTCGGGTCGATCTTGAGCGCCGCGTCGTAATCCGCGATGGCGGCGTCGATCCGGTTGAGCTTGAGCTGGACGAAGCCGCGGCTGTCGAGCGCGTCGATGGCGTCGGGCTTGATCCGGAGCGCCTCGTTGCAGGCCTGGAGCGCCTGCTGCAGGTCGCGCTCGCCGATGGCGCGCGCCCAGCACAGCGCGCTCCACGCCTCCGGGCTCTTCGGCTGGAGCTTCGTGACCTGCGCGTAGTCGGCCGCGGCGCGCGCGTAGTCGCCCTTGCGCTGCAGCGCCGCACCGCGGCTGTTGAAGGCATTGGCGGAGTTCGGGTTGACCTTGATCGCGGCCGAGTGGTCGGCGATGGCGCGGTCGAGATCCCCGCGCGCGTCGTGGGTGTTGCCGCGCTCGATCAGGTATTCGCTGTCGGAGGGGTCGAGCGAGATCGCCTGGTTGAAGTCGGCCACCGCGCCGTCGAAGTCGCGCTTGGAGCGCAGCGCGACGCCGCGCAGGTAATAGGCGGTGGCGAGGTTTTTGACGGTGTCTCGGATGGTGGCGCCGCAACTCGCGACCACGGTGTCGGCGGGCAGGTTGCGCTCGATGTTCATGCAGCGTGCGGAGTTCTCGGCGGGCGTGCCGGCGGCGACCGGCGCGGCCGCGGCTGGAACGGGGGCCGGACGCGGGGCGGCCTGCTGCGGAACTGGCGGCTGGGGCTGCGATGGGGTCGGGGTCTGGGCCGGCGTGGTTTGCGGCTGGGGTGTGCGCTGTTCCGGCGGCGACACCTGTCGCACCGAAGGCGGCGGCGACGGACTCGTCTGCGGCATGATCCGCTGCTGCTGTTGCTGCGGCGGGACGCTGCGCGTCTGCGGCGGCTGATAGGTCCGCGACGGCTGCTGCTGTTGATAGCGCTGCGACGGTTGCTGATAGCGCTGGGGCTGCTGCTGATAGTAATAGCGCTGCTGCTGGTAGCTCTGCGCGAGCGCCGCAGCGCCGGTGCCGCTCACGAAGCCCGCGAGCGCCGCGGCAAATCCGATCCTGTGCAACGCCGAAGCGGGCATGTCCTCACAGCGGGTTGTGCGCGCATGGCGCGGTGGCTTCTCCGCCCGCGGTCGCAGCACCGCAGGCGCCCGCCGATTTAACATCGCGGGACAGGGAAACGTGCTTAACGCCGGGGTTTTTCGGCCGCTCAGGTTAACGCGCGACGGCCAGCTGCGGATTGCCGCGGACAGGCGTGGCGTTCATCCTGCGAGCGCCTTTCGGATCGCCAGGAAATCCCGCCACGCCAGCCGCTTCTGCAGCGGGCTGCGCAGCAGGAACGCGGGATGGAAGGTCGGCATCAGCCGAACCTCGCGCGCGCCTGCCTTGAAGGGGAACCAGCGTCCGCGGGTGCGGGTGATGCCCTCGGAAGTCTGCAACAGCGTCTGGGTGGAGGGGTTGCCCAGCGTGACCACGACTTCTGGGCCGACCAACTCCATCTGCCGCAGGAGGAACGGCAGGCAGGTCTGGGTCTCCACCGGCGTCGGCGTGCGGTTGCCGGGCGGCCGCCAGGGCACGATGTTGGCGATATAGGCGCTGGTGCGGTCGAGTCCGATGGCGGCCATCATGCGGTCGAGCAGCTTGCCCGACTTGCCGACGAAGGGCAGGCCGCGCAGGTCCTCCTCGCGGCCCGGCGCTTCGCCCACGAACATCACCCGCGCCTGCGGGTTGCCGTCAGCGAACACGAGCTGGGTGGCGCTCATCTTGAGGGCGCAGCCGTTGAAGTCTTGCAGGATCGCCCGCAGCTCCTGCAGCGAGCCGGCGCGGTCTGCGGCCTCGCGCGCGGACAGCATGGCGGCCTCGGCCGCCGGCGGCGCGGCCACGGCCGGAGCCGCTGGCTGGGTCGGGGGGCTGCCGGCGAGCCTGCGCGCGGGAGCGTCCGCGCGCTCCGGCTCCGGAGCGGCGGCAGGCTCGGGGGCCTGCGACAGGTAATCTTTGGCGGTCTCGCCCAGTGCTGCGTCCACGCCCGCCTCGGCATAGAAGACGAGCAGGTCGCGCGCGGCCTTGGCCGGATCCTTGGCCGGGTCCGTGGTCATGGCCGTAACCTATCACGGCGTGGCCGCTGCTGGCGATTGTCGGGCGTGGGCAAACGTGGAAAAAGAACAAGGAGAAGGAGAGTCCCATGACCGAGTTGCCGGCCCGCGAGGCGATGGAGTTCGACGTCGTGATCGTCGGCGCCGGACCCGCGGGTCTCGCGGCCGCGATCCGGCTCAAGCAACTCGCGCCCGACGCGGCCGTGGTCGTGGTGGAGAAGGGCTCCGAGGTCGGCGCACATATCCTGTCAGGCGCGGTGATCGATCCGGTTGCGCTCGACCGGCTGCTGCCGGAGTGGCGCTCCGAAGACACGCCCGTCAAGACGGCCGTGACCGACGACCGCTTCTATTGGCTCGGACCGTCCGGCAGCCTGCGCCTGCCGAACATGCTGATGCCTCCGCTGATGTCGAACCACGGCAACTTCGTGGTCTCGCTCGGCAACCTCTGCAAATGGCTTGCGGCCAAGGCCGAGGCGCTGGGCGTGGAGATCTATCCCGGCTTCGCCGCGGCCGAGGTCCTCTACGAGAACGGCGCGGTCGCGGGCATCGCAACCGGCGACATGGGCGTGGGCCGCGACGGCGAGCCCAAGGACTCGTTCACCCGCGGCATGGAGCTGCGCGCGAAGTACACGCTGTTCGCGGAGGGCGCGCGCGGCTCGCTGTCGAAGATCCTGATCGCGCAATACGGCCTCGCGGACGGCCGCGAGCCGCAGAAGTTCGGCATCGGTCTCAAGGAGTTGTGGCAGGTCGCGCCCGAGAAGCACCGCAGGGGACTGGTGCAGCACTCGTTCGGCTGGCCGCTGGACAATGCGACCGGCGGCGGCTCGTTCCTCTACCACTTCGACGACAATCTGGTGTCGGTCGGCTTCGTGGTGCATCTCAACTATTCCAACCCGTACCTGTCGCCCTTCGACGAGTTCCAGCGCTTCAAGACCCATCCGCTGATCCGCGACACGTTCGAGGGCGGCAAGCGGCTGGCCTATGGCGCGCGCGCTATCACCGAGGGCGGCTGGCAGTCGGTGCCGCGCCTCAGCTTTCCCGGCGGCGCGCTCGCGGGTTGCGCGGCCGGCTTCGTCAACGTGCCGCGCATCAAGGGCAGCCACAACGCGATGCTGTCGGGCATGCTGGCGGCCGAGCACGTCGCGGCCGCGCTCGCGGCCGGCCGGGCCAACGACGAGCTTGCGGATTACGACGCAGCCTGGCGGGATTCCGACATCGGCCGCGACCTGTGGACCGTGCGCAACGCCAAGCCGCTGTGGTCGAGGTTCGGCACCACGCTCGGCATCGCGGCCGGCGGCCTCGACATGTGGACCAGCACGCTGGGGTTCTCGCTGTTCGGCACGCTCGGCCATGGCAAGGCCGACGCCGAGACGCTCAAGCCGGCGGCACAGTGCCGGCGGATCGCCTATCCGAAGCCGGATGGCCGGCTCACCTTCGACAAGCTGTCCTCAGTGTTCCTGTCCAACACCAACCACGAGGAGGACCAGCCGGTTCACCTGAAGGTCGCCGACATGGCCCTGCAGAAGGCGTCCGAGCACGATGTCTACGCCGGTCCCTCGCAGCGGTACTGCCCGGCCGGCGTCTATGAATGGGTGGAGGAGGGCGGGGAACCGCGATTCCAGATCAACGCGCAGAACTGCGTCCACTGCAAGACCTGCGACATCAAGGATCCGAACCGCAACATCACCTGGGTTCCGCCGGAGGGCGGCGGCGGGCCGAATTATCCGGGCATGTAGGCGCTTCGACCGCTTGCGGCCACGATGCCGCCACACCGAATACCGACACCGTTGCGGTGCCCGGCCGGAGTGGGCCCATCCTTGCGGGCCACGGCTAAAAAAGCCATTCTGCCAGCCGACTCGGAGGCTGGCGCGCGCCCGCGCGGGCCCAAGGAGGTCAGCGACCCGTGATCGTCACGTTCCCGTTCCGGCGCCTGGCTGGCGTCGTGCTCGGCGGCATCATTCTGGTGATGCCGACCGCACTCGCCGCCCAAAGGGCTCCGAAGGGGCCGGCCCAGCCGGTGCAATTGCCGTCTCCGCACGAGTTGGCCCGCGTCTCGCCTTCCGGCAGCTATCTCGCCGCCCGCCATGCCGGCGTGCAGCGCGACGCAGCCGCCGCCGCGGTCTACTACAAGGCGGCGCTGCGCTCCGATCCGCGCAACAGCGAGCTTCTGGAGCGCGCCTTCCTGTCGGTGCTGGCCGAGGGCGACGTGGACGAGGCCGTGAAGCTGGCCGAGCGCGTGATCCAGCTCGACCGCAACGACCGGATCGCGCGGCTGGTGCTCGGCGTGAGGGCGCTCCGGCAGAAGAACTATCAGGTCGCCCGGCAGAACCTGACGCAGTCGGTGCGCGGGCCGATCACCGACCTCGCGGCCGCGCTGCTCACGGGCTGGGCGCTGCACGGCGCGGGCGACACCAAGGGCGCCATCGAGACCATCGACCGCTTGCAGGGCGCGGACTGGTACGCGCTGTTCAAGGACATGCACACCGGCCTGATCCTGGATGCGGCCGGCCAGCGCAAGGAGGCGGGCCGCAGGCTCGACCGCGCCCACAAGCTCGACCAGACCGCGCTGCGGCTGGTGGAAGCCTACGGCTCCTGGCTGTCGCGCAACGGCCGCCGCGACGAGGCGGCCAAGGTGTTCGCCAACTTCGACGCGCAGTTGCCGCGCCATCCCCTGATCACGGGCGCGATGGCCACGCTCAAGACCGGCAAGCCGCTGCCGCTGCTGGTGGACACGCCACAGGCCGGCGCGGCCGAAGTGCTCTACGGTCTCGGCGCGGCGCTCGGCCGGCGCGGCGGCGAGGATCTGGGGCTCGTCTACCTCCAGCTCGCGCTCTATCTCGCGCCTCGCCAGCCGCTGGCGCTCCTGTCGCTCGCCGATCTCTACGAGCAGGTCAAGAATCCGCGGCTGGCGATCCAGGTCTACGATCGGGTGCCGCAGAACTCGCCGCTGCGCCGCAACGCCGAGATCCAGCTCGCGACCAACCTCGACGCCATCGACCGCACCGACGAGGCCAAGCAGCGGCTGGAGAAGCTGATCGCGGAGCGGCCGGGCGACACCGAGGCGATCATGGCGCTCGGCAACATCCTGCGCGGCCGCAAGGCCTTCGCCGAATGCGCCAAGGTTTACGGACAGGGCATCGCCACCATCGAGACGCCGGAGCGGCCGCA
>CAZZCV010000052.1:0-23261 GCA_964653225.1 uncultured Rhodoplanes sp. | reverse complement strand
TTCTTGACCACGCCGTCGATGACCTGACCCTCTTCGAGGTTCTTCACCAGCTCCTGGCGCTGCTCGGCGCGGGTCTCTTCGAGGACGGTGCGGCGCGACACCACGATGTTGCCGCGGCGGCGGTCCATCTTGAGGATCTGGAACGGCTGGTTGACGTTCATCAGGGGGGTTACGTCGCGGATCGGACGGATGTCGACCTGCGAGCGCGGCAGGAAGGCCACGGCGCCGTCGAGGTCGACGGTGAAGCCGCCCTTGACCTGGTTGAAGATGACGCCGCTGACCTTCTCGTTGTTCTTGAACGCGGTCTCGAGCTTGCCCCAGCTCTCTTCGCGACGGGCCTTGTCGCGCGACAGCACCGCCTCGCCGAGCGCGTTCTCGACGCGCTCCAGGTACACCTCGACGATATCGCCGACCTTGATCTCGCTGGGACGGCCGGGAACGGCGAACTCGCGCAGCGCCACGCGGCCTTCGGTCTTGGCGCCGACGTCGATGACGGCGAGATCCTTCTCGATTCCAACGACCGTTCCCTTGACGACCGCGCCCTCCTGAGGCGCGCCCTGGGAGAACGATTCCTCGAGCATTGCGGCAAAGTCTTCGCGCGACGGCGCGGCAGCGGTGGCAGTGGCCATGAATTCTCCTGACGGGACGACCGGCGGCTTGCGTTGCGTTGCGCCCTGATCCGTCCGGGCCAAAGGTCCCGTGTTGACCTCTGGCAGCCGCCGTTCTCCGGCGGGCCGGCCCGATCATCCGAACGGTCGGGGCGAAGTTTCTCCGGGAGCCGCGGTTTCGGCGGCAAAAGCAAGGGTTCAGGCCCGAACGAGGGCAGACGCACCCTCCACAACCTCAACCCGCTCGTGCAGCCTCGACAAGGGCGACGGCGGCCCGGAACGCCGCGTCTATATCCAAATGCGTGGTATCCAGCAAGTGCGCGTCCGCCGCCCGGACCAGCGGGGCGGCAGCCCGGGAGCGGTCCCGCTCGTCCCGCCGCAGGATGTCGGCCAGCACCGCGGCCTGATCCGCCGGCTCGCCCCGGCCCCGCAACTCCAGGGTGCGACGGCGGGCCCGCTCCTCCGGCGTGGCGGTTACGAACAGCTTCACCTCGGCGCCGGGGCAGATCACGGTACCGATATCGCGGCCGTCCACCACCGCGCCGGGGGGCGTCGCGGCGAATTCCTGCTGGAAATTGAACAGGGCGGCCCGCACCTCCGGCACCGCCGAGACCACCGAGGCCGCCTCGCCGACCGCATAGGCCTTGAGCGCCGCTTCGTCGAAGCCGGCCGGGTCGACGGCCTGCGCCGCCGCGATCGCCGCCTCCCGGTCGTCCGCCGGCCGGCCGGCGTCGAGCAGAGCCTTGGCGACCGCACGGTAGAGCAGCCCGGTGTCGAGATGCCGCAGGCCGTAATGGGCGGCAAGCTGCCTGGAGACCGTGCCCTTGCCGGAGGCGGCCGGTCCGTCGATGGCGATGATCACGACAGCTCCGCGCCGAGCCCGCGCATCAGCGCGACGAACTGCGGGAAGCTGGTGGCGATGAAGCCCATGTCGTCCACCCGCACCGGCTGCTCGCTGGCCAGTCCCATCACCAGCGCCGACATCGCAATGCGGTGATCCATATGGGTGGCGACCAGACCGCCGCCGGGCGCGCGGCCGCGGCCGTGCACGATCATGTCGTCGCCGTCGATCTCGACCGCGACGCCGTTGACCCGCAGCATCTCGGCGGTCGCGGCCAGACGGTCGGATTCCTTGACCCGCAGCTCCTTGAGGCCGCGCATCCGGGTGGCGCCCTCGGCGAAGGCCGCGGCAACCGCCAGGATGGGATATTCGTCGATCATCGCCGGCGCGCGCTCCGGCGGCACCTCGACGCCCTTCAGTCCTCCGCCGCACACCCGCAGGTCGGCGACGGTCTCGCCGCCCTCGTTGCGCTGCTCCAGCACCTCGATGGACGCGCCCATCTCCTGCAGCGACGCGAGCAGGCCCGCGCGCAGCGGATTGGTCATCACGCCGTCGAGAATCACCTCGGACCCCGGCACGATCAGCGCCGCCACCAGCGGGAACGCGGCCGACGAAGGATCGGCGGGAACCGCCACGGGCGCGGCCGCCAGTTCCGGCTGGCCGGTCAGCGTGATGCGGCGGCCGTGATCACCGTGGGCCGCGATCTTCAGCCTGGCCCCGAAGTGCGCCAGCATCTTCTCGGTGTGGTCGCGGGTGGCCTCGTTCTCGATCACCGTGGTCGCGCCCGGCGCGGCGAGTCCCGCGAGCAGGACCGCCGACTTGAGCTGGGCCGAGGGCACCGGGGCCTCGTATTCGACCGGAACCGGATCGGTCGCGCCCTGCAGCACCACCGGCAGGCGGCCGCCCTCCTCGATTTCCAGCACGCGCGCACCCATCCGCTCGAGCGGGTCGAGGATCCGCCGCATCGGCCGCTTGCGCAGGCTGGCGTCGCCGTCGAAGGTCACCCGGACCGGACAGCCGGCCACGGCACCCATCACCAGCCGGCAGCCGGTCCCGGAATTGCCGAAATCGAGGGCGGCCCCAGGCTCCGCGAACCCGCCGACGCCGACGCCCCGGACGGTCCACGCCCCTTCGCCGGTGCGCTCGACCGCGGCGCCCAGCGCGCGCATGGCCCGGCCGGTGTTCACCACGTCCTCGCCCTCCAGCAGGCCGGTGATCCGGGTCTCGCCGACGGCCAGCGCGCCGAGAATCAGGGCGCGGTGCGAGATCGATTTGTCGCCGGGCACCCGCAGGCGGCCGGTCAGGGCGCCGGCCCGGCGGGCGGTCAAAGGGGTGGGTTCGGCGGAATGGCTCACGATGGGCGGTCCGATGGAAGGGAACGCCGGGTCTAGCACGCGGCTCCGGCCCCTGCGAGACGCTATTGACAGCGGCCTTGCCAGCGGCCAAGGGAAGCACCACTTTTTTCGCCTTACGAACGGTTCAAGGATTCCGACCCCGTGGCTAAACCCGAGCTCGGCACGAAGCGCGTCTGTCCCGTGACGGGCCGCAAGTTTTACGATCTTAACAAGGATCCGGTGATCTCCCCCTACACGGGCGAGGTCGTGCCGATCGCGCCCGTGCCGGTGTCGCGCGGCCAGGCCGCTGCTGCGGCCGCGGCCGCCAGCGCCGCCGCGGCCCGTGCCGCCTCCGCCAAGGAGGACGAAGCGGCCGATCCGCAGGACGCCGAGCTGGTCTCGCTCGAGGACGCCGACGCCGAGGCTTCGGGCGGCAAGAAGGTCGTGTCGCTCGACGACGACATCGACGTGGACGACGACGACGATGCGGCCGACGACGACACCACGCTGATCGAGGACGGCGAGGAAGGCGACGACGACGTCACCGATATCATCGGCGACGGCCGGGAGGATGAAGAGGAGGCTTGAGGCCGGCCGCGTTTTGTGGTGTCAGGTTCGTCTCCGCGCCGGAAACCAGTCCCGGCGCTCAGGGTTAAGGGGCCATAGCTCAGCTGGGAGAGCGCCTGCATGGCATGCAGGAGGTCGGCGGTTCGATCCCGCCTGGCTCCACCAACCCTGCTCCGAAGTTTCGGCTAGCCAGCACGCCCCCTCCCCCCGGCCCGTCCACGAAATCCACCGCCGCGAAGGCTGCGCGCCGAAGCCCGCAGGGCGAAGACCGGTGGTCCAGTCGGCCGCGGGGCCGGCAGGCCCGAAGACGGCCACGGCAACCCGTGCCGGCTTCTCCGGCGCAGCGAAAATCCCGGCCTTCACGCGAGACGGGAAGGCCGGGTCGGGAGGGTCTCCGGAACGCGATTTTATGGATATGGTCGCGCCTCGCGGCTTTCTTTTTTTCGGTCCCTGCCCTTAGGATCGTGGCGACCGACAGGGAGGAAAATGGGAATGCAAGGCAAGATCGCGCTCGAGGAGCACTTCGCCATCGACGACACGCTGCTCGATTCGCGTGGCTTCTTTCCGGACGACGTCTGGGCCGAGGTCAAGGATCGGGTGATGGACCTGCACGGCCGGCGCATCCGCCTGATGGACGAGCACGGCATCGAGATGATGCTGCTGTCGCTGAACGCTCCCGCCGTGCAATCGATTCCCGATCCGAAGAAGGCTTACGAGATCGCGCGCAAGGCCAACGATTACCTGGCCGAGAACGTCGCCAAGCGGCCGGACCGCTTCCAGGCACTCGCCGCGCTGCCGATGCAGGACCCCGAAATGGCCGCGCGCGAGCTGGAGCGCTGCGTGAAGGAGATGGGCTTCAAGGGCGCGCTGGTGAACGGCTTCTCGCAGGTCGGCGATCCGGACACCATCGTCTATTACGACATGAAGCAGTTCTGGCCGTTCTGGGCCACGATGGAAAAGCTCGACGTGCCGTTCTACCTGCACCCGCGCAATCCGCTGCCGCAGCATTCCAAGATCTACGAGGGCCACGGCTGGCTGATGGGCCCGAGCTGGGCGTTCGGCCAGGAGACCGCCGTGCATGCGCTGCGGCTGATGGGGTCGGGCCTGTTCGACGCCTATCCGAAGCTCAACGTGATCCTGGGCCACATGGGCGAGGGCCTGCCGTTCTCGATGTGGCGCGTCGATCACTGCAACGCCTGGATTCCGAACCGGCACAGCTATCCGGCGAAACGGAAGATCCACGAATACTTCCAGGACAATTTCTACATCACCACCTCGGGCAACTTCCGCACCCAGGCGCTGATCAACTCCATGCTGGAGATCGGCTCCGACCGCATCATGTTCTCGACCGACTGGCCGTTCGAGAACATCGACCACGCCGCGGTCTGGTTCGACAACGCCACCATCAGCGAGGACGACCGGCAGAAGATCGGCCGCGGCAACGCGCGAAAGCTGTTCAAGCTCGGCTGAGAATTTCGCGGCGGGCGTCCTGCCGGCACGGCCTCCGGAGCCTCACCGGAGGCCGTCTTCTTTCGCGATTTCGAAGGCTTCGGGGCCTCTCGGGGCATTCTTGAAAGCTTAACCCGCTTTACCCATATTGGTGCTGACGGCCGGTGGGAGCCATCGGGCGTCGGGGGGTGCCGGTTCGGGCCCCGTCAAAGTCGCTTCCGAAAGGGCTTTGAACATGTCTCGAATGCCTTCGCTGTCCAGTCCGTTCCTGATCGGATTCGACGACATCGAGCGTGCGCTCGACCGCGTGTCCAAGGCGGCGGACGGCTATCCCCCCTACAACATCGAACGGCTCCCGCGCGACGGAAGCAACCCGGAGCGTCTGCGCATCACGCTGGCGGTCGCGGGCTTCACTCTCGACCAGCTCGAAGTGACCGTCGAGGAGAAGGAGCTGGTCATCCGGGGACGCCAGCAGGACGACAAGAGCCGGCAGTATCTGCACCGCGGCATCGCCGCCCGCCAGTTTCAGCGCACCTTCGTGCTGGCCGACGGAATGGAGGTGCTCGGCGCCGATCTCAAGCACGGCCTGCTGACCGTCGACCTCGTGCGTCCCGAGCCGGCGCGCGTGGTGAAGTCGATCTCGATCAAGGAGCACGATTGAGGGCGGCGGAACGGATTCCCGATCCGGGGATTGGAACAAGTGAGGTGTGAGACATGACGAACGAACCGAACACGAACGACAATCCGATGATGTCGCCGCAGGCCTTCGCGGTTCTCGGCGGCGGTCGGATCGCCTACGTCAAGCCGATCCGCTCCGAGGACGTGCACAGTCTCTATCCCGAGGCGCCGGAATTGCAGCCGGGGCTTCGCCTGTTCGCCCTGCACGCCGCCGATGGCACGCCCATCATGGTGACGGACAGCCGCGAGGCGGCGATCGCCAACGCGATGACTCACGAGCTGGAGACCGTCAGCGTCCACTGACCGGCCGCCGAGACGCGGCATACGATTCCGGACGCCGCATCGCGGCGATCCGGAACGGCCGGAAAGAGTTTTCAGAGAAACGCAGGATAATTCAGGCCGACGGCGCCTGCGGCAGCGCGAGGACGGCGTAGATGGCCGCCGCATCGGTGGATTCGCGCAGCTTGCGGGCGGTGTCGCCGTCGCGCAGCAGGCGCGCCACGCGCGCCAGGGCCTTGAGATGGTCGGCCCCCGCACTCTCCGGCGCCAGCAGCAGAAACACCAGATCGACCGGCTGGCCGTCGAGCGCCTCGAAATCCACCGGCCGCTCCAGCCGCGCGAACAAGCCAAACACCTTCGACAGTTTCGGCAGCTTGCCGTGCGGAATCGCGACGCCGCCCCCCACCCCGGTGGAGCCGAGTTTCTCGCGCTGAAGCAGAATCTCGAGAATCGTCCGGTCGCTCTCCCCGGTCAGCTCGGCCGCCTTCGCCGCAATCTCCTGCAGCGCCTGCTTCTTGCCGTTGACCTTCAGCGCCGGGATCACGGCGTTCGGCGAGACCAGATCGTCAAGCGGCATGGAACCGTTCCAGAAAGAGCCGGGTGGGGCCGTTAACGGGTTATGGTTGAAAGGCGGCGGACCATAGGAAGAGCCTCTCGCGCCGTCAATGGCCCGCAGCAGCGGCGGCGGGCGGGTCGATCCACCCGACATTGCCGTCGTTGCGGCGGTAAACCAGATTGACCCGGCCGTTTCCGGCATGGCGGAACACCACCACCGCGGAGCCGGTCATATCCAGCTCCAGCACCGCATCGCTCACCGACATGCGCTTGAATGCGGTGGTCGATTCGGCGACGATCACCGGATTGAATTCGACGTTGCCGTCCTCGTCGTCGTGATCGGGCGCGGCGATGACATAGCTCGGCGCCGACTCGAAAGGCTCCTCTGACTTGCCGTTGCCGCGATGGCCGGAGTGGCGATCCTTGAGACGCCTCGTGTACCGCCGCAGCCGCTTCTCGATGCGCTCGGCCGCCTGGTCCGCCGAGGCATAGGCGTCGGCGGCCATCGCATTGGCCTCCAGCACGATGCCGGAATCGAGATGAATCACGCATTCGGTGCGGAAGCCGAAGGCCTCCTTGCCGACCGTGACGTGGCCGGAGTAGCCGCCGCCGTCAAAATACTTGTCGCAGGCTTCGCCCACGCGCGCGTTGACGCGCGCGCGCAGAGCCTCGCCGATGTCGATGTTCTTTCCCGAGATGCGGAACGCCATGAATTGCCTCCAATGCAGCCATCGCCCGAACGCTCGAAGCGTTTCCGTTGTTCCCATTCACCTAGGAACCGGCCCAAGCGGTGTCAATGTGGCGAAAAACCGGACTGCCGTCACGGCAGCGCAGCCTGCGCGGCCTGCTTCTCGCGGCGGCGCTGCACCGAGGACGGGATGCGCAGAGCCTCCCGGTATTTCGCGACGGTGCGCCGTGCGATGTCGATCCCGGCCTCGCGCAGCCGCTCGACCAGCGTGTCGTCGGACAGGACGTCCGACGGACTCTCCGCGTCGATGAGCTGCTTGATGCGATGGCGCACGGCCTCCGCCGAGTGCGCCTCGCCGCCGTCGGCCGACGCGATGGCGGAGGTGAAGAAATACTTCAGCTCGAAGATGCCGCGGGAGGTCGCCATGTACTTGTTGGCGGTCACGCGCGAGACCGTGGACTCGTGCATGCCGATGGCGTCGGCCACGGTCTTCAGATTCAACGGACGCAGATGCTCGACGCCGTGCACGAAGAAAGCGTCCTGCTGCTTCACGATCTCGGTCGAGACCTTGAGGATGGTCCTGGCGCGCTGGTCGAGCGCGCGCAGCAGCCAGGTGGCGGACTGGAGATTCTCGGCGAGATAGGATTTCGCGGTCTCGTTCTTCGACAGCTTCGACAGCTCTGCGTGGTAGCTCTGGTTCACCAGCAGCTTCGGCAGCGTGTCCGAGTTCAGCTCGACGATGAAGCCGCCGTCCGGGCCCGGCCGCACGAACACGTCGGGCACGATCGGCTGCACCGTGGTCGAGCCGAAGGCGAGGCCCGGCTTCGGATTGAGCCTGCGGATCTCCGCGACCATATCGACGAGATCCTCGTCGCCGACGCCGCAGATCCGGCGCAGGCTCGCAAGGTCGCGCTTGGCAAGCAGGTCGAGCCGGCCGACCAGCGCCGCCATCGCCGGATCGAAGCGGTCGCGCTCCCGGAGCTGGATCGCCAGGCATTCGGTGAGATTGCGCGCGCAGACGCCGGGCGGATCGAAGCCCTGCACGATGCCGAGCACCGTCTCCACCTCGGCCGGCGACGCGCCGAGCTTCTCGGCCACATCCGCCAGGTCGCCGGTCAGGTAGCCGGCTTCGTCCACCATGTCGATGAGGTGCTGCCCGATCATCCGCCGCGCGGGATCGGCGATCGCCAGCGCAAGCTGGCCCGCGAGGTGGTCGGCCAGCGTGGTCTCGGCCGAGACGAAGGCTTCCAGGTTGTAGTCGCCGTCGTCGCGGCCGCCGGCGCCCACGCCGGACCATTCCGAATAGGCGGCCGGAGCCTCGGCCGCCTGCTGGCGCGGAGCCGTCTGGCTGGCGTCGTCCGGGAACACGTTGTCGAGATCGGTGCCGAGCCGGCTCTCGATGGCGGAGCGGCTGGTTTCGAGATCTTCGCCGATCCAGTCGGACGGCCGCGCGTCGCCTTCGGCGAGCGACCGCTCGGCGGCGTCCGCGATCATCTCGCGCTCCGCTTCGGGCGTCGCGGCTTCGCCTTCCGAGCGCTCCAGCAGCGGATTGCGCTCCAGCTCGCCTTCGACATAGGTGACGAGGTCCAGGTTCGAGAGCTGCAGCAGCTTGATGGCCTGCATCAGCTGCGGCGTCATCACGAGCGCCTGGCCCGTGCGCATCTCGAGACGTTGCGATAGCGCCATCACCCCGACCCAGATTGGTCCGGTTCTTGCTTATAACTTTCCGGGGCCGCTGTATACTGCGCTGCAGTATAAAAAGCCAAGCACTTGAAGAGGCGAAACAATTTTCGCCGCTACAGCCGGAACTCCTCGCCGAGATAGAGCCGCCGGACCTCGGGATTGTTCACGATATCATCGGCCCGCCCCTCCATCAGCACCTCGCCCGAATAGATGATGTAGGCGCGATCGGTCAGGCCCAGCGTTTCGCGAACGTTGTGGTCGGTGATCAGCACGCCGATGCCACGATTGGTCAGGTGGCGCACCAGCACCTGGATGTCGCCCACCGCGATCGGGTCGATACCGGCGAACGGCTCGTCCAGCAGCATGTAGTTCGGCCGCGAGGCCAGCGCGCGGGCGATCTCGACGCGGCGGCGCTCGCCCCCCGACAGCGCGATCGCCGGCGACTTCCGCAGCCGGGTGATGTGAAACTCCTCCAGCAGCGAATCGAGCTCGTACTCGCGCTGCTTTTTGCTCTTGATGCCGACCTCGAGCACGGCGCGGATGTTGTCCTCCACGTTCATGCCGCGGAAGATCGAAGCCTCCTGCGGCAGGTAGCCGATGCCGAGCCGGGCGCGCTGGTACATCGGCAGCGCGGTGACATCGTGGCCGTCCAGCTCAATGTGGCCGCGGTCGGCCGCGATCAGCCCGGTGATCATGTAGAAGATCGTGGTCTTGCCCGCGCCGTTGGGCCCGAGCAGTCCGACCGCCTCGCCACGGCGGACGTAGAGACTCGCGCCCTTGACCACCTTGCGGCCGACGAAGGTCTTCTCCACCGCATGGGCCGCCAGATAGCCGTGCTGCGCCGGATCGGCCATCGCCTGCCGGCTGGCGGCGGACGCGGCGAGCCGGGTGGCGCCGCGACGCGACGGCATCCGGCCGTTGTCGCCGGGAGAGACCGACCGGACGAGATCGGCAAGACCTTCGAGCGCGCTTCGCCGGCCGACGGCCGGCTTGTCGGGCGGCGGCGCCCGCCGCCCGGATCCGCGACGGCGCCGAAACAACGCGAGGAGATCGTCGAGCACGGCTGTCGGGGCTCCGGTCGGTCGCGCGGCGACCCGTCACGGGTGATTCAGATGCGTTCCGCTCTAGTCGCTTGCCGCCCGGCTTTCAACCACGCCGCCCGGCGATCCGCAGCAGGCGACCTCCTGCCGGACGATCGTGTCTCCCATGCGGCGGGGTTTCGGTCCGACCCGTTCAGTGGGAAATCGTCAGTTCGACATTGTCAGTTGGACATGGGCCGCTTCGGAAGGATGCTGGCGGGCGACCCGCCCCCGCCCGGCTGGCTGGGCTGTTGCTGGATCAGCATGCGTACCGGACCCTGCTTGCTCGATTCCACGCGCGAGACGCCGGAGGTGAGATCGACCACCAGCCGCTCGCCGCGCATGACATTCTTGCCCTGGCTCACCGTCACGTTGCCGCTCAGCGTGACGGTGTTGGTGCGCATGTCGAACAGGCCCTTGTCGCCGGTCGCGGTCTGGTCCTTCTGCGTCACGATCACGCCGCCCAGCGCCTCCAGCCGGCTGATCTGCTGCGAGCCGGTCGGCCCCGGCGTCGCGGCCTTCATGCCGTTCTGCTTGCCGTCGTTCTGATAGTAGACCACCAGCGATTTGGACCGCATCGTGGTGTCGCCCTGCACCACCTTGACGTTGCCGGAGAACGTCGCGACGCCGGTCTTGTCGCGCACCTCCAAGGTGGCGGCCTCGATCTGCACCGGCTGGTCGCGGTTCTGCGAGAAGCCCTGCAGCGCGTTGGGCACGCCCTGCTGCTGCGCGAGCGCAGGCACGGGGGCGAGCAGCACCGCAGCCAGGCCGGCGGCCCAGATCCAGGCCCAAGCCCGGCGACGCCATCCGCGAAAGAGCCTCATGGCTTCACCATGCCGTCGGAGGCCTGGTTCACGGCCTCGGCGGAGAGCTTCACCGTCACACCGCCGTCGAAGCGCACCACCTCACCGGAGTCGGTCACTTCGAGCCGGTTGGCGTTGAGCGTGCCCTGCTGCATCCGCACCTCGACCGGCTGTTCGGAGACGATGTTGCCGGTCGCGGTGTCGATCCGGGCGTTGGTGAGCCGGACCTCCAGGCCGCTGGTCGATTGCAGCACGATGTCGCGGCCGAGCGTGAGCACGCCGATCTTGCGGTCGAACAGCCCGTCGAGCGCGGACAACCGCATCGTGCTCTTGTCCTGTAGTTCAAGCTTGGCGTGGATGTCCTTCATCTCCACCAGATCCGGCTTGGTGATGTCCTGCGCCGCGGCGCTGGCCGTGACCTCGTACCAGCGCTGGTCGCGGGTGTAGCCGGTGAGCTTGGGCGAGGCCATCGTGATCTTGGTGCCGGAGATCACGAGCCCGCCGGCGTCCAGCGGCAGGCGCTTGAGCAGGCGCATCGGATCGAGCCAGGTCGTCAGCGCCAGCCCGGCCAGCACCGCCGCGAGCAGGGCCGGCACCGCCACGCGCAGGACGCGGACCCGCCGGCTGTGGCGCATGGCGCGGCGGAACACCAGCGCGCTGTCGGGCCGGCCGCCCCGGAGAACATCCGGGCTGCGCGGATCGTGCATGGCAGACGCGGTCGGCAGCGGAATGACCCTGTGTCGGTTCGGAGCGCGGGCTTCGAGCCCATCCTAGGGCTTCGGAGCCTAGAAATCCCCCGGGAATATGGCCCCGTCACGGCGGGCGGCGCGGACGCGGCGCCCGGCTCACGAATGGGCGAAAATATCCTGCTCGGCCCAGCCGGCGAGGTCGAGCCGGGTCCGGTCCGGCAGGAAGCGGAAGCAGGCCTCGGCCAGCGCCATGCGGCCCTCGCGCGCCAGCATGACCTCAAGCCGGTCCTTGAGCGCGTGCAGGTGCAGCACGTCGGAAGCGGCGTAGGCGAGCTGGGCGTCGCTCAGCGTATCGGCGCCCCAGTCCGAGCTTTGCTGCTGCTTCGACAGATCCACGCCGAGCAGCTCGCGCGCCAGATCCTTGAGGCCGTGCTTGTCGGTGTAGGTGCGCGCCAGCCGCGAGGCGGTGCGCGTGCAGAACAGCGGCTCCGGCATCACGCCGAGCGTCTTGCAGATCATGCCGAGATCGAAGCGGGCGAAGTGGAAAATCTTCACTCTGTCCGGATCGCCCATCAGCCGCTTCAGGTTCGGGGCGTCGGTCTGTCCGGCGGCGATCTGCACCACGTCGGCGGAGCCGTCGCCGGGCGAAAGCTGCACCACGCAGAGCCGGTCACGCTGGAAATCGAGGCCCATCGCCTCGGTGTCGACGGCGACCGCGCCCTTGTAGCGCGTCAGGTCCGGCAGGTCGCCGCGATGCAGTCGGATGGTCATCGGATCACCATGAGCCCGGACATAGCGCAGGGCCGCGCCTGTCCTCTACCATCCGGGCAAACCGCCTTCAATTCGGTTTACCGTGCGGCGTCAGTGCGCGAGCGGCTGGTGCCCGCCGTTCTCCGCGTAAGCCTCCTCGCGGTAGAGGCCGAGCGCGTGCATCGACGGCAGGTCGCTGAACGAGAACAGCACCGCGTCGTCGCCGTCCGAGCCGTTGGCGTGCTCGTGCCAGGCCCAGGACGGCACCACGAAGATGTCGTTCTTCTTCCAGTCGAAGCGCCGGCCGCCGATGATCGAATGGCCCGATCCCCGGGCGACGTTGTAGACCACCGATCCGGTGTGCCGGTGCGCGCGCGTGCGCTCCCCCGCGCGCAGAAGCTGGATGTGCGCGCCGAGCGTCTTCATCACCGGACCGCCGGTCGCCGGATTGACGTACTGCATGATGATGCCGTCGTAGGGCGAGCCGTCGCTCGCCTTCGACGCACGCACCAGCGCGTCGTAGGTCGGGGCCCACTCGTACTTGAACAGCGGCGAATAGGGCTTGCTCCACGGCTCGCCGCCGGCCGGCAGGAGGCCCGGCCCGCCGTAGATCATGGCGGTGTCGTTCACCGGGTGGTTGGGCTTCTGCACGACGTCGGGATGCACGGCGTAGAAATTGGCGTCGAGCTGGTTCAGCAGCAGCATGTCGAGGCCGTCCTGCCACACGGTGGTCTCGCCGCCCGCCTCGACGCCGTGATCGTGCCAGGTTCCGTTGGGAGTGATGACGAAATCGCCGGCCGCCAGCGTCAGCTTGTGGCCGTCCACCACCGTATAGGCGCCGGAGCCCTCCATGATGAAGCGCAGCGCCGCGGAGGCGTGGTTGTGCGCGCTCGCCGATTCGCCGGGCCGCATCACCTGCAATCCGGTGTAGAGCCAGCCGACGCAGGCCGAGAGGCCCTTGCGGCCGGGATTTTCGAGCGCGATCACGCGGCGGCCGGCCTTCTCGGGGCTGACCATGTCGAGCGCCTTGAGCACCAGCGGCCGCAGCGCGTCATAGGACCACAGCACCGGCACCGACTGCGGCTTCGGCTCCCACGGCTCGATGGCGTTGGCGACGGTCCAGAGCGCGTAGCTCTCCTGCCGGCCGAGATCGGCGTAATAGCGCGCAAGCTCGGGGGTGTCCTCGACGTTGGCCCGGCCGATCACGTCCTCGCGCATGGCATGCTCCGTCGCTCCGCTCCACCGAAGCGTCAGTGAAAGCAGATGGAGCGCGAAAGACAAGTCGCGAAAGGCAAGTGGTGCCCGGAAAGGGACTCGAACCCCTACGCCTCGCGGCGCCAGTACCTGAAACTGGTGCGTCTACCAATTCCGCCACCCGGGCACGGGAGCTTTCAGGCAGGCCACACATAAGTGCCCGGCTTTCCTCTTGTCAATCGGCGTCGGCACCGGATGCCGCGCCCCCTGTACAGGCCGGGGTGTCATCCTGTAATCCGGCCCTGCCGGCGGCCGTTCGCGGCTCACATTCCAGGCCCTGCCATGACCTTCCAGGCGAACAACGACACCCTGATCACCGTTTTCGGCGGTTCGGGCTTCCTCGGGCGGCATCTGGTGCGGGCGCTGGCCAGGCGCCATTACCGGATCCGGGTGGCGGTGCGCCGGCCGGATCTCGCCCACCACCTGCAGCCGCTCGGCCGGGTCGGGCAAATCCACGCCGTTCAGGCCAACCTGCGCCACGCCGGCTCGGTCGAGGCCGCGGTGCGCGACGCCGAGATCGTGGTCAACCTGACCGGCATCCTGTTCGAGCGCGGCCGCCAGCGGTTCGAGGCGGTGCAGACCTACGGCGCGGAGCAGGCGGCGCTGGCCGCGGCCGCCCACGACGCCCGCATGGTGCATGTCTCGGCGCTCGGCGCGAATCCGGATTCGGCCTCGCTCTACGCCCGGACCAAGGCCGAGGGCGAGCGGGCGGTGCTGGCGGCGCGGCCGGAGGCGGTGATCTTCCGGCCTTCGGTGGTGTTCGGCCCGGAGGACGACTTCTTCAACCGCTTCGGCGCGATGGCGCGGCTCCTACCTGCGCTGCCGCTGGTGGGGGGCGGCGAGACGAAATTCCAGCCGGTGTTCGTGGGCGACGTGGCCGAGGCGATCGCGCGCGCCGTGGATGGCGAGGCGCGGCCGGGCACGATCTACGAGCTGGGCGGGCCGGAGGTGCGGAGCTTCCGGCAACTGATGGAGTACGTACTGGCGACCGTCGAGCGCAAGCGACTGCTGCTGCCGCTGCCGTTCCCTCTGGCGAAATTCCAGGCCCGGTTCCTGCAATACCTGCCCAAGCCGCCGCTGACGCCGGATCAGGTCGAGCTGCTGCGGCACGACAACGTGGTCTCGCAGCCGGCCGAAGCCGAGGGTCGCACGCTGCGCGGTCTCGGCATCGAGCCGACCGCGATCGAGGCCGTGGTGCCGAGCTATCTGTGGCGCTTCCGCAAGACCGGCCAGTTCAGGACCGGCCCGGCGGCGTAATCGCTCAGCCGCCCAGCGCCAGCCCGATCAGGCCGAGCGAGCCGACGATCACCCGCCACCAGGCGAACAGCGCGAAGCCGTGGCGCGTGACGTAGTCGAGCAGCGAGCGCACCACGATCCAGCCGGCGATAAACGACACGACGAAGCCCACCGCCACCATCAGCGTGTTGCTGCCGCCCATCAGCGACCAGTTCTTGTAGAGGTCGTAGGTGAACGCACCCGCCATCGTCGGGATTGCGAGGAAGAACGAGAACTCGGCCGCCGTGCGCTTGTCGGAGCCCAGCAGCATCGCCGAGACGATGGTGGCGCCCGAGCGCGACACGCCCGGGATCATGGCGAGGCACTGACAGATGCCGATGCCCAGATACATCGGTAGCGAGAACCGCGTGGCGTCGTAGTGGCGCGGCTTCAGGTCGAGGCGGTCCACCCACAGCAGCACCGCGCCGCCCGCGATCAGCGTGAAGCAGACCACCCAGGCGTTGAACAGCACCTCCTTGATGAAGGAATGCGCCAGCACGCCGATCCCCGCCGCCGGCAGGAAGGCCAGCAGCACGCCGATCACGAATCGGCGCGCGGCGGGATCGTGGAACATGCCGGTGAAGATGCTCCACAGCCGCATGAAATAGACCGACAGGATGGCCAGCACCGCGCCGAGCTGGATCAGCACCGCGAAGGTCTTGCCGAAATCGTCGTCGGCGAAGCCGAAGAAGCGCTGCACCAGCAGCAGGTGTCCGGTGGACGACACCGGAATGAACTCGGTGAGGCCCTCAATCACGCCGAGCAGGACGGCCTTGAGCAGATCGGCGAGGATGACGTCGGACATGGCTGGCTGCGCCACAAAAGGAGCGGGCGAATCGCCGCGCCCTCCGCTTGTCGCGCAGAGCCGGGAGACGGGCAACGCCTATCGCGGCTTGCCCCCAGCGGCCTCGCAGGCGGTAACGTTTCGTCAACCTTAGTTTCCAACTTCCGACCGCCGCGGAAGCGTCGGCAAACTCCTGCCTATGGGGTCGGGTTATGGTTGATGGAACCCATCCCGCCCGATTCTGGCCTCATCCGCCGGTCATCGTCCCCGTGATTCCATGCTGACCCTCCTGCATCACCCCTTCTGCCCGCATTCGCGCTTCGTCCGGCTCGCGCTCGGCGAGCTGGGGCTCGACGCGCATCTGGTCGAGGAGCGGGCCTGGGACCGCCGCGAGGAATTCCTGGAGCTGAACCCGGCCGGCACCACGCCGGTGCTGATCGACGAGGGCCATCCCGCCATCCCCGGCGCCGCCGTGATCGCGGAGCACCTCGACGAGACCCGCGGCCACGATCTCGGCGACCACCGGCTGATGCCGCCGGACCTCGCCGGCCGCATCGAGACCCGGCGGCTCTCAGCCTGGTTCAACGACAAGTTCTTCGCCGAGGTCTCCGAGCCGCTGGTGCGGGAGCGCTTCGACAAGCGCCACATGCGCATCGAGCAGGGCGGCGGGCCGCCCGACACCGATGCGATCCGTGCGGCGCGGAGCAACATCCGCTATCATCTGGCCTATATCGGATGGCTGGCGGGTCGGCGCGACTGGCTGGCCGGCGAGCGCCTGAGCTACGCGGATCTTGCGGCGGCGGCGCATCTGTCATCCGTCGATTACCTGGGCGACGTGCCGTGGAACGAGAACGAGGCAGCCAAGACCTGGTACGCGCGCGTGAAGTCGCGGCCGTCGTTCCGCACGATCCTCGCCGACCGGTTGCCGGGCCTGCCGGCAGCGGCGCACTACGCCGACCTCGACTTCTGAACGATCCCGCCGCGCTCAGGGCCGCGCTGACCGAGAGCGCGCGCGGCCACGGCTTCGACGCCATCGGCATCGCGCGGCCGGATGCAGTCCCCCACGCCGGGGCGCGGCTCGCGCAGTTCCTCGCCGACGGCGCGCACGGCGACATGGCCTGGATGGAGACCAGCGCCGAACGCCGCGGCGACCCCCGCGCGCTATGGTCCGAGGTGCGCTCGGTGATCATGCTCGGCATGAACTACGGACCCGACCGCGACCCGCTCGCGATCCTTGCGCATCGCGACCGCGCCGCGATCTCCGTCTACGCCCAGGGCGACGACTACCACGAGCTGATCAAGCCGCGGCTCAAGCAGGTGGCGCGCTGGCTCATCGCCAACGGCGGCGGCGACGTGAAGGTGTTCGTGGACACCGCCGCGGTGATGGAGAAACCGCTCGCGGCCGCGGCCGGGCTCGGCTGGCAGGGCAAGCACACCAACCTCGTCTCGCGCGGCTTCGGCTCGTGGCTGTTCCTCGGCGCGATCTTCACCACGCTTGAACTGCCCTTCGACGGCGCCCACGCCGGCCAGTGTGGCTCCTGCCGCAACTGCCTCGACGTGTGCCCGACGGCGGCGTTCCCCGCGCCGTACCGGCTCGACGCAAGGCGTTGCATCTCCTACCTCACCATCGAGCACAAGGGCCCGATCGCGCGCGAGCTGCGCGCGAAGATGGGCAACCGCATCTACGGCTGCGACGACTGCCTCGCGGTCTGTCCCTGGAACAAGTTCGCGCAGGCCGGCCGAGAGGCGAAGCTCGCGTCGCGCGAGACGTTGCGCGCGCCGAAGCTGGCGGAGCTTTCGCGGCTCGACGACGCCGGGTTCCGCGCGCTGTTCTCCAAGTCGCCGGTCAAGCGCGTCGGCCGCGACCGCTTCGTGCGCAACGTCGCGATCGCGATCGGCAACTCTCGCGATCCGACGCTGGCTTTGGAGGCCGCGCGGCTGATCGGGGACGCCTCGCCGCTGGTGCGCGGCGCGGCGGTCTGGGCTCTCGGCCGGCTCGATCCGTCGCGGCTTGCGGCGCTGTCTCCCGCGGAGGCGGGCGAGGACGACCCTTCCGTGCGCGACGAGTGGCGCGCGGCGCTGCACGAGAGCACGGCGTAAATGACGGCGCTGCTCTGCCTCGGCCTAGGCTATTGCGCGAAACACTATGTCGCGGATTTCGGCGCGCGCTTCACGCGCGTCATCGGCACATCGCGCGCTCCCCACGCGGCCGGCCGCGTGGCCATGCTGGCTTTCGACGGCGATACGCCATCGCCCGCGCTGCGCGAGGCCGCGGCGGGCGCAACGCATCTCCTGGTCTCCGCCGCGCCCGGCGAGGCCGGCGACCCGGTCCTGAACGCGCTCGGGACGGACATCGCCGAGGCCCCGCGGCTTCAATCCATCGTCTATCTCTCCTCGCTCGGGGTTTATAGCGACCATCGGGGCGCGTGGATCGACGAGACCGCCGCCACCGTTCCCGCGCATGCGCGCGGCGGCGCGCGGCTGCGTGCCGAGCAGGCGTGGCAGGCGCTCGGCGCACAGCGCGACACGCCGCTCGCGGTGCTGCGGCTCGCCGGCATCTACGGCCCCGGACAGAATGCGTTCACGCGCCTGCGCGACGGCCGCGCTCACCGCGTGAACAAGCCGGGCCACGTTTTCAACCGGATTCACGTCTTCGACATCGCGCAGGCGATCGCCGCGGCCTTCGCGCGCCGCGCGGACGGCGTCTTCAACGTCTGCGACGACGAGCCCGCCGCCCACGGCGACCAGCTCGTGCTCGCCGCGCAGATGCTCGGCGCTCCCCCGCCGCCGGAGCTGTCGTGGGACGAGGCGCAGCGCACGCTGTCGCCGATGGCGCTGGGCTTCTACGCCACCTGCAACCGCGCGAAGAACGACAGGCTCAAGCGCGAACTGGGGGTGACCCTGCGCCATCCGACCTACCGCGAGGGCCTGCGCGCGCTGCTCGGGGACGGATACGAAGCGCGCGACCCGCTGGCGGTTTGAGCCTTAAAACTCCGCCACCGCCGCGATCATCCGCTCGATGTCCTCGGGGCGCGACAGGCGATGGTCGCCGTCCTTCACGAGCGTCAGCACCACGTCGTCGTGTGCCAGCCGCGAGGACAGCTCGACCGCGTGCTGCCACGGCACGTCCTCGTCCTTCACGCCCTGCAGGATGCGCACCGGGCAGCCGGTCTCGATCAGACCGCCGAGCAGCAGGTGCCTCCGGCCATCCTCGATCAGCGCACGGGTGATCGGATAGCCGCCCTCGGCGTATTCCGAGGGGCGCAGCCAGAAGCCCTTATCCTCGATCTCGCGCTTCACCTTCGCCGGGAAGCGCTTCCACATCAGCTCCTCGGTGAAGTCGGGCGCGGGCGCGATCAGCACCAGGCCCGCGACGCTGCCCCGGGCCAGCCGGCCCAGCTCGGCCATCCGCCGCAGCTCGCGCACCAGCAGCAGCGCCATCCAGCCCCCCATCGACGAGCCGACGAGGATCTGCGGCCCCCGCGCGCATTCCGTAAACACCGCGACGCTGTCCGCGAGCCACGAACCGATGGTGCCGTCCTCGAACGCGCCTTCGGATTCGCCGTGGCCGGAGTAGTCGAACCGGATGCAGGCGCGATCCCGCTCCACGGCCCAGGCGTCGAGCGCGACGGCCTTGGTGCCCTGCATGTCGGATTTGAAGCCGCCGAGCCAGAACACACCGGGCGAAGCACCCTCGCGCATCCGCACCGCGATCCGGCGCGGCGCCGAATCGGCTTTGACGTTAAGGAATTTCAGGCAAGAATCAGACATGCGCCTCGTCCCGTCCGCGCGGAAGCGGCGGTTGCGTCCGCAAGCCGTATTCGCCGCAACATGCCGGTGAAGGCAAGCGGTTTACGCGGCGCGCGGGACGAAGCGCCGGGGTGGAGCGCCTGAGATTCAGGCGCTTGGGCTCAAGGGCCTGGGGCGCGAAACGATGGTCATCACTGCTGCCGACGTGACGGAGGGCCGGGTGTTGCCGCGCGCGCTGCCCGGCTCGACCGTGCTGCAGATCGTCACCACGCTGCGCGGCGGCGAGGCCGCGCGCGCTTCGGTCGGCGTCGCGCGCGCGCTGGTGCAGGCCGGCGCACGCGCCATCGTCGCCGCCGAGCACGGCGCGATGGTCGATGACCTGCGCGCGTTCGGCGGCGAATGGCTGTCGCTGTCGAGCGCCACCTACAATCCCCGCCGGCTGCGCGCCAACGCCGAGCTTCTGGACCGCTTCATCAGGCAGGAGCGCGTCGACATCGTCCACGCCCGCAACGCGGGCGCGGCCTGGAGCGCGCTGATCGCCACCGACCGCAATCGCGCCCGTCTCGTCACCGATCTTCCCGACCTGCCGCCGCTGCGCATGCGGCTGGCCGCGTTCTACCAGGGCTCGCTCAGCCGCGGCGACCGCATGATCGCGCGTGCGGCCGGCAGCGCGCAGCCGATGATCGACAGGCACGGGATCGCGCCCGACCGAATCACGGTGATTCCGCACAGCATCGACACCGCCGTGTTCGATCCGGCAGCCGTCGACCCCGCGCGCATCGCCGCGCTGCGCCACGCCTGGGGCATCCCCTCCGGCGTGCGCGTGATCCTGGTGCCGGGCCCGCTGTCGCGCGCGCACGGACAGATCGCGCTGGTGGAGGTCGCCCGCGCCCTTGACCGGCTCGGCTTTCGCGGCATCGCTTTCGTGCTGGCCGGCGACGACCGACGGCACCCGCACCACGCCCGGCGCACGGCGGCGCGCATCCGCAAGACCGGGCTTGCGCCGCTGTTCCGCCTGACCGGGGAGTGCCCCGACATGCCGGCCGCCTACGCGGCCGCGGACGTGGTTCTGCTGCCCTACCGGTCGCCCCCGGCGAATGCCCGCGCCGTGGCCGAGGCGCAGACGATGGCGCGGCCCGTGGTGGTGACCGCCGTGGGCGCGCTGCCGCAGCATGTGCTCGCCCCGCCGCGGATGCCCGACGACGTGCGCACCGGCTGGGTGGTCGAGCCCGGCGACCCGGAAGCCATGGCCCAGGCGCTCGCGGCCGTGCTGTCGCTCGACGCGCCCGGCTATCGGGCGCTGGCCGCGCGCGCCCATGAGTTCGGCCGCGTGATGTTCGCACCGGAATACACCGCAGCCGCCACCCTCGACGTCTACCGCTCGCTGCTGGAGGCGCCGGAATCCGGCGAGGAATGACGGCCGCACGCGGTTGCGCCGCACCGCGAAGCCGATTATCACCGCCGCGAACCGCCGGAATCCGCATGGTCTGCGGCTGAATCGGCGTTGACTTATGCGCCGATCGACCCGATCTTCCCAAGGTTGCAACGGCAGAGGAGAGAACCGCCATTCGCCGCCCGAACCGCGCACCGCCCCCCGTCCAAAAGGACGGCCCGCGCATCAACGAGGAGATTCGCGTCCGCGAAGTCCACCTGATCGACCAAGAGGGCCACAACCTCGGCACCATCAGCATTGCCGACGCCCTTCAGAAGGCCCAGGAGGCCAATCTCGATCTGGTCGAGATTTCGCCCAACGCCACGCCGCCGGTCTGCAAGCTTCTGGATTACGGCAAGTACAAGTTCCAGGAGCAGAAAAAGCAGGCCGAAGCCCGCAAGAAGCAGAAGGTGGTCGAGGTCAAGGAGGTCAAGTTCCGGCCGATGATCGACGACCACGACTACGACGTGAAGATGCGCTCCATGCATCGCTTCTTCGAGGAAGGCGACAAGGTCAAGGTGACGCTGCGCTTTCGCGGCCGCGAGATGGCGCACCAGGAGCTGGGCACCAGGTTGCTCAACCGGGTGAAGGAAGACCTGGCCGAAATGGCCAAGGTCGAAATGGAGCCGCGCTTCGAGGGTCGCCAGGTGGTGATGGTGCTGGCGCCGCGCTGAGCGGCGGGCCAACCCGAAACCGCACCCGTCCCGAAACCGGACAGGCCAAAACGGACCGACCGACGCCCGCACCTCCTGGTTGCGGGCGTCGGCTTTTGAGGCGGGACCCTTTCTCGGCTCCCGCCGGTCCAGCTCCTGGCGGGCTTCCCTTTGTGTCCGGGCCGGCACAGCCGGCTTCCGGACCGCCCCGCTCCCCGGTTGTCTTTCTTTTGGCGGTCTGCCATAACGCCGGCCTCTCGTCGCCCGGCTGAAAGGGCTGCCGTGGCGGCGAGGCTGATCCATTCAGCACGCTCAAGATCGAGCATAACCGGTCGGACCCGGCCCGCTGCCGCGGTCCAAGCCGTTGTAAAGGAGAGCAAAATGCCCAAGATCAAGACCAAGTCGGGCGCCAAGAAGCGCTTCAAGATCACAGGCTCCGGGAAGGTGAAGTCGGCGATGGCCGGCAAGCGCCACGGCATGATCAAGCGGACCAAGAAGCAGATCCGCCAGCACCGCGGCACCCGCGTGCTGTTCAAGACCGATGGCGACAACGTCATCAAGTTCTTCCTGCCGAACGGCTGACCGCCGCCCCGCGCCCGCCGCGGCGGGCGTTCGCCAACCCATTCGACTTGAAGGAGTTTCGTCATGGCACGCGTCAAGCGCGGCGTCACCGCCCATGCCAAGCACAAGAAGGTTCTCAAGCAGGCCAAGGGCTTTTCCGGCCGCCGCAAGAACACCATCCGCATCGCCAAGCAGGCGGTCGAGAAGGCCAACCAGTATGCGTTCCGCGACCGCAAGCGGAAGAAGCGCACGTTCCGCGCGCTCTGGATCCAGCGCCTGAACGCCGCGGTGCGGCCGTTCGGCCTGACCTACAGCCGCTTCATCGACGGGCTGAACAAGTCCGGCCTCGTGATCGACCGCAAGGTGCTGTCCGACCTCGCCATCCACGAGCCGGCGGCGTTCGAGGCGATCGTCGGCAAGGTCAAGGACGCGCTGCCGAAGGCGGCGTGAAGCCCAATCGTCATTCGAAGCGTCATCGCCGGGGTGACCCGGCGATCCATCGGGCACCAAACGTTCTTGGCTGATGGATGTCCGGGTCAGACCCGGGCATGACGGTCACGGGACTTGCCAATGTCCGACATCGCGCAACTCGAACGATCCATCCTCGCCGACATCGCCGCGGCCGCCGACGAGGCGGCGCTCGAAGCCGTGCGGGTCGCTGCGCTCGGCAAGAGCGGATCGGTCTCCGGCCTGCTCAAGACGCTCGGCGGCATGACGCCGGACGAACGCAAGGTGCAGGGCCCGGCGATCAACGGCCTGCGCGACCGGGTCTCGGCCGCGCTCGCGTCCCGCCGCGACGAACTCAAGAACGCCGCGCTCGAGGCGCGCCTCGCCACCGAAATGGTGGACGTGACACTGCCGGCGCGCGAGCCGCCGGCCGAGACCGGCCGCGTGCATCCGATCAGCCAGGTGATCGACGAGCTGACCGCGATCTTCGCGGACATGGGCTTCGCGGTCGCCGAAGGCCCGGACATCGAGACCGACGACTACAACTTCACCAGGCTGAACTTCCCCGAGGGCCATCCGGCCCGCGAGATGCACGACACGTTCTACTTCCATCCGAAGCCGGACGGCGCGCGCATGCTGCTGCGCACCCACACCTCGCCGGTGCAGGTGCGCACCATGCTCAGCCAGAAGCCGCCGATCCGCGTCATCATCCCCGGCCGCACCTACCGCAGCGACTCGGACCAGACGCATACGCCGATGTTCCACCAGGTCGAGGGCCTCGTCATCGACAAGGGCGCGCATCTCGGCCACCTCAAGTGGATTCTCTCCGAGTTCTGCAAGGCGTTCTTCGAGGTCGACAACGTCAAGATGCGCTTCCGGCCATCGTTCTTCCCGTTCACCGAGCCGTCGCTGGAGGTCGACATCCAGTGCCGGCGCGACAAGGGCGAGATCCGCTTCGGCGAGGGCACCGACTGGCTTGAGATCCTCGGCTGCGGCATGGTGCATCCGAACGTGCTGCGCAACTGCGGCGTGGACCCGGACGTGTACCAGGGCTTCGCCTGGGGCATGGGCATCGACCGCATCGCCATGCTGAAATACGGCA
>CAZZCV010000051.1:1040-23815 GCA_964653225.1 uncultured Rhodoplanes sp. | reverse complement strand
TCGGCCGCACTTCTCGGTCGACACCATCCTGGTGGCCTCGCAGATGATCGCCAACATCCAGTCGATCGTCTCGCGCAACGTCGATCCGCTGCATTCCTCCGTGGTTTCGATCACGATGATCGAGGCCGGCAACACCGACAATGTGATCCCGCAGACCGCGCTCCTGCGCGGCACCGCGCGCTCGCTCGATCCCAAGGTGCAGGACCTGGTGGAGAAGCGGCTGCACGAGGTGGTGGAGGGCACGGCGAGGACCTTCGGCGCGAAGGCCACGCTCACCTACAAGCGCGACTATCCGGTGACGCGCAACCACGACCGGCAGACCGAGTTCGCCGCCGCCATCGCCTCCGAGGTGGTGGGGCGCGAGCGGGTTGACGCGGCGGTGCCGCCGGTGATGGGCGCCGAGGACTTCTCCTTCATGCTCAACGAACGGCCGGGCGCCTTCATCTTCGTCGGCAACGGCGACAGCGCCAACCTCCACCACCCGAAGTACAACTTCAACGACGAGGTGATTCCGGTCGGAACGTCCTACTGGGTGCGGCTGGTGGAGACCGCGCTGCGCGGCTGAATGCACGCGAGGGACGGAGGTTGCATGGCGAAGGCCTTTCCGCATGGCACGGTCCACGAAGCGCGCAACGATCTTCAAGCGGCCCTGCAATCGGATCCGGAAGTCTTTACGCTGTGGGAAAGCCTGACGCCGCTCGGCCGGAACGAGTTCATCTGCTGGGTGGATGACGCAAAACAACCGAATACGCGCCAGCGCCGCATTGAGCGAACCCGTGAGGAACTGCTGGAGGGCAAGAAACGTCCCTGCTGCTGGGCGGGCTGCATTCACCGCACCGACAAGGCGCCAGGCCGATGGCAACAGGCCGTCTTGATCGACCGGCCGGGGAGGAAAGGCCGCAAACCGGCCTGAACGGGCGTCCCCGTTTTCGTTCCTGCTGGAGCATGATCCCGAAACGCTTGCGGACCGCCGGTCAAGCGCGGCGATGACGACTTGGCGGCGGCCCGCTCCGCACGACAAAAGCCCCGCGCGCTGCGGGGCTTTTGCTTTTTACGAAGGGCGGATGCGTGCTACTGCGCCGGCTCCACGCGCTTGTCCACGGCCGCCGGCGTCTCCGCGATCGCCGTGACGGTGGCCGCGACGGCAGGCGCGCGCCCCGGCACGGCGCCGGCAAGGCGCGCGCCGAGCGCTTGCCAGGCGGCGTAGTCGTTGGCCTTCGACATCTCCAGCGCGGCGAGCGCGACGGAGGAGAGGAACGGGATCGACTGCACGGCCAGCACCAGCGCGAACAGGTTGATCTCCTGCACCCGCTCCCAGTTGGTCCAGTAGAGACCCACGGCGCTGGCGACCAGCAGGCCGCCCAGCACGGCTTCCCAGAACGCCGGGAAATCCTCGCCGCGCTTGGCCTTGCCGCCCTTGGCGGTGACCACGAAGGGCAGGTGGTCCTTCACGAGACCGGAGCCGACCGCACGCGCCACCGTGAGCTGCACCGACATCGCGGCCAGCACCGAGCCCATCATCTGGCTCAGCGGAATGCGCACTCGCAGCCGGTACAGCGAGACGAAATGCGCGACCGAGACGACGAAGGCGGCAAGGATCGGCAGCGTCAGCACCTTGTCGGGCACCGCGATGCCGAGGATCGCGACGAACGGCACCCAGATCAGATTGAGGATCGCGACCAGCACGCCGAGGCTCTCGGCACCGAGCCAGTTCAGCCAGCCGAAGGCGAATTCGCGCTTCTGGTCGCGGTGCAGGCGGCTCGCGCCCGGCAGGAAGCGCCGCCAGTGCTTCTTCATGATCTGGAAGCCGCCATAGGCCCAGCGATGGCGCTGGCGCTTGTAGGCGAGGAACGTGTCGGGCAGGAGCCCGTGGCCGTAGCGGCGGCTGGTGTAGTGGGCGAGATAGCCCAGCTCCAGGATGGTGAGGCCGAGGTCGGTGTCCTCGCAGATCGTGTCGCTCGACCAGCCGCCGCCGGCGTTGAGCGCCTCGCGGCGGATCAGGCACATGGTGCCGTGCACGATGATGGCGTTGACCTCGTTCCGCTGCACCATGCCGATGTCGAAGAAGCCGGCATATTCGCCGTTCATCACCGTGTGCATCACGGTGCGCTCGCCGTCGCGGTGGTCCTGCGGCGCCTGCACCAGTCCGACCTTGGGATCGGCGAACAGCGGCGCGAGGTCCTTGAGCCAGTCCGGATGCACGACATAGTCGGCGTCGAGCACGCCGATCACTTCGGCGTCGGGCGCGGTGTGGTTGAGCGCCAGCCGCAGCGCGCCGGCCTTGAATCCGGTGAGGTTGTCCTCGCGCAGAAACTTGAAGCGCGGGCCAAGCTCCCGGCAATGCTCCTCGACCGGCCGCCACAGCGCGGGGTCGGGGGTGTTGTTGATGATGACGATGCACTCGAAGTTCGGATAGGCGAGCCGCGCCACCGAATCGAGCGTCTGCTTGAGCATCTCCGGCTGCTCGTTGTAGGCCGGGATGTGGATCGAGACCTTGGGCGCATGCGCGCCCTCGGGCGGGTCGGGCACGATCGAGGGAGCGGGCACCGCCAGAAGTCGCTGCGGCTTGCGGCCGAAGGCCACCGCCGCGATCTCCTCGATGCGCGCCATCGCGATCAGCACCAGCGGGATCAGCAGCAGCATGCCGAGGCCGAAGGCGAAGGCCGCCCCGGTGACGAAGTAGTGGCCGTTCCAGAACCCGAACACATAGGCGAACCAGGCGCCGGCGACATGGGCCGCGGCCGAGAGCAGAGCGGCCTGGCCGAGCGTCACGGCCGACATGGCGAGGAGCGGCAGCGACAGCAGCACGCCGATCAGCAGCGCGATGCCGCCGAGCCGCCAGTGCTCGGGGTCCGTCAGCGGGCCGGTCCAGGCGAACTTGGCGGTGCGCGTGGTGTCGAAGAAGCCCCAATAAGGGCCGACGCCGCCCTCGAAGGTCTTCCACGGCTGGTCGTAGGCTTCGATGATGTTGTATTCGATGCCCATCGCCTCGGCGCGGGCCACGAACTCGCGCAGCACCCTGGCCTGGATGATCCGGCCCGGCACCGCGTCGCGGCGGTTGTGGCCGGCGCTCGGCCAGCCGAACTCGGCGATCACGATTTTCTTGCCGGGATAGGCGGCGCGCAGGCGGTTGTAGATGCGGATCGCCTGATCGACCGCGGCGGTCTCGGAGATGCCCTCCCAGTAGGGCAGGATGTGCGCGGCGATGAAGTCCACAGCGGAGGCCAGCTCCGGATGGTCAAGCCAAGCGTGCCAGATCTCGCCGGTCGTGACCGGCATGCCGGTCTCGCGCTTCACACGCTGGATTTTGGCGATCAGCTCATCGGGCTTCTGGTCGTCGCGGTAGATGGTCTCGTTGCCGACCACGATGCTGCTGACGTTGCGGTGCCGCTTGGCGAGGTCGATCACGGCGCGCAGCTCGCGCTCGTTGCGGACATTGTCGCGGTCGATCCACGCGCCGATCGAGGTGCGCAGGCCGAACTCGTCGGCGATCGCAGGCACCAGTTCGGAGCCGCCGGTGGACGAATAGGTTCGCACCATCCGGGTGTAGGACGAGATCGCGGCGAGATCGGCGCGGATCTGCGCCGGCGTCGTCTGCGTGCCGCTGTCGGGATGGGCGGACCCGTCGAACGGGGTGTAGGAGACGCTCGGAAGCTGGCCGGAAAATCCGGGAGCGTCGATGCGCTTCTGGGTGAGGGCCCAGAGGCCGGCATGCAAACACGCCACAACCGCGCAAACAGCGACGACGATGCGCATCAAAGCGACCAAAAGGGGCTGAGATCAACCGACGCCACCCCGTCCCCCGGGTGGGTCTTTGCTGCGGGGCAGCTTAACGGAAGCACGAGCATGAGACAATAAACCTGCATGCGTGGCAGTTTGATGGCGGCGGCCCGTCGTCCCGAACGTTAACGCGCTTACTTCGGAGGCGTTCCCGAAGCGGCCGGGGCGGCCGGTGTCGCAGGTGGGGCCGCAGCCGCCGCGGCCTGCGGGTTCAGCCAGCAGGCATGCACCCGGGCGCTGAGGCTGCCGGGTGCTTTGGGGTCGGCCTTGGGGTCGATGCTGCCCTGCCGGACCACGCAGCGGAACGTCGCCTGGATGTGTCCGCCGGGGCAGCCGAAGCGGTCGTAGAGATCGAGATGGCGGAACGCGGTGTCGAGATCGTCGCGCCAGAGCAGGCCGACCACGCGCCGGCCGAGCCAGACGCATTCCGGATTGCCGCCCGGGCCGTTGACTTCGCGTGCGGCCTCGGCGAACTCGTCGGTCTTGCGCTGGGCTTCCTTGGCCGCGTCCGCGTTGGCCTTCTCGCCGCTCTTGGCGTCGCCGCTCTGCGCCAGCGACGCGACCGGGAGAATGAACGGAAGGACAGCAAACAGTGCGAGAGACAATCCACGCACACGCATCGTCAAAGTCATGGCCGCGCCGGTTCTGTTGGGTCGCGGACAGCGCGACCGATCGCATCGCTCTTGAACATCGAATAGGTCGGTTTTACGGCGTGGGGCCCCCCGACCCGGTTTGCACAGATTGCGAAGCTTCGCTTCGCTTGTCCAGCGGGGGCTTTCATCGTGATTAAATTGCCGCAGCTTGGCAGCACGGTTTGCAACCGCTAAGCCGCACGGAGCTGCCTATCGGACACGGTGATGCAGAAAGCTGTCAGTTTGTTCACGCTCGCGGCCGCAGCCGTCATCGCCGCATGGGGATGGCTCGGCGCTGCGGTGCCGATGCCGGCTTCTCCGCTCGCGGTGGGCGAGAAGCTGCATTGCGTGTCCTATGCGCCGTTCCGCGGCGCGCAGAGCCCGCTCGATCCCGCCACGCGGATCGAGCCGTGGCAGATCGACGAGGATCTCGCGCGGCTTTCGAAGATCACCGATTGCGTGCGGACCTATTCGGTGGACTTCGGCCTGGAGAACGTGCCGGAGATCGCGCGTCGCCACGGACTGAAGGTGCTGCTCGGTCTTTGGGTCTCGAGCCACGCCGACCGCACCAAGCATCAGATCGACACCGGCGTCGAACTCGCGAAGCGCTTTCCCGACACGGTGCAGGCGGTGGTCGTCGGCAACGAGGCGCTGCTGCGTGGCGAGGTCTCGCCCGAGACGCTGGCGGGCCTGATGCGCAGCGTGAAGAAGCAGGTGCCGATGCCCGTCACCTACGCGGACGTATGGGAGTTCTGGCTGCGTCACCGCCAGCTCGAAAGCGTGGCCGATTTCGTGACGGTGCATATCCTTCCCTATTGGGAGGACGAGCCGATCGACGCCCGGCGTGCCGCCGACCACATCGCCTCGATCCGGCGCAGGGTCGCGTCCGAGTTTCCCGGCAAGGAGATTCTGATCGGCGAGGTCGGCTGGCCGAGCGCGGGCCGCATGCGCGAGGGGGCGCTGCCCGCGCCGTCCGCGCAGGCCCGCGTGATGCACGACCTGATCGCGGCGTCGAAACGCGACGGCTTCCGATTCAACGTCATCGAGGCGTTCGACCAGCCCTGGAAGCGCCGCCAGGAGGGCACGGTCGGCGGCCACTGGGGCCTGATCACCGATCCGCCGCGGACGGACAAGTTCGCCTGGGGGCAGCCGGTGTCGGACCATCCGCACTGGCGCTGGCAGGCCGCAGGCGGCGTGGCGTTCGCGGGTCTGGTGTTCGGCGCGGCGCTGTGGGGACGCCGGCGAAGAGCGGGAACGCCGGAGCCGTCCGGTGTCGCATGGGCGGCGATCACGGTCGTCGCGGCGGTGTCGGGCGTGCTGCTGGGCTGGACCTTCGAGTCCATGCCGCTCGAAAGCCTCGGCTACGGCGGCTGGCTACGGTCGCTGGCGTTCGCCGCCGTGGCTGCGGCCGCGCCGCTGGCGGGAGCGGCCGCGCTGGCCTCGGCCGTCGCCGCGCCGGGGTTCGCGGGCGTCATCGGACCGGTCGGAGCGCGAACGCGCGACCCACTGGAACGGACGCTGGGCTGGCTCGCGATCGCGCTGGCCGTGCTGGCGACGCAGGCCGCGCTGGGGCTCGCCTTCAACCCGCGCTATCTCGACTTCCCGTTCGCGCCGCTCACCGCGGCCGCGGTGCCGCTGCTGCTGGCGGCGTGGCTTGCGCCGCGCCGGGCCGGGGTGCGTGCGGTCGCGGAAAGCGTCATCGCCGCGATGCTGGCGCTGGGTGCGATCTACATCGTCTGGAATGAGACGGCCGCGAACTGGCAGGCGCTGTGGTTTTCGGGTGCGCTGCTTCTGTTCGCCGTCACTCTGGCTCGGGCGCGCGGCGCGCCAGGCTGAGCGCCAGCAGCGCCACCGCGAGCGAGGAAAGCTGCACGTTGTAGAGCACGAGGCCGAGGCCCGCGGCCGCCAGCGCGACCGCGCACAGAATCACCGAGGGCCGCCAGAGGTTGAGCAGGGCGCCTGCGAGGGCCGCGATGCCGAACACCGACGGCGTGAAAAGCATGATCGCGAGCCGGCGCGACGTGCACAGCCAGGTGCGCGCGCTCTCGCAGGCGATGCCGACCGTGGCGTTCTCGATCACCTGGTAGCGCATCCAGAACGCCGCGCAGAGCGCGAGCGCGGCGATGGCGGCGAGGATCGCGATCTGGCGCGGAGAGGGCAGGAACAGCGTCATGCGGCCAAACCTGCGGGCGGAATGCGGTCAGCGCAAGGCGAGGGGCTGACCGTCGTAGACCGTGGGCTGGCACAGAATCCGCTGCGCGGTCAGCGCCTGGCAGAGCTGCGCGGCGCTGGCGGCGTTCGGCAGCGGACCCGCCACCAGCCGCAACTGGGTGGGGCCGGCGCGCTGGCCGGACCGCCCCACCGCCGGCGTGAGCGTGCCGAGCGCGGGAATCTTGCCACGCTGCGCCATCCAGATCGCGCGGATGCCCTCGATGGTGGACGCGCCGCCCAGGTCCACCCCGTATTGTGTGCGCCTGGGCGCCGGCTCGTCGGCGGCGTCCTGCTGGTGACTGGGGACCGAGCCGGTGTGCAGCGCCTGCGGTCGCGGCGCAGGCCGCGGCATCGGCACGTTCGACCACAGCGCCTCGCTCGATTCAGGCGTCACCGGCGCACGGTCGAGGCCGAGCGCGGGCTCCAGCAGGACGAAGCCCGGCGCGACCGGGTCGGGAGGCGTCGCCAGGGCCGGAGCCGGCGTTGCAATGGCGGCCGGCGCGGGTGCAGGCAGGCGGGCGATCGAGCCGGTGACGTCCTCCAGATTGCGCTCCAGCGTGGCGACGCGGGTGGCGAGCCGGTCGCGGTCGGCGGCCAGCGTGCGGATCGCATCCGCAAACCGCCGCGCCTCCGCGGCATAAGCCGCGCGCTCGGTCTCGGCCACGGTCGGCGGCGCGGGCTCGCCGCGCAGCGTTGCGAGCGCTCCAGCGATCCGGGTCTCGCCGGCGTCGGTGCCGGCGGCCAAGGCCGCCACGGCCAGCGCCACGGCTGCCGCAACGCCCCAGCGGCCCGTCAGCCAGAAACGCCTGAGCCCCGATGCTGCTCCGCCCTGCCTGTCCCTGATCATCAAGTCCCCGGCCGTCCGGCCCGATCCCGCATCCCGGAATGCGAATCACCCTGTTGAAAACGTTAACAGATTCGCGCGATTCCTGCCGCAGGCGGTGGCGTTGCGCGGGCGTCCGGCTTTTTTCAGACCGGCCGCTCCTGTATGACCGCCGCAACCGGACGGAGGATGGATGAGCGAACGGACGTGCCTGGCCATTGTGCTGGCGGCGGGCGAGGGCACGCGGATGCGCTCGGCGCTGCCGAAGGTGCTGCACGCGGTCGCCGGCCGCACGCTGCTGGCGCATGTGCTCCACGCGCTGGGCCGGGCCGGGCAGAGCCGGACCGCGGTGGTGGTCGGCCCGGACCGGGAGGATGTGGCCCGCGAGGCCACGGCCGCGCTGCCGGGTGTCGTGACCTTCGTCCAGACCGAGCGCAAGGGCACAGCCCATGCGGTGCTGGCCGCGCGCGCAGCGCTGACCGTGCCCTCCGACGACGTGCTGGTGATCTTCGGCGACACGCCGCTGATCCGGCCGGAGACGCTCTCGAAGCTCCGCGCCGCGCTGGCGGGGGGGGCCGCCGTCGCGGTGCTGGGCTTCCGCCCGGCCGATCCCACGGGCTACGGCCGGCTGGTGACGGAAGGCGCGGCGCTGACCGGCATCGTCGAGCACGCGGATGCGGGCGAGGCGGAGCGCGCCATCGCGCTTTGCAACGGCGGACTGATGGCGCTTTCGGGCGGCCACGCGCTTTCGATCCTCGAGCGGATCGGCAGTTCCAACCGCAAGGGCGAGTATTATCTGACCGATGCGGTCGCAGTCGCGCGCGGGCTCGGACTGAGTGCGGTGGCCATCGAGGTTCCGGAGGACGAGGTGAGCGGCATCAACACCAAGGCGCAACTCGCCGAGGCCGAGGCGGTCATGCAGCAGCGGCTGCGCGCCGCGGCAATGGAGGCCGGCGTGACGCTGGTCGCTCCGGACACGGTGCATCTTTCGGCCGACACGAAGCTCGGCCGCGACGTGACGGTCGAGCCATTCGTGGTGTTCGGCCCCGGCGTCACGGTCGAGGATGGCGCGACCGTCCGCTCGTTCTCGCACCTTCAGGGCGCGCATGTGGGCAAGGGCGCGACCGTCGGCCCCTATGCCCGGCTGCGGCCGGGCGCAAGGCTCGAAGAGAACGTCCACATCGGCAACTTCGTCGAGGTCAAGGAGGCCACGATCGAGGCCGGAGCCAAGGCCAACCATCTGACCTACATCGGCGACGCCCGCGTCGGGGCGGGCGCGAACGTGGGCGCCGGCACCATCACCTGCAATTACGACGGCGTCGCCAAGCACCGCACCGACATCGGCAAGGGGGCCTTCATCGGCTCGAACTCCTCCCTGGTCGCTCCCGTCCGCATCGGCGACGGGGCCTACGTCGGCTCGGGCTCGGTGATCACCACGGACGTGCCGGCGGACGCGCTAGCGGTCGGCCGTGGTCGCCAGAGCATCAAGGAGGGCTGGGTGGCCCGCCTGCGCGCGCTCAAGGACGCGGCGAAGAAATAGGCAGGGGGACCGGCGGGGGGGCGGATCCGCTAACCAGCCGGTGAGATTTCGCGGCTCCACAGGATTGTCACAAGCCGAAATGCATTGTGATTTAAGAGAACGGCGCGCGAGCGCCTAGACCTACGGTCGCCAGTGCGGCGAGGGGAACTCCACCGTGTGCGGGATTGTCGGAATACTCGGCCGCGAGCCGGTCGCGGATCAACTGGTCGATGCGCTCAAGCGCCTCGAATACCGAGGCTATGATTCCGCGGGCGTGGCCACGCTTGAAGCCGGGGCTCTGACCCGCCGCCGTGCCGAGGGCAAGCTGCGCAACCTCGAGAGGCGGCTGGGGGAAGCGCCGCTCAACGGCACCATCGGCATCGGCCACACCCGCTGGGCAACCCACGGCAAGCCGACGGAGAACAACGCCCATCCGCATGCGACCGAGCGCGTCGCCGTGGTCCACAACGGCATCATCGAGAACTTCAGGGAGCTGCGCGAGGAACTCGAGAAGGACGGCGCGAAGTTCGGCAGCGAGACCGACACCGAGGTCGTGGCGCATCTCGTCACTGTCGGAATGGAAAAGGGCCTCGCGCCGGTGGACGCCGTAAAGGCGGCGCTGCCGCGGCTGCGCGGCGCGTTCGCGCTCGCCTTCCTGTTCGCGGGCGAGGAGGACATGCTGGTCGGCGCGCGCAAGGGCTCGCCGCTCGCCGTCGGCTACGGCGAGGGCGAGATGTATCTGGGCTCCGACGCCATCGCGCTCGCGCCGTTCACCGACACGATCAGCTATCTCGAGGACGGCGACTGGGCCGTGCTCACGCGCCAGGGCGTGCAGGTCCACGACGAGGCGGGCCGGCCGGCGGAGCGCGCGGTGCTCAAGTCGAGCGCGTCTGCGTTCCTGGTGGACAAGGGCAACCACAAGCACTTCATGGCAAAGGAGATCCACGAGCAGCCCGAGGTGGTGGGCCATACGCTGGCGCATTACCTCGACATGGGCGCGGAGCGCGTGTCGCTGCCTCTGGCGCTGCCGTTCGATCTCAAAAAGGTCGAGCGGCTGTCGATCTCGGCCTGCGGTACGGCCTATTACGCCGGGCTGGTCGCCAAATACTGGTTCGAGCGGCTGGCGCGGCTGCCGGTCGATATCGACGTGGCGTCCGAGTTCCGCTACCGCGAGGCGCCGCTGCGTGCCGGGGACCTCGCACTGTTCATCTCGCAGTCGGGCGAGACCGCCGACACGCTGGCCTCGCTGCGCTATGCGCGCGAGCAGAAGCAGCACGTGCTGGCCGTGGTGAACGTGCCGACCTCCACGATTGCGCGCGAGAGCGACGTGGTGATGCCGACGCTCGCCGGTCCCGAGATCGGCGTGGCCTCGACCAAGGCGTTCACCTGCCAGCTCGCCGTGCTTGTGTGTCTGGCCATCGCCGCCGGCCGGCAGCGCGGCGTGCTCTCGGAGGAGGACGAGCGCAACCTGGTGCGCGCGCTGATCGAGGTGCCGCGCCACATGGCCGAGGCGCTCAAGCTCGAACCCGAGATCGAGGCGCTGTCGCGCGATCTCTCCAAGAGCCGCGACGTGCTTTATCTCGGCCGCGGCACGGCCTATCCGCTGGCGCTCGAAGGCGCGCTGAAGCTCAAGGAAATCTCCTACATCCACGCCGAAGGCTACGCGGCGGGCGAGTTGAAGCACGGACCCATTGCATTGATCGATGAAACCATGCCGGTGGTGGTGGTCGCGCCCTACGACAAGAGCGTACGGCGCGAGGGCGTGTTCGAGAAGACGGTGTCGAACATGCAGGAGGTCGCGGCGCGGGGCGGAAGGATCATCCTCGTTACCGACCCGCGCGGCGCGAAGGAGGCTACGGTGCCCTCGCTCACCACGCTGGTCCTGCCAGACATGGCGACCACGGTGACGCCGCTGGTCTACGCCATCCCGGTGCAGATGATCGCCTATCACACGGCGGTCTCGCTCGGCACCGACGTGGACCAGCCGCGCAACCTCGCAAAGTCGGTGACGGTGGAGTAGGGAGCCCGGCCATGAGCATGACCGATCCCGATCCGATCGCCGCCCCGCCGCCGGAGGACGCACCGGGCATCGCCAGCCGGCTGCGCAACTGGTTCCTGACCGGCCTCATTCTGGTGGGGCCGCTCTACATCACGCTGAGCCTGACCTGGTGGCTGGTGAACTGGTTCGACGACGTGATGCGGCCTTTCATCCCGATGTGGCTGAGCACCGAGACCTACCTGCCGTTCCGCGTGCCCGGAATCGGGCTGATCACGGCGCTGTCGGGGCTGACGCTGCTCGGCTTCCTCACCGCGAACCTGGTCGGCCGCAAGCTGGTCGAGCTGAGCGAGACCGCGCTCAACCGGATGCCGATCATCCGGCCCCTTTACCGCACGATGAAGCAGATCTTCGAGACGTTGTTCTCGAAGTCGGGTTCGAGCTTCCGCAAGGTGGCGCTGGTCGAGTTTCCCGCGGGCATGTGGTCGGTCGTGTTCCTGTCACAGCCGCCGAGCGCCAACATCGCCGCGCGCCTGCCGGGGCAAGACTACGTGTCGTGCTTCCTGCCGTGCACGCCGAACCCGACCACCGGCTTTTACTTCTTCGCCCGGCGCGAGAGCATCATCGAGATCGACATCAGCGTGGAATCCGCGATGACGCTGGTGATGTCGGCGGGCATGGTGCAGCCGAACGGCGACGCGCAGCAGAAGCTCGCAGCCATGGTCGAGGCGGCACGGGTGGTGCAGGCCACGCGCGCGCCGGAGGCGCGGTGAAGCCTGTCAGCTAGCGCGTAACCATCCGGCTCTCGTGGTCGCCCTAGCGAGACATTCGCGAGGGAGACAACATGAGTCGTCGGTTGTGGATTTGGCTGCTTCGTTTTGCGTTGCAAGCACTTCGTTTCGCCTTTGATCTTCCCGATCCACCCGACTGGCCGATGGGGGAGTGAGCGCGCGCGTGCAACCGCGGGTTTCGCGCTTAACTGTCCCTGTTCCTTACCGCCATGCGTTTGGCTCCAACATCCAGTCCAATTCCCTGCTTAGTTGCAAATCATTTTCATTTGCATGCTTATCTCGATATGCTATTGCGAATGAGTTGCATCTAGAAATTTACAGCGGGAAGGGCGTGGCAATGGCGTTCGGGCGGACAGGGGTGGCGGCGGCGTTGGTGGCGGTGACGGGCCTGCAGGCGGCGGCGCAGAGCGAATTGCCGGAAATCACGGTGCATTCCGCCAGTCCCGTGGTGTCGGGCGATCCCGGATTCACCTCGGTCACGACCGTGACCGCCGACGAGGTGCTGAGCCAGGGTGCGACCTCGCTCGGCGACACGCTCGCAGGCCGGCCCGGCATCTCGCAGACCTCCTTCGCGCCGGCCGCGAGCCGCCCGGTCATCCGCGGGCTCGGTGGCTTTCGCGTCCGCACCCAGGAGAACGGCATCTCCACCCACGACATGGCCAACCTCGGCGAGGACCACGCCGTCACCGTGGACCCGCTGCTGGCCGGCAACGTGGAGGTGATCCGCGGGCCCGGCACGCTGCGCTACGGCTCGCAGGCGATTGGCGGCGTGGTGAGCACGACCAACAGCCGCATCCCGGAGTTCGTGCCGTCGAACGGCGTAGCCTTCGCCGCGCGCGGCGGGCTCAACAGCGTGAGCGACGGCTTCGACAGCGCGGCGCTGCTGCAGGCCGGCGGCAACGGCTTCGCGGTCCACGTCGACGGCTTCAGACGCAGGGCCGGCGACTACCGCATTCCCGGTGGCCGGCAGGCCAACTCCAGCGTGAGGTCGGACGGCCACGCCCTCGGCGCCTCGCGCATCTTCGAGAACGGCTTCATCGGCGCGTCCTTCCAGTCCACGACCATGACCTATCATATCCCCGGCCTCGCTTCGGCGGCGGAGGGCAATCACATCGATCTCTGGCAGGACAAATGGGCGAGCCGCGGCGAATGGCGGCTCGGCGAGCATGGCATCGACACGGTGCGGTACTGGCTCGGCGGCACTGACTACAAGCACCACGAGGTCAACGTGGTGAACGGGGCCAACGTCATCGGCTCGATCTTCAAGAACCGCGAGGTCGAGGCCCGCGTCGAGGTCGCGCATCAGCCGGTTGCGACCGGGCTCGGCGAGATGCGGGGCGCGTTCGGCGTGCAGTGGGGCGATCGCCGCCTGTCGGCGGTGAAGGCGGGCGGCGTGCTGCTCGCACCGGCTCATGTGAAGAGCGTGGCGGCGTTCCTCTTCGAGGAGTTCAAGGTCACCGACCGGCTGAAATTCCAGGCCGCTGGCCGGATCGACCGGGTCGCGATCGACGGCACCGGCGCGACGTTCCCGGCGAATTTCCTGCCGCCGCCTGACGATCCCACCGAATTCGGCGTCCGGCGCACGTTCCTGCCGCTGAGCGCCAGCGTCGGCGCGCTCTACGAACTGCCGCACGACATCACGGCAAGGCTCACGGTGCAGCATGTCGAGCGCGCGCCCGACGCCGTGGAGCTGTTCTACAAGGGGCCGCACGACACGCCGCGCACCTTCGAGATCGGCGACCCGAACATGACGCTGGAGAAGGCCGACACGGTGGAACTCGGCTTCAAGCGCAGCCGCGGCGATTTCCGCTTCGAGGTCTCGGCCTATCACACGCGGTTCAGGAATTTCATCTTCAAGAATTTCACCGGCGTGCGCTGCGGCGACACCTTCGCGTCGTGCGGGGCGCCGGATGCGAGCTTCGACCAGATCACCTATTCGCAGCGCGATGCGCGCTTCACGGGGATGGAGATTCAGGCGGAGCACGACGTGGCGCGGGTCTGGCGCGGCGTCTGGGGCGTGGAGGGACAATATGATTTTGTCCACGCCACCTTCGCGGACGGCTCGTTCGTGCCGAAGATTCCCCCGCACCGGCTCGGCGGCGGACTCTACTACCGCGACGACGAATGGACCGCGAAGGTTCACCTGCTGCACGCCTTCGCGCAGAACCGGCTCGGCGCCTTCGAGACGGCGACGCCCGGCTACAACCTGCTGAACGCCGAGATCAGCCACACCCGCCGTTTCGTCCGCGACAGGCTGGTGCCGGAGGTGACGGTCGGCCTGCGCGGCGAGAACCTGCTGAACGAGCGGATCAGGCTGCACCAGTCCTACAAGAAGGACGAGGTGCTGCAGCCTGGCCTGAACGTGCGGCTGTTCATGAGCGCGAAGCTCAACTAACCCGCCCGCAGCAGCCGGATCGCCTCGTCGCGCTCCAGCAGGTAGAGCAGGTGGCGCAGCGCCTCGCCGCGTTCGCCGGCAAGCTCCGGGTCGCGCGACAGGATCAGCGCCGCATCGTCGCGGGCGGCCGGAAGCAGCCGGCCGTGGTTCTCGATCCGAGCCAAGCGGAAGCCGGGCATTCCGCTCTGGCGGGTGCCGAGCACGTCGCCTTCGCCGCGCAGCTTCAAGTCCTCTTCGGCGATGCGGAAGCCGTCCTCGGTGTCGCGCAGGATCGCGAGCCGCGCCTTCGCCGTCTGGCCGAGCGGAGCGCGGTAGAGCAGCAGGCAGGTCGAGCGTTCCTTGCCCCGGCCGACGCGGCCGCGGAGCTGATGGAGTTGAGCCAGCCCGAAGCGCTCGGCATGCTCGATCACCATGACGGTGGCTGCCGGCACGTCCACGCCGACCTCGATCACCGTGGTCGCGACCAGCAACTGGCTTTCGCCGGATGAAAAGCGCGCCATCGCGGCGTCCTTGTCCGCGCCCTTCATCTGGCCGTGCACCAGATCGACCTTCGTTCCGAAGTGCTGCTTCAGGTCGGCGAAGCGCTCCTCGGCGGCGGCGAGGTCGCCGGTCTCGGATTCCTCCACCAGCGGGCACACCCAGTAGACCCGCTTGCCCTCGTCGAGCGCGCGGCCGACCGCGCCGACGACCTCGTCCAGCCGGGAGAGCGGCACCGCACGGGTGTCGATCGGCTGGCGGCCGGCCGGTTTCCCGCGCAGCTCCGAAATCTCCATGTCGCCGAAGAAGGTCAGCACCAGCGTTCGCGGGATCGGCGTGGCGGTCAGCACGAGGATGTCCACGGCTTCACCCTTGCGCGCCAGCGCCAGCCGCTGGTGCACGCCGAAGCGGTGCTGTTCGTCGACGACTGCGAGCGCGAGGTCGCGGAACGCGACCTCGTCCTGAAATAGCGCGTGGGTGCCGACCACGAGATCGATCCCGCCGGCGGCCAGCCGCTCGAGCGTGGCGGCGCGTTCCTTCGGCTTGTCACGACCGGTCAGCAGGGCCACGCGGATGCCGGCCGTCTCCGCCAGCGGCGCGATGGTGGCGAAGTGCTGGCGGGCCAGAATCTCGGTCGGGGCCATCAGCGCGGCCTGGCGTCCGGCCTCGATCACGGTGGCGGCGGCGAGCAGGGCCACCACGGTCTTGCCGGAGCCCACGTCGCCCTGCAGCAGCCGCACCATGCGATGCGGCAAGGCCAGGTCGGTGACGATGTCGGCGACCGCGCCGGTCTGCGAGGGCGTGAGCGCATAGGGCAGGGCCGCGATCACCTTCGTCCGCAGCAGGCCTTCCCCGGACGAGCCGCGGCCGGGCTGCTTTCGCTGGTGCGCGCGCACCAGCGCCAGCGTGAGCTGGCCGGCCAGCAATTCGTCGTAGGCGAGCCGGGTCCAGGCCGGACCTTCGGGACCCACGTCCTCCGGCGTCTTGGGATGGTGCAGCGTGGCGAGGGCCTCGGTGAACGAAGGAAAGCCCTCGCGCGCGAGCCAGTCCGCGTCCTGCCACTCCGGCAGCGGCGGCAGCTTTGCCAGCGCGGCTTCGGCCGCCTTGCGCACCTGGTTGGCGGACAGGCCCTCGGTCAGCGGATAGACCGGCTCGACCAGCGGCAGCTTGTCGAGATCCGCCTCGCTCACCACCCGGTCGGGATGCACCATCTGCAGGAGGCCGTCATAGAGCGCGGTGGCGCCCGAGACGTATCGCAGTTCGCCGACCGGCAGCAGCTTTTCCAGGAAATCCCTGCGGGCGTGGAAGAAGGTCAGGATCAACTCGCCGGTCTCGTCCGAGGCGTGGATCTGATAGGGCGCGCGCGGCCGGTTCGGCGGCGAGGGCCGATGGCGGTCGACGGTGACGGCCAGCGTCGCGACCGAGCCCGGAACGACGTCCCGGATCTTGGGCCGGGCACGCCGGTCAATTGTGCCGGTCGGCAGGTGCAGCAGCAGGTCGACCACGCGCGGCGGCGCATCCGCGACGCGGCCGAGCAGGCGCGCAAACAGCCGCTCGACCTTGGGGCCGATGCCCGGCAGGGTCTTGAGCGAGGCGAACAGGGGATCGAGCAGGTTCGGCCGCATGGCGCCAAGAGGTATGGGGTAAGGATGCCGCCTGCCACACGCTGCACGGGATTTTGACGCGCATCAACAAGCCCGGTTATGGTTTTGCCAGCATTGTCGCGACAACAGGGAGCGGAGATTGTGATGTCTGTCTTGAAAATCGGTGCGATGGTCGCGTCGCTGGTGCTGGTCGCGGGGGCTGCGCAGGCGCAGACCTATCCGGCACGGCCGGTGTCGATGGTGGTGGCGGCGGCGGCCGGCGGACCGATCGACGTGTTCGGCCGCGTCATGGCCGAGCGCATGAGCACTCTGCTCGGCCAGCGCGTGGTGATCGAGAACGTGGGCGGCGGCGGGGGTACGCTCGGCGGGCAGCGCGTGGTGAAGGCCGAGCCGGACGGCTACACGGCCCTGCTCGGCACGCTCGCGACCCACGCCAATCCGCAACTGCTCGGGCCCAAGCCGCTCTACAACTCGCAGACCGACTTCGTTTCGGTCGGCCTGATCGCGGAAATCCCCCTGGTGCTGATTTCGCGCGCGGACTTCCCGGCCAAGAACCTGGAAGAGTTCGTCGCCTACGCCAAGGCCAACGCGGCCAAGATGAACTACGGCTCGGCGGGCGTGGGCTCGGCCGCGCATCTCGGCTGTCTGATGCTGACCACGGCGATGGGCGTCGAGATCACCCATGTCCCGTACAAGGGCACCGCGCCGGCGATGCAGGACATGATCGCGGGACGGCTCGACTTCCTGTGCGACATTTCCACCTCGGCGGTGACGCACATCCAGGGCGGCAAGGTGAAGGCGCTGGCCAACCTCGCCAGCGTCCGCTCGCCGGTGCTGCCCGACCTGCCCACCGCGACCGAGCGCGGGCTCAAGGGCGTGGAGGCCTCGACCTGGACCGCGATCTTCCTGCCCAAGGGCACATCTTCGGCGGTCGCCGAGAAGCTCGGCGGGGCGATGCGCGGGGCGATGGACACGCCGGAGTTGCGCGCCCAGCTCGAGAAGCTCGGCGCCACGCTGGTCGCGCCCGAGCGCCGCTCGGCGGCCTATCTCGACCAGTATGTGAAGACCGAGATCGTGAAGTGGCGCAACGCGGCCCGTGCCGGCGGCGCGCTGCCGAAGGAGTAAACCACGAGGCGGCCGGCGGCTGTCAGTCGCCGCCGGCCCTTCGATTTTGATCGGTCGTGTTTTCTTCGCGCGAACCGGTTCACACTTCGCCCGAAAACGCTCTATATGAAGCCCGCGCCCGGCACCCGCCGGGCTTTTGGCGTTGCGCGACAATGGATTTGAGGATGCGACCGTGACCGGCACGACGCGATCGAGCGAGGGGCTGGACGCCCGGCGCAGGCGGCTCCTGTTCCGCTCCTGGCATCGCGGCATCCGCGAAGCCGACCTGATCATGGGGCGGTTTGCCGATGCCCATATCGCGACCCTGTCCGACGCGGAGCTGGACGATTACGAGCGTCTGCTGGACGCGCAGGAGCACGACCTGCTGGCCTGGGTCACGCGGCAGGCCGAGGCGCCGCCCGAGCAGGACACCGCGCTGTTCCGCAGGCTCCGCGACTTTCATCTGAACTCCGGTTCTTGAACTCGAAGTGAAATCCGACGTGCCGAAACCCACCGCTTCGCCTGCCGAACTGCTCGCGCCCGACCGCCCGCTGACGCTCGCCAACGTGGCGGACGGCGCGGAGGGCCTCGTCATTGCCGACCTCGCGCGCGCGGTCGCCGCGCGCAAGTCGCCGCCGGCAACCAGCGCGCTGGTGATCTGCCGCGACGGCCAGCGCATGGCGGCGCTGGCGCGGGCGCTGGCTTTCTTCGCGCCGAACATCGAGGCGATGCAGTTTCCCGCCTGGGACTGCCAGCCATACGACCGGGTGTCGCCGCACGCGGCGATCGTGGCGCAGCGCATGACCGCGCTGTCGCGGCTCGCCCGCGTCACCGGCCGCGAGCGGCCGCTGGTGCTGCTCGCCACCGTCAACGCCGTGCTCCAGCGCGTGCCGGCGCGGGAGACGGTCGCGAAGCAGGCGCTGTCGGCTGCGCCCGGCAACGTGCTGCCGATGGCCGGTATCCAGCAATGGCTGGAGCTGAACGGTTACGTCCGCGCCTCGACCGTGCGCGAGCCCGGCGACTACGCGGTGCGCGGCGGCATCCTCGACCTGTTCCCGCCGGGCATGGACCTGCCGGTGCGGCTCGACTTCTTCGGCGACACGCTGGAGACCATCCGCAGCTTCGATCCCGAGACCCAGCGCACCGCGATGGACATGCGCGGCCTCGACCTGGTGCCGGTGTCCGAGTTTCAGCTGACGAGCGACACGATCCGCAAGTTCCGCACCGGATACGTCGCGGCCTTCGGCGCGGCCGATCGCGACGACATGCTGTACGAGGCCGTGAGCGAGGGCCGTCGTTATCCCGGCATGGAGCACTGGTTGCCGCTGTTCCACGACCGGCTGGAGACGCTGTTCGACTATCTGCCCGGCACGCCGGTCGTGCTGGAGCATCTCGACGACGAGGCCGCGGGCGAACGGCTGTCGCAGATCGCGGACTACTATCAGGCGCGCAAGGATGCGCTGGCCGAGGATGGGGGCTCTCCCTACAAGCCGCTGCCGCCGGACCGGCTCTATCTTGCCGAAGCGGAATGGAAAGAGCGGCTGCGCACCGCGCAGCTCGCGCGGCTGTCGCCCTTCGCGGTGCCCGATGCTGACGGCGTGCTCGACGTGGGCGCACGCACGGGCCGCAACTTCGCGGCCGAGCGCGCCGACGAGAAGGCGAACGTGTTCGACGCCGTGGTCCGCCACGTCCGCGCGCTGCAGGGGCAGGGCAAGCGCGTCGCGGTCGCGCTGTGGAGCGAGGGGTCGCGCGAGCGCATGCGCCATGTGCTGGCGGACCATGGGCTGGACAGGATCTGCCCGGTCGCCGACTGGCCCGCGGCGCAGGCGTGCAAGCCGGACGAGGTGGCGCTGGCCGTGCTCGGGCTCGAGACCGGGTTTGAGACCGACACGGCTGCGGTGATCGGCGAGCAGGACATCCTCGGCGACCGGCTGGTGCGGCCGCGAAGGGCCTCCAAGCGCGCGGAGAACTTCATCGCCGAGGCCACCAGCCTCTCCACCGGCGACCTCGTGGTGCACGTGGACCACGGCATCGGGCGTTTCACGGGTCTTGCCACCATTCAGGCCGCGGGCGCGCCGCACGACTGCCTGGAAATCCACTATGCGGGCGAGTCCAAGCTCTATCTCCCCGTGGAGAACATCGAGCTGCTGTCGCGCTACGGCTCCGAGGACACCGGCGTCGAGCTGGACCGGCTCGGCGGCACCGGCTGGCAGACCCGCAAGGCGAAGCTGAAGAACCGCATCCGCGAGATCGCCCACGAGCTGATCAAGGTCGCGGCCGCGCGCAAGACCCGCGAGGCGCCGCGCATGACGCTGACGCCGGGCGCCTACGACGAGTTCGCCGCGGGCTTCCCCTACGAGGAAACGGAAGACCAGCAGGCCGCGATCGACGCCACGCTGGAAGACCTCGCGGCCGGCCGGCCGATGGACCGCCTGGTGTGCGGCGACGTGGGATTCGGCAAGACCGAGGTGGCGCTGCGCGCGGCCTTCGACGCGGTGATGAACGGCAAGCAGGTGGCGGTGGTGGTGCCGACCACGCTCTTGGCACGCCAGCACGCCAAAACATTCACCGAACGCTTTCGGGGCTTTCCCGTGCAGGTCGGGCAGGCCTCGCGCATGGTGGGCAGCGCGGAGCTGGCCCGCGTCAAGAAGGGCCTCGCCAACGGCGGGATCGACATCGTGGTCGGCACCCACGCGCTGCTCGGCAAGAGCGTGAAGTTCAAGGATCTCGGCCTCGTGATCGTCGACGAGGAGCAGCACTTCGGCGTCTCCCACAAGGAGAAGCTCAAGACGCTGCGCGCCGAGGTCCACGTGCTCACGCTTACGGCCACGCCGATCCCGCGCACCCTGCAACTGGCGCTGACCGGGGTGCGCGATCTGTCCATCATCGCCTCGCCGCCGGTGGACCGGCTGGCGGTGCGCACCTTCGTCTCCCCGCTCGACCCGCTGATCGTGCGCGAGGCGATCCTGCGCGAGCGCTACCGCGGCGGACAGGTGTTCTACGTCTGCCCCCGCATCGAGGACCTCGCCGGCCGCAAGGAGTTCCTCGACAAGACCGTGCCGGAGGCGCGCGTCGCCGTGGCGCACGGCCAGATGCCGCCGACCGTGCTGGAGGACATCATGTCCGCCTTCTACGAAGGCCGGTTCGACGTGCTGCTCTCCACCACCATCGTGGAATCCGGCCTCGACATCCCGACCGCGAACACGCTGATCGTGCATCGCGCCGACATGTTCGGGTTGGCGCAGCTCTATCAGCTCCGGGGAAGGGTGGGGCGCTCCAAGGTCCGCGCCTATGCGCTGTTCACGCTGCCGGCCGAGAAGAAGATCACGGCGCAGGCGGAGCGCCGGCTCAAGGTGCTGCAGTCGCTCGACACGCTCGGCGCGGGCTTCCAGCTCGCCTCGCACGACCTCGACATCCGCGGCGCCGGCAACCTGCTCGGCGACGAGCAGTCCGGCCACGTCGCCGCGGTCGGCTTCGAGCTCTACTGCCAGATGATCGACGAGGCGGTGGCCGAGGCCGCGGCGGCTCAGGGAGAGGGGGAGGAGCGGGTCGAGGTGCCGGAGCCGGTCCGCCTCGACGTCCCGGTCGACGCCTACCTGCCGGCCAGCTTCGTCCCCTTCGAGGCGGCCAAGATCGACGTCCACCGCCGCATCGTCGCCGCCCGCGAGCCGGGTCAGCTGCGGGCGATCCGCGACGAGCTCGCCGACCGCTTCGGGCCGTTGCCGGACCAGGCGGAGAACCTGCTGAAGCTGCAGCAGGCGCGGATCGAGCTCGGCCTGGCGGGGGCGCGCAGCGTCGAGTTCCGCGGCGGCAAGCTCAGCGTCACCGGGGTCGAGCTCGACTCCGAGGCGGCCGGGATCCTCTCCGAGCAGGTCGAGGGCGCGCTCTACGAATGGCGCGAGCAGACCGCGGCGCTGCGCGTCGCCGGCGATCCCGACGAGCGCCTGGCGGCGGTCCTCGACCTCGCCAACGGCCTGCGCGAGGCCCAGCGCCAGACCGAGGCCGCGGCGGCCTGAGCCGCCCAACCGCGCACGTATTCAGCAAACGCTTAGCCGATTTGTCTATGCTGCCGGCTGCGTGGGAGCGAAACCGGGGCAGACGGGTAGGAAGGCAGGCTTGCAGCGGCTGGCACTGATTGTGTTCGGCGCGCTCTTCGTCGTGCTCTTCCTCGGCTTCGCGATCGCCCAGGGGATCGGCCGCGAGAGCGTCCCGGAGGGCGACGTCGCGCTGGTCGAAGAAGGCCCCGAGGGCGCCAACACCGTCAGCGAAGCGGACTTCAAACGCGCCGTGGTGCAGCAGGCGCTCCAGGGCGGCCTGAAAAAACCGCCGAAAGAGGGCACCACCCGTTACGAAGAACTGAAGTCCGCGGCGCTGGGCGAACTCCTCGACTTCATCTGGATTCGCGGCGAGGCGGAAGAAATGGACATCTCCGCAACGCGCAAACAGATCACCGAAGAACTCGAGAAAATCAAAGAGCAGAACTTCCCGACCCCGGATTCGTACAAAGAATTCCTCGAAACGTCGAAAATGACCCAGGCCGACGTCGACAAGCGGGTCGAGCTGCAGGTGCTGAGCAACCAGATCACCGAGAAGGTGAACGCCAAAGCCGGCACCCCGAGCAACGCCGAAATCGAGGATTACTACGAGGCGGCCAAGTCGACGCAGTTCACGACCAAACCGAGTCGTGACGTGCGCATCATCACCAACAAAGACAAAGCGGAAATCGAAGCCGCGAAGGCCGCGCTCGAAAAAGCCGCGACCGACGCCGACTGGAAAAAAGTCGCCCAGAAATACTCGTCCGATCCGACGACGAAAGCCAACGGCGGCCTCCAGCAGGGCCTCACCGAAGAACTTCTGGCGACCGCCGGCCCGCTCAAAAAAGCGGTCTTCGAGAGCGCCACCGGCGAGCTCGTCGGCCCGATCAAATACCAGGGCAACTTCACCCTGATCTCGGTTACGAAACTGAACCCGGAGAAAGTCCAGACGCTCGGCGAGGCGCGCGCCCAGATCAGCAGCACGCTGCAGCAGCAGACGCAGGAAGCCTTCTTCGAAAGGTTCGTCGCCAACTACCAGAGCAAGTGGGAATCGCGGACGATCTGCGCGGCCGGCTTCGAGGTGCAGCGGTGCTCGAACTTCAAGGGCAACGGCCGTCCGAGCGGCGCCGACCCGGCCTGCTACGAAGCCAACCCGAAAACTCCGGCGGCCGCCTGCCCGGCGCCGGTGACCTCGATCTCGCCGGCGATGCCCGGCTCGGTCTCGCTCCTGCAGCCGAAAGGCGAACGGCGGCCGCAGCGCCCGGTGCCGGTCGGTGGCGACGAAGCGCCCGCCGGTGGGGAACTGCTCCCCGAAGGCGTCCCCCCGGCCGCCGAATAGCTCGCCGCGCCTCCGTCGCGGCTGTGAATAGACTGGCGCCCCCGTGAGTGCGGTCACCTCCATCCACGCG
>CAZZCV010000051.1:0-1030 GCA_964653225.1 uncultured Rhodoplanes sp. | reverse complement strand
CATCCACGCCCGCCAGATCCTCGATTCGCGCGGCAACCCGACGGTCGAGGTCGAGGTCGAGCTCGAGTCCGGTGCCCGCGGCCTCGCCGCGGTCCCCTCCGGCGCCTCGACCGGCGAGTTCGAGGCGGTCGAGCTGCGCGACGGGGGCAGCGCCTGGGCCGGCAAGGGCGTCGGCACCGCGGTCGCCAACGTGAACGGCGAGATCGCTGCCGCGCTGAAGGGCTTCGAGGCCACCGACCAGGCCGGCCTCGACGCGAAGATGATCGAGCTCGACGGCACCCCGAACAAGGGACGGCTTGGCGCCAACGCGCTGCTCGGCGTCTCGCTCGCGGTCGCCAAGGCGGCGGCGGCCGACGCCGGCCAGCCGCTCTACGCCTACCTCGCCGGGCTCTACGGCGGCGAGCAGCCGAGCCTGCTGCCGGTGCCGATGATGAACGTGCTGAACGGCGGCGCCCACGCCGACAACTCGGTCGACTTCCAGGAGTTCATGGTCGTCCCCGCCGGTGCGGAGAGCTTCTCCGAGTGCCTGCGGGTCGGCGCCGAGGTCTTTCACGCGCTGAAGAAGACCCTCTCCGCCGCCGGCCACTCGACCGCGGGCGGCGACGAGGGCGGCTTCGCGCCCAACCTCGAGTCCAACGAGGCCGCCCTGCAGGCGGTCGTCGCCGGGATCGAGGCGGCCGGCTACACCCCCGGCACCGACGTCTTCATCGCCCTCGACCCGGCGACCAGCGAGGTCTACGAGAACGGCGCCTACGTGCTCGAGCACGAGCACCGCAGCCTCTCGCCCGAGGAGATGGCCTCCTACTGGGAGGACGCCTGCTCGCGCTACCCGATCGTCTCGATCGAGGACGGCATGGACGAGGAGGACTGGCAGGGCTGGAAGCTGCTGACCGAAAAGCTCGGCGAGCGGGTGCAGCTGGTCGGCGACGACCTCTTCGTCACCAACCCGGAGCGGCTGCGCCGCGGCATCGAGCTCGGGGTCGGCAACTCGATCCTGGTCAAGGTCAACCAGATCGGCACGCTCAGCGAG
>CAZZCV010000050.1:0-23880 GCA_964653225.1 uncultured Rhodoplanes sp. | reverse complement strand
TGCGGTAGTAGCAGGTGCGGTAGCCCATGAACGACTGCAGGATGTCGAAGAACGCCTGGTCGCCGGGGCGGATCATGCGATCGGTGAAGTTGTGCGGGTGCGGGTTGCAGCGCTCGCCGGAAATCGCGTTGATCGCCTCCACGTCGTCGGAGCCGTGGGTGTAGAGGAACTTGTTGACCTCGGCGACGATGTCGTTCTCGCGCACGCCGGGCTTGAGCTGCTCGTTGATGAGCTGGTAGGCGCCGTCCACCATCGCGGCGGCGCGGTTGAGCAGCGCGATCTCGTCGTTGGATTTCAGCTCGCGCGCCTCCAGCATGGTCTGCTGGCCGTCGGCGACCTTGATCCCGGCCTTCTCAAGCTCGAACATCATCGGCGGCTCGATGATGTCGACGCCGACCGGCATGTTGGCCACTCCCGCCTCCTTGAGCAGCGAGGCGATCTCCTTGGCGTGGCGCTCCATCAGGCCGAACTGCGGCGCGACCGTGCCGCGCAGGCCGACGAGTCCGGCCTTGCAGTTCTCCGGCAGGAGCCACGGCGAATAGAGCTTGTGGTGCACGGCGGCGGAGCCGAAGTCCCACAGGATCGGGTCGGGGCTGCTGCGCGTCAGCAGCGCCCAGCGCGAGAGCTTGTCGCGCTCCCACTCGCCGATCTTGGTCGAGGTCAGGTAGCGGATGTTGTTGACGTCGAACACCAGCAGCGCGCCGAGGTCGGACTTCTCAAGCGCCTGGCGGGCTCGGCCGATCCGGTACCTGTGCAGGCGGCGGTAATCGACGCGCTCCTCGAAGTCGACGCCCATCGTGCCCAGCGCGGGCAGCGCGCGGCCCCAGTTCCAGCGGGGATTGATGTCCTCGGCGCGGATCTGCACCGGCTCGCGCTTGACGACGTCGTCCATGGGGGTCTCCTTGAGGCTTGCTCCGGTCGGGCCGGTTGTCGTTTTCCCGCCACGCCCTAGCGGATTTCTCGGCTGAATCACAGGGCAAATTGCAAAGGCGGAACCGGCCTGCGATAACGCAGACCATGGCCAGCCGGCATAGGGCGGCCGGAAGCGGGGGAGGAATTCGGATGGCGACGAGAAGGAACGCATCGCTGGCCGCGATGCTGGCCGCAGCGATGCTGGCGGCCGTCGGCCCGGCCGGCGCGCAGGAAGCGAAATATCCGGTCCGGAAGGTCGATTTCCTGGTGGCCTTCGCGGCCGGCGGTTTCGCCGACACGCTGGCCCGCTTCGTGGCGCAGAAGCTCAGCGAGAAATGGGGCCAGAACGTCGTGATCGACAACCGCGGCGGCGCCGGGGGCAATCTGGCGGCGCGCGCCGTCACGGCCGCCGCGCCGGACGGCTACACGGTGCTGGTGACCACCACGGCGCTGGCGATCAATCCGACCATGTACAAGCGGATGGACTTCACCATCGACCAGCTTGCGGCCGTCGCGATCCCGGCGGCGTCGCCGGAGACCATCGCGGCGCATCCGAGCAAGGCGACCGGCGGACTGAAGGAGTTCCTTGCCGCCAACCAGGGCCGCGAGGTGACTTTCGCCTCGGCCGGCGTCGGCTCCGGCTCGCATCTGGCGGCGGAGTATTTCTTCAAGGTCCACACCAAGACCAAGGCGCTGCACGTGCCGTTCCGCGGCGGCAATCCGGCGATCCAGGCGGTGCTGGGCAACCAGGTGGACCTGGTGGCCTCGTCGTTCGGCGTCACCTCGCAGGTCGTGGACAAGAAGCTGACCGGTCTTGCGGTCGCGAGCCCGCAGCGCAACCCGGCGATGCCGGACGTGCCGACCTTCAAGGAAGGGGGCTTCGACTTCGAGGCGGAGTCCTGGGTCGGCTTCTTCGTGCCGGCCAAGACCGATCCCAGGATCGCCGCGCAGATCAACGCGGCCATCAACGAGGTGGTGTCGGAGCAGGCGGGCCGGGCGCATCTGACGAAGCTCGGCTTCCGCATCGCGCCGCGGCCGGTCGCGGAGTCGCAGAGCTACCTCAAGTCCGAGATCGAGAAGTGGGGCAAGATGGTCAAGACCGTCGGGGTCTACGTGGAGTAAGCGCCGCACCCCGGACGCGATGCAGCGCGAAGCGGTGCATCGCCGATCCGGGGCCGTTCCGGCGGGGCTTCGCCTCCCGTCCCTTTCATCGTCCCCTTGTCGTCGCCCGCCGGTATGGGCGACGACGTTCGAGACAGGAGCGCGGCTTGCCGCGCGTCAGGCCACCTTCTTCCCCCAAAGCCGCGCCGAGGCGATGTCCGCGCCCTCGCGGATCGCCTTGAGCTTCAGCCATACCACCGGCTCGATCACCCATTCGCGCTTGGTGAAGGTGCCGAAGCCGCAGTCGGTGGAGGCGATGACGCGCTCGCGGTCGCCGACCACCGACACCGCCTCCTCGATGCGGCGCGCCACCACCTCGGGATGCTCCACGAAGTTCGAGGTGGTCTCCACCACGCCGGGGATCAGCGCCATGTGCGGCGGCAGCGGATGTTTCTTCAGCGCGGCATATTCGTGGGCATGCCTCGGGTTCGAGAACTCGATGGTGAGCGCCCCGACGTTGGCCTGGTAGAGCGCGGGGAGGATCTTCTCCAGCGGGATGTCGTGGATGTGCGGGCCCTCCCAGTTTCCGTAGCAGATGTGCAGGCGCACGCGGTCGCGCGGGATGCCCTCGATGCCCTTGTTGATCGCCGCGACGTGCAGCTCGCACATCTTCACGAACTCGGAATCGGTCAGGTCGCGGAACAGCATGGTGCGGTCCATCGCGAGGTCGGGCGCGTCGATCTGCAGGATCAGCCCGGCCTTGTGGATCGCCTGGTACTCGTTCTTCATCTCGCGCGCGATGGCGTCGAGATAGGTCTCGTGCGTGTCGTAATAGGCGTTGAGCATGGTGCTGGAGATGATGCCGGGCGAAGCCGCGGTCATGAACTGCTCGGTGAAGGCGTTGCCCGCGATCGACTTGAACTTCGCAAGCTCGTTCTCGATCGGCTTCAGGTCGAGATACTTCAGCTCGCCCTGTGCCTGGGGCGCCCCCTGCTGGCCCTTGGTGAGGTTCGGGAAGCGGCGCATCAGGTAGGCGACCAGTTCCGGAAACTCCTCGAATTCCTGGCCGCGCCGGCGCTGCGACACCCCGCCGAAACCGGACATGCGCTGCGGCACGTAGGTCTGGAAGCCGACCCGCTGCTGCTCGCCGTCGTTGCCGATGTCGATGCCGGCATCCCGCTGCTTGCCCACCACGTGGCGGATCGCCTTGTCCATCTCGGCGTCGAACCGCTGCGCGTCGTAGACCTTGCCCTCCTCGCGCGCCATCAGGAGATCGGAGAGGGCCTCGTTGCGCGGCAGGCTGCCGACATGGGTGGTCAGGATGCGGTCGCGGCTCAGAAGCATGAATCTCCTCCCGGGATGGTCTCTGGACGGTCTCACTCTGCCACAGCCAGCCGGCGTCAGGGTGTGACTTATTTTCCGGCGCCGGGAATCGGATTGCGGCTCCCGAAGGTCCGAATACTATGCCTCTCCGAGGGACGGGGCGGCGGCTGTCGCGGCCGGGCCGCGTGTCGCCGCGCCCCCGGCGCTTCAAATTGCGCGCGGAGGCCTTCGCGCGCTAGTGTCTGCCGGAACGGCCTTCCGATACGGCTGCCTTCAGGAGAGGAACGGGACCATGAAGACTACTTTGCTTGCCGCCTGCGCGGCGGTTGCGCTGGCGACGGCGCCGGCTCTCGCGCAGCAGAAATCCGTCAAGATCGGGTTCGTCTCGACCTTCAGCGGTCCGACGGCCGTGATCGGCAACGACATGCGCAACGCCTTCGAGCTGGCGCTCGACCACATGGGCCGCCGGATGGGCGGCCTGCCGGTCGAGGTGATCTACGAGGACGACCAGCAGAAGCCGGACATCGGCAAGCAGAAGACCGACAAGCTGATCGATTCCGACAAGGTCGATTTCATCGTCGGCTACATCTGGTCTAACGTCCTGCAGGCGTCGGTGAAGCCGGTCGTCGATTCCAAGACCTTCCTGGTGGTTTCCAACGCCGGCCTGACGCAGCTTGCCGGCGAAGCCTGCTCGCCGTTCATCTTCTCGACCTCCTGGGCCAACGATTCCAATCCGCGGGCGGTCGGCGAGTACATGAACGCCAAGGGCATCAAGTCGGTGTTCCTGGTCGGCCCCAACTACGCCGCGGGCCGCGAGAACCTCGGCGGCGTGAAGGCCGTGTTCAAGGGCAAGGTGGTCGGCGAGACCTACACGAAATGGCCGGATCAGCTCGATTTCTCGGCCGAACTGTCGCGCATCCGCGCCGCCAATCCGGAGGCGGTCTACACCTTCTATCCGGGCGCCGCGGGCGTGCAGTTCCTGAACCAGTACGCGCAGGCCGGACTGAAGGGGAAGATCCCGCTCTACACCACCTTCGTGGTCGACTCGCTCAGCCTGCCGCGGCAGCAGGACGCCGCCGTGGGCGTCATCAGCGCGCTGCAGTGGGGCGCGGACCTGCCGAACGGGGCGAACAAGAAGTTCGTCTCCGACTTCGCCGCCAAGCACAAGGCGGAGCCGTCCTTCTATGCGGCGCAGACCTATGACGCGGCGAATCTGATCGCCTCGGCGGTCGCGTCGGTGAAGGGCAGCCTCGGCGACAAGAGTGCCGTGCAGGCGGCGCTGAAGAAGGCGGACTTCCAGTCCGTGCGCGGCGGCTTCAAGTTCAACAACAACCACTTCCCGATCCAGAACTACTACATGCAGGAGGTCGTGAAGACCGGCGGCGGCTATGCCCTGAAGACGGTGGCGACCGCCGTTGAGAACGGCTCCGATGCCCACCACGGCAAGTGCACGATGAAGTGAGGCGGGGCCTCTCTTCGGATCGGAGACGGATTTCGCCGGGACGGGTGCGTGGCACCGCGTCCCGGCGATGTCTCTGAAACGTCCTTCCTGAACGCCGGGCCTTCGACTTCCGGCCGCCACACCGAAACAGACGGATGCTGCTTTTCCTCGAACAGTGCCTCAACGGCATCCAGCTCGGCCTGCTGCTGTTCCTGCTGGCGGCGGGGCTCACGCTGGTGTTCGGGATCATGGATCTGGTGAACCTGGCGCACGGCTCACTCTACATGATCGGGGCCTATTTCGCGGCGACCTTCACCGGCATGACCGACAACTTCCTCATCGGCATCCTGCTCGCCATCGGCGCGACGCTGCTGGTGGGCATGGTGGTCGAGGTGATCGCGATGCGACGGCTCTACGGCCGCGACCATCTCGACCACGTGCTCGGCACGTTCGGGCTGATCCTGTTCTTCAACGAACTGGTGCGCGCGGTCTGGGGACCCGCCGGCATGAACCTGACGCTTCCGTCCTGGCTCAATCGCTCGGTCGAGATCATGCCCGGCGTCTTCTACTCGGTCTACCGGCTGTCGATCATCCTGGTGGCGCTGCTGGTCGCGCTCGGACTCTATCTGACGGTGATGCGCACGCGCGTCGGCATGCTGGTGCGGGCCGGCGCGTCCAACCGCGAGATGGTCGGCGCGCTCGGCGTCAACATCAAGCTGCTCTATACGCTGGTGTTCGGCGTGGGCGCGGCGCTGGCCGGCCTCGCCGGCATGATGCAGGCCGCGATCCTCACCGCGCAGATCGGCATGGGCGAGAACATCCTGATCCTGGCCTTCGTCGTCATCATCATCGGCGGCATCGGCTCGATCCGCGGCGCGTTCGTCGCGGCCCTGTTCGTCGGCTTCGTCGATACGGTGGGGCGCGCCTTCCTGCCGGACCTCCTCAACCTCGTCCTGAGTCCCGGCGCGGCCTCGACCGCCGCGCCCGCGCTGTCGTCCATGATGGTCTATCTGGTGATGGCGGTGGTGCTGGTGGTGCGCCCGGAAGGACTGTTCCCGGCGGCCGGCAAATGAGCGGCCCTCTTTTCACGCCGCGCAACGTGGTGATCGGCGCCGTGCTGGCGCTGGTTGCGCTCCTGCCGGTCTATTGCAGCCTGACCGGCAACAGCTTCCTTCTGACGGTGTTCACCCGCATCGTCATCCTGGCGATGGCCGCGTCGAGCCTCAACCTCATTATGGGCTACGGTGGCATGGTCAGCTTCGGCCACGCCGCCTATCTCGGCATCGGCGGCTATGCCGTGGGCATCCTGGCCTACGAGGGCGTCGGCTCGGGCCTGGTCCAGTGGCCGGTCGCGATCCTGGTGTCGGCCGCGTTCGCGCTGGTCATTGGCGCGCTGTCGCTGCGCACGCGCGGCGTCTATTTCATCATGATCACGCTCGCCTTCGCGCAGATGATCTACTACGTCGCCGTGAGCCTCGACCGCTACGGCGGCGACGACGGCCTGACGATCCGCCGGCGCAGCGACTTCGGCGGGCTTCTCGATCTCTCGAACAAGACGCTGTTCTACTATCTCTGCGTGATCCTGCTGTTCGCCTCGCTGTTCCTGATCTGGCGGCTGGTCAATTCGCGCTTCGGCCTGGTCATCCAGGGCTCGCGCTCGAACGACCGCCGCATGCGCGCGATCGGCTTCCCGACCTTCCGCTACCGGCTGGTCTGCTTCACGATCGGAGGGACGATCTGCGGGCTGGCGGGCGCGCTGCTCGCCAACCACACCGATTTCGTGAGCCCGGCGATGATGCACTGGACCCGCTCGGGCGACCTGATCGTGATCGTGGTGCTGGGCGGGATGGGAACGCTGTTCGGGCCGCTGGTCGGCGCGGTCGCGTTCCTCGCGCTGGAGGAGGCGCTGCCGATCCTGATGTCGAAGACCATCGATCCGTTCTTCGTCGCGTCGGGGGTGCGGCCCTCCGAATACTGGCAGATCGTGCTCGGCCCGCTGCTGCTGGCCGTGGTGCTCTACGCGCGCGGCGGCATCGACGGCCTGCTGCGGGGAGGGCGCCATGGCTGACGCGCTGCTCCGGGTCGACGGGCTGGTCAAACGCTTCGGCGGCGTCATTGCCTCCGACGGTGTCCTGCTGGACGTCGCGCCGGGAGAGTTGCATGCCATCATCGGTCCCAACGGCGCGGGCAAGACCACGCTGATCGGCCAGCTCACCGGCGAGATCGCGCCCGACGCAGGCACCATTTCGTTCGAGGGCCGCGACATCACGGCGCTGCCGGTGCACGAGCGCAGCGCGCTGGGGCTGGCGCGCTCGTTCCAGATCACATCGCTGTTCCTCGACTTCACCGCGCTCGACAACGTGGCGCTCGCGGTGCAGGCCCGCGCCGGGCACTCGTTCCGCTTCTGGCGCGACGCACGCGGGGAGTCCGCGCTGCGCGAGCCGGCGCGCGCGGCGCTTGCCCGTGTCGGGCTTTCCGGTCGTTCCGGCGAAATCGTTTCCAACCTGAGTCACGGCGAGCAGCGCCAGCTTGAGCTGGCGATGGCGCTCGCCAGCCAGCCGCGCATGCTGCTGCTCGACGAGCCGATGGCGGGGCTCGGTCCCGAGGAATCGGCCCGCATGGTCGGCACGCTGCGGGAGCTGAAGCAGGAACTGACCATCCTGCTGATCGAACACGACATGGAGGCGGTGTTCGCGCTCGCGGATCGTATCTCGGTGCTGGTCTACGGGCGGGTGATCGCCTCCGGCCTGCCGGGCGACATCCGCGCCAATGCCGAGGTGCGTCAGGCCTATCTCGGCGATCAGGAGGTGGCGACCACGGCGGGGGCGACGCATGGCTGACGCGCTGCTGGAGCTTTCGGGCGTCGAGACCTGCTACGGCCTCAGCCAAGTGCTGTTCGGCGTTTCGCTGGCGATCGCGCCGGGCGAGATGGTCACGCTGATGGGCCGCAACGGCATGGGCAAGACCACCACCATCCGCTCGATCATGGGGCTGACGCCGGCGCGCGCCGGCGCGATCCGCTTAGACGGCCTCGACGTCCGCGCGCTGCCGTCCTATCGCGTGGCGCAACTCGGCCTCGGCCTTGTGCCGGAGGGGCGGCAGATTTTTCCGAACCTCTCGACGCGCGAGAACCTGGTCGCGACCGCGGCCAACCGGGCGGGCGCCGCCGATCCCTGGACCCTGGAAAAGGTGTGCGCGCTGTTCCCGCGGCTCGGCGAGCGGCTGTCAAGCATGGGCAACCAGCTTTCCGGCGGCGAGCAGCAGATGCTCGCGATTGGACGTGCGCTGATGACCAATCCGCGGCTGCTGATCCTCGACGAGGCGACCGAGGGGCTTGCGCCGCTGATCCGGCAGGAGATCTGGTCCTGCCTGACGCGGCTCAAGCAGGCGGGACAGTCGATCCTGGTGATCGACAAGAACGTCGAGGCGCTGACGCGGATCGCCGACCGGCATTACCTGATCGAGCGCGGCCGCGTGGTCTGGACCGGCAGCTCCGCGGATCTCGCGGCCGCACCGGACGTGCAGCACCGCTATCTGGGCATCTGACGATCGCAGGCTTTCGCCGCGAACGTCAGTCCACGTGCGAACGGCGCTCCTGCGAATCGTGCTTGCTTGCATTCGGGCGCTGGCTCGAACAAGAATATGCCGCGCCATCGGCCGTCAGGGGATGCCGGCCGATGCGCCGATAAAAATCCAGGGAGGAACCATGTCTCGCGCATTCACCTGGCGTCGCTTCGCGGCGCCCGCCTTCGTCGTCGCCGGAGCGCTCGCAGCCGGTGCAAGCCTTGCGCCGGCATCGGCGCAGGAATGGCCCACCCGCACCCTCACCGTGGTCGTGCCGCTCGGCGCGGGCAGCGCGAGCGATCTGGTCGCGCGCGTGGTGATGGAGCAGGTCGGCCGGCAGCTCGGCCAGACCGTCGTGATCGAGAACCGGCCCGGAGCCGGGGGCACGATCGGCTCCAACCAGGTCGCGAAATCCACGCCGGACGGCCACACGATCCTGGTCTACGGCGCGCTGTCCACCGCGCACGCGCTCTATTCCAAGCTGCCCTACGACACGTTCGCCGACTTCACGCCGGTGATCGCGCTTGGCCAGCAGCCGCTGGTCATCATCACCGCGCCGTCCAAGGGCCACAAGACGCTGGGCGACCTGATCGCGGCCGGCAAGGCCAAGGCCGGCTCGCTCAACTATTCCTCGGCGGGCGTCGGCTCGGCCTCGCATTTCGGCGCGGAGCGCCTGCGTTTCAGCGCCGGCTTCGGGGCGCAGCACATCCCGTTCAAGGGCGCGGCCGAGGCGGTGACGGACGTGGTCGCGGGCCGCTCCGATTTCAGCGTGCAACTGCCCGCGACCTCGCTGCCGCTGATCAAGGACGGCCGGCTCGCGGCGCTCGCGGTCAGCGCGCACAAGCGCGCCGCGATGCTGCCCGACACGCCGACCACGCTGGAGGCCGGGCTGAAGGACGATTCGATCTATCCGTTCTATTCGGCGGTGTTCGTGCCCTCGAAGACGCCGCGCGCAGTGGTGGACCGGCTGCATGCCGAGACCCGCAAGGCGCTCCAGACGCCGGCCGTGCAGGCGCGCTTCAAGCAGCTCGGCGTCGAGCCGATGCCGGGCTCGCAGGAGGAGTTCGCCAAGTTCTTCCGCGACGATGTGAACGGCGCAGTCGCCCTGGCCAAGACCGCGAAGATCACGCCGCAATAGGGCGAAAGCCTGCCCAAAGAAAAAACGGCCGGGCATGGCCCGGCCGTTTCCATGTCCGGCTCGTGGGGGCGGAGCTTACTCCGCCGCGGCCTTCACGCCGCCCTTGTGCGATGCCGTGATGTAATCCATCGCCGCCTGCACGCCGCCCTTCTTGTGGGGGATGCCGGCGACGCCGAGCGCCATCTCGGTGATCGCCAGCGCGCCGATCAGCGTGCCGTCGTTGATGTCGCCGAGGTGGCCGATGCGGAAATACTTGCCCGCATAGGCGCCGAAGCTGGCGCCATAGGCGATGTTGAAGGTCTCGAGCGCCAGCGCGCGGAACTTGTCGGCGTCGTGACCTTCCGGAAGCAGGATGGCGGTGATGGTCGGCGACACCTGCGCGGCGTTCTTGTTCAGGTTCTCCAGCCCCCAGGCCGCGACCGCGCGGCGCGTGGCCTCGGCCAGCCGCTCGTGGCGGGCGAACACGTTGTCGAGTCCCTCCTCGTGCAGCATCTCGATGCCGGCGACCAGGCCGTGCAGCATCTGCGTGGCCGGGGTGTAGGGGAAGAAGCCGACCTTGTTCATGTTGAGCATGTCGTCCCAGGCGAAGAACGACTTCGGCAACTTCGAGGTCTGGTTGGCCTTCAGCGCCTTCTCGCTGACGGCGTTGAACGACATGCCGGGCGGCAGCATCAGGCCCTTCTGCGCCCCGCCGACCGAGACGTCCACGCCCCATTCGTCGTGGCGGTAGTCCACCGAGGCGAGCGAGGAGATGGTGTCGACCATGAACAGGGCCGGGTGGCCCGCGGCGTCGATTGCCTTGCGGATCTCCGCGATCGGCGTGAGCGCGCCGGTCGAGGTCTCGTTGTGCAGGACGCAGACCGCCTTGATCTCCTTGTTCTTGTCCTCGCGCAGCTTCGCCTCGACCGCCTTGGGATCGAGGCCCTGCCGCCAGTCGCTCGTGATGAACTCGGGCTTGAGGCCAAGCCGCTCGGCCATCTTCTTCCAGAGCGTGGCGAACTGGCCGGTCTCCACCATCAGCACGCGGTCGCCGGGGCTCAGCGTGTTGGCGAGCGCGGCCTCCCACGCGCCGGTGCCGGTCGCGGTGTAGATGATCACCGGATTGGTGGTCTTGAAGATGGTCTTGATGCCCTCGAGCGCCTTCTTGGCGAGCTTGGCGAATTCCGGACCGCGGTGGTCGATGACCGGCGTGTCCATCGCCCGCAGGATGCGGTCGGGCACCGGGGACGGCCCCGGAATCTGCAGGAAATGGCGCCCTGCCTGGCGCGAGGAATTCTGGGCCATTTTGATAAGGCTCCGGCTGGAAAAGGGGAAACTGGCCCGGAGAAACACCGGATGCGGCGCTCCGGTCAAGTCACATTCCGCCGGACAGCCCACTTGTCAGGCCCCCGGCCGGCGGGGCATCCAGTATGGGCGGAACGCGCCGGCCCGCGGCGGGGGCGGACAGCGCGGCACGGGAGCGGGAGGAATGCGTGTCTGAGCGGCTGATGCCCGGATTGGAGCGGCGGCTGGCGGCCGAGGTGACGGGCGACGTGCGCTTCGACCGCTTCACGCGGGGCCGCTATGCCACGGACGCATCGCATTACCAGATCGTGCCGCTCGGCGTGGTCGCGCCGCGCACGATAGAGGAAGCCGAACGGGCGATAGGCGTTTGCCGTGCAGAGGGCGTGCCGGTGACGCCGCGCGGCGGCGGCTCGTCGCAGGCCGGGCAGACCGTCAACGAATCCGTGATCGTCGACTGCTCCCGGCATTTGAATCGAATCCTCGACTTGGACGTGACCGGCCGCCGCGTCCGCGTGCAGCCGGGCATCGTGCTCGACGACCTCAACCGGCAGCTCAAGCCGCACGGGCTCTGGTTTCCGGTCGATGTCTCGACCGCCTCGCGCGCCACCATCGGCGGCATGACCGCCAACAACTCCTGCGGCGGCCGCTCGCTGCGCTACGGCAACACCCGCGAGAACGTGCTGTCGATCGACGCGCTGCTGGCCGACGGATCGAAGGCGCATTTCGGTCCCATGTCGCCGGACCTGTCGGACCTGCCGGCGGATTCGCCGCTGCGGCCGCTGGCGCGCGATCTGTTCGCGCTGGGTGCGCGCGAGGCCGACGAGATCGCCGTGCGCTTCCCCAAGGTGCAGCGCCGCGTGGGCGGCTACAACATCGACGCGCTGGTGCCGGGCCGCAACGACGTCAACCTCGCCCACATTCTCGTGGGCTCGGAGGGCACGCTCGGATTCTCCACGGCTATCGAATTGAAGCTGTCGCCGGTGCTGGGCCGGCGCGCGGTGGGGGCCTGCCACTTCGGCAGCTTCCACGAGGCGATGGCGGCGGCGCAGCACATCGTGCGTCTCGCGCCCATCGCCGTCGAACTGGTGGATGCGACGATGATCGCGCTGGCGCGCGACATCGCCATGTTCCGGCCGACGCTGGAGGCCTTCGTGCGCGGCGCGCCGCAGGCGCTGCTGCTGGTCGAGTTCGCCGAGGAGCCGGACGAGAACGAGCTCCGCCTCAAGCGCCTGCACGAGCTGATGGGCGACCTCGGCTTCGACTGGCGCCACGACGGCGCGAAGTGGGGCGGCGTGGTGGACGTGCTGGACGCGAAGCTGCAAGGCGCGATCACCGAGCTTCGCACCGCCGGCCTCAACATCATGATGTCGATGAAGGAGGCCGGAAAGCCGATCTCCTTCGTCGAGGACTGCGCCGTGCCGCTGGAGCATCTGGCGGACTACACCGCGCGGCTGACCGAGGTGTTCCACAGGCACGGCACCACCGGCACCTGGTATGCGCACGCTTCGGTCGGTTGCCTGCATGTCCGGCCGGTCCTGAACCTGCGGCTGGAAATGGACGTCAAGGCGATGCGCGCCATCGCCGAGGAGGCGTTCGCCTTCGTACGCGAGTACAAGGGCTCGCACTCCGGCGAGCACGGCGACGGGCTGGTGCGCTCCGAGTTCCACGAATTCATGTTCGGCCAGCGGCTGGTGCGCGCCTTCGAGGATGTGAAGGACCGCTTCGACCCTGACGGCCTGTACAATCCCGGCAAGATCGTGCGCGCGCCGAGGTTCGACGACCGCACCAATTTTCGCTATGGGCCGGGCTACGCCGCGCAGGCGATGGCGGCGCAGCTCGACTGGTCCGCCTATCCGGGGCAGGGCGGCGGTTTCCAGGGCGCGGTCGAGATGTGCAACAACAACGGCGCGTGCCGGGCGCTCGCCGGCGGCGTGATGTGCCCGAGCTACCGCGCCACCCGCGACGAGCGCGACGTGACGCGCGGCCGCGCCAACACGCTGCGGCTCGCGATCACCGGGCAGCTCGGGCCGGACGCCTTCACCTCGGACGCGATGGCCGAGACCATGAAGCTGTGCGTCTCCTGCAAGGCGTGTCGCCGCGAGTGCCCGACCGGCGTGGACATGGCGCGCATGAAGATCGAGGTGCAGGCCGCGCGCGCCGCGCGGTTCGGACTGTCGCTGCATGAGTGGCTCGTGGGCTGGCTGCCGCGCTATGCGCCCTATGCGGCGAAGGTGCCGTGGCTGCTGAACTTGCGCGACGCGCTGCCGGGCGCGGCGAAGCTGTCGGAGGCGGTGGCGGGCTTCAGCGCAAGGCGGACGCTGCCGAAATGGCGGAGCGACGTGTTCGACGATTCTGTCGATCCGTCATCGCCGGGCTTGACCCGGCGATCCGTCTCTTCAACGCGAGAAACGATGGAGGCCCGGATCAAGTCCGGGCATGACGGCGGTGAAGATGCGGCAAAGGAAGCGCGCGAGGTCGTGCTCTTCGCCGATACCTTCAGCCGCTATTTCGAGCGCGAGAACGCGGACGCGGCGCTCGCGGTGCTTAAGGCCGCGGGTTATCGCGTGCATCTGGCCAAGCCTGCGGACGGCGCGTCGCGACCGCTCTGTTGCGGCCGCACCTTCCTGTCGGTCGGGCAGGTGAAGGAGGCGCGCAAGGAGGCGGAGCGCGCGGTGGCGGCGCTCGCGCCCTACGCGGAACGCGGCGTGCCGATCGTCGGCCTGGAGCCGAGCTGCCTGTTCGGCTTCCGCGATGAGGTGCCGGCCATCGTTCCGGGCGATGCCGCGCAGGCGGTCGCGAAACAGGCGATGCTGTTCGAGGAGTTCCTGGCGCGCGAGCGGGCCGCGGGCCGGCTCGATCTGCCGCTCAAGCCGGTGGCGGCCAAGGCGCTGCTGCACGGGCACTGCCACCAGAAGTCGTTCGACGCGATGGGGCCGGTCGAGGCGACCCTGCGGCTGGTTCCCGGCCTCGAGGTCGAGACCGTGGAATCGAGCTGCTGCGGCATGGCCGGCAGCTTCGGCTACAAGGCCGATACGCTCGATGTGTCGCTGGCGATGGGCGAGCTGTCGCTGTTGCCCGCCGTGCGCAACGCCGGCGCGGATACGATCGTGGTGGCCGACGGCACCTCCTGCCGGCACCAGATCAGGGACGGTGCCGGTCGCGAGGCGGTGCATGTGGCGCGGGTGCTGGCGCGGAGCCTCGCCGGAACGGAGACGGCCGGAACGGGGACGGCTGCGCCGCGTTGACGCGACGTCATGGATTTTTCCGCAAGCCCCGCCACGTTCGTCGGCCTCGCCGCTGCGTTCTGCACCACGGTCTCCTACATCCCCCAGATCAAGAAATGCTGGGAGACCGGATCGGCCGGCGATCTTTCGCTCAGGATGTTCCTGATCCTCTCGACGGGGATCGGCCTCTGGGTGGTTTACGGCGTTCTCCAGCGCGACGCCGTGATCGTGCTGGCCAACGGCGTGAGCCTCTGCTTCCTGTGCGGCATCCTTTATTTCAAGCTGCGCGAGGAATTCGGCGCGACATGATTGCATGGGCTGCTACACTCCCGGCAAAACCGGGAGGAGACGCATGCCGCTGCCCTTGCTGCCCACCTCGCTGGTGGGCTCCTACGCCCAGCCGGACTGGCTGATCGACCGCAAGAACCTCGCCGGCCGGTTTCCGCCGCGGGTGCGGGCCAGAGAACTGTGGCGGCCCGCGCCGGAGTGGCTGGCGCAGGCGCAGGACGACGCCACGCTGCTGGCCATCCGCGACCAGGAGCGCGCCGGGCTCGACATCGTCACCGACGGCGAAATGCGGCGCGAGAGCTATTCCAACCGCTTCGCCACCGCGCTCGAGGGCGTGGACCTCGACAACCCAGGCACCGCGCTCGACCGCTCCGGCCATCCGAACCCGGTGCCGCGAGTCGCCGGCAAGGTGCGCCGCAGGCATCCGGTGGAGGTGGATGACGTGAAATTCCTGCGCGCCAACACGGACCGCACCATCAAGATCACGGTGCCGGGTCCCTTCACCATGTCGCAGCAGGCGCAGAACGACTTCTACAAGGACGAAGGCGAGATGGCGCTCGACTACGCCGCGGCCGTCAACGCCGAGATTAAAGATCTGTTCGCGGCCGGCGCGGATATCGTGCAGATCGACGAGCCCTACATGCAGGCGCGGCCGGAAAAGGCGCGGCAATACGGATTGAAGGCGCTGAACGCCGCGCTCGATGGGGTCAAGGGGGCCACGGCGGTTCACATCTGCTTCGGCTATGCCGCGGTGATCCACGTGCGGCCCGAAGGCTATTCGTTCCTGCCGGAGCTTGCCGGGTCGCCGGTGCAGCAGGTGTCGATCGAGACCGCGCAGTCCGGTCTGGACTGCAAGGTGCTGGAGCGGCTGCCGGGCAAGACCATCATCCTCGGCGTGCTCGACCTGTCGGACATGAGCGTGGAGACGCCGGAGACGGTCGCGGCGCGCATCCGCCGCGCGCTGCCGCACGTGCCGGCCGAGCGGATCGTGGTCGCGCCGGACTGCGGGCTGAAGTACCTGCCGCGCGACGTGGCGTTCGGCAAGATGTGCGCGATGGTCGAGGGAGCGAAGATCGTGCGGAGGGAACTGGGGGCCGGGTAGTTACACCCGCGCCGCCCTCTTCGTGAGGCGTATTGCGTCGCAATCCTCCTCACGAAGAGGCCGAGAGAGCCTGTACTCGGGTCAACCCTTCGTTCCCACGAGAAACTCGAAGTCGCAGCCGTGCTCGGCCTGGTTCACCGTGTCGGTGTAGAGCCGCAGGTAGCCGCGTGCAGGCTTGTCCGGCGCCTTCCAGTCCGCCTTGCGCTTCACCAGCTCGGCGTCGCTCACCTTCAGCTCCAGCCGCCGGGCTCTCGCGTCGAGCACGATCACGTCGCCGTCGCGCACCAGCGCCAGCGGCCCGCCGGCCGCGGCCTCCGGGCTGACATGCAGGACCACCGTGCCGAACGCGGTGCCACTCATGCGCGCGTCGGAGATCCGCACCATGTCGGTCACGCCCTTGGAACCGAGCTTCTTCGGGATCGGCAGCGCGCCGGCCTCCGGCATGCCGGGCGCGCCCACCGGGCCGGCGTTGCGAAGGACCATCACCGTCTCCGGCGTGACGTCGAGGTCCGGATCGTCGATCCGCCGCTCCAGGTCTTCCAGCGAATCGAACACCAGCGCCGGCCCCTCGTGCCGGAACAGCGCGGGCGTGGCGGCCGCGAGCTTGATCGCCGCGCCGCCCGGCGCGAGGTTGCCCTTGAGCACGGCGATGGCCTCGCTCGGGGTGAGCGGGTTGTCGAGCGGGCGGATCACCTTGTCGTCGACGTAGGCGGGCCAGCGGTCGATCACCTGGCCGAGGGTCTCGCCGGTCACGGTTTTCGCCGACAGGTCGAGGTGATCCTTCAGCCGCCGCCACAGCGCGGGCAGGCTGCCGCCGGCATGGAAGTCCTCCATGAAATTCTGCCCGGCGGGCTTGAGATCGAGCAGCACCGGCACGTCGCGGCCCACCCGGTCCAACTCGTCTAGGTCATACTCGATGCCGGCGCGGCCGGCGATGGCGGCCAAGTGCACGATGGCGTTGGTCGAGCCGGAGGTGGTCTGCAGGATCACGGAGGCGTTCTTCAGCGAGGCCTTGGTCAGCAGTTCGCTCGGCCTCGGCCCGCCTGCGATCGCCATTTCGGCGGCGCGCTTGCCGGTGGCCTCCGCGAAACGCCAGCGGTCCGATGACACTGCGGGCGCCGTGGCGGAACCGGGAATGGTGAAGCCGAGGGTCTCGGCCATGCAGGCCATCGTCGAGGCTGTGCCCATCACCATGCAGGTGCCGGACGTGGGCATGAGCTGGTCGTGCGCGCGGTCGAGGTCCGGGCCGTCGAGGGAGCCTGCGCGGAACGCGGCCCACAGCCTGCGGCAGTCGGTGCAGGCGCCGAGCCGCGCGCCCTCGTGCTTGCCGGCGAGCATGGAGCCGACGTTGACGACGATGGCCGGCATGTCGGCGGAGATCGCGCCCATCAGCTCGGCCGGGATGGTCTTGTCGCAACCGCCGATCAGCACCACCGCGTCGAGCGGCAGCGCGCCGATCATCTCCTCGACGTCCATCGACATCAGGTTGCGCAGCAGCATGGACGTGGGGAACGAGAACGCCTCGTGCAGCGAGATGGTGGGAAACACGAAGGGCAGGGCGCCGGCGTTGCGCACCCCGCGCGACACCGCCTCGGCCACCTGCGGCGCGGTCTTGTGGCAGGGGTTGAAGTCCGACGCCGTGGACAGGATGCCGACGATCGGCTTGTCCAGCGCCTCGTCGGTGAAGCCCGCGCCCTTGAGGAAGCCCCGCCGCAGGAACAGCGCGAATTCCTCGTCGCCGTACTTGGCGAGCCGCGAACGCAGACCTTTTTTCATTGGAAGTCCCCGAAACTGACCGCGCCGCCATTGCTCAAACTCGGGGGCGGGAAGTCAACAGGGAAAAGAAATGGCCCGGCCGGTGGGGGGACCTGGCCGGGCCGATCGGACCGATGCGGGGATGGGGGCGGGTCGCATCGATCGAAGTTTGGGGCGGTGATCTGGAGGAACATCGCCGATATCCATTGGTCGCGGCGGCGCGCCAACGGGTTCAAGCGTCCCAGAAAGAATTTCCGAAGATTTTCCGGTGGGTTTCAGCGGCTTTTCCGGCTGCGACGCCTGCGGCTGCGGACCTTGCGTCCCGTGCGGGGCTTTTCCGCTATAGTCGCAGCATGGAATCGCAACGCGGCATGGCCGGGGTCCGGAAAACCGGAAGGGGCGTCGCGGCCGGCTTGGCCGCTGCTTTGGCCGCTGCGCTGGCCTTGGCTCTGGCCGCGCTCCTGCCGGGGGCCGCGGCGGCGCAGACCCCGGCGCCCGACCGGGTGACCTTCGCCACCAACTGGGTGGCGCAGGCCGAGCACGGCGGCTTCTACCAGGCGCTCGCCGACGGCACCTATGCAAAGCACGGACTGGACGTGACCCTCCTGCCGGGCGGGCCGAGCGTGAACCACCGCCTGCTGCTGCTCGCCGGCCATATCGAATTCTACATGAGCGCGAACACGCTCCAGGGGTTCGACGCCGTGGCGCAGAACGTGCCGACGCTTGCGGTCGCCGCCATGTTCCAGAAGGACCCCCAGGTGCTGATCGCGCATCCGGACCAGGGTATCGAGAGGTTCGAGGACCTGAAGCGGCTGACCCTGCTGGTCTCCAAGGAGGGCGTCGCCTCTTATTTCCAATGGATGAAGCGCGACTTCGGCTTCCGCGACCAGCAGGTGCGGCCCTACACGTTCAACCCGCAGCCGTTCCTCGCCAACAAGAACACCGCGATGCAGGGCTACGTCACCTCCGAGCCCTATGCCATCGAGACCCGCGGCGGCTTCAAGCCCAGGCTGTTCCTGATCGCCGACCACGGCTTCGACGCCTATTCGACGCTGATCGAGACCCGCCGCGACCTCGTGGAGAAGAATCCCTCGCTGGTGCAGCGGTTCGTCGATGCCTCCGTCATCGGCTGGACCAACTACCTCTACGGCGACAACACGGCCGCGAACGCCATGATCAGACGCGACAACCCGGAGATGACCGACGACGCCATCGCCTATTCGATCGCCCGGATGAAGGAGTTCGGCATCGTCGATTCCGGCGATACCATCAAGCTCGGCATCGGCGCGATCACCGACGCGCGGATGAAGAGCTTTTTCGACAAGATGGTGCGCGCCGGCGTGGTCAAGCCGGGTCTCGACTGGCGGCGGGCTTATACGACGCGCTTCGTCAACAAGGGCGTGGGCCTGAGCCTGCGCCCGAAATGACGCGATCCGGAGCGGCTGTGGCGAGGGCGGTGGCAACGGTCGTTTCGCTGCGCGGCGTCGGCAAGACGTTCGGCACCGGCACGCTGGCGCTGGATGGCTTCGATCTCGACGTGCGGGCGGGCGAGTTCGTCTCGCTCCTCGGGCCGTCGGGCTGCGGCAAGTCCACGGCGCTGCGGATATTGGCGGGCCTGAGCGAGCCCTCGCGCGGCTCCGTGGACTGGCCGGGCGGAGCGCCGGAGCGTGCCGGGATCGGCTTCGTGTTTCAGGAGCCGACGCTGATGCCCTGGGCCACGGTCTTCGCCAACGTCTGGCTGCCGCTGAAACTCGCCGGCATGGGACGCGGGGAGGCCGCGCCGCGCGTGCGGGAGATGCTGGAGCGCGTGGGTCTGGCGGATTTCGCGGATGCCTATCCGCGCGAACTGTCGGGCGGCATGAGGATGCGGGCCTCGATCGCGCGGGCGCTGGTGACGCGGCCGCGGCTGCTGCTGATGGACGAGCCGTTCGCGGCCCTCGACGAGATTGCCCGCTTCCGGCTCAACGACGACCTGATCGCGCTCTGGCGCGAACTGGATATGACGGTGGTGTTCGTCACCCATTCCGTCTTCGAGTCGGTCTACCTCTCGCAGCGCGTGGTGGCGATGACGCCGCGGCCGGGCCGCGTTTTTGGCGAACTCGCCGTCCACGCGCCGAACCGTGGCCGAGGCTTTCGCACCTCGGCGGACTATGCGGCGCTGTGCGGGCAGGCATCGGACCTGCTGGAGCGGGCGATGGCGGCGGGAGCGCCGGCATGAGACGCGAACGAATCCTTCGCCTCCTGCTGCCCCTCGCCGTGCTCGCGCTGGGCGTTCTCGCGTGGGATCTCGCGGTGCGGCTCAACGGCTTGCCACCCTACATCCTGCCGGGGCCGGGGCTGGTCGCATCCACGCTGGTGGACGACTGGCCGGTGCTGTCCGAATCCCTCTGGTCGACGCTTGCCACGGCGTTGCAGGGCTTCGGGCTTGCCGCGGCCGGTGGCATCGGCCTTGCGGTCCTGTTCAACCAGTCCCGGTTGATCGAGCACTCGCTCTATCCCTACGCCGTGATTTTGCAGGTGACCCCGGTGGTGGCGATCGCACCGCTTTTGCTGATCTATCTGCCGCAGCAGGCCGCGGTGCTCGCCTGTGCCTGGATCGTGGCGTTCTTTCCGGTGCTGGCCAACACCACGCTCGGGCTGAACTCGGTGGACCGCAACCTCGCGGACCTCTACCGGCTCTACGGCGCCATGCGCTGGCAGGTGCTGTGGCACCTGAAGCTGCCGGCGGCGCTGCCGCAGATGCTGGCGGGACTGAAGATCGCTGGCGGCCTGTCGCTCATCGGCGCGGTGGTGGCGGAGATCGCGGCGGGCTCGGCGGGGGCGGGCTCCGGGCTCGCCTACCGGATCGCGGAATCCGGCTACCGGCTCAACATCCCCCGCATGTTCGCGGCTCTGCTGCTGCTGTCGGTCGCCGGCATCGCGATTTTCTTCGTGCTGTCGCTGGTCTCCCGTTTGCTGCTGCGGCGCTGGCACGAAAGCGCGCTCGCGCCGGAATCCTAGCCGTCACCCCCAGGCGAGTCGTATGGCGATGCCCAGCGCGGCCATCGCCACCACGATCTCGATCAATCCGCGGTGGAAGCGGAACGCCAGTATCGCCGCGACCAGCGCCAGCGCCGCGGCCTTCCAGTCCAGCGCCAGCGGATCGAAGACGTACAGGCGAAGGATGCCTACGCGCTGCTCGGTCACCCGGCCGAACAGCACATGCAGCGCGAACCAGACCGACAGGTTGAGGATCACGCCGACCACCGCGGCGGTGATGGCGGCGAGCGCGCCCGCGAGCCTGCGGTTCGAGCGCAGGGACTCGACGAAGGGCGCGCTTGCGAGAATGATCAGCATGGCTGCGCTGAACGTCACCCAGGTGGTCATCGCCGCTCCGATCACGCCTGCCGCGACCGGCGGGAACGGCGCGGCGTCGCGGAACGCGGCGAGGAAGCCGACGAACTGCGTCACCAGGATCAGCGGGCCGGGCGTGGTCTCGGCGAGGCCGAGGCCGTCGATCATCTCGTGCGTCGCCATCCAGCCCTTGGTCTGTACGGCCTCCTGCGCCATGTAGGCCAGCAGCGCATAGGCCCCGCCGAAGCTCACCACCGCCAGCTTCGAGAAGAAGGTGCCGATCTGGACGAGGACGTGGCTCGTGCCCAGCATCGCGGCCGCAAGCGCCACCGGAGCCCACCACACGGCCAGCCCAACGATGACGGCATTGCCGGCCTGCCGCCAGCGGCCGGCGTGCGGTTCGGCCGGCGGAGGGTCGCAGTCGAGGCCGAGCAGGGCCGGCCGCGCCCGCGCCACCGCGAAGCCGGCCAGCGCCGCCGCGATCACGATCAGCGGAAACGGCAGCGCGAGAAAGAAGATGCCGACGAAGGCGAGAGCGGCGATGCCGATCAGCAGCCGGGTCTTGAGCGCGCGCCGCCCGATCCGGATCAGCGCCTCGGCCACGATCACCAGCACCGCGGCCTTGATGCCGAACAGCGCGCCGTCGATCAGCGGGATGCCCTGGCCGAACGCATAGAGCAGGCTCAGGCCCAGCATCGCGAATGCGCCCGGCAGCACGAACAGGATGCCGGCCGCGAGGCCGCCGCGCAGGCCATGCAGCAGCCAGCCCATGTAGGTGGCGAGCTGTTGCGCCTCCGGCCCCGGCAGCAGCATGCAGACGTTCAACGCGTGCAGGAAGCGCGGCTCGTCGACCCATTTTTTCTCGTCGACCAGGATCCGGTGCATCATGGCGATCTGCCCGGCCGACCCGCCGAAACTGAGGAAGCCGATCTTGAGCCAGACCTTGAAGGCTTCGCCAAACGGCGGTGCGGACGGAGCGGTCATGGCTGGCTGCGCCGTTCGATGCTTTCGTGTCGGAGCGCGAGGAGTGGGGATCGGCATCCCGTAGCGAAGTCCGTAACCTGCGTCGGGGGCGTGTTCAAGGCCGCCGGCGGCAACGCTGCCGCGACGTTTCATGGCTCGTCACGGCAGGCTGCCTCCGATAGCTTGGCCTTCGACCCGACCGGCCGGACCCATGATTTTGGACGATCAAGCGCACGAGCGCCGGCTTCGACTCACCGGCATCGCGCTGATGTGCGCGGCTGTGCTGCTGTTCGCCGGGCTCGATGCCATCGCGAAATATCTCGGCGGCCGCATGGACCCGCTCCAGACGGTCGGCATGCGCTTCATCACGGGGTTCCTGCTGGCGCTGATCGTCTCCAATCCGTTCACCCGGCCGGGGCTGCTGCGGACCAGCCGCCCCGGTTTGCAGGCCGCCCGCGGCCTGACGCTGCTCGGCACCACGGTCTTCAATTTCCTCGCCTTCCAGTACCTCCAGCTCGACGAGGCGCTGGCGATCATGTTCGCGACGCCGTTCATGGTGGCGGCGCTGGCCGGGCCGGTGCTGGGCGAATGGGTGGGCTGGCGGCGCTGGACCGCGATCGGGGTCGGCTTTCTCGGCGTCCTGGTGGTGATCCGGCCGGGTTTCGGCGGCGGCATGCAATGGGCGGCGCTGCTTTCGGTCGCGGCCGCGGGCTTCTATGCGGCCTATGGCATCCTGACGCGCCTGGTGTCGCGTTCCGACACCGGCGAGACCACGCTGTTTTACGGCAACCTGGTGTGCGCGCTGGCGATGGCGCCGGTGCTGCCGTTCGTCTGGACGTCCGCAACGTGGCTCGAGGTGGCCCTGCTGCTGGCGGTGGGAGCGCTGGGCTCGGCCGGGCATTTCCTGCTGATCGTCGCCCACCGCCGCGCCCCGGCCTCGGTGCTGTCGCCGTTCATGTATACGCAGCTTTTGTGGGCCACCGCGCTCGGCTATCTGGTGTTCGCCCATGTTCCGAGCCGGTGGACGCTGGCGGGGGCCTCCATCGTGGTCGCCTCCGGCCTTTACCTGCTCTATCGGGAGCGCCGGGTGACGGGACGAGTTGTCCCGGTAGAACCCCGTTGACAAAATGTCTCCGCCACCGCTGATACCCGACGACGCACCTCAAGATGCCGCCCACAGGAACGATTGAGGAACGACCAGGACCGAAGATGTCGAACAGCCCCGCGCCCGTGCCGTCAGCCGGCATCAACGACGATATCGGCGAGGAGACTCGCCTCAAGCTCTACGAGACCCAGGTGGTGATCAGGCAGGCCGAGCAGCGCGCCTTCGACCTGTTCCTGCAGAACCTGGTGAAGGGCACCAGCCACCTGTCGCTGGGTCAGGAGGCCGTGGCCGCGGGCTTCGCCGTGGCCATGAAGCCCGGCGACCTGTCGTTCTGCACCTACCGGGGTCATGCCCACACCCTGGCCCGCGGCGTGCCGGTCGAGAAGGTGCTGGGCGAGCTGATGCAGCGCGACAACGGCCTGATGCGCGGCAAGGGCGGCTCCATGCACCTCACCTCGGAGGCGCATGGCGTGATGGGCTCCTATGCCATCATCGGCGCGCACCTGCCGATCGCCTGCGGCGCGGCCTGGCGCGCGCAGTATAAGGGCGACAAGGACGTCTCGGTCTGCTTCTTCGGCGACGGCACGACCAACATCGGCGCGTTCCACGAGGCGCTCAATTTCGCGGCGATCTGGAAGCTGCCGGTGATCTTCGTCTGCGAGAACAACCTCTACATGGAATACACGCCGATCGGCGACGTGACGGCGGTGCAGAGCCCGGCGGGCGACCGCGCCTCGGCCTACGGTCTCGAGAAGATCGTGATCGACGGCAACGACGCCGACGTGGTCTATCGCGCCGCGATCAAGGCGTTCGAGAGGGCGCGCGCGGGCGGCGGGCCGTCGCTGATCGAGTGCCTGACCTACCGCCACAGCGGCCATTCGCGCGCCGACCCCGCCAAGTACCGCCCCGAGGGCGAGCTGGAGAAGTGGAAGGAGCGCGATCCGATCAAGGTCTACCGCGAGCGGCTGCGCCAGTTCGGGATCTCCAACGAGGTCGTGAAGCGGATCGACGACGACGTGCTGCGGATCGTCGACGAGGCGACCGAGGCCTGCAAGGCCGCGCCGAATCCGCCGATGGATATCCTGATGACCGACGTCTACGCCGATGGGGGATGGGCATGGCGGAACTGACCTACCGCGACGCGGTCGCCCGCGGCATCGCACAGGAGATGACGCGCGATCCGGACGTGGTGTTCCTGGGCGAGGACGTGGCCAAGGCCGGCGGCGTGTTCAAGGCCACGGTCGGACTCTACGAGCAGTTCGGGCCGCTGCGCGTGCGCGACACGCCGATTTCCGAGCAGGCGATCCTGGGCGCCGCGATGGGCGCGGCCATGACGGGCTTGAAGCC
>CAZZCV010000049.1:0-24975 GCA_964653225.1 uncultured Rhodoplanes sp. | reverse complement strand
GCCTCGACCAGATGCTGGCCCGCATGGACATCGTCTCGGTGAACTGTCCGCACACGCCGGCCACGTTCCACCTGCTGTCGGCGCGGCGGCTGAAGCTGCTGCAGCCGCAGGCCTATGTCGTCAACACCGCGCGCGGCGAGGTGATCGACGAGAAGGCGCTAATCCGCATGATCGCCGCCGGCGACCTGGCCGGCGCGGGCCTCGACGTGTTCGAGCACGAACCGGCGGTGAACCCGAAGCTGGCGCGGCTCGCGCGCGAGGGCCGGATCGTGCTGCTGCCGCACATGGGCTCGGCCACGGTCGAAGGCCGCATCGACATGGGCGAGAAGGTCATCGTCAACATCAGGACCTTCATGGACGGCCACAAGCCGCCGGACCGGGTCCTGCCGTCGATGTTGTAGAGCGCGGCCCGAACGATCCGTGACGGCGTGCGCGCGCCTTCGCCGCCAGACGGCGTGCCGCCTTCGACGCTATAATTCCGCCGCCATCGCCGCCGCGCAGAAGAAGAAAGCCCGATGGAGCGTCACGTTCCGTTCCCCCCGGTTCCGGACAATTGCGTGATGGTGGGCTTCTCCCCGCTCAGCGGGTTGTCCGGATCCCAGCCGTAGCTCAGCGTTTCAAAACGCATCGCGCGCGCGTCGATCATCAGCAGGCGGCCGACCAGCCCCTCGCCGAAACCCGCGATCTCGCGGATCACCTGCAATGCCATCATCGAGCCGAGGATGCCGGGCAGCGCGCCGAGCACGCCGGCCTCGGCGCAGGCCGGCACCGTGCCGGGCGGCGGCGGTTCGGGGAACAGGCAGCGGTAGGTGGGGTTCGGCGCGCCCGACGCGCCGCGCTCGTGCGCGCGCAACGTGGTGAGCGTGCCGTCGAAGGTGCCGAGCGCGGCCGTCACCAGCGGCTTCTTCGCGAAGTAGCAGGCGTCGGACACGAGGTAGCGGGTGGCGAAGTTGTCGGAGCCATCCGCCACGATGTCATAGGAGCCGATCATGCCGAGCGCGTTCGCCGCGGACAACCGTTCGGCATGAGCCTCGACCGCGACATGCGGGTTGATGCGGCGAATCGCCTCCGCCGCACTCTCGACCTTGGGACGGCCGATGTCGGGAGTTCCGTGGATCACCTGGCGCTGGAGATTGGACAGCGACACCGTGTCGTCATCCACGATCCCCAGCGTGCCGACCCCCGCGGCGGCGAGATAGAGCAGCACCGGCGCTCCGAGCCCGCCGGCCCCAACCACCAGCACGCGGGCCCGCTTCAGCGCCGCCTGACCGGGGCCGCCGACCTCGCGAAGCACGATGTGGCGCGCGTAGCGCTCGATTTCGTCAGGGTCCAGCATGGCGCTTGTCCGGCTCCATCATTGGCGCATCCAGACGGTTTCCGCTAGGCTTCCGGCTTCGGCGTTCAGAGTGCGTGTCGCAGCCATGCGGGTTTTCGTCATCCTTTTGAGCCTGCTGTTCGGAGTCGCCGGAGCCGTGGCGCAGGAGACGCCCGACCCCGCGCCCGCCGCCAAACCCGCACCCAAGGCAAAGGCCAAATCCAGTTCCAGATCGAAGGCGAAAGGCGCAACGCCCGCGGCGGCGGCCGCGGCCGGCACGGTGACTCCCGGAACGGCCCCGGCCGCCGCACCCGGCGCCAGGCCGGTGAGCCCCAAGGAACTGCAAGCCTCCTACGCGGCGATTCCGCTCGCGGAGCGGATCGCGATCCAGTCCGACCTTACCTGGACCGGCGACTACAACGGCCTGATCACTGGCGAATACAGCGAGCGCATGGTCAACGCCGTGAAGGCGTTCCAGCGCCGCAGCGTGACCCGCGACACGGGCATCCTCAACCCGCAGGAGCGCGCGGCGCTTGCCGACGCCGCCCGGCCGCTGCGCGAGGAGGTCGGCTGGCAGATCGTGGAGGACCCCGAGACCGGCATGCGGCTCGGCATTCCGGCGAAATACGCGCCGCTGACCGTCCCCGGCCAGAGCGGCACGCGCTGGTTCTCGCAGCAGGGGCAGTTGCACATCGAGACCTTCGTCAGCGTCAACACCACGCTGGAGGCCGCCTACGAATTGCAGGTCGCGCAGCGCATCGGCCGGCGCGTCGGCTATCAGGTGCTGCGCGACGGCTTCTTCGTGGTGTCGGGCATGCAGGGCCTGAAGAAGTTCTACGTGCGGGCGGCGGTGCGCGGCCGCGAGGTGCGCGGGCTCGCGATCTACTACGACCAGGCGATGGAGGGCGAGATGGAGCCCGTGGTGATCGCCATGTCGAGCGCCTTTGCGCCCTTCGCCGAGACCACCGGGCGAGGCAACACCGACCGCGGCACGGCGCGTCGCAAGGTGGAATACGGCACCGGGCTGGTCGCCAGCGCCGACGGCCACATCGTCACCGACCGGCAGATGGTCGATGCCTGCGACGCGGTGGTGATCCCCGGCCACGGCAACGCCGAGCGGGTGGCCGAGCGCGGCGACCTCGCGCTGCTGCGGATCTACGGCGCGCGCAGGCTGAAGCCCGCTTCGCTGCTCGGCCCCGCGCCGCAGGGCGACGAGGTCACGCTGCTCGGCATCGCGGATCCGCAAGCGCAGGGCGGCGGGGCTGCGATCTCGACCGCCGACGCGAGGGTGGGCGCGGAGAATCCGCGGCCGCTCGATTCGGTGCCCGCGCCGGGCTTCTCGGGTGCGGCCGCGCTCGACAAGGCCGGCCGCTTCGCGGGCCTCGTGGTGCTCAAGCCCTCGGTGGTGGCGGGGCCCACGGCGGCGGCGCAGGCGGCCATGGTGCCGCACGGCGCGGTGCTGGATTTCCTGGAGGCGAACTTCGTCGCGCCGGCGTCGGGAAAGCCGGGGCTCGACGAAGCCCGCGACGCCGTGGTGCGGGTGATCTGCGTGCGCCGGTGACGCCTACCTGTTCTCGAACTTCGCGGGCCTCTTCTCGACGAAGGCCGCCATGCCCTCCTTCTGGTCGGCGGTGGCGAACAGCGAATGAAACGCGCGACGCTCGAAGTTGACGCCCTCGGCGAGCGAGGTCTCGAAGGCGCGGTTCACCGCCTCCTTCGCCGCCAGCACCGAGGGGAGACCCATGCCGGCGATGGTCTCGGCGGCCTTCATCGCTTCGTCCACCAGATCGGCTGCCGGCACAACGCGCGCCACGAGGCCGGCGCGCTCGGCCTCGACCGCGTCCATCATCCGACCGGTCAAAATCAAATCCATGGCCTTGGCCTTGCCGACCGCGCGGGTGAGCCGCTGCGTCCCGCCGATGCCCGGGATGATGCCCAGCTTGATCTCGGGCTGGCCGAACTTCGCATTGTCAGCGGCGATGATCATGTCGCATTGCATGGCCAGCTCGCAGCCGCCGCCCAGCGCGAAGCCCGCGACCGCGGCGACCACCGGCTTGCGCGCGTGCGCCACGCGGTCCCAGGAGAAGGCGAAGTTGCCGAGAAAGACGTCGATGAAGCTCTTGTCCGCCATCTCCTTGATGTCGGCACCGGCGGCGAAGGCCTTTTCGCTGCCGGTGATGACGACGCAGCCGATGCCGGCGTCGGCCTCGAAGGCGTCCACCGCCGCGGCCAGTTCCGCCACCAGCGCGGCATTGAGCGCGTTCAGCGCCTGCGGCCGGTTCAGCCGAATCAATCCGACGCGGCCCCTGGTCTCGACAAGAATATGCTGATGCGACATGCGTGCGGCCTTCGCTGTTCCGGTTCGGATGACTTTCGCAGACTAGCAGATCGGCAGGTCCGGGGAACCGATCCCATCCGGCGCGCGTTCCCGTGTGAAGACGAATCCGAGGGAGTGTCGATATGCGCAAGATCATGATGGGCCTCACCGCCGTGACGGTTCTGGCCTTTACGTCCTCCGCCGACGCCGCCCCGCGCGAGCGCACCGTGACCGGCGCGGCCATCGGCGCGGGCTCGGGGGCGATCGTGGCCGGCCCCGTGGGAGCCGTGGTCGGCGGTGTTGCCGGTGCGGTGATCGGGGGACCGCGAATTTCGCGCTCGCGGACCTGCTGGATCAACCGCCGTGGCAATCGCGTGTGCCGCTATCGGTAGCCGGCCATCCTGCTCGAGCGCGAGAACAGCAAGCCCGGCACCTTGGCCGGGCTTGCTGTTTTCGGTTAGCGCTGGCACAGCGGACAATGGAACGTCGAGCGGCCAGACTGCACGATGCGCTTGACCGTACCGCTGCATCCCGGCGTCGGGCAGGCTTCGCCCTCGCGGTCGTAGACCCGGAAGCGGTGCTGGAAATAACCCAGCTCGCCGGAGGTCTGCCGGTGGTCGCGCAGCGAAGAGCCGCCGGCCTCGATGGCCTCCGCCAGCACCGCTTTGATGGACTCCACCAGCGCCCCCGCGCGCGGATGCGGCGCGCCGGAGCGCGTGGCGAGCGTCGAAGCCATCCGTTTGGGCGACAGCCGCGTGCGGCTGAGCGCTTCGCAGACATAGATGTTGCCGAGTCCCGCCACCACGCGCTGGTCGAGCAGCGCAGCCTTCAGGCTGGTCCGCTTGCCATGGCAGGCGCGCGCCAGCATGGCGGCGTCGAAGGCGTTGCCGAGCGGTTCGGGCCCGAGCGATCTCAGCAGCGGCTCGTCCTCGGCGGCCGCGCGCGGAAATATCTTCATGCAGCCGAAGCGGCGCGGATCGTTGAAGGAGATGGTTGCACCCGACGACATGCGGAACACGATATGGTCGTGCGCGCCGAAGCGGGAGCGCTCGTAGTGGAAGACGCCGGGCATGCCGTCGCGTCCGTCCTGCGCCACGCGGAACGAGCCGGACATGCCCAGGTGCATCAGCAGCACGTCGCCCGACGACAGGTCCGCCAGCAGGTACTTCGCCCGGCGGCCGAGCCCCGTGACGGTCTGACCCTGCAGCCGCTGCGCGAAGTCCCTCGGCAAGGGCCAGCGCAGGTCGCCGCGGTGTGCCACCACCTGCTCAAAGCGCGCGCCCTCCATCGAGGGGGCAAGCCCGCGGCGCACGGTTTCGACTTCGGGAAGCTCGGGCATGGGCGAATGGATGTTGCGGGCGGCCCGTTGTAGCGCCCTGCGCCCCGCCGCGCTATGGTCCCGGCCGAACAGAGATTTTCCGATGCCGCAGCCCGATTCCGAGACCGATTTCGGCTTCCGCCGGGTGCCGCTCGCCGACAAGCAGGGCATGGTGGACGGCGTGTTCCACTCGGTGGCGCGGCGCTACGACCTGATGAACGACCTGATGTCCGCCGGCCTGCACCGGGCCTGGAAGGACGTGCTGGTGGCGGCCGTGAACCCGCCCAAAGGCGAGCGGGCCTTCGACCACCTCGACCTCGCGGGCGGTACCGGCGACGTCGCATTCCGCGTGGCGCGGGCGGGCGGGCCCGGCACCCGCGTCACGGTCGCAGACATCAACCCGGAGATGCTGGCGGTCGGCCGCGAGCGCGCCGATCGCGAGGGCCTGAACGTCGCCTTCACGGAGGGCAACGCCGAGGCGCTGCCGTTCCCGGACGGGAGCTACGACTGCGTGACCGTCGCCTTCGGCATCCGCAACGTGCCGCAGATCGACAAGGCGTTGCGTGAGGCCTATCGCGTGCTCAAGACCGGCGGCCGGTTCCTTTGCCTGGAGTTCTCGTCGGTGGACGTGCCGGGGCTGGACAGGGTCTACGAGGCCTATTCGTTCAACGTGATCCCGGCGATCGGCCGCGCGGTCACCGGCGACGCGGAGTCCTACCGCTATCTGGTCGAGTCGATCCGCAGGTTTCCGCGGCCGCAGGCGTTCGCGGACATGATGCGCGACGCGGGTTTCCGCCGCGCGTCGTTCGAGCGGCTCACCGGCGGCGTGGTCGCGCTGCATTCGGGCTGGCGGCTGTGAGCGGACGTCTGCGGTGATCTCCGCCCTTTCCCACTTCGCGCGCCTGTCCCGCGCCGGCTTCGTGTTCGCGCGCGAGGGCGTGCTCGGCATCGCCGATCCGGCACCCCTGCCGCCCGCCGCGCGCACCGCGCTCAAACTCGTGCGGCTGTTCGAGCGCCGCCGCGGCCTGAGCACGGGCAACCGCCTTTCGGCCGCGCTGACGAAGCTCGGTCCGACCTATGTGAAGCTCGGCCAGTTCCTTGCAACCCGGCCGGACGTGGTGGGCACGCTGCTCGCGCGCGATCTGCAATCCCTGCAGGACCGGATGCCGCCATTCTCCCAGGCGCAGGCCGAGGCTGCGGTCGCGGCCGCGCTCGGCAAGCCGCTGAAGGACAGCTACACATCCTTTGGACCGCCGGTCGCCGCGGCCTCGATCGCGCAGGTCCACAAGGCCGAGGTCGAGACGCCGGACGGCCGCAAGGCGGTGGCCGTCAAGGTGATGCGGCCCGGCGTGGAGGCGCGCTTCCGCACCGATCTCGCCGCCTTCGCCTATGCGGCCGCGCGCGCGGAGCGGCTGTCCGCCGAGGCGCAGCGGTTGCGGCTCACGGAAACAGTGGCGACGCTGCGCCGCTCGGTCGCCATCGAGATGGATCTGCGGCTGGAGGCGGCCGCACTCTCCGAGATGGCGGAGAACACCAGGGACGATCCGGATTTCCGCGTGCCGGCGGTGGACTGGGACCGCACCGCCAAGGACGTGCTGACGCTGGAATGGATCGACGGCACGCCGCTCAACGACCGCGCGGCGCTCGAGGCCAAGGGCTTCGACCTGCCGCAGCTCGCGCGCGCGGTGATCCAGAGCTTCCTGCGCCACGCGCTGCGCGACGGCTTCTTCCACGCCGACATGCATCCCGGCAACCTGTTTATCGACGCAGGAGGCCGGCTGGTGGCCGTGGACTTCGGCATCATGGGTCGGCTCGACCCGAAGGAGCGGCGGTTTCTGGCGGAGATCCTCTACGGCTTCATCACCCGCAACTATCGCCGCACCGCCGAAGTGCATTTCGAAGCCGGCTATGTGCCCGCGCATCATGCGGTGGAAAGCTTCGCGCAGGCGATCCGCGCCATCGGCGAGCCGATCCACAACCGCACCGCCGAAGACATCTCGATGGCGAAGCTGCTGACGCTGCTGTTCGAGGTCACGGGCCTGTTCGACATGCGCACCCGGCCCGAGCTGCTGCTGCTACAGAAGACCATGGTGGTGGTCGAGGGCGTGGCGCGCGCGCTCGATCCGAAGCTCGACATGTGGACGGTGTCGGAGCCGGTGGTGCGCGAATGGGTGGAGCGGCATCTCGGTCCGGCCGGACGGATCGGAAGCGCGGCCGAAGGCGCGTTCGGATTCCTCGCCGGCGTGCCCGCGCTGGTCTCGCGCAGCGCCGTGCTGGTCGGGCAGCTCGACGCCATCACCCGCAACGGACTGGTGCTGGCGCCGGAAACGGTCGCCGCCATCGGCGCGGCCGAGGCGCGGCGCGGCCGCTGGAGCACGGCGGCGCTGTGGATGATCGCGATCCTGCTCGGATGGATCGTAATGCTGATCCGCTGATCCTCTACCGCCACAGCGCCGCGCGGTAGCGCAGCGCCACGAGGATCGTGAGCACGACGCCGATGCCGGCGTAGATCGCCACCGTGGAGCGATAGCCGATCCGCTCGATCAGCCAGCCGGAGATCAGCAGGCCAAGCGGCAGGCTGTAGATCACCAGCATCCGCACGCCCATGATCCGGCCGCGCAGATGGACGCTCGACGCCTGCAGCAGGATGACCGAGTGCGAGACCATGACCAGGCTTTGCATGAAGCCCACGGCCAGCAGCACGGCGATGCCGGCCGGCAGGCTCTGCATCTGCGCGAAGAGGATCAGCAGCAGGTGCCAGAACACGGCGGACACCAGCATCAGCCGCGACAGGCTGCCGCCTGCTCCGAGCAACGTCATCGCCAGGCCACCCGCCATCGCGCCGCCGGCGATGCTCGCCACCAGATAGCCGAGCCCCGTCTGGTCTGTGAGATAGACCTCGCGCGCCACATAGGGCAGCAGGCCGTTGGTGATGGGGAACGCGGTGAAGTTGAACAGCAGCGCGAGCCACACCAGCGCCAGCAGGCGCGGCGTGTTCCAGATGTGGACGATGCCCTCCTGGAGGTCGCGCCACGGCGAGGTGGACAGCGGCGTGGCGCGCGCGACCGCCGCCGACGCGCCGGGCACGGGCTTGACCACCGCCAGCCACGTCAGCGCGGTGGCGAGCAGGTAGAACGACAGGATCACGATATAGGCCGGAGCCATGCCGAAGGCGGCGAACAGGACCGCGCCCGCCAGCGCGCCCATGATCCGCGCCGAGTCGGTCGTGGTGCGCGACACGCCCATCGCGGCGGTGAGCAGCGGGGCTGGCATGGTCTCGGCGATCATCGCCCCGCGCAATCCGAGATCGGACGGCCGCACGAGGCCGGAGACCGCAGCCATGCAGAGCACGACCGTCGGACTGAGCGCGCCGGCGAACGCCAGCGTCATCAGGGCAAACGCAACCGAGGCGTAGACCAGCCGCATGGTGCAGAGCAGCGGGCGATGGCCAAGCCGGTCGCTTGCCACGCCCAGCATCGGCGCGATCAGGGTGCCGAGCGACAGCAGCGCACCATAGAGCGTGAGCCACAGCACGGAGCCGGTCTCAGCCAGGACGTACCAGCCGAGGATCAGCGTCTCCATCTCGAACGCCCAGGAGGTCAGCAGGTCGGCCGGCCACTGGAAACGATAGCTGCGGATGCGGAAGGGGGCGAGCGCGGAGGAGCGTGGCATGTCCGGTCGGCGATCCGCGACGCGAAGCGCGCGCCGACCGCCCTGTCCTCCCGCCGGCTGCGATGACCGCAAGGCCGCCCCGGTGGGGCCTTGGGTGCCGGGCCGGCATCGCTTAGCATCCCCGGCGTCGGCGTCACAGGGCCGCAGGGGCATGGGTCGATTGCATTGATTGCAATGCAATCAATGCATGATTACAGTATTGAGCTTTCGAGAGAACAGCTCATGGCCTCGCTCACCGTCCGGCAACTCGACGAGACGCTCAAGCGCCAGCTCCGGCTGCGCGCGGCACGCCACGGCCGCTCGGTGGAGGACGAGGTCCGCACCATCCTGCGCGCGGCCACGCTGGACGGCGAGGCTTCCGAGCCGACGCCTGCGGAGAAAGCCGCGCCCCGGCGCGAAGGCGGAACGAAGACGAAGCGCGTGCTGCTGGTGATCGGCGGCGGGATCGCGGCCTACAAGTCGCTCGACCTGATTCGAAGACTCAAGGAACGTGGCTTTGCCGTGCGCGTGGTCATGACACGGGCCGCACAGGCGTTCGTGACGCCGCTTGCGGCCGGCGCGCTCGCGGGGGGGGCCGCGTTCACCGAGCTGTTCGATCCCGACAGCGAGTTCGACGTCGGCCACATCCGGCTGGCGCGCGAGGCCGACGCCATCGTGGTCGCACCCGCCACCGCCGACCTGCTCGCAAAGATGGCGGGCGGCCTGGCCTCCGACCTCGCGACCGCCGTGCTGCTCGCGACCACCGCAAGGATCCTGATCGCGCCGGCGATGAACCCGCGCATGTGGTCGCACAGGGCGACGCAGCGCAACCTGGCGCTGCTTCGGGCGGACGGGGTTTCCATCGTCGGCCCGAACGCCGGCGAGATGGCGGAGGCGGGCGAGGCTGGACTGGGGCGAATGGCGGAGCCGGTCGAGATCGCGGAAGCGACGATGGCGCTGCTGCGCAACGATGGCGCGCTCGCCGGCCGGCGCGTGCTGATCACGTCCGGGCCGACGCACGAGCCGATCGATCCGGTGCGCTACATCGCCAACCGCTCCTCCGGAAAGCAGGGCCACGCCATTGCCGCAGCCGCGGCCGCGGCCGGCGCGGAGGTGACGCTGGTGTCGGGGCCGGTGACGATTCCCGATCCGGCCGGCGTGCGGGTGGTGAAGGTGGAGAGCGCGCGCCAGATGCTAGAAGCCGTCGAGAAGGCGCTGCCCGCCGACGTCGCCATCTTCGCCGCCGCGGTCGCGGACTGGCGGGTGGCGCGCGACAGCGCACAGAAGATCAAGAAGGCCGGCAGCCGCACGCCCGAACTGGCGCTGGCCGAGAATCCGGACATCCTCGCCACGGTGGCGCAGCGCAGGAGCAGGCGGCCGCCGCTGGTGATCGGCTTCGCCGCCGAGACCGAGCGCGTGATCGAGCACGCCAAGGCCAAGCTCGCGCGCAAGGGCTGCGACTGGATCCTCGCCAACGACGTCTCGCCGCAGAGCGGCGTGATGGGCGGCGACAGCAACACCATCCATCTCATCACCGCGACCGGGGTCGAGTCCTGGCCGCCGCAATCCAAGGACGGCGTCGCCGCCGCGCTGGTCGCGCGCATCGCCGCGGCCCTCGACGGAGAGACGTCATGAGCGCGAACCAGGGAACGCCGGTTCCGGTGCCGGTGAAGCGGCTGCCGCATGCGGCGGACCTGCCGCTGCCGGCCTACCAGAGCGCGCTGGCCGCGGGCCTCGATCTGCTCGCGGCCGTGCCCGCCCTCGCGCCGGTGACGATCGGGCCGGGCGAGCGCGCGATGATCCCGACCGGCATCGCGGTCGCGCTCCCGCCGGGCACCGAAGGCCAGGTCCGGCCGCGCTCGGGCCTCGCGGCAAAGCACGGCATCACGGTGCTGAATGCGCCCGGAACCGTGGACGCGGACTACCGCGGCGAGATCAAGGTGATCCTCGTCAATCTCGGAACCGAATCGTTTCTCGTGGAGCGCGGCGCGCGCATTGCGCAGATGATCGTCGCGCCCACCCTGCGTGCACAGCTTTTCGAGTCCGAAAACCTCGATGAAACGCAGCGCGGCGGGGGCGGGTTCGGGTCCACCGGACGGTCATGACCCTTTGGGTGATTGACAACCGCCTTCTGATACCTCCGTAATACAACATCGTTATGCAACATAAGTTTGCGCCGGTCGCATCATGCCATTGCTTTCCCGCAAGGGGTTCCTTGCCATCGCCGCCGTCATCGACGTTGCCCTGAACGGCAAGGGACGGCCCGTCTCGGCCAAGTCGCTGGCGGAGCGACACGTGCTGCCTGCCCGCCATCTGGAACCCGTGCTGCAGGCGCTGGTGCGTGACGGCATCCTGCGCGGCATTCGCGGGCCGCGCGGCGGCTACGAGCTGGCGCGCGAGCGCAAGCGCATCACCGCCGACGACATCCTGCGCGCCACCGGCGGCCTCGACGACGAGGCGGATGCGGGCGCGGTCGATTCGGAGCTGCTTTCGACCGTGGTGCGGCCGGCGATGGCGCAGGCCGAAAAGGCGTTTTCGGCCGCCCTGGCGCGCATCACCGTGGACGATCTCGCCAGGCGCGCGGAGCCCATGGCCGGCGGCTCGTCCGCCCCGGCCTGAACGGCCGCGGCCCTCGCTTCGTCGTTCACGATCTGGACTCCTTACGGCGGGATTCCCCTTCCGGTTAAAGTCTCAATGATTCGTAGGCGGTAGCGCGGACCAGCCTGCGCAGGGGCCAATCGGGCATGGTGGGGACGACCCAGGCGAAGTGCGGAAGGCGTCGGGCGCTTCCGCGGCGATGCGGATTCGCTGCGGGCGCGGCATGGACGGCGCTTTGCGCGTCGCCCGCGCGGGCGCAGGAAACCGCGCAGGACATCACCCTGCCTGGACTGCAGGATTATCTCGGCGCCTTCGCCGGCCTCGAATGGCGCGACGCCGCCACGCTGTCGCTCACGCTGGGCATCCTGCTGTTCGCCGTCACCACCTCGATCCTTCTGGTGCGCACGCGCCTGCGCGCATCCGCCGCCGAGCAGCGCTTCCGCGACCAGATCGTGCGGCTGCACGCCGAGGCCGACCGGGTCAACACGCTGCTGCTGGCGGAGCCGCAGGTGCTGGTGTCGTGGGCCGCCGCCGGCAACGAGCCCGACATCGCGGGCGACACCACCCTGGTCACGAGCGCGGCGACACCGCTGCGGGTGCTGGCTTTCGGAAGCTGGCTGGAGCCCGACAAGGCGCAGGCGATGGAGCGCGCCGTGGACGCGCTGCGCAGCCGCGGCGAGAGCTTCGCGATGCCGCTCGCCACCCTGGCCGGCCGCGCCATCGAGGCCGACGGTCGCGCCATCGGCGGACGCGCCGTGCTGCGGCTGCGCGACGTGAGCGGCCTCAAGCGCGAATGGATCGAGCTGAACGCCCGGCACGACAAGCTCACGAGCGACATGGATTCGCTGCGCGGGCTGATCGACGCCCTGCCCTCGCCGGTGTGGGGCCGCGACTTCGCCGGCGCGCTGGTGTTCGCTAACGCAGCCTACGCCCGGGCGGTGGAGGCGAAGGACCCGGCCGACGCCATTGCCCAGCGCATCGAGCTGCTCGACCGCACGGCGCGCGAGGAAGCGGTGCGGACTCGCGCCGCCGGGCATGCTTTCACCGGCCGCCTGCCCGCCGTCGTCGCGGGCCAGCGCCGGACCTTCGACGTCATCGACGTGCCCACCCGGCAGGGCAGCGCCGGCCTCGCCTTCGACGTAACCGAGGCCGAGACGCTGCGCGCCGAACTGAAGCAGATTGGCGATGCGCACCGCCGCACCCTCGACCAGCTCGCCACCGGCGTTGCCGTCTTCGGCGCCGACCGCAGGCTGGCGTTCTACAACACCGCCTATCGCTCGCTGTGGGACCTCGAGCCCGGCTTCCTGGACCAGACCCCGACCGATTCCGAAGTGCTCGACCGGCTCCGCGCAGCGCGCAAGCTGCCGGAGGAGAAGGACTTCCGCGAGTGGAAGGCCGCGCTGCACGAAGCCTATCGCGCCACCGATCCGCACGAGCAGCTCTGGCACCTGCCCGACGGCCGCACGCGGCGCGTCGTCACCACGCCCAACCCGCAGGGCGGCGTCACCTATCTGTTCGAGGACGTGACCGAGCGGCTCGACATGGCGCGGCGCTACGACGCGCTGATCCGGGTGCAGGGCGAGACGCTGGACAACCTCAGCGACGCGGTCGCGGTGTTCGGCAGCGACGGCCGCGTCCGCCTGCACAATCCGGCGTTCGCGCGGATGTGGAAGCTGGAGCCGGCCGTGCTGGCCGAGCGGCCGCACATCGAGACCGTCATCGACTGGTGCCGCGCGCTCTACGGCGACGAGGCCCTGTGGAAGCGGCTGCGCGCCACGGCCACCGCGATCGAGGACCGCAGCCAGGTCTCCGGGCGGCTGGAGCGCCGTGACGGCACCGTGGTGGACCTCGCCACCGTTCCGCTGCCGGACGGCGCAACGCTGATCGCGTTCCGAGACATCACCGACACCGTGAACGTCGAGCGCGCGCTGCGCGAGCGCAACGAGGCGCTGGAGCAGGCCGACCTGCTCAAGGTCGATTTCGTGCAGCACGTCTCCTACGAGCTGCGTTCGCCGCTCACCAACATCATCGGCTTCGCGCATTTCCTCGGCGAGCCCGCGGTCGGACCGCTGACCGAGAAGCAGCGCGAGTATCTCGGCTACATCAACGCCTCCACCACCGCGCTGCTCGCCATCATCAACGACATCCTCGACCTCGCCACCGTCGATGCCGGCGCGATGAAGCTCAACCTCGGAGACGTCGACATCCGCAGCACCATGAGCGCCGCCGCCGAGGGCATCCGCGACCGGCTGGCCAAGGACGGCATCGCGCTCAGGATCACGGCGACGCCGGACATCGGCAGCTTCACCGCCGACGAGCGCCGCATCCGCCAGGTGCTGTTCAACCTGCTGGCCAACGCGGTCGGCTTCTCGCCGCCCGGCGGCTCCGTGACGCTGTCGGCCGAGCGGCGGCCCGACGCGATCGTGCTGTCGGTGACGGACAACGGCCCCGGCATCCCGGCGGACGTGAAGGACAAGGTGTTCGAGCGGTTCGAGACCCATTCGCTGGGCTCCCGGCATCGCGGCGCGGGGCTCGGCCTGTCGATCGTGCGGTCCTTCGTCGAGTTGCACGGCGGCGCCGTCACCCTCGAATCCGCGGTGGGCGAAGGCACCACCGTCACCTGCACGTTCCCGCTGGAGCGCACCGCAGAGAGGTCGGCGGCGTGACGCGGGACACGACGGAGCCGGCGTGATGCTTCCGCTCACCTCAGGCGGCTCCAGCCACGCGATGGCGCTTGAAAACGAGCAGGCCACGCTGCGGCTCGTGGTGGACATCGCGGCCGCGCTGGAGCCGGGCGACCTGATCACCCTGTCGGGCGACCTCGGCGCGGGCAAGACCACCTTCGCACGCGCCATGATCCGGCACCTTGCGGATGACCCCGACATCCCGGTGCCGAGCCCGAGCTTCACGCTGGTCCAGACCTACGAGCTGCCGAAGTTCACCGTGGTCCACGCCGACCTGTACCGGCTCGACGGCCCCGGCGAGCTGGCGGAGCTGGGCTTCGACGACCTGCCGAAGGACGCGGTGGTGCTGCTGGAATGGCCGGACCGCGCCGCGGGCTTCCTGCCGGCGGACCGGCTCGACATCGCCTTCACGCTCGCCCCGCAGCTCGGCTCGCAGCACCGCAACGTGCGCATCACCGGCTACGGCGCATTCGCGGCCCGCGCCGAACGGATCGCCGGGATCCGCCGCTTCCTCGATTCCACTGGCTTCGCCGAGGCCGAGCGTCGCCGCATCCAGGGCGACGCCTCGACGCGCTCCTACGAGCGGCTGACGCTCGACGAGCACCGCGCCATCCTGATGAACGCGCCGCGGCGGCCGGACGGCCCGCCGGTGCGCGACGGCAAGCCCTACAGCCGGATCGCGCATCTGGCCGAAGACGTCCGGCCCTTCGCCGCCCTGTCGCACGGCCTGCGGCAGCTCGGCTTCTCCGCGCCGCAGGTGCTCGCCGCCGATCTCGACCGCGGCCTGCTGCTGCTCGAAGACCTCGGCCGCGAGACCGTGGTGGAGGGCGACCCGCCCGCGCCGGTCGAGGACCGCTACACCGCCGCCGTGGAGGTGCTGGTGCAGCTTCACTGCAACCGGCTGTCGGACACGCTGGCGGTGCCGCCGAACGAGACCTATCGCCTGCCGCGGTACGACATGGCCGCGCTGCTCATCGAGGTCGAGCTGCTGCTCGACTGGTATCTGCCGTGGCAGGGCGTCACCGTGTCCGACGCGATGCGTGCGACCTATGTCGCGCTCTGGCGCGAGGCGCTGCTGGGCGTGGTCGATCTCGATCCGACCTGGGTGCTGCGCGACTATCATTCACCCAACCTGATGTGGCTGCCGGAGCGCGACGACACGGCGCGCGTCGGCCTGCTGGACTTCCAGGACGCGGTAATGGGCCCCGCCGCCTATGACCTCGCCTCACTGCTGCAGGACGCACGCGTGGACGTGTCCGAGACCATCGAGGTGTCGCTGCTCGGCCGCTACGCCAGGATGCGCCGCGAAAGCGATTCGCGGTTCGACCCGCCGACTTTCATCAAGACCTATTCGACGCTGGCCGCGCAGCGCGCCTCGAAGATCCTCGGGATCTTCGCCCGCCTCGACCAGCGCGACGGCAAGCCGCAATATCTCCGGCACATGCCGCGCGTCTGGGGCTATCTCCAGCGTTCGCTGGCGCATCCTTCGCTCGCTTCGCTCGCCGCCTGGACCCGCGCGAACGTGCCGGCGCCGAAGGATTGAACTTGCTCCCGGAGAACCGTGACGTGACGGAAAGCCGTGCCCCCCGCCGTGCGATGGTCCTTGCGGCCGGCAAGGGCGAGCGCATGCGGCCGCTGACCGAGACCATGCCGAAGCCCATGGTGAAGGTCGCGGGCAAGCCGCTGATCGACCATGTGCTGGACCGGCTGGCGGACGCGGGCATCGAGCGCGCGGTGGTGAACGTGCACTATCTCGCGGACGTGCTGGAACGCCATCTCGCCGGACGCACGCGGCCCGCGGTCACGATCTCCGACGAACGCGGTCTGCTGCTCGACACCGGCGGCGGCGTGGTAAAGGCGCTGGCCGCGCTGGGAAGCGAGCCGTTCTTCCATCTCAACGCCGACACGATCTGGATCGACGGCGTCAGGCCCAATCTCGCGCGCATGGCGCAGGCGTTCGATCTCGCGACGATGGACGCGCTGCTGCTGCTCGCGCCGGCCGCGACCAGCATCGGCTATGACGGCCGCGGCGATTTCCTGATGGCCCCGGACGGCCGGCTGGAGCGGCGCGGCGAGCGTGAGGTCGCGCCCTTCGTGTACGCGGGCGCGGCAATCCTTGCGTTGACGCTGTTCAGGGACGCACCCGCCGGGGCGTTCTCGCTGACCCGGCTGTTCGACCGGGCCATCGAGGCCGGCCGCCTGCACGGCCTGCGGCTGGAGGGCGTGTGGATGCACGTCGGCACGCCGGAGGCGATCCCGCAGGCCGAGGCCGCTATCGTCGCCAGCACGGGATAGCCCTCCGCGAATGCGGGGTCAGGCCACGCATGCCTTGGTATAAGCAAGCATGCCGGATTCGCCGCCCCGCGTCTTCACCATTCCCGCCTCGGTGCCGTTCCTGCCGGCGCTGGTCGCGGCGCTGATGCAGGACCGCCTCGGGCTCGGCTTCAAGCCGGGCCGGGATCCGCTGGCGCTGGCGGACGTGACGCTCTACCTGCCGACGCGGCGCGCCTGCCGGCTGGCGCGCGATACGTTCCTGCCGGTGATCGGCGGCGACGCCGCACTCCTTCCCAAGATCGTGCCAATTGGCGATCCGGACGAGGACGAGATCGCCTTCGCCGAGGCCGCCCTCGGCCGCATCGCGCTGGCGTTGCCGGACGCGCTCGGCGGGCTGGAGCGGCAGGTCATGCTGGCGCAGCTCATCCTCGCCTGGGCGAAGCGGCTCGATCCCGGCACGCCGGACCACGCCCCGCTGGTGGCGAGCACGCCGGCCTCCGCCTTCGCGCTCGCCGCCGACCTCGCGCGGCTTATGGACGACATGATCACGCGCGGCGTGTCGTGGGACCGGCTCGACGAGCTCGTGCCGGCGGACGTGGACCGCTACTGGCAGATCACGCTCGACTTCCTGAAGATCGCGCGCGAGGTCTGGCCGCCGGTGCTGGCCGAGCGCGACCGGATCGAACCCGCGCTGCGGCGCGACCGGCTGATCGCGGCCGAGGCGGCGCGGATCGCCAACGCCAAAGGCCCGGTGATCGCCGCGGGCTCCACCGGCTCGATGCCGGCGACCGCGTTGCTGCTCGACACGATCGCGAAACTGCCGCATGGCGCGGTGGTGCTGCCCGGCCTCGACACGGATCTCGATCCGCAATCGTGGGACCTGATCGCCGGCAACGGCGACGACATCGAGCCGGCGCAGGGCCATCCGCAGTTCGCCCTGCACGGCCTGCTGGCGCGTATCGGCGTGGCGCGCGAGGACGTGACCGTGCTCGCCCCGCCGGAGCCGCACGGCCGCGAGCGGCTGGTGTCGGAGGCGATGCGGCCGGCCGCCGCCACCGAGCGCTGGCAGGCGCGGCTCGCGGCGGCCGGCTTCGCCGCGCACGCCGACACCGCGATGGCCGCGGTCTCCGTCATCGAGGCGGCCAACGCCGAGGAAGAGGCGCTCGCCATCGCGGTGGCGCTGCGCGAGGCCCACGAGACGCCGGACGCGACCGCCGCACTGGTGACGCCGGACCGGGCGCTGGCGCGCCGCGTGCTGGCCGCGCTGGCGCGCTGGCAGGTGCCGGCGGACGATTCGGGCGGCGACGCGCTCGCCGACACGCCGGCCGGCACGCTGGCGCGCCTGACCGTGGAGGCCGGTCTCGGCGGGCTTGCGCCCGTGTCGCTGCTGGCGCTGCTCAAGCATCCGCTCTGCCGGCTCGATCAACGCACCGTGGCGACGCTGGAGCTGGCGGTGCTGCGCGGACCGCGTCCGCGCCCCGGCACCGAAGGCCTGGCGCACGCCCTCGCCACGTTCCGCGAGGAGAAGGAAAGCAACGCGCTGCATCGCTCCGATCCGCGCCTGCGGCTGCGCGATTCCGAGCTGGATGCCACCGCCCAGCTCGTGGCCGGTCTGACGGCCGCGCTCCGGCCGCTGGAAGAGCTGAAGGGCAAGCTCGCGAGCTTCGCCACCATCGCCGGCCTGCATCGCAGCGCCGTCGAGGCGCTGGGCAGCATGACCGAGGAGCTGGCGCAGGCGTTCGACGAGATCGAAGAGACGGGCGGCATCGTCATCGCGCCGGATGACTATCCCGAGCTGTTCCACGCCGCGCTCGCCGGCCGCACCGTGCGCCGGCCGGAACAGGACGTGCGCATCCGCATTTTCGGCCCACTCGAGGCGCGCCTGCAAAGCGTGGACCGCGTCGTGCTCGGCGGGCTGGTCGAGGGCGTGTGGCCGCCGGAGACCCGCACCGATCCGTGGCTGAGCCGGCCGATGCGCCACGCGCTCGGCCTCGACCTGCCGGAGCGACGCATCGGCCTGTCCGCGCACGACGTCGCGCAGGCGCTCGGCAGCCGGGAGGTGATCCTCTCCCGCGCGGCCAAACTGGGGGGCGCGCCGACCGTGCCGTCGCGCTTCGTGCAGCGGCTCGCGGCGGTGGCCGGCGAAGCGCGCTGGAAGGATGCGCTGGCGCGCGGTGCGCGTTTCGCGGCGCTGGCGCGGCGGCTCGACGAGCCCGCCGGCACGCCGGTGCCCGCGCCGCGGCCGGAGCCCCGGCCGCCGCTCGACGCAAGACCGAAGTCGCTCAGCGTCACCGAGATCGAGCATTGGCTGCGCGATCCCTACACGATCTACGCCAAGCATGTTCTCAAGCTCGCTCCCCTCGATGCTGTGGATACGCCGCCGGGCGCGGCCGACCGCGGCAACCTGATCCACGACGCTATCGGGGATTTCATCGCGGCGTATCCGCGCGAGCTGCCGGCCGATCCGGCGCGCGAGCTGATCGGCTTTGGCGAGACGCATTTCGCGGCGCTGAAGGATTATCCCGAGGCGCGGGCGTTCTGGTGGCCGCGACTGCTGCGCATTGCGGACTGGTTCGCGCGCTACGACGCCGGCCGGCGCGCGGCGGTGGCGGCGCTGTACACCGAAATCACGGGCCGACTGCCGATCCCGTTCGGCGACGCCGGGTTTACCCTGACCGTGCGCGCCGATCGGATCGAGGCGCTGGAGAACGGCCGCTACGCCATCCTCGACTACAAGACCGGCACGCCGCCCACTGACAAGCAGGTGATGGCCGGCCTGTCGCCGCAACTGACGCTGGAGGCCGCGATCCTGCGCAACGGCGGCTTCGCGGACATTCCGGCGGGCGGCTCGGTCGAGGCACTGGTCTACGTCCGGCTGCGCGGCGGCGAGCCGGCGGGCGAGGAGATCGTCCTCCCGCTCAAGGACAGCACGCCCGACGCGGAGGCCGACCGCGCGCTGGCGGAGTTGACCAAGGTGGCGGCGCGCTTCGCAGACCCGCAAACGCCCTATCGCTCCCTGGTGCATCCGATGTGGTCCACACACTACGGCACCTACGACCACCTGGCGCGGGTCCAGGAGTGGTCGTTGACCGGCGGCGAATCCGAGGACGGTGGCGAATGAGCCGGCTGCGCACCATTCCGCCGGTCGTGACCGAGCACCAGACCGCAGCGTCCGACCCGCAGGGCTCGGCCTGGGTCTCGGCCAACGCCGGCTCCGGGAAGACGCATGTCCTCGCCCAGCGCGTGATCCGGTTGCTGCTGGCGGGCGTGGAGCCCGGCCGCATCCTCTGCATCACCTTCACCAAGGCGGCGGCGGCCAACATGTCGAACCGCGTGTTCGACGAGCTTCGCAAGTGGACGCTGCTCGACGACGCGGCGCTCGACAGCGCGCTCGCCCGCACCGGCGTGCAGCGCACCGGACCGGCCGCGCGCGAGCGCGCGCGGCGGCTGTTCGCGCTAGCGCTGGAAACGCCGGGCGGACTCAAGGTGCAGACCATCCACGCCTTCTGCACCCAGCTCCTGCACCTGTTTCCGTTCGAGGCCAACGTGGCGGCGCGCTTCGACGTGCTGGACGAGGCGTCCGAGAACCTGCTTCTGGAGAGGCTCAGCCTCGACGTGATGCTGGAGGCCGCCGAGAACCCCGAGAGCGAGCTCGGGCGCGCGCTCGCGGCCGCGATCCTCGCCTCGGCAGACACCACATTCCGCGGCATGGTGCGCGGGGCGATCCGCGCTCGCGGCCGGCTCACGCGCTGGGTGGCGGATGCGGGCGGCGTGCCGCAGGCGCTGGCCGGACTTTCGTGCGCGCTCGGCATCGCGCCAGATGATACGGTCGAGGGCATCGAACGGGCTTTCTTCGACGAAAGCGCCATCGCCGCGTCGGAGTGGGAATCGGTGGCGGCCGCGCTCGCCCGCGGCGCCAAGACCGACGCCGACCAGGCCGGCCGCTTCCGCGCGCTGGCGAGGCTCGCGGGCCAGAGCCGGATCGAGACCTATCTCGACATCTTCTGTACGAAGACCCGCGACAAGACCCGCGAGCGGCTGTTCACCAAGACGATCCGCGAGGCGCATCCAGCGCTGGCCGGGCAACTGGAGAACGAATGTGACCGCGTCTGGTCGCTGCTTCTGAAGCGGCGCGCGGTCGAGGCGCGCGACCGCAGCGCGGCGCTCGTCACCATCGCCCACGCCGTGATCCTGCGCTTCCGCGCCGAGAAGGAGCGCCGCGGCCTGCTCGACTACGAAGACCTGATCGACCGGACGCTGGAACTGCTGAAGGACGAGCGCGCCGCCTGGGTGCATTACAAGCTCGACCGCGGCATCGACCATGTGCTGATCGACGAGGCGCAGGATACGAGCCCGAAACAATGGGACATCGTCAAGGCGCTCACGGCCGAGTTCTTCGCGGGCCACGGCGCGCATTCGCGGAGGCGTACCCTCTTCGCAGTCGGCGACGAGAAGCAGTCGATCTTCTCGTTCCAGGGCGCGGTGCCGCGTTCGTTCGACGAGATGCGCCGGCACTTCGAGCGGATGCATGCGCGCGCGGAGCTGGCATTCACGGCGCGGGAGTTCAAGCACTCGTTCCGCTCCGGGCCGAACGTGCTGGGCGCGGTGGACACGGTGTTCGCCCGCAGCGAGGCCCATGCCGGCCTGACCGCCGATCCCGTCGCCCCGAAGCACGAGGCGCTGCCGCATGCAGCGCCGGGGCTGGTGGAAATCTGGGACACCGAGACGCCGGACGAGCGCCCGGCCATCGAAGGCTGGGACGCGCCGTTCGACACCCGGACCACCACGAGCCCGGTGGTGAAGCTCGCGCGCCGGATCGCCGGCGCGGTCGCCGCCTGGCAGCGGCAGGGCCGCAGGCCGGGCGACGTGCTGGTGCTGGTGCGCCGCCGCGGCGCGCTGTTCGAGGCCGTGATCCGCGCGCTGAAGAACGGGGGCATCGCGGTGGCCGGCGCGGACCGGCTGAAGCTCGCCTCGCACATCGCGGTGATGGACCTGCTGGCGCTGGCGGACGCGCTGCTGCTGCCGGGCGACGATCTCGCGCTCGCCGCGGTGTTGAAAAGCCCGCTGTTCGGGCTCGACGACGACGATCTGTTCGCCGTGGCATGGAACCGGAACGGAAGCCTGCGCGCGGCGCTGCGGCAGCGGACGGAGCCGAAGCTCGCGGCGGCTTCGACGCGCCTCGACGCGCTGGCGGTGGAGGCGCGACGACTCGCACCGTTCGACTTCTACGCCGGCCTGCTCGGGGCGCAGGGCGGACGGAGGCAGTTTCTCGCACGCCTCGGCCACGAGGCCAACGACGCGCTCGACGAATTCCTGAATCTCGCGCTCGATTACGAGAAGCGCGAGACACCGTCGCTGCAGGGCTTCGCCGCCTTCATGCGCGCGGCGCAGTCGGAGGTGAAGCGCGACATGGAGATCGCGCGCGACGAGGTGCGGGTGATGACCGTGCACGGCGCGAAGGGGCTGGAGGCCCCGATCGTGATCCTGGCCGACACCACCACGCCGCCGCAGGGCTGGCATCCACCAAACCTGCTGTCGCTGCCGGCGGACAACGCCGCGCCCGGAACGCCGGACCGGCTGGTGTGGGCGGGCGGAAAGGCCGGCGACACCGAGGCGATGGCCGCCGCGCGAGCGAGCGCCAGGAACGAGGCCGAGAACGAATACCGGCGGCTTCTCTATGTGGCGATGACGCGCGCCATCGACCGGCTGGTCGTTTGCGGCGCCGATGGCAGCCGCAAGCGGCCGGAGGGCTGCTGGTACGATCTCGTCTCCGACGCGATCCGTCCGCTGGCCGTCGAGGAGCCGTCCGACGACGGCACCGCCACGGTCTGGCGCTATCGCAAGGAGCCGGACGACGGCGTCACCGCGCCGCCCGAGACCGCGCCCCAGGCCACCGTCGTCGACGTTCCCGCATGGCTGTCGGCGAATGCGGTGCCCGATCCGGACCGCGGCCGGCCGATCAAGCCCTCCGACGCCGACCTCGACACGCGCGCCGAACCCCGCTTCGGCGACGCCGCCACCCGCAGGAGCGCACTGGAGCGCGGCCGCCTGGTGCACCGGCTGCTGCAATCGCTGCCCGACGTGCCCACGCAAAGCCGCGAGGAGGCAGCGCGCGGCTTCCTGCAACGCCGCGAGAAGGGTTGGAGCCTGCCGAAGCCCGAGCAGGAGGAGATCGTCCGGCAGGTGCTCGCGCTGCTCGACGATGCGCGCTTCGCCGCGCTGTTCGCGCCCGGGAGCCGCGCCGAGGTGCCCGTGGTCGGCCGGCTCGGCGACCGCACCGTTCCCGGCGGCGTGGTGGATCGCCTCGCAGTCACCGCCGACGCAGTGCTGATCGCCGACTACAAGACCAACCGTCCGCCACCCCGCGATCTCGCCGAGCTTGAAGCCCGCCACCCCGGCTATCTGGCCCAGCTCGCCATCTATCGCGCGGTGTTGGGCCGACTCTATCCGGACCGGCCGGTGCACGCTGCGCTGGTGTGGACCGAGGTTCCGTCGCTGATGGAAATCCCCGGCGAAATGCTGGATTCGGCGCTCGCCGGGCTCACCTCCGCGTGAGCCGCCTTGACGCTCCGGGGCGGCATTCCTAGGTTGCCGGTTCCTGCGGGGCGCAACCCCTTCCCGACTCAGACGAGGTGTTTCATGGCCGTTGGCAAGGTTTCCGACGCGGACTTCGAGGCCGAGGTGCTGAAGGCGACCGGGCCGGTCGTGGTGGACTTCTGGGCGGAGTGGTGCGGCCCCTGCCGGATGATCGCGCCGGCGCTGGAGGAAATTCAGGGCTCGCTCGGCGACAAGGTGAAGATCGTCAAGCTGAACGTGGACGAGAATCCCGGCGTGGCGTCGAAGTACGGCATCATGTCGATCCCGACGCTGATGATCTTCAAGAATGGCGAGCTGGCCGCGCGCCAGGTCGGCGCGGCGCCCAAGCAGAAGCTGGAACAGTGGATCAACGGCGCGGTGTGACCGCCGCCGGATCGGAATAAGGAACGGCCGGGCCAGCCCGGCCGTTTTTCTACGCCGGCGGCGTGCCGTTTTGCGAAAGCACCTCGCCCGCGAAATACAGCGAGCCGGTGAGCAGGATGCGCGGCGCGGGCTGCAGCGCCAATCGTTCGACCGCGCGCAGCGCGTCCTTCAGGGTCGCAGCGGCATCCGCCGGAATGCCGACCGAACGCGCCGCATCCGCCACCGCCTCGCCGCTCAGGCTCTTCTCCTGATGGGGAATCGGCACCGCGATCACGCGCCGCGCGAGCCCGGCGAAGTTGCGCAGGAAGCCGGCGCAGTCCTTGGTCGAGAGCATGCCGACCACCAGCACCAGCGGACGCGGCACCCGCTCCTCCAGGTCGCCGAGCGCGGCGGCCACCGCACGGCCGCCCTCGGCATTGTGGCCGCCATCGAGCCACAGCTCCGCGCCCTCCGGGATCATGTCTCTCAGCGCGCCCTGCGCGAGCCGCTGCATGCGCGCCGGCCACTCGGCCTTCGCCATGCCGGCTTCGAACGCCGACTGCGGCAACCGCAAGCCGGCCGCGCGCAGCGCCGCGATCGCCGTGCCGGCGTTGTCGAACTGGTGCGGCCCGAACAGCCGGGGTGCAGGTAGGTCGAGCAGCCCGTCGTCGTCCTGATAGACGAGACGGCCGCGCTCCTTGTGAACGTGCCAGTGCTGGCCCGCGACGTGCCGCGGCGCGCGCACCGTCTCCGCCTTCCGCTCGATCACGGCGAGCGCCGCATCGGCCTGCGGCGCGATGACGGCCGGCACGCCGCGGCGGAAGATTCCCGCCTTCTCGGCGGCGATTTTTTCGATGCTGTCGCCGAGAAATTCCAGATGATCCATCGACACCGGCGTCACCACGCTGGCGAGCGGTTTCTCGATCACGTTGGTGGCGTCGAGCCGGCCGCCGAGGCCGACCTCCAGCAGCAGCACGTCCGCCTGATGGCGCGCGAATAACAGGAATGCGGCCGCGGTCTCGACCTCGAACACGGTGATCGGCTCGCCGGCGTTGGCGCGCTCGACCTCGGCCAGCAGCTCTGCCAAGTCCGCGTCGGACACCAGCACGCCGCCGATCCGGAAGCGCTCGTTGAAGCGCACCAGATGCGGCGAGGTGTAGACATGCACGCGCTGCCCGGCGGCTTCGAGGATCGCGCGCATGAAGGCGACGACCGAGCCCTTGCCGTTGGTGCCGGCGACATGGATCGCCGGCGGCACACGCCGCTCGGGATGGCCGAGCGCGTCGAGGATGCGCCACATCCGGTCGAGCGACAGGTCGATGCGCTTGGGATGCAGCGCCAGCAGCCGCGCGATGATGGTTTCGTAATCGCTCATGGACGGGGACGGCGCGGACGCCTCGGGTTCAGCCCGGCACGGGCTCCGCGACCGGCGGCGGCGCATCCGGCGGCGGGGGCAGGCTCTGGCGCACGGGCTGGTCCGGCGCGCTGGTGAGCGTGCGGCACAGGCTCGCGAGCGTGGCGCGCAGCTTGTGGCGATGCACCACCATATCGACCATGCCATGGTCGCGCAGGTATTCCGACTTCTGGAAGCCCTCCGGCAGCTTCTCGCGGATGGTCTGCTCGATCACCCGCGGGCCGGCGAAGCCGATCAGCGCGCCGGGCTCGGCGATGTGCACGTCGCCCAGCATGGCGTAGGAGGCGGTGCCGCCGCCCGTGGTCGGATTGGTGAGCACGACGATGTAGGGCTTCTTCGCCTCGCGCAGCGTCTGCACCGCCACCGTGGTGCGCGGAAGCTGCATCAGCGAGAGGATGCCCTCCTGCATGCGCGCGCCGCCCGAGGCCGCGAACATGACGAGCGGGCATTTCTCGGCGATCGCCC
>CAZZCV010000048.1:775-25237 GCA_964653225.1 uncultured Rhodoplanes sp. | reverse complement strand
GGTGCTCGTAGGACGACTTCGACTTGGTCAGCTTGCCGGTCTGGAAATCGACGTAGTGGTGGCCCTGGCTCGGGCCGTCGATGCCGTAGGCCCAGTGCAGGCCGGTGTTGAACCATTGCGGCGAGTTCGGCGCGCACATCTGGTTGGCCAGCATGGAGCGCAACTCGTCGAAGAACGCCTGCGCGTCGGCCTCGCCGTCGAAGTAGCCGCCCTTCCAGCCCCAGTAGGTCCAGGTGCCGGCCAGCCGGTCGAACACCTGCTTTGACGAATGCTCGCCCACATAGCGCTCGCTTTCGGGGAGCGCGGCCAGCGCCGCGTCGTCGGCGACCGAGCGCCACAGGAACGAGGGCACGGCATTCTCTTCGACCTTCTTCAGGCGCGCGGGCACGCCGGCCTTGCGGAAATACTTCTGCGCCAGCACGTCGGAGGCGACCTGCGACCAGAATTCCGGCACCTCGACGTTGTCGGCCTTGAACACGGTCGAGCCGTCCGGATTGCGGATCTCGCTCGTCGTGAGGCGGAACGCGATGTCCGCGTAGGGCGACTGGCCGTCTTTGGTGAAGCGCCGTTCGATCCGCATTTCAAATTGCCCCTTCGATTGCGTTGCCGGCAGCCCTTTGGCGTCCGCCCGGAGGCACCGGCATTTTATCCTTCGGCTGGGCCGATGGCCCATCCGTTTCCAGTGTTCTTGACGCTTCCCGTTACATAGTGACCGGAGCCCTGACCGGGACCGGCTGGCACGCTTCCCCGGGCCGTTTCCGACCCCCGACAGCGACGCGGATGCTTTGCCCGCCAGACCCGGAAGCCAGGCGGGAGACCGGTCGAAACCTTGATGATTGCGTCCGGCCGGCACGAAAAACCGACCCGCGCCGGACAGGAGGAAACGTAGGACGAAGCCCGTTCATGCGTCAAGCATTAGACGCGAGAGCTGAATCAAATACTAAGTCTTGTGCCTTAGATGTTAATTCTGGGGATTGCGGGTACGACTCACCCACCGCCTGCGAAGTATCGGACAGACCGAGCGGATTCCGGAAGAGGGGGGTGGGGGAGCGTTCCGGGCGGCCTCCCGCGAACAGGGTGTCAATCGCGGGCTGGTTGAAATCGCTGTATTGAAATACCGTCTGCGCAGTTTTCACTCCCTGTGACCGATCCGTGACAGGAGCGCGGTTTTCCCCAGGATGCGGCGGGTCGGTCGCACGCCGATGACGCGGGCTGCAGATGATTCTCGACGGTGGTGCAAAGGCTTAGGCGGGAGAAAACCGGCTGCGGTCGCGTCCGCCGGACGGCGCTGCGGCCGGCTCCCGAACAGGGCCGTCGCCATCGTCCTGAAAACGCCGCTCCGTGCCCAAAACCAGGCGTTCCTCGCGGTTTCGCGGCAGCGCCAGCGGGTATTCCGCCTGGATATGGCCGATCAGCTTCTCGCGCAGCTCGCAGCGCAGGTCGAAGGCCGCGCCGGAATGGGCGGCGCTTGCGATCACCCGCAGCTCCATGCTGCGGTCGTCGGCGTCCGTGACCTGCACGTTGAACACGCGGCCGTCCCAATGCGGGGAGGCGCGCACGAACTCCTCCGCCCTGGCGCGGATGCTGGCCACCGGCACCGTGAAATCCACGCGCAGCAGCACCACGCCGATCAGCGCCGCGGTCTCGCGGGTCCAGTTCTGGAACGGCTTCTCGATGAAATAGGTCAGCGGCACGATCAGCCGCCGCCAGTCCCAGACCCGGATCACCACATAGGTGGAGGTGATCTCCTCGACCCGTCCCCATTCGCCCTCCACGATCACCGCGTCGTCGAGCCGGATCGGCTGGGTGATGGCGAGCTGCATGCCCGCGATCAGGTTCGACAGAACGGGCCGCGCGGCGAAGCCCGCCACGATGCCGGCGATGCCGGCGGAGGCGAACAGGCTGACGCCGTACTGGCGAACCTGCTCGAAGGTCATCAGCGCGGCCGCCACCGTGATCGTGACGATCAGCGTGGCGATCGCGCCCTTGAGCACGCGCACCTGCGTCACCTGCTTGCGCGCATGGAGATTGTCTGCGACGTCGATCTTGAAGCGCCGCACGTAAACCTCGGTGGCGATGTTGACGGCGGCGAGCGCCATCCAGCCGACGAGAGCGATGAACGCCACCTGCAGCACGCCCGCGAGCGCATCGCCCAGCGGCGCGCGGATCGGCGCCGCCGCCACCGCGATGTTGAGCGCGAACAGCACCAGCGCCAGCCGCAGCGGACCTTTCAGCGGCACGAACAGCGAATGCAGGAACGGATGCCGCGCGCGCAGGAGGCCCGCCGCGAAGGCGAAGCCGAAGCGATGCGCGGCGAGCGCCGCGGCCATCGCCAGCGGCAGGACGAGCCAGGGCATGATGCCGTCGGGAATCGCCGAGAGGACATCCCCCAGTTCGCTCCATGCGCTTTGAAACACTCCAGATGGCAAGACAGGTTTCCCGTTGGCTGACTGGCGCCCGGCGACGATGCTCGTCAGGTGCGACGATGCGTCCGCCATCGAAGCGGCGCGAAGCCTCCTTCCGGCAACGCAAGGCATCCGCAAATGTTTCCCCGCGCTGTCGCGGGACGGGAGGGGCCCCGGCGGCCGGTCGTCTGGACAGGCTGCGGCGAAGCTGGCATGACGGGGCATCCCGAGCCCCGACGGCAGCGAGATGAAGACCTTTTTCCTGCGCTTTTTTACCTGGTGGAACGGCCAGACGTTCGGCACCCAGCTCTGGACCTGGCTCTACGGGGAGCCTGTCGGCGAGGACGAGTTCGGCAACCGCTACTACCGCACCCGGGGCGGCAAGATCGACCCGGTGCTTTTGTTCGAGCGGCGCTGGGTGATCTACAACGGCGTGGCCGAAGCCTCGATGGTGCCGCCCTCCTGGCACGGCTGGCTGCATCACACCGTGGACACGCCGCCGACAGAGGAAAACTACAAGCCGCGCGCCTGGCAGAAGCCGCACCGCCCGAACCTCACCGGCACGCCGGCGGCGCATCGTCCCTCCGGCTCGACGCTTGCGCAGGGCCGCCGTCCCAAGGCCACCGGCGACTACAAGGCGTGGACTCCCGGCCGCTAGACGCGGCCTCTGGATACCGGAACCGCCCTTTGCCCGCCGCATTCCGCGTGTTAATCGGCCCGGTGCGGCGGTGGCGAATCCTCCCGCCCAGGGGCCCAAAAGCCGGTTGATGGCCAGACGTATCTCGACAGCGGTTGTGATCCTCGCGAGCGTGGGCGTCGTTGCGCCTGCAAGCGCGCAGTTCGGCACCATTTTCGGCGACTTCCCGCCGCGTCCGCCGGCCAGCGTGCCGGGCGGACGCCCGCTTCCGCCGCCCGACCCCGACGTCGTGCCGCAGGATCGGCTGCCGCCGGGGCCGCCGCCAGGCCGGATCCAGACGCAGCCGCTGCCGCCGCCGCCCGGTGCAGCCCGCGCGCCGGATCCGAACGGCCAGCCGCTCGACACCACGCGCGGCGGCCAGCCGCCGTCCGCCCAGATTCCGGCAGCGCCCGGCCAGACCCTGCCGGGCCTGCCGCCGGGACAGCGCCAGCCGCGCGGCGCGCCGCCGCCGCCCGGCCAGCCTCCGGCGCAGCCCGCGTCCGCGCCGGCCAACGTTCCGAACGAGGTCATCGTCGAGCCGCCGGCGCAGAAGCTCGCCAATCCGACCGCAGTCTTCTCCGGGCTCGACAAGATCACCGGACGGATCATCGAGTTCGAGGTGGCGATCAACGAGACCGTGCGCTTCGGCGCGCTCGAGGTCACGCCGCGGGTCTGCTACACGCGGCCGCCGACCGAGACCCAGCTCACCGACGGCTTCGTCGAGGTGGACGAACTGACGCTGCAGGGCGAGCTCAAGCGCATCTTCACCGGCTGGATGTTCGTCACCAGCCCCGGCCTGAACGCGGTCGAGCATCCGATCTATGACGTGTGGCTGAAAGACTGCAAGGGCGCGGCCGCGCCCGCGGTCGCCGAGGTGCCCGAGCCCGCTCCGCAGCAGAAGCCGCAGCCGCAACGCCGCCAGCAGCCGCAGCAGGCCCAGCCTCGGCGGACACAGGCGCCGTCGCCGGCCCAGCCGCAATTGCCGCCGCCGCCGTTCCGCTGATCCGGGTCAATCCCGGATGTGCTGCAGCGCCTCCGCGCCGGACATCCGGGACGGCAGCGCCGCGAAGTCGCCTTCACCGTCGAGCGCGGCGTCCAGCAGCCGGTGATAGCGGTCGCGCGCGATCTCGATCGCGCCGAAGCTCCGCAGGTGGTCCGTCACGAACTGCGTGTCGAGCAGCGTGAAGCCGCCCGCCCGCAGCCGCGCCACCAGATGCACCAGCGCCACCTTGGAGGCGTCGCGCGCGCGGCTGAACATGCTCTCGCCGAAGAAGGCGCGGCCGAGCGAGACGCCGTAGAGCCCGCCGACCAGCCTGCCGTCCTCGTAGGTCTCGACGCTGTGACAATGGCCGATGGCGTGCAGCCGGCCATAGAGCGCCCGGATCGGTGCGTTGATCCAGGTGCTGGTGCGGCCGGGCCGCGGTTCGGCGCAGCCGTCCAGCACGCCGTCGAAATCGCGGTCGGCATGGACCTCGAAGCGGGCCGAGCGCACGGTGCGGGCGAGCCGCGAGGCGACGTGAAAGCCGTCGAGCGGAAGGATGCCGCGCTCCTGCGGATCGACCCAGAAGATCGACGGGTCGTCGGCCGCCTCCGCCATCGGGAAGATGCCGCAGGCATAGGCCTTGAGCAGAACCTCCGGCGTGATTTCGATGACGGCGCTATCGGTTCGGGCCATGCGGCGGTCCGTGAACGGGCCTGCAATCTAGCGCGCGGGACCCGGCCCGCAACCGCGTTCACGGGCTGTTAGCCATGACCCGCGGGATTTTCGGAAAAAGCGAAAACAATCGTGCGGATCCGCGTTGCCCGTTCGCCCCGGCGGCGGGGCGGCAGGAAAGCAGGACAACAGGACAGGAGGCGGCCATGACGGGGGAGGGAAGGGGCGCACGGGTGCTGGTGGTCGAGGACGAGTTCCTCATCTGCGACATGGTGACGGAGGTGCTGGAGGAGCATGGTTTCGAGGTCCATGCGGTCGGCAACGCCCGCGAGGCGTTGCGGCACCTGACCGGCGGCGCGCCCTGCGACGTGCTGTTCACCGACGTGAACCTGCCGGGCGGGATGGACGGGGAGGCGCTGGCGCATCTGGTGCGCGAGCTGCGTCCCGGCCTGCCGGTGGTCTACGCGACCGGCTCGGTCGGCCGGCTGTCGGATCTCGACGCGGTGGAGGGGGCGGTGCTGATGGCGAAGCCCTACCATCCGGAACGGGTGTGCGAATTGCTGGCGGGCTTCGCAGCCACCGCGCATTGAGGCCGGAGGCGGGGCGCCCGATCAGACGGCGCGCGGAGCGTCGAGGCCGAAGGTCAGCACGACGCGGGTGCCCTTGTGGGAGGGGTCGTCGGAAAGCTCCGCATCGAGCTTTTGCGCCATCGCGGTGACGATACGCTGGCCGAGGCCGGTGGAATCCGGCCGGGCGGCGCTCGGGCCGCCGGAGCGGCCCACGCCGTCGTCCTCGACGGCCAGCTCGACGCGCGGCCCGTCCGCCCTGAGCGACACGCGGATCGGCCCTTTGCCGCTGGGATAGGCGTATTTCACCGCATTGAGCACCAGCTCGCTCACCGCCACGCCGATCGCGACCGCGCGGTCGGGATGGATCGCGACCGGGGTTGCGGACAGCGTGAGCTGCGACATCGCCCCGCCCGCCGATGAGCGGCGCAGGTCCTCGACGAGACCGGTGAGATACTGGTCGAGCGCGACCGACTGCACGTCGTCCGAGGTGTAAAGCCGCTTGTGGACCTGCGCGACCGCGAGCACGCGGGCGGTCGCGGCGGTCATCGCGGTGCTGACGTCGGGGGAGGCGGCATTGTTGCCCTGCAGCTTGAGCATCGAGGCGATGAGCTGGAGCGAGTTGCCGACGCGGTGGTTGACCTCGCGCATCAGCAGCGCGCGCTCGGTCGCCAGCGCTTCGAAGCGGTCGCGGGCCTCGCGCACCGCCGCCTCCGCCGCCTCCTTGGCGCGGCGCATCCGGGCGGCGTCGAGCGCCGTCTGGAACGCGGCCGCGAGCAGCGGCAGGAACTCGCCCTGCACGTCCTTGAGCACGTAGTCGAACGCGCCGGCCTTGAGGGCGGCGATCGCGACGCGGCTGTCCTGCTCGGCGGTGACGAAGATCACGGGCGGCGGGTCCGAGAGCCCGCGGATGCGGGCCAGCGTCTGCAGGCCGTCGAGGCCGGGCATGTTCTGGTCGAGGCCGATGGCATCGATGCCGCCTTCCGCGAGTCGCGCAAGGCCGGCTTCGCCGGAGCCCGCGACCTCGACCTTGCAGCCGTGGCGCGCCAGCCCGCGCTGCACGAGGCGGCACAGACCGTCGTCGTCGTCGACATAGAGGACTTTGGTGGAGACGTTCTGCATTCAGGCCGTCGATGGCACCTGGATGACCGAGAAGAACAGGCCGAGCTGGCGGATCGCGTTGGCGAAGTTGTCGTAGTTCACCGGCTTGGTGATGTAGACGTTACATCCCAGATCGTAGCAGCGCTGGATTTCCGTCTGGTCGTCGGTGGTGGTGAGCACCACGACCGGCGAGCGCTTGAGGTGTTCGTTCTCCTTGACCCGCTTGAGGATGTCGGCGCCGGTCATGTCCGGCAGATTGAGGTCGAGCAGGATCAGCATGGCGCGGCCCTGGTTGACGCTGCCGCTGCCGTCGGCTCCGAACAGGAAGCGGGTCGCGTCCGAGCCGTTCGCGAACGGGATGATCTCGTTGTTGACGCCGGCGCGGCGGATGTTCTTCTCGATCAGGCGCGCGTGGCCTTCGTCGTCCTCGATCATGACGATTGTCACAGGTTCGGTCATGCTGCGCTCCTTTGCTCCGCGGTCTTCTGTTCGCCGGCCCATCGCCGCGGCAGCGTCACCGTAAACGCACTACCCTTGCCAAGTTCTGACTCCACCGACAGCGTTCCGCCCAGCCGGCGCACCAGCGCGCGGACGTGGGCGAGGCCGATGCCGTCGCCCGCCCGGTCCTGTTCGCCGGCGCGGCGGAACAGGTCGAAGATGCGCTGGTGGTCGGCCTTGGCGATGCCGCGGCCGTTGTCGCGGACCTCGTAGACCGCATGCGTCATGGTCGCCCGGCCGCTGACCTCGATCTCCCCGGGCACGTCGCGCCGCAGGTACTTTACCGCATTGTCCAGCAGGTTGGAGAAAATCTGCTCCAGTGCCAGCCGGTCGCTGGTGACGGGCGGGACGTCGCCGACCGTCACGGTCGCGCCGGCCTCCTGCGCCTGATGGGTGACGCTTTTCTCCAGCGTGCGCAGCATCGCCGTCATGTCGATGTATTCCGGCCTGAACTCGCGGCGGCCCTCCCGCGACAGCTTGAGCACGGCGTTGATGAGCTTGTCCATCTTGACGATCGACGCCTTGATGAAGCCCACCGCCTCGTCGAAGTCCTTTCCGAGCGTCTCGGCCCGCCCCGCATCCTGCGCGGCCTCCGCCGCGATGGCGGGGTCGGTCTCGGATGTGAGCGCCGCGAGCCTTTCGCGGAGCGCGGCGACCTCGTCGAAGATGTCCTGGCGCAGAGCCTCCAGCTCGGTGGTGAAGCCCATGATGTTGACCAGCGGCGAGCGCAGGTCGTGGCTGACGATATAGGCGAAGCGCTGGATCTCCTCGTTCGCCTCGGTCAGGTCGGCGGTGCGGTACTCGATGATGGTTTCAAGGTTTGCATTCGTGCTCTCCAGTTCGGCCTGGGCGCGCTGGCGCTCCCGGTTGGCCCGCTGCATCAGCCAGACGGAAAGGCCTCCGATGGAGAGGATGAGGGCCACGGCGAACAGGGTGAGGTAGAATAGCGCGCTGCGCGTTGCCTGGGATTCCGCGGTGGATTCGGTCAGCAGGCGTCCTTTCGCTTCGCTGGCCTCTTCCAGCAGGAGGCGAAGGTCATCCATCAGCTTGCGGCCTTCGTTGGTGCGCAACAGCGCCACGGCCTTTTCGTACTCTCCCTGATTGGCCAGACGCAGCGTCTCGTCAAGCTCGGCCATCTTCGCTTTCAGCAGCCGGTCCGCCTCGGCGAGCCGCTCTTCGCTCATCGCGGCTTCGCCGCCCGCATGGCCCAGCTCGTCGAGGGCCTCGATCGCGAGCCGACGGGTCTCCTGATAGTTTTCCAGATAGTCGGTGTTGCGGGTCAGCAGGTAGCCCCGCTGCGCGCTTTCGGCGCGGCGAAGGTTGAGCAGGACGGTGGACAGCACGCGCTGCTGCTCGAGGGTCTGGGCGATCAGGCGCGCGCTCTCGTGGGCCTCGCGCATCAGGTAGATCGCTATGCCCGCCACGAGAATGAGAACCGCAAACCCGATGCCGAGCAGGAGGGGTTGTTGGGCACGTGCGAAATGGGTTGCAGGCAGAAGCATGGGCGTCGGGGTTGGGAGATCCGTGCGGGACCGGGGGCGGTGGCCAATATAACGGCTTTCGCGGCCTTTTTGTTCCGCTTGCCGACTCTTTGGGGTCGGACGGCGCGTTTCGACGGGCTCGACAAAAAAAAGGCCCGTTTCCCTCGCGGTGCCGGACAATCGCCCAGGCCGGCTTCCGCGGCATCCGGGACGGCGAAACGGCCTGCGGACGGTCCCTTCCGGCGACGCTACCGCTCCATCCCGCCTTCGGCCAGGAATCGCTCCAGCCAGTGGATGTGGTAGTTGCCGTCGGTGATGTCCTGCTCGCGCACGAGCCTGCGGAACAGCGGCAGCGTGGTCTCGATCCCGTCCACCACGAACTCGTCGAGCGCGCGGCGCAGCCGCATCAGACATTCCGGCCGGGTCTTGCCGTGGACGATCAGCTTGCCGACCAGCGAATCGTAGAACGGCGGGATCGTGTAGCCGGCATAGACCGCGGAATCGACGCGCACGCCGAGCCCGCCCGGCGGATGATAGGAGACGATCCGGCCCGGCGAGGGCAGGAAGGTCGAGGGGTTCTCGGCGTTGACCCGGCACTCGATGGCATGGCCGCGGAACTCGACGTCCGCCTGGGTCAGCGTCAGCGGATTGCCGGCCGCGACCCGGATCTGCTCCAAAATCAGGTCGATGCCGGTGATCATCTCCGTCACCGGATGCTCGACCTGGATGCGGGTGTTCATCTCGATGAAGTAGAACTCGCCGTCTTCGAAGAGAAACTCGACGGTGCCGACCCCGAGATATTTCAGCTTGCGCATCGCGCTTGCGACGACCTCGCCGATCCGGTCGCGGCCTGCGGTGTTGAGCGCGGGGGAGGGACTTTCCTCCAGCACCTTCTGGTGCCGGCGCTGCAGCGAACAGTCGCGCTCGCCGAGATGGATGGCGTTGCCGCGTCCGTCGCCCAGCACCTGGATCTCGATGTGGCGCGGCCGCTGCAGGTACTTCTCCAGATAGACCGCGTCGTCGCCGAAGGCGGCCTTGGCCTCGGCGCGGGCGGTCGCCAGCGCGTTGGCGAGGTCGTCCTCGTGGTGCGCGACCTTCATGCCGCGCCCGCCGCCGCCGGCCGCGGCCTTCACCAGCACCGGGAAGCCGATCTCGCGCGCGATCCGCAGCGCCTCCCGGTCGTCGGTGACGCCGCCGTCGGAGCCCGGCACCACCGGGATGCCGAGCCGCTTCGCGGTCTTCTTCGCCTCGATCTTGTCGCCCATGATGCGGATGTGCTCGGGCGTGGGACCGATGAAATGGATGCCGTGTTCACCGAGGATTTCGGCGAAGCGGGCGTTCTCCGACATGAAGCCGTAGCCGGGATGCACGGCGTCCGCGCCGGTGATCTCGCAGGCCGCGAGCAGCGAGGGGACGTTGAGGTAGCTGTCGCGCGCGGCCGGTGGGCCGATGCACACGCTCTCGTCCGCGAGCCGCACGTGCATGGCGTCGGCGTCGGCGGTGGAATGCACGGCCACGGTGGCGATGCCCAGCTCCTGGCAGGCGCGCAGCACCCGGAGGGCGATTTCGCCGCGGTTGGCGATGAGGATCTTGTCGAACATGACCTGTCGGCTCTCGCCCCGGATGCGTTGCAGGGACGGGCGGCTATTCGATGATCACCAGAGGCTCGCCGAACTCCACCGGCTTGCCATCCTCGACCAGGATCTGCGTCACCGTCCCCGAGCGCGGTGCGGGAATCTGGTTCATCGTCTTCATCGCCTCGACGATCAGCAGCGTGTCGCCGGCCAGCACCTTGCTGCCGACGTCCACGAACGGCCGCGCGCCGGGGGCGGGGCCCATGTAGGCGGTGCCCACCATCGGCGAGGTGACGACGCCCGGGTGCTTGGCGAGGTCGGCGGCCGCGGCCGTGACCGGCGCGGCGGAAGCGGCGACCACAGGGGCGGGCGCGCTCGCCACATGGGCGATCTCGCGGCCGCGGGCGACGCGCACCCGCAGGCCGTCGCGCTCCAGCTCGATCTCGGTGAGCCCGGTCTCGTCGAGCAGCTTCGCCAGCCCGCGGATCAGCTCCTGATCCTTGTCGTCGCCGGCTGCGGTCGGGGTGTCGGCCATGCTGTTGCTCTTGCCTGCCATGCTCAGCGTTTCGTCCCGGTCATTTCGGCGAGCGCCGCGATCGCCAGCGCATAGCCGTGGACGCCGAAGCCCGCCATCGTGGCGCGCGCGACCGGCGCGATCACCGAGGCGTGCCGGAACGGCTCGCGCGCGAAGATGTTGGTGACGTGGACCTCGATCACCGGAATGCGCACCGCGATCACCGCGTCGTGGATCGCGATCGAGGTGGTGGTGTAGCCGGCGCCGTTGATGATGATGCCGGCGGCCTTCTTGGCCGCGGCCTCCTGGATCCAGTCCACCAGCGCGCCCTCGTGGTTGGACTGGCGAAACTCGACGGCGAAACCGTGCCGCTTGCCGGTGTCGCGGCAGAGCTTCTCGACGTCCTTGAGGGTGGCGCGCCCGTATTTCTCCGGCTCGCGGCTGCCGAGCAGGTTCATGTTCGGGCCGTTGAGCACGAAGATCGTCTTAGGCATTGAAATCCCTGGCTAAACGGCCGCCGCGCGACTCGCCACCGCAGCCGTCTCGAGGGGTTATAGGCAGCTCCCCGCGAAAGGGAAAGCCCGGAGCCGCGAGGGCGCAGAATCCGTCCGCCCCGGCTTTGGCGGCCGGGGCGGCGGAAAACGGCGGGGAACGGCCTCAGTAGGAGGGCGTCACGCCGAGGATCTTGGCCGAGCCCTCGAGGCTCGCGCGCTGCTTCTTGATCGAGCCCGCGAACAGGTCGGGACCGCCCGGCCGGACGAGCTGCCCGGTGTCCTCCAGGCGCTTGCGGATCGCCGGATCGTTGACCACGGCCACCACGTCGGCCGCGATCTGCGCCCGGCGTGCCGCCGGCATGTCGCGGGGGCCGTAAATGCCGACCAGCCCGTCGAAGTTCAGTCCCGGCAGGCCGAGCTCTTCGGTCGTGGGCGTATCCTTGATCACCGGCGCGCGTTCGGTGTTGGAGACTGCGAGCAGCTTGATGCGGCCGGCCTGGATCTGCGGACGGGTGATGGCATAGGCGGCGGAGTAGAACTGGATGCGGTTCTCCGCCAGGTCGGTGAGCGCCTGCACCGGGTTCTTGTAGGGCACCCGCGCCATCTCCAGCTTCTCGGCCTTGAGGAAGGCCTCGATCACGAAGTCGGTGACGCCGACGATGCTCGCCCAGTTCATCTTTCCGGGGTTGGCGCGCACCTCCGCAAACAGGTCCTTCAGCGTGCTGTGCTTCATCGTGGCCGGCACGGTGATGCTGACCACGGTGTTGCTGATCTGCGCCACCGGCGACAGGTCGCGGTGGTCGTAGGGCAGCTTCTTGTGCAGGAACGGATGCGCCACGAACGAGGCCGCCGGCCCGAACAGGAGCGTGTGCTCGTCGGAGGCGCCGGTGACGAACGCGTTGATCGCCACGAAGCCGTCGCCGCCCGGCCGGTTCTCGATCACCACCGGCTGGCCCCACTTCTTGGAGAGCTGCTCGCCGATCACGCGCGCGGAGATGTCGGCGCCCGATCCCGCGCCGAGCGGCAGGATGAACTTGACTGGCCTTTGCGGCCAGCTCTGCGCCTGGGCGGCCGCAAGGCCCGTCCCACACATGATCGCGGCGGCAAGCGCCAGCCTTCCCAAACGACGCATCCGGTCTCCTCCCTGTCGCGGCGCCCGCTTCCGGCAGGGGAAGCGGCCCGCACGTCCTCGTAACGGCACGATCCTACAATTGTTCGGCGCGGGTTTTCCTGCATAGGCAGGCTCCGCCCGCGCGGCATGGTGCCGCGACCCGCAGGGGCTGTAAAGCGCCGCCGCGGCGCCGGCAGAGCAGGCTCAGCAGGCGGGCTTGCCGCAGCGCGCCTCGTTCACCTTGGCGCGCAGGGCCTCGAGGCCGACCGCGCCGATCACCACGTCGTTGCCCACGACGTAGCTCGGGGTGCCATTGAGGCCCAGCCGCTCGGCGAGCTTGAAGCTCTCCTCGAGGCTCACGCGCACCTCCTCGCCGTTCATGTCGCGCTCGATGCGGGCGGTGTCGAGCCCGACCTCCCTGGCGGCGGCGAGCGCGCGCGCCTTGTCCGCCTGGCCGCGTCCCCCCATCAGCTTCTGGTGAAACTCGAGATACTTCTTGCCGGTCTTGTCCTGCATGCGTACGGCGACCGCGACGCGGGCGGCCTCGACCGAGCCCGGACCCAGCACCGGGAATTCCTTGAGCACGACGCGCAGCTTGGGGTCCGCCTTGATCAGCTCGATCTTGTCGTTCATCGCGCGTTTGCAGTAGCCGCAATTGTAATCGTAGAACTCGACCATCGTGACGTCGCCCTGCGGGTTTCCGACCACGACATGGCGCGCCGAGTGGAACAGCGTCTGCGCATTCTCCTTCACCGCGGCCTTGTGCTTCTCGGCGTCCGCCATGGCCTGCTTCTTTTCCAGCGCCGCGATCGCCTCCTGCAGCACCTCGGGGTTCTGGATCAGATATTCGCGGATGATGCGTTCGAACTCGGTGCGCTGCGCCGGCGTCACGCTCTGGGCGTGGACGGCGGCCGCGCCCGTCGCGGTCAGCAGGGCTGCGGTCAGGATCGAGCGCAGGAGGGGCAGACGCATCGGATGGGTCCTTTTCGGGTCGTTCGGTGCGAGGCGCGCGACGGAGGCCGGCTCCCGGAGGTCCGGACAGGATCGTGATGCACCTGTTCGCGGACGGCTGCGTTCAATTTTCCGGGAGCGGGCCTCACCGGCCCGGCCCCCGCGGGTTGGGTGGCCGGTGGCTGGCGATGTCGTCGGCCCGGACCCAGCCGGGCGAGCCCACGGGCAGACGGGCCTTGGCGCGGGTGGCCAGCTCGCGCGCGGTCTTGAGGTCGCCGCGGGCGAAGGCGGCCTGCGCCGAGGCGAGGTCCGCCTGCGCGACGTCGCCCTTGCGGCCGTAGGCCATCGCGAGCTGCGCATAGCCCTCCGGAATTTCGGGCTCGCGGGTCAGCGCGGTGCGCAGCAGCGCCACGGCCTCCTCGGCGAACCTCGGATTGTTGGTGGCGTTGAGAGCCTGCGCCAGCATGACCTGGATCAGCGCCGGCTGCGGCGCGAGCTGCACGGCGCGGCGCAGCGGCGCAATCGCCTCGTTCGGACGTCCGCCCTCGAGCAGGGCCTGGCCCTTCAGCTCGTGGAAATAGGGATTGTTGGGCTGCACCTGGAGCAGCCCGTCGATCTGCGCCACGGCCGAGCGCAGATCGGCATGGCGGTAGGTCGCGATCGCGCGCGCGTAGCGCGCCGGCAGGCTGGTGTTGCTCTGCGGATAGCGGCGGGCGGTGGAGTCCGGCCGTTCGAGGAAGCCGACCAGCTTGGCGCGGGTCAGGTCGTGGCGCAGTTGCAGCTCGGGCGAATCCTTCGCGTTCCAGTGCGGGCTGGTGCGTGCCAGCGCCTCCAGCGCGTTCACGCGCTCGGCCGGCATCGGATGCGACTGCTGGTAGGGATCGGCGCCGCGTGCGGCGAACAGGATCTGGTCGGACATCCGCTTGAAGGTGTCGGACATGCCCTTGGGCGACTGTCCGGTGGCGTTGAGGAAGCGGACGCCGGCGCGGTCGGCCTGCTCCTCCTGATTGCGCTGGTACGACAGGAGCGAGCGCATGATCGCCGATTGCGGACCCAGGATCGCGGCGGAGGCGTTGCCGATGTCGCTGCCGCCGCGGCCGGCCGCGACCATCGCGCCCATGCCGAGGATCATCGCGATGATCGACTGGGTCTGCGCGCGCGCATACTGCTCGCGCAGCCGCGACAGGTGGCCGCCGGCGATGTGGCCGGTCTCGTGCGCCAGCACGCCGATGATCTGGTTGGGGACCGCGGATTCCATCAGCGCCCCGGCGTTCACGAAGATGCGGCGGCCGTCCATCACGAAGGCGTTGAAGGAACGGTCGTTGATGATCACGACCTGGATGTTCTGCTGCGCGAGTCCCGCGGCCTTCAGCAGCGGGCGGGTGTAGTCGCGCAGGAGCTGTTCGATCTCGGCGTCGCGGATGATCGGCATGCCGCGCTGCGCCGCGGCCGGCACGGGCGGCAGCGCCAGCAGCAGGGCGGCGAGGGCGGCCAGCATGCGCGCGGCAGGGCTGCGCGCCTTCGGGCGCAAAGCCTTGATCGGTTTTCCGGGTTCGGTCATATCCGCTTGGATTCGCGCCACGATCCGGCGCAAGCTAGTGGCGCGGCCGGACAGGGTCAACGCGCCTTCTGTTCACGTTCGATTGCGGACGCCCCTGTCGCGAAAAGAGCCGTGGAATGCGGCAACAGAGAGGCCGGCATGATGCTCGACGCCGCGCGGCGGCTGGTGGCGCCCTCGGTGCGCAGCGACGTTCCGCCCTTCATGGTGATGGACGTGGTGGCGGCCGCGGCGCGGATCGAGGCCGCGGGCGGCCGCGTCGTGCACATGGAGATCGGCCAGCCGGCCGCGTCGCCGCCGGCAGCGGCGATCGAGGCCGCGCGGGCCGCGCTCGGGCAGGGACCGCTCGGCTATACGGAGACGCTGGGCATCCCGTCGCTGCGCGCGCGGATCGCGCGCCATTATGCGGAGGCTTACGGCGTCGCGGTCGATCCGGCGCGGATCGTCGTCACCACCGGTTCGTCGGCCGGCTTCATCCTCGCGTTCCTGGCCATGTTCGAGCCGGGCGACCGGGTGGCGCTCGCTTCGCCCGGCTATCCGCCGTATCGCCACATCCTCGCGGCGCTGGGCTGCGAGCCGGTCCTGATCGAGACCCGCGCCGAAACCCGCCACGCCGTCACCGGCGAGATGCTGCGCGAGGCGCACGCGCGCACGCCGCTTTCCGGCATTCTGGTCGCGAGCCCCGCCAACCCCACCGGCACGATGATGACGCCGCAGGCGCTCGCCGACCTGATCGCGACCGCCGAGGGGCTCGGCATCCGCGTGATCTCCGACGAGATTTATCACGGCCTCGATTACGCGGTGCCGGCGGAGACCGCGGCGCGGCTGTCGGAGCGCGCGCTCGTCATCAACTCGTTCTCGAAATACTTCTGCATGACCGGCTGGCGCATCGGCTGGATGGTGGTGCCGGAGCCGCTGGTGCGGCCGGTCGAGCGGCTGCAGCAGAACCTCGCGATCTCGGTGCCGACGCTGTCGCAGATCGCCGCCGAAGCGGCGTTCGAGGGCCGCGAGGAGATGGAGGCGGTCAAGCGCGGCTACGAGGTCAACCGCCGCATCCTGCTCGACGGCCTGCCGGCGGCCGGGCTCGACAGGTTCCTGCCGGCCGATGGCGCGTTCTATCTCTACGCCGACGTGTCGCGCTTCACGCACGACAGCTTCGACTTCTGCAAGCGGATGCTGGAGCAGGCGGGGGTGGCCGCCACGCCCGGCCTCGATTTCGATCCGCTGCACGGCCACGCATTCGTGCGCTTCGGCTACGCCGGATCGCCCGCCGATATGCGGGAGGCGGTGACGCGCATCGGCGGCTGGCTGCGGCGCGGGTGAGCGCGGGGCCAGCGTTGCGGCGGGCGCGGGCCGCGGCTAGGTTGCCCGCCGGAATCGGCGTCGAGCCGGTCCAGAGGAGAGGCATCATGGCACGCACACGGATTTCGATTCTCACCACGCTCGCGGTCGCGCTGGCGGCTTTCGCCGCTCCCGCCGCGGCGCAGGGCACGTTTCCCGAGAAGCCGATCCGCCTGATCGTGCCCCAGGCGCCGGGCAGCGCCACCGACGTGCTGGCGCGCCTGCTGGTGGCGGAGCTTGGCCCGGTCCTGAAGCAGACCGTGGTGATCGAGAACAAGCCGGGCGCGGTGTTCACGCTCGGGCTCAACGAGGTGGCCAAGGCTGCACCCGACGGCTACACGCTCGGCATGGGGCCGATCGGTTCGCTGGCGATGTCGCCGCACATGGTCGCGAAGCTGCCCTACGACATCCTGCGCGACTTCCAGGGGGTCGCCATGGTCACGCGCGGCCAGCTCGTGCTCGCGGTCGCGCCGAAGTCGCCGCTGTCGTCGGTGGCGGCGCTGATCGCGGAGGCCAAGAAGAACCCCGGCAAGCTCAGCAACGCCTCGGCCGGCAACGGCTCGCCCGGCCACATCACCGGCGAGCTGTTCAAGTTCATGACCGGCACCAAGATCGTGCACGTGCCGTATCGCGGTGGCCAGCTCGCGGTCAACGACCTGCTCGGCGGGCATGTGGATCTGATCTTCGAAAGCCTCAACTCGGTGCTGCCGCATGCGCGCTCCGGCGAGGTGCAGGCGCTGGCGGTGACGGGACCGCGCCGCTCGCCGGCGCTGCCCCATCTGCCCACGGTTGCGGAGGCCGGCGTGCCGGGCTTCGAGGTCACGACCTGGCAGGGCGTGGTCGGCCCCGCCGGCATGCCGCGCGAGGTGGTGGCGACACTCAACGCCGCGATCAACAAGGCGATCCAGTCGCCGGCCTTCAAGGAACGCTTCGGCAAGATCGGCGACGAGCCCGCCGGCGGCTCGCCCGAGGTGTTCGCGGAGGCGATCCGACAGGACTACGCAAAGTGGGGCGAGGTGATCAAGCGCTCCGGAATCAAGATGCAATAAGCGTCGCGAGCGGGGCGGGAGCCGGTCCGCGCGAAGGAGCCGCGGCGGCTTACCGCAGCGCCGCGGCGATGTTGCCGCCGTCCACCGTGGTCACGTCCGCGGTGGTCTTGAGCGCCAGCGCCTGCGCGAGGAACGCCTGCGCCACGTCCGCCGCCGTAACCTCGCGGCCGAGCAGGTTGCCGCTCATGTAATCCTTCTCCGACACGCCGCGCGCCCTCGAGCGTTCCACGATGAAGCCGTCGGTGAGCAGGCCGGAGCGGATGCGGTCGGCGTTCACCGCGCCCGTGCGGATTCCTTCCGCGCCGTGGTCGAGCGCGTACTGCCGCACCAGGAACAGCGTCGCCGCCTTGGGCAGGCCGTAGGGGCCGAAGTCCGGCCCCGGATTGACCGCCTGCTTGGAGACGTTGAACAGGAGGCACCCGCCGGTGCGCTGGCGGCGCATGATCCGCACGGCGTTCTGGGCGACGCGCTGGTGGCCGTAGAAGTTCAGCTCGAAGCTCTGCCGCAGCACGGCCTCGTCCACCTCGCCGATGCGGCCCTGGAACGCCGCGCCGGCGTTCGAGACCGCGATGTCCACGCCGCCGAAAACCTCGGCGACCCGATCGAAAGCCGCGCGCACGGAGGCGGCATCCGTCACGTCGCAGCGCAGGGCCAGCGCCGCGCCGCCGATGGTCCCGGCTTTTTCCCGGGCCGCGGCCTCGTCGAGGTCGAGCAGCGCGACCTCCGCGCCGGCCTCCGCGAAAGCCCTGGCCGTGGCCGCGCCGATCGCGCCGCCGGCTCCGGTCACGACCGCGACCTGGCCGGCGAGCGGCGGCTCTTTGGCGCTGCCGAGCTTGGCCTGTTCGAGCGACCAGTATTCGCAGTCGAACATGTCGTTCTCGGAGATCGGCTGGAAGCGTCCGATCGCCTCGGCGTCGGTGATGCCCTCCACCGCGGCCTCTGCGAGGTCGGCGGCGATGCGGGCGTCCTTTTTCGAGCGGCCGAGCCCGAACAGGCCGAGCCCCGGCACCAGCGCCACGCGGGGCAGGGGATCGAGCATGGTCTTGGTGCCGCCGACGCGGGCGTTCTGGCGGGCGAAGTAGTCCGTGTAGCGCTGCACGAAGGCCGTGGCCGCCGCGCGCACGGCGGTCTCGAACGCATCCACGGCACCCTCCGCGGGGGCGGGCGCAACGAGCGGCCAGTTCTTGGTGCGGATCGTGTGGTCGGGCGTGATCACGCCGGCCTGGCTGTAGCGCGCCACGTCCCGGCCGTTGACGAAGTTGAGGATCGCCTCGCCGGTGCGGAAGTCGAGGACGAGCCTGCGCCACGCGCCCTCGATTTTCGGATCGGGCAGGCTCGCAGCGCCACGCAGGATCGGCGCGACCTCGGCGAGCGACAGAGCCTTCCGCGGCAGGGCGGCGCCGGCGAACACGGCCTTGCGGTCTTTCTTCAGACGCTCCTCCGCGAGCGTGACCATTTCGATCATGCGCTCGTAGGCCTCACGCGCCGTGTCGCCGAACGTGAAGATGCCGTGCTTGTCGAGGATCAGGCCCTCGACCTTCGGGTTCTCCTCGAACACCTCGGCGGATTTTTTCGCGAGCCCGAAGCCCGGCATGATGTAGGGCACGAAGCCCATGCGCTCGCCATAGACCTCCGCGCAGATGGCGCGGCTGTCCGCCTGATCGACCAGTCCGAGGATCGCGGTCGAATGGGTGTGATCCACGAAAGCGTGCGGCAGGAAGGCGTGCAGCAGCGTCTCGACCGAAGGATTGGGGGCCGCTGGATCGAGCAGGCTGGCGCGCTGCAGGCGCACCATGTCCTCGTCGGACAGCCGGTCGCGCGTGCGCAGCATCCGGAGCTTGTCGAGGCGCACCGCGGGCAGGCCGGGGGCCTCGATCGTGGCCATGTCCCAGCCCGAGCCCTTCACGCACAGAACCTCGGCCTCCTCGCCGAGCAGGTCCGTCATGCGCAGCTTGACCGAGGTGTTGCCGCCCCCGTGCAGCACCAGCTTCGGGTCGGAGCCGAGAAGCCGCGTGGTGTAGATGCGCAAGCCAAGGCCGGCCGGCTGGCCGGCGGCCGCGCCGCGCGCTTCGAAGGCGGCGGCGTCGGCCTCGACGTAGCGGCTCCGCATCAGCTTTTGTCGCCGCCCAGCAGGCGCTTGGCCCACCAGCCGGTGCGGCGCGGCTTGGCCGCGTCGTCGGCCTCGGGAGCGGCGAGCGTCGCCGGCGCAGGCTCGGGGACCGGCGCGGGAGCCGGAGCCGGTGTTGCGGCTGGCGCGCTGTCGCCGAACACCGGGGCGGGCTCGCGAACGGTGGAGCGCCGGCGAGGTGCGGGCTGCTCGGCCGGAACCGGAGCCTGCTGCTGCGCCACCGGCGCGGCGGGAGCGGCCGGCGCTTCGAACGCAGCGACCGGTTCGCTGGCCGGCGGTTCGTCGGCTTCGGGCGCGGCCGGATAGGGCTGTTGCGCCTGCTCGTAGGGATGCGGCTGCTCCGCCGGTTGGTCCTGATGCGGACCCTCCCCGAAGTCGCGGCTGTCCTGCTCGTCGCGGTCGCGCCGGTTGCGGCGGCCCCCACGGCGGCCGCGCCGCCGGCGGCGGGGCTCGCCGTTGTCGTCCTCGCCCTCAGGCGCACGCGCGCGCGTCTCTCCAGCGTCGGCCGCATCCTCGCCGCTCTCGCCGTCAGGGGCATCGAGATGGGCGACCTCGTGCTCGGCCACGGTCTCGTGGGTGAAGGAGGGCTGGTCGGACGGCTCGTGCTCGCGGCGCTCGCCGTTCCGTTCGCCGCCGCGTCCGCGCCGCCGGCGCCGCCGCTTGCGGCCGCCCTCGCGCTCGCCGTCGTCATTCTCGCCGCCCGCCTGCGCGGGCGTCTCGTCGTCGCCGGTCTCCTCGTCGCCACGGCGCTCGCCGTCCGCGCGCTCCTCGGATTCCGCTTCGCTGCCGGTCTCCTCGGCCTCCAAGCCGGCATCGATCTCCGGCTCGTCCTCGTCTTCGAATTCGGGATGCGGGGCGGCGGCGTATTGCGCGGCCACCGCCTTGGCCTGCTCCGGCGTCATCACCTGCTCGCCGCGGTCGATGGCGTAGGTGACGGTGCCGCCGACGCTCTCGTCGGCGTCGATGGTGATCGCGATCTGGTAACGCTCCTCCAGCGCGCGCAGGTGCGCCCGCTTGTGGTTGAGCACGTAGAGCGCGGTGTCGGGCCTCGTGCGGACGATCTGGTTGTGGGTCGCGCCCTTCTGCAGCGTCTCTTCCAGCGCGCGCAGCAATTGCAGCGCCACCGAGGAGACCGAGCGGACATGGCCGGTGCCGCCGCAGTGCGGGCACTTCTCGGTGGAGCTTTCCAGCACCGAGGTGCGGATGCGCTGGCGCGACATCTCCATCAGGCCGAAGTGCGAGATGCGTCCGACCTGGATGCGGGCGCGGTCGTTGCGCAACGCGCTCTTCAGGCGGCTCTCGACGGTGCGGTTGTTGCGCTTCTCGTCCATGTCGATGAAGTCGATGACGATCAGCCCTGCGAGGTCGCGCAGGCGGAGCTGGCGGGCGACCTCTTCGGCGGCCTCGATGTTGGTCTTGAGCGCGGTGTCCTCGATGTGGTGCTCGCGCGTGGAGCGGCCGGAGTTGACGTCGATGGCGACCAGCGCCTCGGTCTGGTTGATGACGATGTAGCCGCCCGACTTCAGCTGGACGCGCGGGTTGAACATCGAGTCGAGCTGGTTCTCGACCTTGTAGCGCTGGAACAGCGACTGGCCGCCTTCGTATTTCTTCACCGCCTCGATCTGCTGCGGCATGATCATTTTCGTGAAGGCGCTGGCTTCCTCGAAGCCCTCGTCGCCCTCCACCACGATCTCCTCGATATCCTTGGAGAACTGGTCGCGGATCGCGCGCTTGATGAGGTTGCCTTCCTCGTAAACGAGGGCGGGTGCGCTCGATCTGAGCGTCAGGTCGCGGATCGAATCCCACAGACGCAGCAGATACTCATAGTCGCGCTGGATTTCCTGTTTGGTCCGGCTGGCGCCCGCCGTGCGGACGATCAGGCCCATGCCCTCAGGCACGTCCAGACTCTCGGCGGCGTCTTTCAGGCGGCGGCGGTCGGAGGAATTGGTGATCTTGCGCGAGATCCCGCCGCCACGGCCGCTATTGGGCATCAGCACGCAGTAACGGCCGGCCAGCGACAGATAGGTGGTGAGCGCCGCGCCTTTGTTGCCGCGCTCTTCCTTGACTACCTGGATCAGCAGGATCTGGCGCTTCTTGATGACTTCCTGAATCTTGTACTGGCGCATCCGCGGCGAGCGGCGGCGCTGTTCGACTTCCTCTTCCTCGATCGTGTCGTCCTCGCCTGATGAAACCACTTCGGTTTCGGTCGACTGGGCGGCGACTTCCTCGATCTCGTTGCCGCCCTCGGCGGGGTCCTCGTCGGTCGTCTCGCCCTCGGCGGGGGCGGCTTCGGCGGCCGGCTGAGCTTCGGCGGCGGCTTCCTGCGGGGCAGGGGCGGCGTCGGGCCCGGCCTGCTCGCCATCGACCGCTGCAGCGGCCTCGGCGGGCGCAGCCTCGAACCCGGCCGCCAGCGCGGCATTGTCTTCAGGGGCCTCGGCGAGGGTCGGCAGCGGATCGTCGCCGGTCTCGGTTGGGGCCTGGCTGACCGCCTCGGGCTTGTCGTCGTCGTCGCGCTGACGGCGCTCTTCGGCGCGCTGCGCGGCCAGCAGGGCCTGACGGTCGGCGACCGGGATCTGGTAGTAGTCGGGGTGGATTTCGCTGAAGGCGAGGAAGCCGTGGCGGTTGCCGCCATACTCGACGAAGGCGGCCTGGAGCGAAGGCTCCACGCGCGTCACTTTCGCGAGGAAAATGTTGCCCTTGAGGGGCCTTCTTGAAGCTGACTCGAAATCGAACTCTTCGACGCGGCTACCCGACAGGATAACGACGCGGGTCTCCTCCGGGTGGGAGGCGTCGATCAGCATACGCTTGGACATGGAATACTCCTGTGAGCGGCCGCCGGCCGCGCGCATGAAGCGCTGCGGCGCCGGACATCCGGGCCTGCTCGGTATGGGATGAATGCGGGGTTGCGCCGCGCGCGGAGGGGAAGCGGCAGCTCCCGACATCCGTATAAGTCCGCGCAGGGCGCATTCAGGTCTGGCTCCGCGTCCGGTACGGACGCATGGGAGATTGCGGCGACGCGCGGGGCGGATCGTCCTTTTCGGGAAACCGACTCGCGCGCCTCGGTCGTCCGGGTGAGTATCGCCGGCGTCAGAGGGGAATGGGGGTCAGTCGCCTGGGCCCGGGCTTCCCGCCCTGGGGGCGACCCCGAAGGATCGATACCGGCTATGTAGCGGTATGGCCGGGGCGGGCGCAACCTGTTCGTCTTGCTTCCGTTACGTCAAGCTCGCTGACGTGAACGGCGACGGCGTGTGGTAACGCTAACGCAAGACAAAGCTGCTAAGCTCTTCCCTCGATTCAAGGAATGGTGGAGCGCTCGGTGACGACAGAATGTCGCCCGATGTTGCAGGTTGCCAGGGCTCTGGTCATGCTTTTGGGCGTGACCCTGGGTATGCTCGCGCCTGCCGTTGCGGAACCCGTCGTCACAGGCGCGCGCCTTGGCGAGCACCCGGAGCGTACACGTTTCGTTCTCGAGATTTCGGAAAGCGTCGAGTACCGGCTGTTCAATCTGGCCGATCCGTACCGAATCGTCCTTGAGCTGCCCGCCATGGAATGGCGGTTGCCGTCGCGCGCGGGGATCGCTGGGGCGGGCCTGATCCGATCCTATAGATATGGGCTTTTCGGGCGCAGCCGCTCGCGCGTGGTGCTCGATCTGATCGACCCGGCCAGGGTGCAGGCGCATTTCGTGATGCCGGCCGAGGCGGACAGGCCCGCCCGGCTGGTTCTCGACATCGTCCCGACCACCGAGGCCGAGTTCCTGGCGACCGCCGGTTGGCCGGACGATGATGGCCGGCCGGTCGCCGAGGCCGGAGAGCCTGAGGCTTCGCCCTCGGATGGGCGGCCGGTGGGCCAGGGGGATGGCCGTTTCATCATCGCGCTCGACGCCGGGCATGGCGGGGCCGACCCCGGCGCAGTGGGTGCCGGCGGCACGCTGGAGAAAGAAGTCGTGCTGGCGACCGTGCTGGCGCTGAAGGAAGAGCTTGAGAGCCGGGCAGGCTATACGGTGGTCCTGGTCCGCGACGACGACAGCTTCATCAACAAGAAAGACCGCGTTCGGGCCGCCCGGGCGGCCCGCGCCGACCTGTTCATCTCGCTCCATGCCGACTCGATCGGCAACGCCGATGTTCATGGCGCGTCGGTCTATACGCTGTCCGAAAGCGCATCCGACGCCGAGGCGGCGGAACTGGCCGAATCCGAGAATGCGTCCGACATCATCGCCGGCGTCGATCTTTCGGGCGAGAAGGATGACGTAGGCTCGATCCTGATCGACCTGGCGCAGCGTGAAACCAAGAACCGGTCCACGGTGTTCGCCCAGCTGCTGCTGCCGGAACTCGATCGCCAGACCGGGCTGCTGGTCAAGCCGCTGCGCTCGGCCGGGTTCCGTGTCCTCAAGGCCCCCGATGTTCCCAGCGTGCTGATCGAGCTTGGGTTCCTTTCGAACGCCACCGACGAGGCGCGGCTGAAGAACGCCGAATGGCGCGCCGGCATGGCGGCGGCGATCGCGCGCTCGGTCGACGCCTACTATGCCCGCATGTATGCGGTGGCCCAGAGTGGGGGCGAGACCCTCGGGGCCCATTGACGTCAGGCGCGCCAGCCTCCAAACCGCCATAGTTATCGACGACCACTCAGGTTAGAATCGTCTAGGGTCGGCGATTGTGCGTTCGCGCGGGTAGTCCATGCGGTTCCTGAAGTTCTTCTTTCTGTCCTTCCTCACGATCATTGGGGTCGGCGCGCTGGGCGCAGGTCTTGCGTTGTGGTTCCTGTCGAGCGATCTGCCCGACGCCGAAACGCTGGCGAATTACGAGCCGCCGGTCACCACCCGGGTCCACGCCTATGACGGCACGCTGATCGCCGAATTCGCGACCGAGCGGCGGCTGTTCGTGCCGATCGACGACATCCCGGCGCTGGTGAAGAACGCCTTCATCGCGGCCGAAGACAAGAACTTCTACCTGCATCCCGGCTTCGACCCGACCGGCATCGCGCGCGCCCTGATCACCAATCTGCAGGCGGCGGAAGGCACGCGTCCCGAAGGCGCATCGACCATCACGCAGCAGGTGGCGCGCAATTTCTTCTTCAGCCAGGACGTCGACTACATCCGCAAGATCAAAGAGATCCTGCTGTCGATGCGGATCGAGGCGACGTTCTCGAAGGACAAGATCCTCGAGCTTTATCTGAACCAGATCTTCCTGGGGCAGAACTCGTACGGCGTCGCCTCGGCCGCGCTGAACTATTTCGACAAGTCGCTGGACGAACTGACCATCGAGGAGGTCGCCTATCTGGCCGCGCTGCCCAAGCAGCCCTCGCGCTATCACCCCATCCGCGACAAGAAGCGCGCGCTGGAGCGGCGCAACTACGTCATCGATC
>CAZZCV010000048.1:0-765 GCA_964653225.1 uncultured Rhodoplanes sp. | reverse complement strand
ATCAGATGGTCGAGGTCGGCTACGTCTCGAAGCAGGATGGCGAGGCCGCCAAGGCGAAGGACCTGGTGGCTTCGTTCCGTCCGCTCGGCACCCGTTACGAAGACGCCCAGTATTTCGCCGAAGAGGCGCGGCGCGTCATCACCAACCGCTATGGCATCGACAAGCTGATGACCGGCGGCCTGTCGGTGCGCACGACGCTCGATTCCAAAATGCAGTCGATCGCGCTGACCGCGTTCCGCATCGGCCTGCAGCGTTACGACCGTCCCTCGGGCTGGCACGGCCCGGTCGCGCAGATCGAACTCGGCGCGGGCTGGGAGCAGCGGCTGGCGGAGGTGCCCTGGGCCCGCGACGTGACGGGCTGGCGCATCGGCGTGCTCACCAAGGCCACGGGCACCTGGGAGATTTCCTTCGCCGACGGCTCGACCGGCACGGTGCCGGAATCGGGCCGCAAGCTGTCCGGCTCTGGCAAGGCCAAGGTCGGCGACGTCATCTATGTGGAGGAGAGCAAGGAGAAGGGCGTTTACGGCCTTCGCCAGATCCCCGCGGTCAATGGCGGCCTGGTGATCCTCGACCCGCACTCCAGCCGCGTTCTCGCGCTGGTCGGCGGCTTTTCGTATTACGACAGCGTCTTCAACCGGGCGACCCAGGCCATGCGCCAGACGGGCTCGGCCTTCAAGCCGTTCGTGTACGCCACCGCGCTCGACAACGGATACACGCCGTCCAGCCTCGTCCTCGACGGCCCAGTGGCGCTGCCGATGGGGAATG
>CAZZCV010000047.1:5948-25720 GCA_964653225.1 uncultured Rhodoplanes sp. | reverse complement strand
CCCATGAGAACAGCAGCAGGATGCCAAGTAGAACGAAAAAGCCCGGCACCAGCACCGACGAGATGATGAGCAGAAGATAGAGCGAGGGCACCGAGGTCCAGATCTCGATCACGCGCTGGAACAGAAGGTCGGTCCAACCGCCGAAATAGCCCTGCACCGCGCCCGCGGCGACGCCGATCGCCGACGACACGATGGTCAGGATCAGGCCGAACAGAACCGAAATGCGGAAGCCGTAGATCAGCCGCGCCACCACGTCGCGGCCCTGATCGTCGGTGCCGAGCCAATTGGTTTCGAGGTCGCGGCAGCCGGAGAGCTTCTTCTTCTCCACCACCGGCTTGCACTGCTCCTCGGTCAGCCGCCAGGTCGGCGGCGAGGGCGCGGGCGTCGGCAGGTCGAGGTTGTGGGTGTTGTAGGCGTATCGGATGGGCGGCCAGATCACGGTGCCGCCCTTCTCCGCGATCAGGTTCTGCAGGTAAGGATCGCGATAGTCCGCCGCGGTCTCGAATTCGCCGCCGAAGGCGGTCTCCGGATAGGTCACGACCGCGGGAAAGTAGAACTGGCCGTCGAAGCGGATCATGAACGGCTTGTCGTTGGCGATGAACTCGGCAAACAGCGAGACCACGAACAGAACGAGGAAAATCCAGAACGACCAGTAGCCGCGCCGGTTGCGCTTGAAGTTCTCCCAGCGCCGACGGTTGATCGGCGACAGCCACGCGCGCCGGCCATCGGGCGGCGCCGCAAGCCCGGTGGGAGACACCGCCGCAGTCTCGGCCGCAGGCCCGCTCGCGCGCGCGTCCACCTCAGACCTCCCGCGTCTCGAAATCGATCCGCGGATCGATCCAGGTGTAGGTCAGGTCGGAGATCAGGTTCACCACGAGGCCGATCAGGGCGAAGATGTAGAGCGTGGCGAACACCACCGGATAGTCGCGGTTCAGCACGCTCTCGAAGCCGAGCAGGCCGAGCCCGTCGAGCGAGAAGATGGTCTCGATCAGGAGCGAGCCGGAGAAGAACGCGCCGACGAACGCGCCCGGAAAGCCCGCGATCACGATCAGCATGGCATTGCGGAAAATATGGCCGTACAGCACTTGCCGCGAGGTGCAGCCCTTGGCGCGGGCGGTCAGCACGTATTGCTTGCGGATCTCGTCGAGGAACGAGTTCTTGGTGAGCAGCGTCATGGTGGCGAAGGCGCCGAGCACCATCGAGATGATCGGCAGCGCCAGATGCCAGAAATAGTCCACGATCTGCTCGCCGGTGGACATCAGCGCGAAGTTGTCGGAGGTGAGCCCCCTCAGCGGGAACCAGGAGAAGTACGAGCCGCCGGCGAACAGGATGATCAGCAGGATCGCGAACAGGAAGCCGGGGATGGCGTAGCCGATGATGATCACGCCCGAGGTCCAGACGTCGAAGCGCGAGCCGTCGGCCACCGCCTTGCGGATGCCGAGCGGAATCGAGATCAGGTAGGTCAGCAGCGTCATCCAGATGCCGAGCGACATCGACACCGGCAGCTTTTCCCCGATGAGCTGCAGCACGCTGACGTCGCGGAAATAGCTGCGGCCGAAATCGAAAGTGGCGTAATTCACCAGCATCAGCAGGAAGCGTTCGTGCGCCGGCTTGTCGAAGCCGAACTGCCGCTCCAGGCTCTTGATGAACTCGGGATCCAGCCCCTGCGCGCCGCGATACTTGGAGGTGACGGCGTCCACCTGCGCGCCGCCCTGGGCCGCACCGCGCGAGCCGAAGTCGCCGCCGGTGCCGCCGCCGGGAATGCGCGAGCCCGCGCCGGTGTCCGCGCCGGAGAGCTGCGCGATGACCCGCTCGACCGGCCCGCCGGGCGCGAACTGCACCACCACGAACGAAACCAGCATGATCCCGAGCAGGGTCGGGATCATGAACAGCAGGCGGCGGACGATATAAGCGGCCACGCGGTCGTTCTCTCGCTTCGTTAATCCGATCCACGGGCAAGGCCGCGAATCGCAACCTATCCTTTTTGCTCGGGCCGCGCCGCCCTGGCGGAGTCGGTCCACCAGGTTTCCAGCACGCCGCGCGCATAGCGCGGCTTGGTGGCCGGACGGCCGAACTGGTCCCAATAGGCGATCCAGTGCGACGCCTTGTACCAGTGGGGAATCCAGTAGCGGCCGGCGCGGATCACGCGATCGAGCGCGCGGCAGGCCACGGTCAATTCGTCGCGGGTCTGCGCTGCGACGATCCTTTCGATCAGGGCGTCGACGGTCGGATCGGCGATGCCGGCGAGGTTCTGTGAGCCCTTGATGCCGGCGGCCTGCGACGAGAAGAACGTTCGCAGCGAATCGCCCGGCGTCGCCGAGAAGCCGAAACGCTGGATCAAGATGTCGAAATCGAAGTCGTTGCGGCGGCGCTGCGCCTGCGCCGAATCGATCAGCCGCAGCGTGGCGTCGATGCCCAGCACGCCGAGGTTCTTGATGTAGGGCATGTGGTGAGGCTGGAAGCCCGGCTCCTCCAGGAGGAACTCGATGGTGAGCCGCTCGCCGTCCGGCGCGTGGCGCTTGCCGCCCTTGATGACGTAGCCCGCCTCGTTGAGCAGTCGCGCGCCCCGGCGCAGCAGCGCGCGGTCAGCGCCCGATCCGTCCGACACCGGCGGCACGAAGGGCTCGCCGAACACCTCGTCCGGCACCTTGCCGCGGAACGGCTCCAGCAGCGCCAGCTCCTCCGCCGAGGGCTTGCCCTTCGCCATCATGTCGGAGTTCTGGAACACCGAATGGGTGCGCTCGTAGGAGCCGTACATGATGGTCTTGTTGGTCCACTCGAAGTCGAAGGCGCAAATGAGCGCTTCGCGCAGCTTCGGGTTCTGGAACTTGGCCCGCCGCGTGTTGAGAAACCAGCCCTGCGCGCCGGACGGCGTCTCGTCGGGCAGCACGTCGCGCTTCACGCGACCATCCTTGATCGCGGGAAAATCGTAACGCGTGGCCCAGATACGCGAGGTGAACTCCTCGCGGAACAGGTAGCTCTTGCCGCTGAAGCCCTCGAAGGCCACGTCGCGATCGCGGTAATACTCGAAGCGCACGGTGTCGAAGTTGTATTGTCCGCGCGCCACCGGCAGATTGGCGGCCCACCAGTCCTTCACCCGCTCGAATTCGATATAGCGGCCAGGCTCGAACCGCCCGACCTTGTACGGGCCCGAGCCGAGCGGCACGTCGAGCGTCGATTCCTCGAAGTTCTTCATCGCGTAATAGGCGCGCGAAAAGATCGGCATGCCGGCCGCGAACAGCGGCACGTCGCGCGCGCGGCCCTTCGCAAAGGCCAGCACCAATGTCTCGTCGCTCTCCGCCTCCGCGCCGGTCATGTCGCGCAGGAGCTGGCCGATGTTCGGATGGCCCTTGTCCTTGAGCAGCTTGAGGGAGAAGGCGACGTCGTGGGCGGTGATCCGCGTGCCGTCGTGGAAGCGCGCCTCGGGCCGCATGAGGAAACGGTAGGTCAGACCATCGGCGGAGATGCGCACCGCGCGCGCCGCGAGCCCGTACATCGAGTCGGGCTCGTCGCTGGCGCGCGTCATCAGGCTGGCGAAGGTCAGCTCCATGCCCTGCGCGGCGTCGCCCTTGAGGATGTAGCTGTTGAGCGTGTTGAAGGTGAGCAGACCCTGATTGAACATCCGGCTCGGGCCGATCTGCGAGAATGCGCCGCCCTTGGGCGCGTCCGGATCGACGTAGTCGAAATGCCTGAAGTCCGCCGGATATTTCAGGTCGCCAAAGGCCGACATGCCGTGCCGTTCGGCATCGGCCGGTGCCTGCGCGAGGCTGCGGAGGGTGCCTGTGCCGAGCGCCGCCGCGCCCAATCCGATGACCAGAACACCGCGGCGCGTCGGATGCCTCACGAGCGGGTCCCTGTCTTCGCCGCCTTGGCCGCATCCCACCACCAGACGGTCGGAAACGCCGAGAAGCCGTACTTCGGCAGCGGGTCGGGCCGGCCGAAGCGGTCCCAGCGCGCGCTGCGGACCTTGCCGTAGGTCCACTGCGGCACGACGTAGTGGTTCCAGAGCAGCACCCGGTCCAGCGCCCTGGTGGCGGCCTCCAGTTCGTCGCGGCTCTTGGCGAAGATCACCCGCTCGATCAGCGCGTCGACCGCCGGGTTCTTGATGCCGGCGTAATTGCGCGAGCCGGCGCGGTCGGCGGCCTCCGCCCCCCAGTAGCCGCGCTGCTCGTTGCCGGGGGACAGCGACTGGCCCCAGTTGGCGACGACGATGTCGTAGTCCCACTGCCGCAGCCGGTTCTCATACTGCGCATCGTCCACGGTGCGCATCGTGACGCCGATGCCGAGCCGCTCCAGGTTCGGCTTGTAGGGCTCGACGAAGCGCACCGAGTCGGGGCTCGACAGCAGGAACTCGACGGCGAGCGGCTCGCCGGTCTTGACGTTGGTGAGCCTTCGGTTGCGCACCTCGTAGCCCGCCTCGCGCAGCAGCCGCACGCCTTCGCGCAGGTTTTCGCGCACCTTCTGCGGATCGCCGCCGACCGGGTTGGCGAACGCCGTGGTGAAAACCTCGGGCGGCACCTTGTCGCGCACGGTTTCGAGGATCGCCAGCTCCGCGCCCTGCGGCAGTCCGCGCGCCGCCAGCTCGGTGCCCTCGAAGTAGCTCGCGATGCGCTTGTACTGGCCGAAGAAAATCTGCCGGTTCATCTCCTCGAAGTCGAAGGCGAAGTTGAAGGCGCGACGCACGCGCGGGTCCTGGAACTTGAGCCGCCGGGTGTTGAACACGAAGGCCTGCATCATGCCGATGCTGTTGATGTCGAACTCCTCCAGCAGGACGCGCTTGTCCTTCACCGCGGGGAATTCGTAGGCCGTGGCCCAGTTCTTGGCGCTGTTCTCGCTGCGCCAGTCCACGTGGTCGGCCTTGAAAGCCTCGATCGCCACTGTGGGATCGCGGAAATATTCGTAGCGAAGCTCGTCGAAGTTGTCGCAACCGACGTTCACGCCGAGGTCCTTGCCCCAGTAGTCGGCGACCCGCTCGTAGACCACGGTGCGGCCGGCGACGAACTGCTTGACGCGGTAGGCGCCCGAGCCCAGCGGCGGCTCCAGCGTCGTGGCGCCCACGTCGCGCTTCTTGCCGGAGGCGTCGGTCCCCTCCCACCAGTGCTTCGGCAGCACGGCGAGCTGGCCCACGATCAGCGGCAGCTCGCGGTTGCCCGGCCCGTCGAAGGTGAAGGTCACGTCGCGCTCGCCGGTCTTCTCGGCCTTGGTGACGTGGCGGTAATAGGCGGAGTATTGCGGATGGTGCTTCTTGAGCACCTCCAGCGAGAAGATCACGTCGTCCACCGTGACGGGCCGGCCGTCGTGCCAGCGGGCTTCGGCGCGCAGGCGGTACGTCACCCAGGAATGGTCGTCGGGATGGCGCACCGATTCGGCAAGCTGTCCATACTCCGTGGAGACCTCGTCCATCGCCGAGACCATCAGCGAATCGTAGATCAGGCCGACGCCGCTGGCGAGCGAGCCCTTCACGCCTCCGGTCACGAGGTTGAAGTTGTCGAAGGTGCCGAACGCGATCATGCGCGCAGCGCCCCCTTTGGGCGCGGCTGCGTTCACGTAATCGAAGTGCTTGAAGCCCGCCGGATATTTCACGTCGCCGAACAGCGACAGGCCGTGCCGCCAGGCCGGCTCCGCCGCGGGCGTCGTGGCCGCCTGACCCGCGCCCTGGGCTGCGGCCCGCTGCGGCGGGATCGCGCCGGTGACCGCGGGGATGGCCAGCACGGCCGCGCCGGTCTGGAGAAGGGATCGGCGGGTCAGACGCATCAATGGCTCCGGATGGTGGCCCCGACCACCACGTTTCGCCCGATTATGTCGGTTTTTGGATAGACCGCCACCCCGTGGACCGGGGCGGTCCACATCGCGCTTCACTTTAAAGTGTGGCGCGTCAAAGCGCGGCGCATCCTGTGACGCAGGGCGGCGCGGTCAACCGCGCCGCAAGGCCGCAGCCCCGCCGCTTTACTGCGCGGCGGCCTGACGGACCGGCGCGTTGCCGGCGTCGGCGGCCTTGGGAAGCTGCGCCGGGTTGTCCGACTTCGAGTTCAGGAAGGTCAGCAGGTCGGCGCGCTCGCCGCCGCGGTTGATGCCGGCGAAGCTCATGGTGGTGCCGGGGACCGCCTGCTTCGGGCTGCGCATGAAGGCGTCGAATTCCTCGGCCGTCCATTCGCCGCCCTTGGCCTTCATGGCCGCGGAATAGTTGAAGCCCGCCACGCTGCCCTTGGGACGGCCGATCACGCCGTAGAGGTTCGGGCCGACGCGGTTCGGGCCGCCCTTTTCGAGGGTGTGGCAGGACACGCATTTCTTGAACGAGGCCTCGCCGCGGCCCAGGTCGGCGGCGGCGAGCCGCTGGGCGATGGGGACCTCCTCCGCGGTCGGCGCAGCCGGCGCGCCCGGCTTCTCGGGCTCGGCGACCGCGATCTCGTAGCCCGGCTTCTCGGGCTTGTGCGGCGAGAACAGGGCGTTGGCGGCGATGTTGAGCGACAGCAGACCCAGGCAGGTCGCCAGGACCGCTCCCATGACCTTGTTGAGTTCGAAGGAATCCATCGCGCAACGGCTCCGCTACGATTGGGCGGCTGGGACTGGGGCGGCTGAGGCCGGGCCGCAGCCCCCACGGCGCGGAGAGATAGCCGGTTTGCCTCGACCCTGGCAACCCGTATAACGCGCCTGCGACAACCCTTTAAGCCGCACAGGATCGGCCTTTTCACATGGCTGCGGACGTCCTCATCCTGATCCCCGCCCGCATGGCCGCCACCCGCCTGCCGGGCAAACCGCTGGCCGACATCGCCGGGCAGCCGATGATCGTCCACGTCCTGCGCCGCGCCGAGGAGGCCGGGATCGGCCCGGTGGCGGTGGCGACCGATTCGGAGGAGATCGCGGCGGCCGTGGCCAAGGCCGGCGGCCGGGCGGTGATGACCGGCGCCGAGCATCCCTCCGGCTCCGACCGGATCTTCGAGGCGCTGAACCGGATCGACCCGGAGCGCCTGGCCGGGATCGTGGTCAACGTGCAGGGCGACCTGCCGACGCTGGACCCGGCCGCGCTCCGCGCCGCGCTCGCGCCGCTCGCCGACCCGGCGGTGGCGATCGCCACCCTCGCCGCCGAAATCCGCAAGCCCGAGGAGCGCGGCAACCCCAACGTGGTCAAGGTGGTGGGCTCGCCCGTCGCACCCGGCCGGCTGCGCGCACTCTATTTCACCCGCGCTACGGCCCCGCACGGCGAAGGCCCGCTTTACCATCACATCGGGCTTTACGCCTATCGCCGCGCCGCGCTGGAACGGTTCGTGGCGCTGCCGCCCTCGCCGCTGGAGCAGCGGGAGAAGCTCGAGCAGCTCCGCGCACTGGAGGCCGGCATGCGGATCGACGTGGCGGTGGTGGAGACCGTGCCGCTCGGCGTGGACACGCCGGAAGACCTGGAGACGGCCCGCAGGATGCTGCAAGGCCGGCGTTGACTTCATTCCCACAGGGCGCGTAACGAACCCGTCATGGCCAGCAAGAAACGCATCGTGTTCCAGGGCGAGCCCGGAGCCAACTCCGACCTCGCATGCCGCGAGGCCTATCCCGCCTATGCGCCGGTGCCCTGCGCCACCTTCGAGGACTGCTTCTCGGCCGTGCGCAACGGCACGGCGGACCTAGCGATGATCCCGATCGAGAACTCGGTGGCAGGCCGCGTCGCGGACATCCACCATCTCATGCCGCACTCCGGCCTGCATATCGTGGCCGAGCATTTCATGCCGGTGCGCCACCAGTTGCTCGCCCCGCGCGGCGCCACGCTCAAGACCATCAGGACCGTGGAGAGCCACGTCCACGCGCTCGGACAGTGCCGCAAGGCGATCCGCAAGCTCGGCATCCGGGCGGTGGTCGCCGCCGACACCGCGGGCTCGGCGCGCGAGGTGTCCGAGGCCGGCGACATCACACGCGCCTCGATCGCGTCGAAACTCGCGGCGAAGATCTACGGCCTCTCCATCCTGCAGCGCGACATCGAGGACGAGGCGCACAACACAACGCGCTTCATCGTGCTGTCGAAGACCGCGAAGTGGGCTCCCTTCAGCAAGAAGCAGAAGCTGGTCACGACCTTCGTATTCCAGGTGCGCAACATCCCGGCCGCGCTCTACAAGGCGCTCGGCGGCTTCGCCACCAATGGCGTCAACATGACCAAGCTGGAAAGCTACATGGTGGGCGGCAGCTTCTCGGCGACGCAGTTCTACGCCGACGTCGAGGGCCATCCCGACGAGCGCGCGCTGGAGCTGGCGCTCGAGGAGCTGGACTTCGTGTGCCAGCCCAAGACGCTGAAAATCCTCGGCGTCTATCCCGCGCACAAGATGCGCAAGAAATTCAAGTAGCCGACGCAGCCGTCCTCGCCGGACGAAGGATCAGCAGCCATGAAGGTCAAAGCCAACGGCATCAATTTCCATTGCCGGATCGACGGCCCCGAGGGCGCGCCCTGGCTGATCCTGTCGAACTCGCTCGCCACCAACATGACGATGTGGGACCGGCAGGCCGCGGACTTCGGAGACGCCTTCCGCGTGCTGCGCTACGACCAGCGCGGCCACGGCGAGACCGATGCGCCCGGCGGCCGCTACACCTTCGACACGCTGATTGCAGACGTGGTCGGCCTCATGGACGCGCTGTCGATTCCGAAGGCGCACTGGTGCGGCGTCTCGATGGGCTGCGCCACCGGCATGGGCCTGGTGCAGAAGCACCCCGACCGCTGCGACCGCATGGTGCTGTGCGACAATCCCGGCCGCTCCACGCCGGAGACCCAGCGCCAGTGGGAGGAGCGCATCGGCATCGCGCAGCAGGGCGGCATGCCGGCGCTGCTGGAGTCCACCATGCAGCGCTGGTTTCCGCCGGAGACGCTCGCCGCCAACCCGCCGCACATGGACCTGATCCGGAAAATGATCCTGACCACGCCGGTCAACGGCTTCATCGGCTGCGCGGCGGCGCTCGGCGACCACGACTTCCGGCCGCTGATGCCGAAGGTGACGCATCCGGTGCTTTACATGTGCGGCGAGATGGACGGCCACAACGCCGCCGCCATGAAGACGATGCAGGACGAGCTGCCGGGATCGCAATATCTCGTGCTGCCGGGCGCGGGGCACATCTCGAACATGGATCAGCCGGAGATGTTCTCGCGCAGGATGCGGGAGTTTCTGACGGCGTGATATGTGTCCCTCCAGGCTGGAACTAGCGACCGCCTTGTAACGCATAACGTTATGCGTTATATTCGGCGATATGATCGCCGGGTTTCGCGACGCCGAGACACCCCTGATCTGGTCCGGCCAGCGCAGCCGCAGGCTTCCCGCGGACACTCAACTGACAGCGCTTCGCAAGCTCCGTCTGCTCAACAGCGCGCGGCGCCTTGAAGATCTGCGGGTGCCGCCGGCGAACCGGCTTGAAGCCCTAAGAGGCGACCGCAAGGGGCCAATATGCGATCCGCATCAATGACCAGTGGCGAATCTGCTTCGAATGGAAGGACGGCAATGCCCACCAAGTCGAAATCGTCGATTACCACTGACCTCCTTCCGAATCTCCATCCGGGGAAAATCCTGGCGGAGGAATTCCTGAAGCCGATGGAGCTTTCGCAGACGGCGCTGGCCCGCGCCATCGGCGTCCCGCCGCGGCGGATCAACGAGATCGTGCTCGGCAAGCGTGCCGTGACCGCCGACACGGACCTGCGGCTCGCACGCTACTTCGGCCTGTCGGAAGGCTTCTTCCTCGCCCTGCAGGCTGATTACGAATTGATGGAGCGGAAGCGGACCCTGGGAGATCGCCTCAAGGCCATCCGGCCCAGGGCCGCGTGAACGAGCGTCCCTGCCCGCTCAGATCGTCTGGTTGTATTCCCCGACCTCGGGATGCGTGCGCAGCACGCCGTCCACCGCCCTGAACATCTCGCGCATGCGCGCTTCGGACGTCGGGCTCTCGACCACCACGACCAGTTCGGGCTTGTTCGAGGATGCCCGCACCAGGCCCCAGGTGCCGTCCTCGACGGTGACGCGCACGCCGTTGACCGTCACCACGTCGCGGATCGCCTGGCCCGCGACCTTGTCGCCCTTCGCCTTCGCCTGCTCGAAATGCTTCACCACCTGCGCCACCACGCCGTACTTGGTCTCGTCCGCGCAATGGGGAGACATGGTCGGCGAGCCCCAGGTCTTGGGCAGCGCGTCCTTCAGCTCGGCCATGCTCTTTCCCGGGTTGCGGTCGAGCATGTCGCAGACCGCGATGGCGGAGACGAGCCCGTCGTCGTAGCCGCGGCCGAACGGCGCGTTGAAGAAGTAGTGCCCGGACTTCTCGAACCCGGCCAGCGCCTTCATCTCGTGGGTGCGGCGCTTCATGTAGGAGTGGCCGGTTTTCCAGTAATCGGCCTTCACGCCGTTCTTCTGCAAGACCGGATCGGTGACGTAGAGCCCGGTGGACTTCACGTCCACGACGAAGGTCGAGCCCGGATGCAGCGCCGACATGTCCCGCGCCAGCATCACGCCGACCTTGTCGGCGAAAATCTCCTCGCCGGTGTTGTCCACGACCCCGCAACGGTCGCCGTCGCCGTCGAAGCCGAGGCCCACGTCCGCCTTGTGCTCGAGCACCGCGTCGCGGATGGCATGGAGCATCTCCATGTCCTCCGGGTTCGGGTTGTACTTCGGGAACGTGTGGTCCAGCTCGGTGTCGAGCCTCACCACCTCGCAGCCGATCGCCTCCAGCACCTGCGGCGCGAACGCGCCCGCAGTGCCGTTGCCGCAGGCGCAGACCACCTTGAGCCTTCGCTTGAGCTTGGGGCGGTTCGTCAGGTCGGCGATGTAGCGCGCCGGGAAGTTCTCGACGAAATGATAGGAGCCGCCGCCCTCCAGTTTGAAAGCGGCGTTGAGAACGATCTCCTTCAGCCGGCTCATCTCGTCGGGGCCGAAGGTGAGCGGCCGGTTGGCGCCCATCTTCACTCCGGTCCAGCCGTTGTCATTGTGCGAGGCCGTGACCATCGCCACGCAGGGCACGTCGAGGTCGAACTGCGCGAAATAGGCCATCGGAGTGACCGCCAGCCCGATGTCGTGGACCTTGCAGCCCGAGGCCAGCAGGCCCGACACCAGCGCCATCTTCACCGATGCCGAATAGCTGCGGAAGTCGTGGCCGGTGACGATCTCCGGCTTCTGCCCCAGCTCGCGGATCAGCACGCCGAGCCCCATGCCCAGCGCCTGCAGGCCCATCAGGTTGACCTCCTTGCCGAGCAGCCAGCGCGCGTCGTACTCGCGGAAGCCGGTGGGCTTCACCATCGGCTCGGATTCATAGGCATAGGTGTTGGGCGTGAGCTGCGGCTTGGGCTTCGGGAACATTCAATCCTCAAGGATGGCCTGCGGGGGCCGCCACAAGGCACCACAATTGAGGAAATTTTTCGTTGCCGCACGGCCGCCCGGCGGCGGACGGAAACGCCCTACTGCTCCAGGATCAGCCGGCCGCGGTCGTGCGTCCACTTCACCCGCGACAGGAAGGTCATGCCGAGCAGGTTCACCTGCAGCGCGTTGTCCGGCATCACGGCGGCGTCCACGTCGCGCACCGCGATGCCGTTGATCTCGATCCGGCTGAGGCGCACCGGCGCGAACTTCGCCACGCCGTTGGCGGTCTGCGAGCGGCCGACATAGTCGGAGGGCTTCGGAAAGATGCCGAGCCGGGCGGCCGCAGACTCGCGCAGCACGACCTTGGACGCGCCGCTGTCCACGATCAGGTCGACCCGCCGGCCGTCGATCTGCGCCGTCACCTCGAAGTGGCCTCGGCGGTCGCCGTGCAGGGTCACGGTGCGGCCGGTCTGGGCTGCGGGCTGCGGCTGCGACGGAGCAAAGCGCGCCATGGCGTTCATCGCGGCCGGGCTGTCCGGATGCGCGAACATCTGGTCCATATGGCGCGACAGGCCGACGCCGGCCGCGGCGATCAGCGCGATGAGGACGATGACAGAGCGCATGGCCGAATCCCCGATATCCGGGGCAACGGAAGCACGCAGGCCCTCAAGACCAGGCTAACGTCCGGCCGCTTCCGCAGGCGTTTCAGCCCGCAGCGTGAACGGGGTCCTGCATCGATCCGGACAATTTTAGGGAATGCCGGGAACGGGATCCTCGACCAGCCGCCGCCAGCGCTCCGGAACGGCCATCTGCCACGCCGTCCAGGCGTAGATCGCGGCGGTGACGGCCGGCTTGGTGACGGCATCGACCGGCGGGCTGACCACGAAGCCCAGCACCACGCAGGCCGCCACGAGCAGCCAGCCGCGCACGTCGGCCTGGTCGCGAAGCAGCATCAGCAGCGCCAGAATCGACAGCGCCGGCGTCAGCACCATGAACGAGACGTTCTCGTTGCGCGGGCCGAACAGCGTGATGTAGAGGCCCGACAGCAGCAGCACGCCGAGCGCGAAGGCCTTCGAGCCACCGGTGCGTTGCACCTGCCATGCCAGGACCAGCGTGCCGAGCGCGGCCAGAAGCCGGATCGCGAACGAGACCGGGCCGGGCAGCACGATGCCGAGGCCCCGCAGCAGCGTGGTGTAGTCCGCCTGATAGGGCCATTCCAGCGGCGGCGCGGTGGAGACCATCCAGAGCTTGAGCCCGAACAGCCGGTACTGCTCGGCCATGTAGTCGAACGACAGGAACGCGAACGGCAGCGCGAGGCCCGCGACGAGGCCGGCCAGCAGGATCAGCCGCGTGCGCGGAGCGAGCGCGCCGACCAGCAGCACCATCACCAGCGCCAGCAGCTTGGCCATCAGCGCCACGGCCAGCCACAGCGCCGTCGCCGCCCAGCGGTGTCGCACCAGCGCGGCTGCGGCCAGCAGCATCGCGCCAGTCATGATGATGTGGAGCTGGACGTGCTTGAAGTGATACCAGCAGGCCGGGATGTTGATCAGGAGCACGATGCCGGTGAGAAGCAGGACATCCTTCGTGTCGCCGAGCAGCTCGCGCATCAGCGCCCACATCCCCCAGGTGAAGATGCCCGCGAAGATCGAAAACGCGATCCAGCCGGCCACCACCGGATCGAATCCGGTCAGGGGCACGAACAGCAGCAGCGACGACGGCCAGTAGATGATCCCCTCCAGCGTATGGAGGAGATAGACCGGCTCGTGGTTCCAGAGCCTGGCCGCATAGTCGAGGTAGAACTGCAGCGTCGGCGCGAAGCGGCGCGGATGCATGCGGACCAGAACGGCTGCGACGAACACCAGCCAGCATGCCCAGCCGATCCAGGGATAGGCACGAAAAAGCCCGGCCGCCGCGCCGGAGGCCCGCGTCACGATCGCCAGCATGTCGGATTCAGTTCCCCCAACCCCGGCCGGTCTATAGCCGACCCGCGGCGTGTTGGCGAGGCTCCGCCAGATCCGGGGCTAGGTCCGGGGCTTGGCCCTGCGCGTGGCCGGCGCGCTCGCGGGATCGTCCGGCCAGGGGTGGCGCGGATAGCGGCCCTTCATCTCGGCCTTCACAGCGGCGTAGCTGCCACGCCAGAAGCCCGGCAGGTCGCGCGTCACCTGCACCGGCCGGTGCGCGGGCGACAGCAGTTCCACCACCAGCGGCACCCGGCCGCCGGCGATGGCCGGGTGCTGCGAAAGCCCGAACAATTCCTGCACCCGGACCGACAGCGTCGGCCCGGCCTCGGCCTCGTAGTCGATCGGCACCGAGGAGCCGGAGGGCGCGGCGAAGTGGGTGGGGGCCTCGGCATCGAGGCGGCGGCGCATTGGCCAGGGCAGGAGCGCGTGAACCGCATCGGTGAGTTCGTCCGCACCGACCTGGGAGAGCGCGGTCTTGCCGTCGAGCAGCGGCACGAGCCAGTCGTCGGCGCGCGCGGAAAGCCCCGCCTCCGACAGGTCCGGCCACTCCTCGCCCTCGGCGCGACGCAGAAAGCCGACGCGGTCGCGCCATTGTGTGAGCGACTTCGTCCACGGCAGGCGGCGCAGCCCGAGCCGGACGAGCCCCTCCGCGAACGTCCGCGCCGCGGCCTCGCCGCCCGCAACGGGAAACGGCTGCTCGCCCAGCAGCAACGCGCCGAGCCGCCGGCTGCGGCGGCCGCGCAGGGACGCGCTCGCGGCGTCGAACGCCACCTCCTCGCGGGTCTCGATGCGGTCTCCGAACCGCGCCTCGATCTCGGCCGATGTGACCGGCGCGGCCAGCAGGATGCGGCCCTGCGCCGCCGTGCCGCTCATCTCGCCGACCACGATGAACGGCTCGCGCGCGAGCGGCGACGCCGAGTCCACGCTCGCGCCGCGGCCGTTGGCCAGCACGAACGCGCCGCCCGCGCCGCGGTTTTTCGCGATGCGGTCGGGGTAGGCGAGCGCCAGCACGGCGGCGGCGGAAAGACCGTCGGCTTCGGCCTTCGCCCCGGCCTGCCCGGCCCAGCGCGCCGCCATCCGCCGCGCGTCCTCGCCGCGCCGGGAACGGTCGCGGCGAAACGCATCGAGCCGGTGCCGCAGGTCGGGATCGTCGCCGCCGAGCCCGCGCTCCGACAGGATCGCGGCGATGTCGGCGGCGAGCGCGCCTGCGCCCTCGGCCGCCGCAGCCACGATCATGCGCGCCAGACGGGGCGGCAGCGGCAGCGCGCGCAGCCGCCGGCCCTCATCGGTGATGCGGCCGGCCTCGTCGAGCGCCAGGAGCCCGATCAGCAGCGTGCGCGCCTCCAACCAGGCCGGCTTCGGCGGCGGATCGAGGAATGCGAGCGTGGCGGGATCGCTCGCGCCCCACTCCGCGAGATCGAGCACGAGGCCCGACAGGTCCGCAGCGAGGATTTCAGGCCGCGCATAGGGTTCGAGCGAGGCGGTCTGCGGCTCGTCCCACAGCCGGTAACAGACGCCGGGTTCGGTTCGGCCGGCGCGGCCGCGGCGCTGGTCGGCGGCGGCGCGTGAGACGCGCACGGTCTCCAGCCGGGTGACGCCCACGTCCGGCTCATAGCGCGGCACCCGCGCCAGCCCGGAATCCACGACGATGCGCACGCCGAGGATGGTCAGCGAGGTCTCGGCGATGGAGGTCGCCAGCACCACCTTGCGGCGGCCCGGCGGCGCGGGTTCGATCGCGCGGTCCTGGGTCTGCGCATCGAGCGCACCGTAGAGCGCCACCACGTCCACCGCGGGATCGTCGAGCCGCTCCTTCAGCAGGACCTCGGTGCGGCGGATTTCGGCCGCGCCCGGCAGGAACACCAGCGCCGAGCCCGGATCGGCGCGCAACGCACGCGCCACCGCATCCGCGACCTGACGCTCGACGGGCGTGCGCGGATCGCGGCCGAGGTAGCGGGTCTCGACCGGAAAGGCGCGGCCCTCGCTCTCGACCACCGGCGCGTCGCCAGAGGAACCGCCGAGCAGTTTTGCGATTCGTGCGCCATCCAGCGTCGCCGACATCACCAGCAGCCGCAGATCGTCGCGCAGGCCCTGCTGCGCGTCGCGCGCCAGCGCCAGCCCCAGGTCAGCATCGAGCGAGCGCTCGTGGAACTCGTCGAAGAGCACGGCCGCCACGCCCGCCAAAGACGGATCGTCAAGGACCAGCCGCGTGAAGATGCCTTCTGTCACGACCTCGATGCGGGTCGCCTTCGACACCTTCGAGCCGAACCGCACCCGCAGGCCGACGGTCTCGCCGACTTTCTCGCCCAGCGTGGCCGCCATGCGCCCGGCCGCGGCGCGGGCCGCGAGCCGGCGCGGCTCCAGCACGAGGATTTTCCCGCCGGCCGCCCACGGCTCGTCGAGCAGCGCCAGCGGAACCCGCGTGGTCTTGCCCGCGCCCGGCGGCGCGACCAGCACCGCGGTATCGCCTGCACTCAGCGCGGCGGCGAGGCCGGGCAGCGCGGCGTCGATCGGAAGCGGCGTGTCGAAGGAGCGCACCGCGCTCAGGCGTCCCGGTTCGGCCGGCCCACGCTCTCGTAGCGGAAGCCGTGCAGCGCCGGGTCGCCCGGCCGGTAGATGTTGCGCAGGTCGACGAGCACCGGATCGGCCTTCATCGAAGCCTTGATCCGGCCGAGGTCGAGCGCGCGGAACTGCTCCCATTCGGTCACGATGACGAGCGCGTCCGCGCCCTCGGCGCATTCGTAGGGATCGTCGCAATAGGTCACGTCCGGCAGCACCGCCCGCGCCTGCCCCATGCCGACCGGATCGGTGGCCCTCACCGTCGCTCCCATGTCGTGCAGCGCGGTGATGATCGGAATCGACGGCGCGTCGCGCATGTCGTCGGTGTTCGGCTTGAAGGTGAGGCCCAGCACCGCCACGGTCCTGCCGCGCGCCGTGCCGCCGAGCGCGGACGCCACCTTGAGTGCCATCGCGCGCTTGCGATGCTCGTTGACCGCGGCCGTGGCCTCGACGATGCGCAGCGGGGCCTCGAAATCCTGCCCGGTCTTGATCAGCGCCAGCGTGTCCTTGGGAAAGCACGATCCGCCGTAACCGGGCCCGGCGTGCAGGAACTTGGAGCCGATCCGGTTGTCGAGGCCGATGCCGCGCGCCACCTCCTGCACGTCCGCGCCGACCTTCTCGCACAGGTCGGCGATCTCGTTGATGAAGGTGATCTTGGTGGCGAGGAAGGCGTTGGCCGCGTATTTGGTCAGCTCGGCCGTGCGGCGGCCGGTGAACAGGATCGGAGACTGGTTGAGGTAGAGCGGCCGGTACAGCTCGTTCATCACCCCCTTGGCCCGCTCGTCGTCGGTGCCGACCACGATGCGGTCGGGGTGCTTGAAGTCGCGGATCGCCGCACCTTCGCGCAAGAACTCGGGGTTCGAGACCACGGCAAACTGCGCGTCCGGCCGTGCCTCCCGGATGAGGCGCTCGACCTCGTCGCCGGTGCCGACCGGCACGGTCGACTTGGTGACGACCACGGTGAAGCCGTCGAGCGCCGCCGCGGCCTCGCGGGCGGCGGCGTGGACATAGCTCAGATCCGCGTGGCCGTCGCCGCGCCGCGACGGCGTGCCGACCGCGATGAACACCGCGTCGGCCTGCGCCACCGGCTGCTTCAGGTCGCTGGTGAAGGTCAGCCGACCGGCCTTCACGTTGGCCGCCACCAGCGCGTCGAGGCCGGGCTCGTAGATCGGCATCTCGCCGCGGTTCAGCGCGGCGATCCGGCCGGCGTCCTTGTCGATGCAGGTGACGGCGTGACCGAAGTCGGCGAAGCAGGCCCCGGAAACGAGGCCGACATAGCCGGAGCCGATCATCGCGACGCGCATGGGAAACCGGGCGAGGTGCTGACATTGTCACGCCGGACCACTCCGGCACGGCCTCTTAGCAGAGCCCGCGGGGCTCTGGCGAGCCGGTTCCGCGGGAACGGTTCATAGCTGCGATTCCACATTGATTCGAGCCATCCGGCGGCCCACATTCGGGCCATGCCAGCAGCAGCAAAATCAAAAGCCGCGGCCGCCCAGCCGGCCACGCCTGTCGCCCTCCGGACCGCGCGCCCACTCGCCCAGGGCGACCATCTCTTCCTGGTGGACGGGTCGGGCTACATCTTCCGCGCCTATCATGCGCTGCCACCGCTGTCCCGCAAGTCGGACGGACTGCAGGTCAACGCCGTGCTCGGCTTCTGCAACATGCTGTGGAAGCTGCTCTGCGACATGAAGCCGGAGGACAAGCCGACCCACCTCGCGGTGGTGTTCGACAAGTCGGAGACCACGTTCCGCACCAAATTCTATCCCGAATACAAGGCCAACCGCACCGCACCGCCGGACGACCTGATCCCGCAGTTCGCGCTGATCCGCGAGGCCACCCGCGCCTTCGACCTGCCTTGTTTGGAACAGGGCGGGTTCGAGGCCGACGACCTGATCGCGACCTATGCGCGGCTGGCCTGCGAGGCCGGCGCCACCACCACCATCGTGTCCTCCGACAAGGACCTGATGCAGCTCGTCAACGACTGCGTGCAGCTCTACGACACGATGAAGGACAAGCGCATCGGCGCGGCCGAGGTGGTGGAAAAGTTCGGCGTGCCGCCGGACAAGGTGATCGAGGTGCAGGCCCTGATGGGCGACTCGACCGACAACGTGCCGGGCGTGCCCGGCATCGGCGTCAAGACCGCGGCGCAGCTCATCACCGAATTCGGCGACCTGGAGACGCTGCTGTCGCGCGCGGCCGAGATCAAGCAGCAGAAGCGGCGCGAGACGCTCATCGAGAACGCCGATAAGGCGCGGCTGTCGAAGCGGCTGGTCACGCTCGACCAGCATGTGGCGCTCGACGTGCCGGCGGACGAGTTGGCGGTGCACGAGCCGGACTACACGCAGCTGATCGCGTTCCTCAAGGCGATGGAGTTCTCGACGCTGACGCGCCGGATTGCCGAGGTCGCCAAAATCGACGTGGGAAGCGTCGAGCCGGACGCGAAGCTCGCCGCGCACGAGATCGCGATCACCTCGCCCGAGCCCGACGCACCGTCGGCGGCAACCGCGGCCCCGTCGCTGCCGCTGGCCGGCGGCATCTCCAACGCCAGGGGCACGCCACCCGCGAAAGCCAACGACAACCTCACGCCCGCGGCGCTGGCCGCCGCCAGCCTCGCGGCCGCGCGCGCCGGCAAGATCGACCGCTCGAAATACGTCACCGTCCGCACGCTCGACGAATTGAACGCCTGGGTCGCGCGCGCGAGAGAGACGGGCCTGGTCGCCTTCGACACCGAGACCACCAGCCTCGACCCGATGCAGGCTCATCTCTGCGGCTTCTCCCTTGCAGTGGCGGACGACGAGGCCTGCTACGTCCCCATCGGCCACCGCGAGGGCGGCGGCGCGGACGGCGGCGACCTGTTCGCGCCCGAACCCAAGCTGTGCCCGGGCCAGATCCCGGAGGCCGACGCGCTCGCCGCCGTCAAGCCGCTGCTGGAGGATCCGGGCGTGCTGAAGATCGCGCAGAACCTGAAATACGACTGGCTGGTGATGCACCGGCGCGGCATCGACGTCGCGCCCTGCGACGACACAATGCTGATGTCCTACGTTCTCGACGCCGGCAGGGGCGGCCACGGCATGGACGACCTCGCCGAACGCTGGCTCGGGCATCAGACCATCCATTTCGAGCACGTCGCGGGCAGCGGCAAGTCTCGGGTCACGTTCGACTGCGTGGCGATCGACAAGGCGGCCGAATACGCGGCCGAGGACGCCGACGTCACGCTGCGGCTGTGGAAGGCGCTGAAGGCGCGCCTGCCGGCCGAGCACGTCGCCACGGTCTACGAAACGCTCGAACGCCCGCTCGTGCCCGTGCTGGCGCGCATGGAGCAGCGCGGCATCGGCATCGACCGGCAGGTGCTGTCGCGGCTGTCCGGCGAGTTCGCGCAGAAGCAGGGTGCGCTGGAGGAGGAGATCGCCCGGCTCGCGGGCCAGCCGGTGAACCCCGGCAGCCCCAAGCAGCTCGGCGACATCCTGTTCGGCCAGATGGGCCTGCCCGGCGGCACCAAGACCAAGACCGGCCAATGGGCGACCGGGGCGCGGCTGCTCGAGGAGCTGGCCGAGGAGGGCCACGAGTTCCCACGCAAGATCCTCGACTGGCGGCAGTTCGCCAAGCTGCGCTCGACCTACACCGATGCGCTGCCGGGCTATGTGAATCCCGACACCGGGCGGGTCCACACCAGCTACGCGCTGGCGGCCACCAGCACCGGCCGGCTGTCCTCGTCGGAGCCGAATTTGCAGAACATCCCGGTGCGCACCGAGGACGGCCGCAAGATCCGCAAGGCGTTCGTCGCGGCACCGGGCACGAAGCTGGTCTCGGCCGACTATTCGCAGATCGAGCTGCGGCTGCTCGCCGAGATCGCCGACATCGCCTCGCTGAAAAAGGCGTTCAACGACGGCCTCGACATCCACGCCATGACCGCATCGGAGATGTTCGGCGTGCCGATCAAGGACATGCC
>CAZZCV010000047.1:0-5938 GCA_964653225.1 uncultured Rhodoplanes sp. | reverse complement strand
CAACTTCGGCATCATCTACGGCATCTCGGCCTTCGGGCTCGCCGCCCAGATCGGCATCGGCCGCGAGGAGGCGGGCCAGTACATCAAGAAGTATTTCGAGCGGTTCCCCGGCATCCGAGACTACATGGAGGCGACCAAGGCGTTCTGCCGCGAGAACGGCTACGTCGAGACCCTGTTCGGCCGCAAGGCGCACTATCCGGAGATCAAGGCCAGCAACCCGTCGCTGCGCGCGTTCAACGAGCGCGCCGCGATCAACGCCCGCTTGCAGGGCACCGCCGCCGACATCATCCGCCGCGCCATGATCCGGATCGAGCCGGAGCTTGCGAAGAAGGGGCTCAACGCGCAGATGCTGCTCCAGGTGCACGACGAACTGATCTTCGAGGTGCCGGAGAGCGAGGTCGAGAAGACGCTCCCGGTGGTGCGGGCGGTGATGGAGAATGCGCCGATGCCCGCCGTATCGCTCTCGGTGCCGCTCAAGGTCGATGCGCGCGCCGCCGGCAACTGGGACGAGGCGCATTGATCCCACCGCGTTGACTTCGCGAACCGGATGCCGGAGCGTGCGGCCCGTTCAGGGAGGGGAAGAATGCGGCATTCGGGGCGTCTCGCCGCAGCAGCGGCCGCGGCGGTGCTGTTCGCCCCGTCCATCGCGCTGGCCGCCGAAGGCCTCGACGGCGCCGGCATGTCGTTCCTCTGGGCCATTCCCTTCGTCGGCATCCTTCTGTCGATCGCCACCGGGCCGCTGCTGTTCCCGCACCTGTGGGACCACCACGTCGGCAAGTTCGCGATCTTCTGGTCGGCCTGCGTGATCGTGCCGCTCACCCTCACGGCGGGCGCCTATCCGGCAACGCAGGCGGTGCTGCACACGATCCTGCTGGAGTACGTCCCCTTCATCCTGCTGCTGCTGGCGCTGTTCGTGGCGGCCGGCGGCATCTACCTCGAAGGCAATCTGCGCGGCACGCCCGCGGCCAACGCGATCCTGCTCGTCACCGGCACCGTCCTCGCCAGCATCGTCGGCACCACCGGGGCGTCGATGATCCTGATCCGGCCACTGATCCGCGCCAACGACGACCGCGTCTACCGCGTCCACACCGTCATCTTCTTCATCTTCCTGGTCTCGAACATCGGCGGCTCGCTGACTCCGCTCGGCGATCCGCCGCTGTTCGTCGGCTTCCTCAAGGGCGTGGACTTCTTCTGGACCACCACGCATCTGCTCACCGAGATGCTGTTCGTTTCCGGCATCCTGCTCGTCGTCTTCGTCGCGCTCGACTGGTATCTGCACGGCAAGGAAGAGAAAAAGCCCCACCCGAGGGACCCGACGCCGGACTCGCCGCTGCGGCTGCACGGTCTCGTCAACTTCGCGCTGATCGGCGTGGTGATCGCGGCGATCCTGATGAGCGCGTGGTGGAAGCCCGGCGTCACCTTCACGATCATGGGCGTCGAGCTTCAGCTCCAGAACATCATCCGCGACGCGATCTTCGTCGCCGTCGTGTTCGCCTCGCTGAAGCTGACCAAGCCCTATTGCCGCTCCGGCAACGACTTCGGCTGGGGACCGATCCGCGAGGTCGCGATCCTGTTCGCCTGCATCTTCATCTGCCTGGTTCCGGTGATCGCGATGCTGCAGGCCGGCCCCAAAGGCGTCTTCGCGCCGCTGCTCGGACTGGTCAGCAACGCGGACGGCACGCCGAACAACCTCGCTTATTTCTGGCTCACGGGCGCGCTGTCGTCGTTCCTCGACAACGCGCCGACCTATCTCGTGTTCTTCGAGCTGGCCGGCGGCGACCCGAAGGTGCTGATGACCACGATGGCCGGCACGCTGGTCGCGATCTCGACCGGCGCGGTGTTCATGGGCGCCAACACCTACATCGGCAACGCGCCCAACTTCATGGTCTACGCCATCGCCCGGCAGATGGGCGTGCGGATGCCGTCGTTCTTCGGCTACATGCTGTGGTCGGGCGGCATCCTGCTTCCGATCTTCCTGGTCGCGGGCTGGCTTTTCCTCGGCTGATCGGCCTGCCGCGATCTGTCCCAGATTGGGGCGGCGCGCACCCCACAGCTTTACTCCAAAGTAACGGCCGGAGCCGAAAGGTAGCGCCGCGCTCCGGATCGGCGGCCGCGCGGACGCGGCCCTGAACCGGCCGTCCCGCCGCGCCGACCCATCCCCTGGACGCAACCATTCCTGCGGCGCTGCGTTGAGTGGATGCAGCGCCGGATCAGTCAAGGCATCCGGCGTATCGGGAGACCGACGTGTCCATCCGCCCCCGTTTCAGAGCAACCCGGCGCGCCGCAGGCATCGGCCTTGTCGCGCTGGCGGCGGCCGTGGCCCTGCCCGCGCCTCAGGCGTCGGCCCAGGGGCTGCTCGAAGCCCTGTTCGGCGGGCTGCGCCGCGCCTCCCAGCAGATTCACCTGCCGTCCAGCGCCACGCCGTTCGCCGATCCGTTCGGCTTCGGCGGTGAGCGCCGCCGTCCCGCAGGCGACCACCACGTCGGCGGCGGACAGGCCTATTGCGTGCGCACCTGCGACGGCCGCTTCTTCCCTCTCCAGCGCCAGGGCTCGACGTCGCCCGCCGAGCTGTGCAAGTCGTTCTGCCCGGCGAGCCAGACCCAGGTGTTCTACGGCGGCGGCAAGATCGACCATGCCGTGTCGGGCGGGACCCGCTATTCCGACCTGCAGAACGCCTTCGTCTTCCGCGAGCGCGTGGTGGAGAACTGCACCTGCAACGGCCGGGACGCCTTCGGTCTTGCACGCGTTGACGTGGCCGACGATCCCACCCTGAAGCCCGGCGACATCGTGGCCACCAATGAAGGACTCGCCACCTACCGGGGTCGCGACCGCACGAAGGCGGCGCAGTTCACGCCGATCAATCCCAACGCCGGCGAATGGGCGCGCCGGCTGTCGCAGACCGAGGTGAGGCCCGCCCCGACCACGCCCACGGTCGAGACGATCGAGCCGGTGACGGACCAGACCGGCAGTGTCACGCCGCGCGAGCGCCGCAACGTGAGCCGCAGCGTCCAGCTTTCGCGCTGATCTCCTAATCCAACTCCGCCAGCACCGCCTCGGCCAGCGACATCGACGAGGTCAGGCCCGGCGATTCGATGCCGAACAGGTGCACCAGCCCGCGCATCCCGTGCTGCGCAGGCCCGTCGATCCGGAAGTCCGCGGCCGGCTCGCCGGGGCCGGTGAGCTTCGGCCGGATGCCGGCGTAATCCGGCACCAGCGAACCGTCGGGCAGGCCCGGCCAGTAGCGGCGGATGCTGGCGTAGAACGAATCCGCGCGTCTGGGATCGACATCGTAGTTTTCCTCGTCGATCCATTCGACATCGGGGCCGAAGCGCATGCGGCCGGCGAGGTCGAGCGTGACGTGGGTGCCGAGCCCACCGTCGATGCGCGGCGCGGGATAGATCAGCCGCGAGAACGCCGGGCGACCCGCGTAGCCGAAATAATTGCCGCGCGCGAGCACGAGCCGCGGCACCCGCCCCGCCGGATAATCGTCGGTCGCGCACGCCAGCGCCTGCGCGCCGAGCCCCGCCGAGTTCACCACCGCATCGACCTCGAAGACGCCCGGCTCGCGGCCGCCGAAGCGCACGCTCCAGCCGCCTTGCACCGGCGTGAGCCGCTCGACGGGCGTCGCGAAGGCGATCATGCCGCCGCGATCCTCGAGGTCGCCGCGCAGCGCATTCATCAGCGCATGGCTGTCGATGATGCCGGTCTCCGGCGAGCGCAGCGCCGCGACGCAATTCAGCTCGGGCTCCAGCGCCCGCGCAGCCGCACCCTCGATCAACTCGAAGCCCTCGACGCCGTTGGCAAGACCCTGGGCGAGAATCGCCTCCATCTTCGAGACCTCGGCCTGCTCGGTGGCGACAATCAGCTTGCCGCATTTGCGGTGCGGCACGCCGTGCGAGGCGCAGAAGTCGTAGAGCATCCGCCGGCCGCGCGGACAGTGATGCGCGCGCAGCGAGCCGGTCGGATAATACATGCCGCCGTGGATCACCTCGCTGTTACGCGAGGACACGCCGTTGCCGATGCCCCTGGTCTTCTCCGCGACGATCACGTCGTGACCCGCGAGCGCAGCGGCGCGCGCGGCCGCGAGCCCCACCACGCCGGCTCCAATCACCAGGACCTGCATGTCAGGCGCGCCCGCCGTGCGGATGCTCGCTGTCCATGTGGGACAGCACGGCCGGAAGGTAACGCTCGCCCGCCACCGCGCCGGCCGGGACCGCGGCCTCGATCCGCGCGAGATCCGTGGCCGAAAGCGTCACGCCGAGCGCGCCCAGCCCCTCCTTCAACTGGTCGCGGCGTCGCGCGCCGATCAGCGGCAGCACGTCCGGTCCGCGCGAGCGGACCCAGGCGATGGCGAGCTGCGCGGTGGTGCAGCCCTTGTCCTGCGCGACCGCCCGCAGGGCGTCGGTGAGCGCGACGTTGCGGGCGAAGTTCTCCCCGGCGAAGCGCGGCTGGCGGCTGCGGATTTCGCCGACCGATTGCGAGGCGCGCGCGCCGTCGCCGAGCAGGCCGCGCGCCAGCACGCCATAGGCCACCAGCGCCAGGCCGCATTCGCGCGCGGCCGGCAGGATGTCCGCTTCGATGCCCCGGCTCATCAGCGAATATTCGATCTGCAGCGCGGCGATGGGATGCACCTTGCAGGCGCGGCGGATGGTGGCAGCGCCCACCTCCGACAGGCCGATATGGCGGACATAGCCGGCCTTCACCATGTCGGCGATGGCTCCGATGGTGTCCTCGATCGGCACCTCGGGATCGAGCCGCGCCGGCTGGTAGAGGTCGATGGTGTCGGTGCCGAGCCGCTTGAGGGAATAGCCGAGGAAGTTCTTCACCGAGCTGGGCCGGCCGTCGTCGCCGAGGAAGGGGCCGCCGGGCGAGCGCTGCGCACCGAACTTGATCGCGACGAAGGCGCGCTCGCGCCGCCCGCCCTTGAGCGCGTCGCGCAGCAGCATCTCGGTGTGGCCGTGGCCATAGAAGTCGCCGGCGTCGAGGAAGGTCACGCCCGCATCGAGGGCGGCGTGAATCGTCGCGATGCTCTCGCCGTCGTCCGCCGGACCGTAGCCGCCGGCCATGCCCATGCACCCGAGCCCGACCTCCGAAACCGCCGGACCGTTGCGCCCCAGAAGCAGCGTTTGCATCCGTCCCTCCGCCGCGCTCCGCGGCGCGCCCGCAATTTTTATTCGGTCGGCGGCTGCGTGTCGACGGCGCGGCACAGGGCGCCGGGGCGCGCCGAGGCGACGGAGCCCGACGAAAAAGGGCGGCCCGAAGGCCGCCCTTGCGCTTCATGACGTGGAAGCGGAATTACTCCGCCGCCTCGCGCAGTTCGGGAGCCGCGGCGCGCACCTCGGCGTCCACGGTCTTCTCGTACTTGGCGAAGTTCTTCTGGAACAGACCGACCAGCTTGCGGGCGGTCTCGTCGAACGCCTTGGCGTCGGCCCAGGTCTGGTCAGGGTTCAGCAGCTTGGTCTCGATGCCCGGCACCTCGGTCGGGACCGCGAAGCCGAAGTACTTGTCGGTGCGGAACTTGACGTTCTTCAGCGAGCCGTCGAGCGCGCCGGTGACCAGCGCGCGCGTCACCTTGATCGGCATGCGATGGCCGACGCCGTAGATGCCGCCGGTCCAGCCCGAGTTCACCAGCCAGCAATCGACGTTGTACTTGGCGATGTAGTCGCGCAGCAGGCGGCCGTACTCGGCCGGCGGGCGCGGCAGGAAGGGCGCGCCGAAGCAGGTCGAGAACTCCGGCTCCACGCCGACCAGGCCCTTCTCGGTGCCCGCGACCTTCGCGGTGTAGCCCGAGAGGAAGTGATACATCGCCTGCGCCGGGGTCAGCTTGGCGATCGGCGGCATCACGCCGTAGGCGTCGGCGGCGAGGAAGATGATGTTCTTCGGGTGGCTCGCCATGCCCGAGCGCGAGGCGTTCGGGATGAAGTCGAGCGGATAGGCC
>CAZZCV010000046.1:26797-27585 GCA_964653225.1 uncultured Rhodoplanes sp. | reverse complement strand
CCTGCATGTAGCGCAGCACGACGGACGCAAAGGCCTCGTTCAGCTCGAACAGGTCGATGTCGGCCTTGCTCATGCCGGCCCTTTTCAGCACCTTCTCGGTGACCGGGATCGGCCCGGTCAGCATGATCGCCGGCTCGGAACCGATGTTGGCGAAGGCGCGGATGCGCGCGCGCGGCTTCAGCTTCGCGGCCTCCCCGGCCGCTTTGTTGCCGATCAGCACGGCAGCCGCTCCGTCCACGATGCCCGACGAATTGCCCGGCGTGTGGACGTGGTCGATCGCCTCGATCTCCGGATAGCGCTGCACCGCCACGGCGTCGAAGCCGCCCATCTCGCCCATCTGCGCGAACGACGGCGCTAGCTGCGCCAAGGTCTGCATCGTGGTGCCGGGACGCATGTGCTCGTCCCGGTCGAGCAGCGGGATGCCGTTGACGTCGCGGACCGTCAGCACCGAATTCCTGAAGCGCCCCTCGCTCCACGCCTCGGCCGCCCGCCGCTGGCTCTCGACCGCATAGGCGTCCACGTCGTCGCGCGAGAAGCCATACTTGGTCGCGATCAGGTCGGCGGAGATGCCTTGCGGGAGAAAGTAGGCCGGCACCGCGATCGACGGATCGACCGGCCACGCCCCGCCGGCCGCACCGATGCCGACGCGGCTCATGGATTCGGCGCCGCCGCCGATGGTCATGTCGTGCTGGCCGGACATCACCTCGGCGGCCGCGAAGTTCACCGCGTCCAGCCCCGAGGCGCAGAAGCGGTTGATCTGCACGCCCGGAACGCCGTCGCCATAGCCG
>CAZZCV010000046.1:7824-26787 GCA_964653225.1 uncultured Rhodoplanes sp. | reverse complement strand
CATGGCCGCCCAGAAGGTCGCCTCGGGTCACGAGGATTGGGTGCTGGCCGGCCATGTTGACCGCTTCGAGACCGGACGAGCAGAAGCGGTTGATCTGCACGCCCGGCACCTGTTCGCCGTAGCCTGCGACCAGCGCGGCCTGCCGCGCGATGTCGGCCGCGGCCTCGCCGACCGGATCGACCACGCCCAGCACCACGTCGTCCACCAGCGCGGGATCGAGACCGTTGCGCGCCTTGAGCGCCTTGAGCGGCTCGGCGGCGAGCGCCAGCGCCGTGACCTCGTGCAGCGCGCCGTCCGCCTTGCCGCGCCCGCGCGGCGTGCGAACGTGATCGTAGATGAAGGCGTCGGTCATGGGATGCTCCGGGGTCCGGCCGCGTCGGACTCTATTTAGAACGCCTCGGCCGGCAGTTCCATGACCGTATCCGCGCCGGCCTGGATGCGCGCGACCAGCGCGCCTGTCTCCGGCAGCATGCGCTCCATGAAGAAGCGGCCGGTCACGAGCTTCGCCTCCATCCGGGGATCGGCGCCGGCCTTCAGCCTCTCGCGGGCGGCCGCGGCCATGCGGAGCCACATGGTGCCGAGCGCCACCAGTCCGAAAAGGTGCATGTAGTCGGTCGCGCCGGCGCCGGCGTTGTCCGGCTTGGCCATCGCATGGGCCATGAACCACATGGTCGCCTGCTGGAGATGGCCGAGCGCCCGGCCGAGCGGCTCGGCGAACGGCTTCATGCCCGCGTCGGCGGAATGCTCTTTGACCAGCCCCTGCACCTCGGCGAAGAACGCCTGCAAGGCGCGACCGCCGTCCTTCGGCAGCTTGCGGCCCACGAGGTCGAGCGCCTGGATGCCGTTGGTGCCCTCGTAGATCATGGCGATGCGCGCGTCGCGCACGAACTGCTCCATGCCGTGCTCGGCGATGTAGCCGTGGCCGCCGAACACCTGCTGCGCCAGCACGGCGTTGGCGAAGCCCATGTCCGTGAGCACGCCCTTGACCACCGGCGTCATCAGGCCGACGTGGTCGTCGGCCGCCCGGCGGGTGGTCTCATCGTCGGCGCGATGCGCGAGATCGGAGGAGATCGCAGTCCACATCACCAGCGCGCGCGCGGCCTCGTTGAACGCCCGGATGGTCATCAGCGTGCGGCGCACGTCCGGATGCACGATGATCGGATCGGCGGGCCGGTCCTTGTCCTTCGCGCCCGACAGCGCGCGGCCCTGCAGTCGCTCCTTCGCATAGGCCGCCGCGTTCTGGTAGGCGACCTCGGACTGCGAGAGGCCCTGCACGCCGACCGCGATCCGGGCCTCGTTCATCATCGTGAACATCGCGGTCAGGCCGCGGTTCTCCTCGCCCACCAGCCAGCCGGTCGCGCCGTCGTAGTTCATGACGCAGGTGGCGTTGCCGTGGATGCCCATCTTCTCCTCGAGCGAGCCGCAGGCGACCGCATTGCGTTGCCCGAGCGAGCCATCCGGGTTCGGCAGGACCTTGGGGACGACGAACAGCGAGATGCCGCGCGTGCCCTCGGGCGCGCCCTCGATGCGCGCCAGCACCAGATGCACGATGTTCGGGGCCAGGTCGTGCTCGCCGGCCGAGATGAAGATCTTGGTGCCGGTGATCCTGTAGCTGCCGTCGGCCTGCTTCGCGGCCTTTGTGCGCAGGAGCCCGAGGTCGGTGCCGCAATGCGGCTCGGTCAGGTTCATGGTGCCGGTCCACTCGCCGGTCACCATCCGGGGGACGTACAGCGCCTTCTGCTCATCCGAGCCGTGCGCGAGCAGCGCCGCGATCGCGCCCTGCGTCAGCCCCGCATACATGGCGAAGGCCATGTTGGCGGAGCACAGGAACTCGTTGACCGCTTCGGTCAGCGTCACCGGCAGACCCATGCCGCCGTACTCCGCGGGAACGGACACGCCGATGTAGCCGCCCTCGCGCATCTGCCGGAAGGCGTCGACGAAGCCCCCGGGCGTCGTGACGCTGCCGTCCGGATGGCGCGTGCAGCCCTCGACGTCGCCGGTGCGGTTGAGGGGAGCGAGCACCTCCTCGCAGAACCTCGCGGCCTCGTCGAGGATCGCGGACACCACGTCCGGCGACGCATCCGCGAAGCCCGGAAGGTTGGAATGGCGGTCCACGTGGAAAACGTCCTTCCACAGAAACCGGACGTCTTCGACGGGAGCCTTGTAAGTCGGCATCGTGGTCCCTCCCCGGATCGCGGATCGGCCGAGAGCGGCAGGAACGCATCCTCGCACCGACGCATTGAAGCGCCGTTAAGCATGGCGGCGATCCGGCTCCTTCAACGCGCGATGGAGCATCCGGTTCGGACCGCGCGGGCCGCCGGCGGCCCCGGCGTCACAACATAAATCTCAATCACCGATTGCAGGAAAATGTAGGCCAGATCGCAATTCCGAATCGCCCTCTTTTAACATACTCGCAATGGTTGTGATGATCTCATGAGCGTCATGACAGCGCACGCAACCCTGCTGACGCGGTTTCGCCGGTCCCGGACGGGGGCCACGGCGGTCGAATTCGCAATCGTGTTTCCGCTGTTCATGTTCATGATGTTCGGCATCGTGATCTACGGCGCCTATCTCGCGGTGGTGCACGGCGTGCAGCAGCTTGCGGCCGAGGCCGCGCGCTCCTCGGTAGCCGGCCTGAACGACGAGGAGCGCGGCGCGCTGGCGCAATCCTACGTCGTGGCCAACGTGCAGTCCTATCCGCTGATCGAACGCGACCGGCTCACGGTGCGCGCCGGCAGCGCCGCGGACAACGCCGGCGTCTATGTCGTCACCGTCAGCTACGACGCCTCCGGCATGTTCATCTACGCGCTGCCGGCCATCGTGCCCGCGCCCTCGCCGACGATCGTGCGCGCGGCCGCGATCCAGCGCGGCGGCTACTGAGGGCCGCGATGAAAGCGATGCGCTCCCTCATCCGCGACGAGAAAGGTGCCATCGCCGTGGTGAGCGGCCTGGTGCTGAGCGTGATGCTGGGCGTGGGCGCGTTCGGCGTGGACGTCGGCCGCATGTTCGCGGACCGCCGCAAGGCGCAGAGCACGGCCGACCTCGCCGCCATCGCCGCCGCCACCGACCTCCCCAACGCGGCCCGGGCCGCGACCGCGACGGTACAGCGCAACAGCCTGCCCGACGGCGAGCTGCGGGAGGTGGTGGTCGGCACCTACACCGCCGATGCGGCCGTTCCGCCCGCGCAGCGCTTCAGGCCCGGAGGCGTCGCCGAGGCCAACGCCGTGCAGGTGTCGGTGCGCTCCACCACGCCGCTGTTCCTCGGCCGCCTGCTCACCGGCAAGGACCGCTTCGAGGTCCGCACCACAGCGACCGCCACCCAGACCTCCTTCGCCTCCTTCGCCATCGGCTCCGGCCTGCTCGCGCTGGAAGGCGGGATGCTGAACCAGCTTCTCGGCGGCATGCTCGGCACCCAGCTGTCGCTGTCGGTGATGGATTACCAGGCGTTGCTCAACGCCAACCTCGACATGTTCAGGTTTGCCGACGCGCTGGCTGCGCGCATCCACGCGACCGGCGGCACCTACAACTCGTTGCTCGAGCGCGACGTGAAGGTGTCCGACGTGATGGGCGCGATGGTGGACACCGGCCGCGCCGCACACGGCAACAACGCGGCGGTGCAGGCGCTCAACACGATCGCACAGGGCGTGCGCAACGCCTCCGCCCGCATCCCGCTCAACGCGCTCACCAGCGTCGGCCCCTACGGCCATCTGAGCATCGGGCAGGCGCCCCAGGTGGACTTCGCCGCCAACGCCCTCGACATGGTCTCGGCGGTGGCGCAGATCGCCAACGGCCAGAACCAGGCCGCGGTCGGGCTCAACGTCAACCTGCCGGGCATCGCGGGGGCCACGCTGCGGCTGGCAATCGGCGAGCGGCCGCGCGGCGCGAGCTGGACCGCCGTGGGCGGGCCGGGCGCCAGCGCCCACACGGCGCAGACCCGGCTGCTGCTCGACGTGACGCTGGCGGGTGCGGGCGGCATCGCCGCGGTGCGCCTGCCGATCTATCTGGAGCTGGCCTCCGCCACCGCCACGCTCGAGGCGGTAAAATGCGGCTACCCGAACGTCACGGCCTCGACCGTCACGCTCGGCGTGCGGCCCGCCCTGCTGGACGCCTGGGTCGGCAACGTCACGCCCGCGATGATGACGAACTTCGCGAGCCCGCCCCGGCCCGGCCCGGCGACGCTGGTGGACGCCGCGCTGCTCCGCGTGACGGGGCGCGCGCAGGCCGCTGCCACCAATCTGTCGGCCCGGAGCGTCACCTTCAGTCACGGCGAGATCGGCCGCCAGACCAAGAAGACAGTCTCGACCACCGATTACACCTCGTCGCTGCTGTCGAAGCTGGTGGGCGGGCTCGACCTCGACGTCCAGGTGCTGGGTCTGGGGCTCGGCCTGCCCGGCGCCCTGCAATCGACCGTCGCCGGCATCCTCGCCGGCGCCCTCAAGCCGCTCGACAGTCTGCTGTCGGGCGTCCTGGCCGGACTCGGGGTCCGGCTCGGCCAGGCGCATGTGTGGACCACAGGAATCCGGTGCGACGGTGCAGTTCTCGTGAACTGAAAGGCTCCACCGTCCCCGCGACGGAGCCGGACCCCGCCCACAGGTCCGGCACCGCGAACGGCCCCGGCGTCCATCCCGCCGGGGCCGTTTTGCGCTGGGCGGCGGCGGGCCCGGTTAATGGACCGTTAACGGGCGGCGGCCGGCTCCCGAGCCCTCCGGCCGAGCGGCTTATTTCTGCCCGAAAAGGCCCCAAGCGGCGGGGCGTTAACCGCTTGTTTACCGCAATCCCGAAAAGTCTCGGCAGCGACGCAGGACCGCTTTGATTTTCCCGCTTTTCTGACAAGTGCCGGCTCACGGGCCCCGCCGGCGCCGGTCAACCAGACAAAGACTGACCATCGCGTGCGGCAGAAACGCAGATCATCGCGAGATTACGAGGACGACGAGGGGGACTCGCTGAGCGAGAACCTCGCCGAAGTCACCGAGCGTCTCGACGATCTGACCCGCCAGCTCGCGCGGGTCGCGCGTGGCAACGGCAAGCGTGCCACCGCGCGGGTCGAATACGACGAGGACGAGGACGAGGACGAGGAGCGCGATCCGCGCCAGGCCCGTTCCGAGCGCGCCGCCCGCCCGGAGCCCGAAGACCGCTCGGGAGATCGCAACCCCGACCGAGTCGCGGAGGCCATCGAGCGTCTCGACCGCCGGCTCGACCAGGTAATCGCCGAAGGCCGCGCCGCGACCGCCGCCGCGGAGGCGCGCCGCCCGGCCTATCTGCCCCAGAACGTCTATTCCCCGCCGATGGCGCCGGTCTACGCCGCGCCGCCGCCCCCGCCGATGCCGGCCCCAGCGCCGGCTCCGATTCCCGTGCCTGCTTATGCGGAAGCCCCCGCCCACGCCGAGGCAGCACCCAGCGCAGGTCCCCTTGGTCCCAACACCTGGGCGTTGGAAATCTCGGCGCGCCAGCGCGCGCTCGACGGCGAGCCGGCTCCCGCATCAGCACCCGCGCCGGCATCCGCCATGCAGGCGCCGGCGCCGCAACTGGTCATGCCGGACCTGAGCGGCCTCGAAAGCCATCTGCGCGACATCACCTCGCAAATCGCGGCGCTGCACCGGCCTTACGAGGAGGTGCTGGGGGCGCTGCGCGGCGACCTGGCCGAGATCGGCCGCGCACTCACCGAAGCTCTGCCGCGGCGCGCCGTCGAGGCGCTCGAGCACGAGATCCGCGCGCTCTCCGAGCGCGTCGACCACATCCGGAACGCAAGCGCGGGCGCGGACGGCTCGATCCTGGCCGGGCTGGAGCACGGGCTTGCGGAGGTGCGCGACACCCTGCGCGGACTGACGCCGGCGGAAAGCCTGGTCGGCGTGGACGAGGCGGTGCGCGGCCTGTCCCGCAAGATCGACCAGATCTCGATGTCGCAACAGGACCCCGGCGCGTTCCACCAGATCGAGCACGCCATCGGCTCGCTGCGCGGCCTCGTCTCCAACGTCGCCTCGGACGGCGCGCTGGCGCAGCTTGCGGCCGAGGTGCGTGGCCTCGCCGACCGTTTCGAGCGCACCGCCGCGACCGGCGGCGCGGATGCGATCGCGGCCCTCGACCAGCGCATCGCCTCGCTGGTGGAGACCGGGCGCAGCGCACCGCCTGAACTCGCCGCCTCGATCCGCACGCTGACCGAGCAGCTCGAGCGCAGCCAGCTTTCGCAGGGCGACCAGGTCGCGCTGCGCAGCCTGGAAGACCGCATCGTCAAGCTGTTCGAGAAGCTCGATTCCTCCGACGCCCGGCTCGGCAGCCTCGCCGCCATGGAGCGCGGCATCGCCGACCTGCTGGTTGCGGTCGGCGAACTGCGCGACAACGGCGGCGTGCCACGCAGACCGCGCGCCGAGGACGCGCCGCCTGCGCCCGCCCAGCACCTGCCACATGCCGCGCAGCTTCAGGTGCCCGACCAGCAGATCCTGCCGCCGGAGCCCGCTCCCGCACCGGTCGCCGCCCCGATGCCCCAGCCGGCCCCGCCGGCCGCCGTCGCGCCGCCGCCCGCGCCGCAGCAGCGGGCGCGCCCGGCCCCGCAGCGGCCCGAGCCGCGCCGGCCGATCGACCCGCACCTGCCGCCCGACACGCCGCTCGAGCCCGGCATGGGCGCGCCCCGGATCAAGCCCGGCTCGCCCGCGGCCCGCATCGCCGCCTCCGAGGCCGCCCTCGGCCCCGCCCGGCCGCCCGCGCCCGAGACCGGCGGCAAGCCCGCCGCCATCGCCGCCGCCCGCAACGCCGCCCGGATCGCGGCGGAGCCCGCCCCGGTCGCGCCCAAGACGAAAGCCAAGCCGAAGGCCCGGCAGCCCGAGCTACCGCCGGCAGCCCCGAAACCGCAGCCGGCGTTCGAGCAGGAGCCACTCCTGCTCGAAGCCGCCGACGCCATTCCGGCGCCCCCGTCCCTGCGCGGCAAGCTGATGAAGCACGGCAAGACGCTGCTGATCGCCACCAGCGTCGTGGTGATCGTGCTCGGCGTGCTGCAGACCGCGATGGACTTCCTGATGCCGGCGACCCCGCCAGCCGCCATCTCGCAGCCGCCCGCGGTCACGCCCGGGGAGCCCGCGCTGGTCACGCCGGAACCCGCCGCTCCCGCCAGCCGGCCCGCGGCCCCCGCCCGCTCGATGCCGACGCCTGACGAGCCGCTGCCGCAGCCTCCGACCGGAGTCGATCCCGAGCCGACCGGCCAGATCGGCAACCGCAACTCGTTCTTCGACCCCCGCACCGTCCTGTCGCTGCCGAAGGCCCCGGACGTCACCGGCTCGATCGGCAGCAACCCGCCGGCGCGCCAGACCCCCGCCGCGCAGCCGCAGGCCCCCGCGGGCCAGACGGCCGCGCTCGGCTCGCTGCCGGCTTCGGTCGGCCCGGTGCTGCGCGCGGCGCTGGCCGCGGGCCAGGCCGCAGCCGAGTACGAGCTGGGGATGCGCTACGTCGAGGGCCGGGGCGTGCCGCAGAACTTCGAGGAGGCCGCGCGCTGGCTCAGTCGCGCCGCCCAGTCCGGCTTCGCGCCCGCCCAGTTCCGGCTCGCCAGCCTGAACGAGAAGGGCGAGGGCGTCCGGAAAGACGCGCAGGCCGCCCGCAAGCTCTACCTCGCCGCCGCCGACAAGGGCCACGCCAAGGCCATGCACAACCTGGCGGTCCTCTATGCCGAGGGCATCGACGGCAAGCCCGACTACCGGACCGCCGCGCAATGGTTCCGCAAGGCCGCCGGCCACGGCGTCGCCGACAGCCAGTACAACCTCGCGATCCTCTACGCCCGCGGCATCGGCGTGCAGCAGAACCTGGCGGAATCCTACCGGTGGTTCGCGCTGGCCGCCGCCGGCGGCGACCGCGACGCTGGCAAGAAGCGCGACGACGTCGGCGCGCGTCTCGACAAGTCCACGCTGGCGGCGGCGCGGCTCGCCGCGCAGACCTTCACCGCGGAGCGGGAGCCGGCCGAGGCGACCGAGCTGCATGTCCCGCCCGGGGGCTGGGACCGCAACGCCGCCGCGCAGCCGGCGCGGACCCGCCCGGCGGCCGCAGCCCGCTGAGCCCGTGCGGCCGCGGCGGCGCCGGCCGCGCAGCCGACATGACGGAAATCGTCGCACGCGCGACATTTGCGTGCAGAGCCCCGCAATCGAGCCTATAGGAGTGCCGATGGACGCCGGGAATCACGGCGGCCGTCCTCTGCCCTGAACGTCCGGACGAACGTCCCAAACCGCGGCCCGACAGCGCGTGCAGATCTACCTCCCCATCGCCGAACTTCCGGTCAACATCTTTCTGGTGCTTGGCATGGGGCTGGCGGTGGGCTTCATCTCGGGGATGTTCGGAATCGGCGGCGGCTTCCTGATGACGCCGCTGCTGATCTTCATCGGCATCCCCTCGGCGGTGGCGGTGGCGAGCGTGACCGGCCACATCGCCGCGTCGTCGGCCTCGGGCGCGATCTCCTACTGGCGGCGCAAGGCGATCGACATGCCGCTGGCGCTGATGCTGCTGGGGGGCGGCATCCTCGGCACCGCGGGCGGGGTCTGGCTGTTCACGCTGCTGCGCTCGCTCGACCAGCTCGACATCACCATCGGCCTGTCCTACGTCGCGCTGCTGAGCATCGTCGGCGGGCTGATGATCAACGAAAGCGTGCGCGCGATCGTGCGCCAGCAGAAGGGCCGGCCGGCGATCCCGCGCCGCGGCGGCGCCCACACCTGGGTCCACGGCCTGCCGCTCAAGTTCCGGTTCAAGCGCTCGAAGATGTATGTCTCGCTGATCCCGGTCTGGGGCATCGGCCTGATCATCGGCTTCGTCGGCGCTATCATGGGCATCGGCGGCGGCTTCATCCTCGTGCCGATGCTGATCTATTTCCTGCGCGTTCCGACCGCGACCGTGATCGGCACCTCGATGGTCCTGACGCTGATCACGATGGCATCGGCCACCGTGATGCACGCGGTCACCAACCCGCTGGTGGACGCCGTCCTGGCGCTGATCCTGATGGTCGGCGGCGTGATCGGCGCGCAGTTCGGCGCGCGCGCCGGGCAGAACATGCGCGGCGAGCGGCTGCGGCTGCTGCTCGGCGTGCTGGTGTTCGCCGTCGGCCTGCGCTTCGCGTTCCAGCTCGTGCTGCAGCCCGACGACCTCTATTCGATCCGGATCATCGGAGGCGAGGGATGACGCGGGCCCGCGCCTTCGCCGCCGCGATCCTGCTGGCCGCCCTCGCGACCGCCGGCGCGCCGGCCCGCGCCGAGCAGCTCGTGCTGTCGATCTCGCGGCATCAGGTGCTGGTCAATTCCAGCTTCACCGGCACTTCGATCGTGCTGTTCGGCACGATCGAGCCTGACCGGCCGGAGGCGCGGCAGCCGGCCCGCCGCTACGACATCGCCGTCACCATCATGGGCCCGCGGCAGACGCTGGTGACGCGCCACAAGGAGCGCGTACTGGGCATCTGGGCGAACGCCTCCTCGCGCGAATTCATCGGCGTGCCGAGCTATCTCGTCTCCTTCGCCAACCGGCCGTTCGCGGAGATCGCCGACGCCGACACGCTGCGCCGGCTCCAGATCGGCTTCGACCACACGCTGCTGCGCCAGCGCATCGGCCCGGACGTGGCCAACACCGTCCTCACCGATCCGTTTCGCCAGAACTTCATCCGACTCAAGGAGGAGCAGGGCCTCTACACCCAGCGCAGCAATGGCGTGACCATGCTGACGCCGACCGTGTTCCGCGCCGGCATCCCGATCCCGGCGATCGCGCAGGTCGGCAACTACGAGGTCGAGGTCGAGCTTCTGGCCGACGGCAAGCTGCTGGCCCGCAACACCTCGGCATTCGAGCTGGTCAAGGTCGGCTTCGAGCAGTTCGTCGCCAGCGCGGCCCACCATTACGGACTGCTCTACGGCCTCGCCACCGTCATGATGGCGCTGCTGACCGGCTGGTTCGCCAGCGTCGTGTTCCGCAAGGACTGACGCCGCCTCAGGACTTCGGCGATCTCTTCGAGGCGGGCGATGCGCCGGCCGAGGTGAGCAGCAGGCGCCCGGCCTCGCCCTCCAGGATCAGCCGGTTGCCGTCCACGCGCCAGCGATGCGCCGATTTCAGCGTGGTCATGAACGCCTCCTCGGTCGTCATCTTCGGCTTGCCGCAGAACTTGCGGGTGGTGACGACCTCGCTGACGTCGAACTGCTCCTCGTCGCGGAACAGCAGCGTCGCGCTCCAGGCGTTGCAGCCGCCCGAGCCGGCGGCCACGATCCGGCCACCCTTGGCGTCGCGCGTCACCTTGAACGTCAGCCCGCTGCGCTGCACGTCGAAGCCGCTGATCGAGACGCCCTTGTACTCGCGATCGAGCGGAAAGCCGCGTGGCGCATTCTGCGCCGCCGCGCCCGAAGCCAGCGCCGGCGCAACCAGCATCGCCAGACATGCCGCGCGCGAAGCGGCGCCAATGCCGATGCGCATCATCCGGAATCTCCCCTGCCCCTGTGCGCACGGCTCGCGAAAGCCGTCGCCTGAAGCGCCCTCGTTTCCATTTCCAGTGAACCGGAACGGCCCCACCCGCATCCGGTCCGGCGATTTATGGACGATTCGCGCCCCCATGGGCGAGCGGATTCCATCCATAAGGTTGACAATCGCCCTATCGGCGGCGAAGCGCCCCGCCTCGTGGATTAGCTTTGAGACGGACGCCGGCCGGCGACCACGGCCAGGCCCGGCACCGGCGCCCCCTTCTCGGTGCGGGTCGAAACCCGCTCCAGCAACCGTGGCGCGAGACCCGCCGACGCCAGCGCCGCCTGAACATGATCCTCCCCGTGGGCATAGCGCAGCGTGTCCTGCAAGCGCACGCCGCCGTCCGCCAGCGCCTCGACCGTGAAGGCGAACGCCCCGTCCGGCGCAAGCGCGTGCGCGACCGCCTGCGCAATGGGAGCGAGGTCGCTGCAATACACGAACACGTCGGCGGCCAGAACGAGGTCGGCTCCGCCGGCCGGCTGCGCGTGCAGAAACGCGGCGAGGTCGCCGACCTCGAGGCTGTCGTAGATGCCCTTCTCCCGCGCCTTCTCCACCATGCCCGGCGAGATGTCCTGGCCCGCGAGCCGATCGCAGAACGGCCGGAGGGCCTCTCCCGCAAGTCCGGTGCCACAGCCGAGATCGAGCGCGCGGCCGAAGCGCAGCGGCTCGCCGAGAGCCTTTTGCAACGTTTCCCGCAACACCAGCGGACCGCAATAGCCCAGCCAGCCGACCAGGAAGGCGTCGAATTCCGGCGCGTGCTGGTCGAACAGCCGGCGCACGTAGGTCTCGGTCATGCCGGGCGTGGCGTCGCCCGCGCCGAGCCGGGCGAGGTGCAGCCGCGCGCCGTGATAGTCCTCCGGATCGGCGGCGCTGGCGGCGCGGAACGCGGCGACCGCGCCGTTGCCGTCCTGCATCCGCTCGCGCAGCACGGCGAGCGCGAACCAGGCGGTGGCAAAGCCCGGCGCGGTCTCCACCACCTGCTCCAGAATGTCGGCGGCAGCGGCCGGATCGCCGCGCTTGGCATAGTCCAGCGCCCAGCGGTAGCGCTGGTCGGCGATCAGGTCGCCGGAGGAGACGAAAAGCGGTTGGCTGGCCATGGCGCATGCTCATATCACGCACGGCAGCGGCAGCGCAGCAGGCCGTTGCCGTGATATAGAGAGCGCGGGAATCGCGAACGGGATTGTCAGATGGCCAACGGCTTCCAGCGCTTCATGGGCGGCTCGCCGCTCGCGGTGATCGTCAAGCTGATCCTGCTCTCGGTCCTGGTCGGCGTGGTGCTGACCGCGCTCGGGCTCGACCCGCGCAACATCTTCGCCAGCGTCGAGCGGCTGATCCGCTCGGTCTGGAACATGGGTTTCGACGCGGTCGAATGGCTCTGGCAGTATTTCCTGCTCGGCGCCGTGATCGTGGTCCCGGTCTGGCTGATCGTCCGGCTGGTGCGCGCGCCCGGCGGGCGCTGAGGGCATTCCCGCCTTCAGTTCGGCCAGGTCTCCGCGGTCATGGCCGCGGCGTCCACACCCACGAGATCAGCGAGCGTGTCGGCATCGCCCCGGTCGAGCGCGTCGACCAGCTCGGCCTTGATGGCCGCGACCAGCCCGAGCCCGTGGAACACCAGCGCGCTGTAGAGCTGCACCAGGTCCGCGCCCGCCCGGATCTTCGCCAGCGCCGCCCGGCCGGAATCGATGCCGCCCACGCCGATCAGAGGAAACTGGCCTTCGACGCGGACATAGGTCTCGGCCAGCATCCGCGTGGACAGCCGGAACAGCGGCCTGCCGGACAGGCCGCCGGCCTCGCGCGCGGTCTCGCGATCCTTCAGCCAGGCGGGCCGGCCGATGGTGGTGTTGCCCACGATCATGCCGTCGAGGTCGCGCCCGCGCGCGATGCCGACCACGTCGTCCAGCTCGGTGAGCGTGAGGTCCGGCGCGATCTTGAGCAGGACCGGCGTGGGTCCGGCGCGCTCGGCGGCGCGGTCGCGCGCCGCCACGATGCGCGCCAGCAGGTCGTCCAGCTCGGAGGCGCGCTGCAGGTTTCGCAGGCCGGGCGTGTTCGGCGAGGAGATGTTGACGGCGATGTAACCCGCCACGGGGGCGAAGGCCTCGATCAGCCGGACGTAATCCGCTCCGCGGTCCGGCGAATCCTTGTTGGCGCCCACGTTGACGCCGAGGATGCCGCCCCGCCCGGCGCGTGCGGCGAGCCGCGCCAGCACCGCCGCCTCGCCCTCGCTGTTGAAGCCGAAGCGGTTGATCACCGCCTCGTCCGGGTTGAGCCGGAACAGGCGCGGCCGCGGATTGCCGGGCTGCGGCAGCGGCGTGACCGTGCCGACCTCGGAGAAGCCGAAGCCCGCGCGCAGCAGCGCGTCGGGCACCTCGCCGTGCTTGTCGAAGCCCGCGGCCATGCCGACCGGATTGGGAAAGCTCAGCCCGAAGGCGCGCACGGCCAGTCGCGAATCGTCCGGGGCGGAGCGCCCGCGGGGGGCGAATTTCAGGCCCTTGAGGGCCAGGCCGTGGGCGTCTTCCGGATCGAGCGCCCGCAGCAAAGGCCTGGCCAGACGGTCGAAAAAGCCAATCACGTCGCGCTCCGGATGGATTTTCGGACCCTATCGGCCGTTACAGCGTTCTTCAAGGCAGGACTGGACATGCCCGTTCCAAGGCTATAATTCCTATATAGGGACGATAGTCTCATTTCCGGAAGGGCCAATCGGGATGGCAAGCTCGATGCTCACCCACGCGCAGATCTGGACGGCGCTGGACCGTCTCGCGGCCCGCGCCAAGCTTTCGCCCTCCGGGCTCGCCAAACGGTCGGGGCTGGATCCCACGACCTTCAACAAGTCCAAGCGCATCACGCCGGACGGACGCGCGCGCTGGCCCTCCACCGAGTCGGTCGCCAAGGCGCTGGCCGCCACCGGCGTCGGCGTGGAGCAGTTCGTCTCGCTGATCACCGACGGCGGCAACGCCGCGCAGTCGGTGCCGCTGATCGGCTTCGCCGAGGCCGGCGCGGGCGGCTATTTCGACGACGGCGGCTTCCCGGTCGGCAAGGGCTGGGACGAGATCGCGTTTCCCGCGGTCAGCGACGAGAACGCCTATGCGCTGGAGATCTCCGGTGATTCGATGCTGCCGGCCTATCGCGACGGCGACGTGATCATCGTGTCGCCGGCAGCCCCCGTGCGGCGCGGCGACCGGGTGGTGGTCAAGAGCAAGTCCGGCGAGGTGATGGTGAAGGAGTTGAAGCGCCAGACCGCCAGGGTGCTGGAGCTGAAGTCGCTCAACGCCGACCATCCGGAGCGCACGCTGGCCGTCGAGGACGTGGACTGGATCGCCCGCATTCTCTGGGCGAGCCAGTAGACCGCGCGACCGGCGCGGACGCGCGCACCCTCAGGCGAAGAACTCGACCGTGCCGGCGGCCAGATCGTAGCGCGCCGCGACCACCTTCACCTTGCCGGCCTTCACCAACGGCGACACCACCCGGCTACGAGAGGCGATCAGCGCCGCCGTCCGGCGCGCGCTTTCGCGGATCGCGTTGTCGACGAAATCTCCCGGCCGGCCCGCGACCGCGCGCGCAGCCGGAACGATGGGCCGCACCATCGGGCCGATCGCGCCCGGAAATGTCGCCTTCTTCGTCACCACGTCGCAAGCGGCGGCGACAGCCCCGCAGCGGGAATGGCCGAGCACGACAACCAGCGGCGCGCCGAGCACCGCCGCGCCGTACTCGACGGTGCCCATGGTCGCGGTGTCGGCCATGTTGCCGGCGTTGCGCGCGACGAACAGCTCGCCGACGCCGAGACCGCCGAACAGCAGCTCCGGCGGCACCCGGCTGTCCGAGCAGCCGACGATGACGGCCCAGGGCGCCTGCGCGCCCGCCACGTCGGCGCGGCGCCGGCCGAGATCGGCGGCGCAGACCTCCGGGTTCGAGACATAGCGCGCGTTGCCGCGCTTGAGCGCGGCGAGCGCTTCATCGGCGCCGAGCGCGGTTCTGGCGGAGGCCGGCGCGGCGGGCGCCGGACCCGAGGGCAGGACGAACCCCGCGGTTGCGGCCGCAGCCAGCACCAGAAAGCCACGCCGTCCCACGGCCAGCCCGTCGCATCGATCGCACATGCAGAATCTCCCCCGATTCGGAGCGATGATAGTCCTGCCGGAAAGGCCGGACAAACCGGCTCCGCGGCCCTCAGCCCGGATGGCCGGTCCACAGCATCCAGCCACCGCGCACGAGGTAGACGACCGCCAGCGTATAGACGATGGCTCTCGTCCATCGCCGGAAGCCGTGGTCGCTCATGCGCTCCAGCACGAACGGCGCGGCCGCAGCGCCGGCCAGCGACAGCGCCAGCGCCGGCACCCAGACCTCGACCGTCAGGTCACCCCAGCCCGAGAGCGAGCCGAAATACGCGCCGCGCAGAATGTGGCTGTAGGTCTGCGTCACCGCCTTGGTGGCGTTGGTGGTCTTGCGGTCGAGCCGGCTCTTCTGGAAGAAGATGTCGAGGAACAGCCCGCCCACGCCCGCCATGAACTGGACGATGGTGGTGAGGATGCCGGTCAGGAACGACACGCCGCGCCATTCGATGCTGGGCCGCGCGTTCTCCGGCAGCACCTGCACCATGAACGGCGTGGCGCCGAGCAGGATATAGACCCACGCCTTTTCCGGCACGAAGGCGATGTAGCGCATCACCGCGAAGGCCAGCACGCCGCCGAGGGCGTAGCCCCAGAAGATCCGCCACAGCACGAACCTGCGCCAGTGCAGCGTGCGCAGCCCGTTGACGCCGAGCTGGGTGATCGAAAACAGCACCATCGCGGTGGCGACGTCGAAATAGATCAGCAGAACGCCGAGCAGCACCAGGCCGCCGGCCATCCCGAACACGCCGGAGACGAAGGCCGAAACCAGCAGGGTGGAGCCGATGACGGCGATTGCGGCGGCGGACATTGCGAGAGGATTTCGTTGAAACGATTCGGCGCGATCCTAGGTCGCGGCTGCGCGCGTGAGCACCCCGCCGGGGGCCATGGGCCGTCTCGCCGGACGCATAGCGGACGCGCTCAGGCCGAGCGCGCCAGCGCGCCGTCGATCATGTCCACCGTGTTCCCGATGCCGTAAACCGCCACGAACGAGCCGAAGCGCGGTCCCTTCTCCTGGCCCAGCAGCACCTGGTAGAGCATGTTGAACCAGTCGAGCGACACGCCGGGCCGGCCGTCCTTGGCCTTCTTGGCCTCGTCGAGGAACGGCGGGCGGCGGCCGATCTCGTAGACCACCTCCTGGATCGCCTCGGCGCCGGCATCGGGCGGCAGGTTGGACAGCGCGTCGCGCAGGTCCGACAGCGCCTTGCGCTCCGCCTCGGACGGGTCGCGGAATTTCTTGGTCGGCAGCACGAAGTCGCGGAAGTACTGGATGGCGTAGCCGACAAGCGCGTCGAGCTTCGGATGCGTCTGCGGCGTCACGCCCGGCCGGTAGCGGCCGATGAAGCCCCACAGCGTCCCGGCGTTCTCGGCGTTGGACGACGACACCAGCGTCAGCAGCATCGAGAACGACACCGGCGCGTCGAACTCGGGCGGGTTGCCTGAATGAATGTGCCAGACCGGATTCGACAGCCGCTGCTTGGCGTCCTGCCGGCGGTAGCCATCGAGGAACTGCTGGTAGTCGTCGACATTGCGCGGAATCACGTCGAAGTAGAGCCGCTTGGCTGCCTTGGGCTCGCGGTACATGAACAGCGACAGGCTCTCGGGCGAGGCGTAGCGCAACCACTCGTCGATGGTCAGCCCGTTGCCCTTGGACTTGGAGATTTTCTGGCCCTTGTCGTCGAGGAACAGCTCGTAGTTGAAGCCCTCGGGCGGCGTGCCGCCGAGCGCCTTGCAGATCTCGCCCGACAGTTTCACCGAGTCGATGAGGTCCTTCCCAGCCATCTCGTAATCCACGCCGAGCGCGGTCCAGCGCATCGCCCAGTCGGCCTTCCACTGGCACTTGACCATGCCGCGCGTGACCGGCGTGGTGACGCGCTCGCCGGTGTCGGGCTCCTCGTAGGTGACCGTCCCGCGCTTCTCGTCGCGGGCGACCATCGGCACCTGAAGCACCTGGCCGGTGCGCGGCGACACGGGCAGGAACGGCGAATAGGTCGCGCGGCGATCCGGCCCCAAGGTCGGCAGGATGATCTCCATCACCCGGTCGTAGTGCGCCAGCATCTTGAGCAGCGTCTCGTCGAACCGGCCGGACTTATAATACTCGGTGGAGCTTGCGAACTCGTAGTCGAAGCCGAAGGCGTCGAGGAACGCGCGCAGCCGCGCGTTGTTGTGCTCGCCGAACGACGGGTGCGTGCCGAACGGGTCCGGCACCTTCGTCAGCGGCTTGCCGAGATGCTTCTCCAGCAGGTCCTTGTTCGGCACGTTGTCGGGCACCTTGCGCAGCCCGTCCATGTCGTCGGAGAAGGCGATCAGCCGGGTCCTGATCCGGTCGTCGGTCAGCACGCGGAAGGCATGGCGGACCATGGTGGTGCGCGCGACCTCGCCGAAGGTGCCGATATGCGGCAGGCCCGAGGGGCCGTAGCCGGTCTCGAACAGGACATGGCCCTTTCTGTCTCCGCCCGGGCGTTTCAGGCGTTCGACCAGCTTGCGGGCTTCTTCGAACGGCCAGGCCTTGGCGCGCGCGGCGATCTCGCGGGCGGAGGACATGAGGATAAATGCCTTTAAGAGGATCGAAAGGGCGCGGACCCTAGGCTCTGGGCCCATGGTCCGTCAACGCGATCCGCGCCCTACGCGACGCGCAGCCCTGCGCGCGCACGGCCGCGCCCGCGCGCCGGCGCAAAGCCCTGCGGATGATACGAAATCGGCCTTTCTGTCGCTGGTCGGCCACGAGCTGAAGACCCCGCTCAACACGATACTGGGGCAGGCCGATCTGCTGATGCAGGACGGCCTGCCCGACCACGTGCGCCAAGCCGTCGAGGCGATCCGCAACGCCGGACAGGGACTATACGCGCTGATCGGCGACCTTTTGGATATCTCGCGCCAGGACGGCGACCCGCGCGCCGCAGACAGCGCCGACATGGACGTCAGGACGCTGGCCGCCAGCATCGGGCGTCTGGCCCAGGACGACGCCGCAGCGCGGGGCCTGGACTTTGAGATCGCTGTCGATCCGGCGGTGCCCCGGCGCATGACGGCCGATGCGGCGCGCATCCGCCAGACGCTGATGAAACTGATCGACAATGCGCTGAAATTCACCGAACGCGGGGGCGTTTCGGTGTCTATCGCCCTGAACGAGCGCCGCGATGCGCTGCATATCGCCGTGGCCGATACCGGCATCGGCGTCGATCCGGCGGATCAGGACCGGATTTTCGCGTCTTTCGAGCAAAGCGAGACTCTGCTGACCCGCAGCCATGGCGGGCTTGGGCTGGGCCTGGCGCTGGCGAGGCGGCTGGTGCGGGCGATGGGCGGCGAGATGGGGCTGGACAGCCGGCCCGGCATCGGGGCGACGTTCTGGTTCACCGCGCCGGTGTCGATGCCGGCCGATGCGGCCGCGCCGCAGGAAACCCCTGCGCTGGACGACGGTCCCGTCGATCCTGGCCTTGCGAGCCGTCTGAAAGGCCTGCCGATTCTGGCGGCCGAGGACAATCCGCTCAACCGTGCGGCGCTGAGCCGAATTTTCGAAGCCTGCGGCCTGGACGCCGAGATCGTCGCAGACGGGCTGGAGGCGGCCGAGGCGGCCGGGCGGCGGCGCTTCGCCTTCATCCTGCTCGACGCCCACATGCCGATCGCGGGCGGAGTTCAGGCGGCGCGGATGATCCGCACGCTGACCCAGCGCCAGGCGGCGGCGCATCTGATGATCGCCTGCGCCGCCGGCGATCCCGTCGAGGGCGAGGCGCTGACGATCGCCGACGCGATCCTGCGCAAGCCCTACAACGGGCGCAGCCTTGCCGCGGCGCTGGCCGGCGCGCTGGACGGCGTACGGGCCGCGCCGGCGGCGTTCGATGCGACGGCGCTGAGCGATCTGGAGCTTTCGGTGGGACGCGCCGTTCTGGTCGACATCCTGCGCAGCTATATGAGCGCAGCCGAAGCGATGACCGCCCGGATCGAGGCCGCCCTGCCCGGCAATGACGCCTCGGCGCTGGAACAGGCAGCGCGCGATCTCGCCAGCGCGGCGGGCGGCCTTGGCCTGGCGGCGCTGACGGCGGCGGCGCAGGACATGTCGCAGGCGGCGCGGGGCGGGCGCGTGACCCGGGCGGTGAGCGCCCAGGCCGAGCGGCTGGTCGCCCTGAGCGGAACCACACATCAGCAACTGGCGACGCTTTACCCCGATCTCGCCGCCACGGCGTGAAACCACGCGACAGGGACCGCGTCGGTTTCCTAAACTCCGCTCATGTCCGATCCCCTCGCCGCCGGCCGCGCGACAGGCGCGCCTGCAGCCCTGCCCGTGCTTGTCACGGCCCCCGGCGGGGCCGTGCGGCTGGAGCCGGGCGGCGCGGCCATGCGCCTACCGCGCGCCGACGCCGCGGCGCTGTTGCGCAGCGAGGCGCATCTGGTCTGTCATGCGGGC
>CAZZCV010000046.1:5353-7814 GCA_964653225.1 uncultured Rhodoplanes sp. | reverse complement strand
GCGGGCGACCGGGTTACCGCCGCATCTGGACGTGGCCGAGCTTTTCGCATTCGTACATCCGGCGCGGCCGATCATCCCCAGCCCCGTCGGCCTGGCCCGCGCCCTGGGCCTTACCCTGCCCGACGGCCCGGAAGCCGCCGCCGCGACGATCGCGGAAGCCGCCGGACGATTGCTGCATGACCTTGGCGGCCTGACCGAACGCGGCGCCGAAGAGGCGCGGGCGCTGGCCGCAGCAGCCGGGCGCGGCGGCTGGCCGTGGGGACCGGCGATCGAACAGGCACTGGGACCGGCGCCGCAGCGCGCCGGCGCATTCGATACCTGGAAACGCCTGCCCGAATGGGAGGACCGGCCGCCGCGCGGCGAGCCCGGGTCGGCCCCTGTCGCCGACAGCGAGGCCCGGATGTGGCTGGCCGAGATTCTGGGCCCGGAGCGCGAGCGCCGGGCCGCGCAGTTCGACTATACCGCCGCCGCCAGCGAAGCCTTCGCGCCCCGCGCGCGCAAGGAAGCCGGCCATACGGTGCTGGCCGAGGCAGGCACCGGCGTCGGCAAGACGCTTGGCTATCTCAGCCCTGCGACGCTGTGGGCGCGGCGGAACGACGGCGCCGTCTGGGTTTCGACCTATACGAAGAACCTGCAGCGCCAGATCGATCAGGAGCTGACGCGCATTTTTCCCGACCCTGGGGAGAAGCGCGAGAAGGTCGCGATCCTAAAAGGCCGCGAGAACTATCTGTGCCTGCTGAATTTCGAGGAAGCCGCCGCCGGTTACGCGCTGGCCCCGGCGCGCGACATCGCGATGCTGGCGCTGGTGGCGCGGTGGATTCCCGCGACCCGCGACGGCGATATCACAGGCGGCGACTTTCCCTCGTGGCTGGCGGCCGAATATGGCGGAACCGGCGCTCTGACCGACCGCCGCGGCGAGTGCATCTATGGCGCGTGCCGGCACTACCGAACCTGCTTCATCGAGCGCACCAACCGCGCCGCCGGGTCAGCCGAGATCGTCGTCGCCAACCATGCGCTGGTGATGTCGCGCGCCGCGATGAACCCCCGCGCGATCGACGAAAGCGGCGCGCCGGACCAGGCCCCCGAACGGGCGACGCCGCTGCGCTATGTGTTCGACGAGGGGCACCACCTGTTCGACGCCGCCGACGGGGTGTTCGCAGCCCATCTGACCGTTTCGGAAGGCGCGGAGTTGCGCCGCTGGCTGCGGGGGCGCGACGGCGGGCGCGGCCGCGCCGGGCGGGTGCGCGGCCTGCGCGAGCGGATCGGCGAGGCGATCTCGGGCCGCGAGGCGCTCGAGGCGCTGCTCGACGTCGTGGAGCGCGCCGCCGCGGCTTTGCCCGGCGAAGGCTGGTTGCAGCGCCTGCGCGACGGCGTGCCGTTCGGGGCGCTGGAGCGGTTCGTCACGGCGGTGCGCGGTCAGGTGATCGCCCGCACGCGCGACGGCGCATCCGACTACGATCTGGAATGCGAGGTCGACCCGCCTTTGCCGGATGTCGTGGAGACGGCCTCCGCACTGGCCGGCGCGCTCCATGCCCTCGCCCGGCCGATGCGCGACCTCGCCGAGGGCCTGAAAGACCTGATCGAGGACGACGACGCCGATCTGGACCTTCAAAGCGCGTCACGCCTGAGGGCGGCCTTGCGTGGACTGAAGCGCCGGGCCGATTTCATGGTCGGAAGCTGGACGCAGATGCTGGAGCGGGTCGGCGCGGGCGAGGCGCCGCCGGGCTCGATCGACTGGTTCGGCATCGCCCGCGAGGCCGGCCGCGAGGCGGATGCCGGCTTCTATCGCCATCATGTCGACCCCTCGCTGCCCTTCACCCAGGAAGTGCTGGCCGGCGCACATGGCGCGCTCATCACCTCGGCGACGCTGCGCGACCGGGGCGCGGAAGACGCGGCCGAGACCGACTGGCGCAGCGCCGAACTGCGGACCGGGGCGCAGCACCTGCCCGAACCGGCGCGCCGGGCCGCTTTCGGCTTGCCTTTCGACTACGCAGCGCAGTCGAAAGTCATCGTCGTCACCGATGTTCAGCTGGACGATGCGGCGATCGTGGCGAAAGCCTATCGCCATCTGTTCGAGGCGGCCGGCGGCGGCGCGTTGGGGCTTTTCACCTCGATCCGGCGGCTGCGCGAAGTGCACCGGCGCATCGCCGGGCCGCTGGAGGCGCAGGGCCTGCCGCTCTACGCGCAGCATGTCGATGCGCTGGACCCCGGCACGCTGGTCGATCTGTTCCGCGAGGAGGAGAACGCCTCGCTGCTGGGCACGGATGCGATGCGCGACGGCGTCGACGTGCCGGGCCGCTCGCTGCGCCTCGTCGTGTTCGACCGCGTGCCCTGGCCAAGACCGGACATTCTTCACAAGGCGCGCGCCAGGCAGCTGGGCATCCCCAAATACAACGACGTCATCGTCCGCCTGCGCCAGACGCAGGCGGACGATGACGTCGTTGTATTTGGGGATGCCCAG
>CAZZCV010000046.1:0-5343 GCA_964653225.1 uncultured Rhodoplanes sp. | reverse complement strand
TCGTCGGCCGACGGGCCGATCGACCTGGAGGCACTGATCCGGCGCGCCGACGACAAAGGGTGTTTCGTGATCCTGGGGGCGCCGACGCCGACCCGCTCGCTGGCCGGGCTGCCGCCGGGCGCGGCGATAGAACGCGTCACGCTGAGCGACGCATGCGATGCGGTGGCGGCGTTTGTCGGCTAGAGAGAAGGCATGAAGCGACTCTATCTTTTGCGCCACGCCAAGACCGTGTCCGACGCCGTCGATGGCGACCATGAACGCGTCCTCACCGATCGCGGCCGCGCCGACGCCGGGCTTATGGGCGGCGAAATCGCCCGCCGCGGCTTCATGCCGGAACTGGTGCTGGCCTCGACGTCGCGGCGCACCTTCCAGACGCTCGAGATCGTGCTGCCGCATTTCACGCCGGCCCCGGAATCGCGTCTTGAGCCGGGCCTTTATCTGGCACCGGCGCGCACGATCCTTCAGCGCGCCGGCGCGGTCGGCGGCGGCACCTCGTCGGTTCTTTTCATAGGGCACAATCCCGGCATGGAGGATCTGGCGATCAGCCTTGCGGGCGACAGCGATCTGGGCGTGCGGGCGGCAGAAAAGTTTCCGACGGCGTGCTTCGCGGCCTTCGAAAGCGCCGCGTCCACCTGGACGGCGGCCATCCGCGGCCCCTGGCAGGGCCTTACGGTTCTCAGGCCCTCCGAACTGCGCTAGCCGGCCAGCCTGCGGTCTTCGCCGGACTGGTGAGGCACGGCGGTCTCCATCGCCTCGCGCAACGCGTCGATGCGCAGCGGCTTGGAGACATAGCCGGTCATGCCGGCCGCAAGATAGGTCTCCATGTCGCCGCGCAGCGCGTTGGCGGTGATCGCGACGATGGGGATGCCTGAAACAGGCCCGTCCAGCGCACGGATCGCCCGCGTGGCGCCGATGCCGTCGAGCACCGGCATCTGGATATCCATCAGCACCAGGTCGAAGCGGCTTTCCTGCACGGCCTGAACCGCGCGCTCGCCGTTCGGGACGACCGTGACGCGATGTCCCTCGCGCTTGAGAAGCGCGGCGATGAGCTGCTGGTTCACCGGGTGGTCTTCGGCGACGAGAATCTCGAAGCGGCGGCGCTCGCGCGGCGCGCTGGGCTGGGCGGCCGCCGACGCCTGCTGGTCGGGCGCGGCCTCGAGCGGCAGCTCGAACCAGAAGCTCGACCCTTTGCCCTCGATGCTGGCGAAGCCGATCTGCCCGCCCATCGCCTCGACGAGCGAGCGCGAGATCGCAAGACCGAGGCCCGTGCCGCCGACCTTGCGGCTGGACGTGCCGTCGCCCTGCTCGAACGGGCTGAACAGGCGCGGCTGGACCTCGACGGGGATACCTGCCCCGGAATCGGTGACGTCGAAGCGGATGCGCGCCGTGCCCGCCTGGCTGACCGTCACACCGACCAGGCCTTCGGCCGTGAACTTCACCGCATTGCCCACCAGATTGAACAGGACCTGCCTGAGACGCGCAGGGTCGCCCCAGATGCGCCGGGGCAAGTGCTCGGCGACGACCGTCTGAAGCGTGTCGCCCTTGGCGGAGGCGAGCGGGGTCAGCAGCGAAATGACCTTGCCGATCTCGGCCGAAAGATCGAACGCCTCACGCTCGATCTTCATCTGCCCGGCTTCGATCTTCGAGAAGTCGAGGATGTCGTTGAGGATCACAAGCAGGCTTTCCGCCGATTCAGAGGCGAGCGTCGCCTGACGCGCCTGTTCGGGTGACAGCTCGCCGCCCTTCATCAGATCGAGCATCCCCATGATGCCGGTCATGGGCGTGCGCAGTTCGTGGCTCATCGTCGCCAGGAACTGCGACTTCGCGATGCTGGCGGATTCGGCCGCCAGCTTCGCGGTTTCAAGCTCGCGATTGGCCGCTTCGATCTCCTGTTCGTGCCGCACCTGATCGGAGATATCGCGGGTGATCGTGACGACATGCCGAAGCCGTCCGTTCACGTCGAAGACCTTGCGGCCGCGGCGTTCCAGCCAGATCACGCGGCCATCCTTGCGGATGCCGCGATAGCGGAAGGTTTCGCCTTCGCCGCCCTCCGCCTCGCGGGCGACGGCGGCGCGCACGGCGGCCTCGTCGTCCGGGTGCGCGAGATTGGCGCGGCCGGCGCGGAAATCCTCGACCGAATAGCCGCTCTGTATTTCACACGACGCCGAGAGATACTGGAAACCGCGATCAGGCCCGAACACGGCGATCACGTCGGTCGAATTGTCCATGATCATCTGGAGCTGGGCCCGGCTCTCTTCCAGCGCCGCGTTGGCCTTCGCCAGATTGGCCTCGTCCTCGGCCTGCTCGGTGACGTCGCGGATGATCGAGATGACCGCCACGCCTTCGCCGAAATCATGTTCGGCCACGGCGCGGGCGCGGCGTTCCAGCGACATCAAACGCCCGTCCTTGTGGCGCGCCCGATAGCGCAGGATCGGCGCCACGACGCCGCGCCGGTTGGCCGCCATCTCGGCGTCGACGAGCGGACCGTCTTCAGGGTGAACGAGAGACCGGTGCGGCAGCGCCGTCAGCTCGTCCGGCGTATAGCCGAAGACATTGACGACCGACGGCGACATATACGCCGCCGATCCGTCGGGGCGGAACAAGGTGACGATGTCCGCGATATTGTCGGTGACGAGCTGAAGCTGGCCGCGGCTTTCCCGCAACGCGTCGAGGGCCGCCTCCAGCTCAGACTCCCTACGGATCTGATCGCCGACGTCACGCGCGACCGTGATGAACTCCACGACCCTGCCGTCGCGGTCGGTGATCGGCGTCAGCATCACCTCGAGCCACACCCACGAGCCGTCTTCGTGCAGATAGCGATGGCGATAGGCGCGGGCCGTGCGGGTCTGGCAGATCTCGCGGACGATCGCCTCGGTCGCCGCGAAATCGTCGGGATGGACCTGGTTTGCGACGCGGCCGTCGCGCGTCAACGTGCCTTTGCCGAGGAGCTGTTCGTGATTGGGCGACACGTGGAGAACTTCGCCGCTCGGCAGATAGCGCATGAAGATATAGGCGCCGCGATTGGCGAACAGGTCGTAGAGCTCGCTCTGCTCGGCGATGCGGCCCTGCGCTTCGGCGAGGGCGCGGCCGGCGGTGACTTCGGCCGTGACGTCACGCACCATCGCAAGCACGTCCGTGACCGGCCCGCTTTCCCCATCGCGCACGGGCATCAGCCGGCACTCGATCCAGACCCAGTGACCCAGCGTGTGGCGGACGCGGGCCCGGAAACTGGCGGGTCTGCCATCGCGCAACGCCTCGCCCCAGACGAGGCGCGCCGCCTCATGGTCGTCGGGATGCAGGGCCTCTGCGAGGCGACCTTCGCGGACCAGCGAACGGCGGCCCAGAATACGCTCATGGCTGGGCGCGACATGGGTCATCGTGCCGTCGAGCGCCAGACGTACGAAGAAGTCGGAGCCGTAGCGCGCGAAGATATCGTAGATTTCGGCCTGCTCGCGCACCGCCGCCTGCGCCTCGGCCAGTTTCCGTTCCGACTCGGCGCGCCCCGTGATGTCGCGCGAGACGATGACGAACTCCTTGACGCTGTTCGTCGCTGGGTCGACGACCGGGTTCATCACGGCCTCGAGGGTCACCCACCGCCCTTCGGCATGGAACGCCCGATAGCGGAACATCTCGGACGCCCGCGATTTGAGGCAGGCGCGCCATGCGCGGTCGAGGACAGCGTGATCGTCGACGTGAATCTGCGTCAGCGCGCTTTCGCCGCGTCTTGCTTCGCCTTCGAAGCCCATGACACGGCGCGCCGACGGCGACTGGTAGGCGAAACGCCCGTCTATCGTCACCCGCGAGATGAGGTCCTGGGAGTGATCGGCGAGGATCCGGTACTCTTCGCTGCGCGCTTCCAGCGCCTGCCTCACCGCTTTTTCCTCGGTGACGTCGATGATCGTGCCGACCCCGTAACGCGCCGCGCCGGCGTCGTCGCGCTCGATCCGGATCGTGTCGCGGAACCAGCGATAGCCGCCCGAGGCGACACGCATCCGCCGGTCGCGGACCGCGATGCCGTATTTGCCGGCGGCCTGCAGGCCCTCGGCGACCGAGCCGGCTTCGTCGGGATGAAGAATGGAGGCGAGGAAGTCGGGCTGCCCGACGAAACGCGCCGCTTCATAGCCGAGCACGCTCTTGACCGATTGCGAGACGAAGACGAACCGCGGCGCAGGCGTCAGCGCCACCACGTAGGTGACGGCCGGCGAGGCGTTCAGCACGGTCTGGGGATCCAGACCCAGCTCTTCAAGACTTGGCATCTGGCTCGCAGCAGGCGGAAGATCGCGCATTGCACCGACCCTAGCCGCGACCCGTTGAAGCTTGCTTAATCGCGTGAATTCAAAGGATTTTCAGGCGAATCCAAGCCTTTCGAACTGTTCTGCGGGGGCCTCGACCTCGACCAGTGCGGCGCGCAGGCGCTCGGCGAGGTCGCGCGCCGCGGGACTGTCGCCGAGATTGACGGCTTCATCCGGGTCGGCAGTGAGGTCGTAGAGGTGATCGCCGCTGAAAGTGGCGTAGGCCCAGAACGGCACCCGGTCGCCCGCCTGGAAGGTCTGGTGAATGACCGGCACGTCGGAGCCCGGCATCCGCCCCAGCCGCGCGCGACCGTCGGGCAGGGGAATCTCCTGCTCGCGGGTCAGCTGATGCGTCGGCATGGTGGACCACCGGTTCGACAGCATCGCGAGCGGCGCGTTCCGGTCGGCAGGCGCGCGGGCATATTTCCACCGCGTGTCGATCAAATGCACCTCACGGCCCCAGACCCCGGCCAGGACATGATCGCGGATCGACGCGGTCTCGCCGCGGATGAGCGGCATCAGGCTGCGGCCATGGGTGCGCTGTCGGACATGGGCCGACGCCCCGAACACGTCGGTCAGCGTCGCGAACAGATCGACGCTGCTCGTCAGGGCCGCGTTGCGGCCGGGGACGATACCGGCGCCGGCCGCCATCAGCGGAATGCGCGCGATGGTCTGATAGAGCGGCACGCCCGGCTTGCCCCAGATGTCCTTCTCGCCGAGATAGTGGCCGTGGTCGGTGGTGACGATGACGAGCGTGTCGTCCCACAATCCCTTCGCGTCGAGCGCGTCGAGAACCTTGCCGAACCAGGCGTCGATCATGGTCAGCTTGGCGAGATAGCGGGCGCGGATCTGGCGGCCTTCGCGTTCGGTGATGACGCCGCGCTTGACGCAGTCGCGCCCGTAAGGCGGCCAGATCAGCGGCGGGCCGTCCGTCATGGAAAGGGCGGTCGCATAGGGCATGTGGGTGTGGAAGGCGACCTTGGCGCGCGGCAGGCGCCGGTGGATTTCGGCATGGATGTAGAAGGCGGTAGCTTCCGGCGCGCCGTCGCCG
>CAZZCV010000045.1:0-27889 GCA_964653225.1 uncultured Rhodoplanes sp. | reverse complement strand
CCCGCAGGCCGACGTGCGGCTGGTCGACCTCGACAACGCCGGCGGCCTGCGGGTTCTCGCCGTAGGTGACGATCCTGCGGTCTTCGATCCGGCCGACCAGCCGCTGCACGATCGGATGGTCGGTGCACATCACCGCGAAGCCGTAGAACGGCACGTTCTCGATGAAGTTGCGGAAGGCGTCCTGCACCGCCGCGAAGGTCTTGAAATGGTCGAGGTGCTCGGCGTCGACGTTGGTGACGATGGCGATGTCGGCCGGCAGCTTCAGGAAGGTGCCGTCGGATTCGTCGGCCTCCACAACCATCCAGTCGCCCGCGCCCAGCCGCGCGTTGGTGCCGTAGGCGTTGATGATGCCGCCGTTGATCACCGTCGGGTCGAGATTTCCGGCGTCGAGCAGGCAGGCCACGAGCGAGGTCGTGGTGGTCTTGCCATGGGTGCCAGCCACCGCGATGCAGCTCTTGAGCCGCATCAGCTCGGCCAGCATCTCGGCGCGCCGCACCACCGGAAGGCGCCGCTCGCGCGCGGCCATCAGCTCGGGATTGTCGCGCTTGATCGCCGAGGAGACGACCAGCACCTCGGCGCCGCTCACGTTCGCGCCCGCATGGCCGACGAACACGGTCGCGCCCTTGTCGCGCAGCCGCTTGACGTTGGCGTTGTCGCTGGCGTCGGAGCCCTGCACCGTATAGCCGAGGTTCATCAGCACCTCGGCGATGCCGCTCATGCCGATGCCGCCGATGCCCACGAAGTGGATCGGCCCGATGTTGCGCGGCAGCTTCATGGTCGTGAGAACTCCGAGGATTCAGCTCCGAGCGCCTACCACACCGGCCACCCGCAGCACCAGATCGGCGAGCCGGTCGGCGGCGTCGGGCGCGCCCGCGGTCCGCGCGGCGGCGGCCATCGCCGCAAGCCGCGCCGGCTCCGCCGCCAGCGCCCCGATCTCGGCGGCGACGCGGTCCGGCGTGAACGCCGACTGGTCGATGCGGATCGCGCCGCCCGCCCGCTCCAGCACGCCGGCGTTGGCGCGCTGGTCCTGGTCGAGCGAATGCGGCAGCGGCACCAGAAGCGCCGGCCGGCCGATGGCGGCGAGTTCCGCGACGGTGGATGCGCCGGAGCGCGAAATCACCAGATGGGCCGCCGCCATACGCGCCGGCAGGTCCGGAAAAAACGCTTCGACCTGGGCCTGCACGCCGAGCCTGGCGTAGATTTTCCGCACGCGATCCAGGTCCTCCTCGCGCGCCTGCTGGACGATGCGCAGGCGCATCAGGAGATAGGGTTCGAGCCTTTCCATCGCCGCCGGAACGATGTCCGACATCACCCGCGCACCCTGGCTGCCGCCGAACACCAGCACGTGCAGCGGCTCGTCCGGGCCCGGAGCGGCGTAAGGCGTGCCGGCGGCAGCCACCACCGCCGGGCGCACCGGGTTGCCGGTGTGGGTGGCCTTGGCCGCCAGCGCAGGCTCGTTATCGAGAACGCCGGGAAAGCTGGTGGCGATCGCCGTGACCCGGCCGGCCAGCATGCGGTTGGCGCGGCCCATCACGCCGTTCTGCTCGTGGACCACGGTGGGGATGCCGCGCAGCGTGGCCGCGAGCAGCGGCGGCCACGTCGGATAGCCGCCGAAGCCGACCACCACCGCGGGCTTGAGCGAGGGCAGCTTCAGCCACGCCCGCATCGCTCCGAGCCCGAGCAGCGCGGCGGTCTTCGCCAGCGCGATCGGATTGCGGCCGCGGATGGTCTCGCTCGGAAACACGTGGACCGCTGAGGCCGGGAACTTGCCGGCGTATTTCGCCGCGCGCTGGTCGGTGGCCAGTTCCACCGACACGCCGCGCTTCGCCAGCGCCGCCGCCAGCGCCTCCGCCGGAAACAGGTGGCCGCCGGTGCCGCCGGCCGCCAGCAAAACCGGTCCGGGGGACGACATCACACCGCCCCCCGCATCGCGTAGGCATCGTGGCTCGCCAGCATTTCCGCGCGCGGCCGCTCGCGGGTCAGCGCCAGCAGCATGCCCATGCCGTAAGCCAGCGAGATCATCGAGGAGCCGCCGTAGGAGACGAACGGCAGCGTCATGCCCTTGGCCGGGATCAGGTGCAGGTTCACCGCCATGTTGATCGCCGACTGGGTGCCGAACAGGATCGCCAGGCCCGACACCGCGAAGCGCGTGAACGGGTCCTCGTCCTCCAGCGCGTGGCGCAGGGCACGGATCACGATGAAAGCGAACAGTCCGGCGAGGATCAGGCACAGCACGATGCCGAATTCCTCGGCCGCCACGGCGTAGACGAAGTCGGTGTGGCTCTCCGGCAGCACGCGCTTGACCGTGCCCTCGCCCGGACCCCGGCCGAACCAGCCGCCGCGCACGAAGGACTCGTTGGCGATATCGATGTTGTAGGTGTCGCCGGACGACGGATCCATGAACCGCTGGATGCGCCGCGCCACGTGCGGAACCGTGAAATAGGCCCCGACCAGACCGATGCCGGCGGCGCCCGCGAGGCCCGCGACCCAGATCACCCGCATGCCGGCCATGAAGAACAGCGCGCCCCAGACCATCAGGATCAGCATGGTCTGGCCGAAATCGGGCTGCATCACCAGGAGCGAAACCACCAGCAGCAGCAGGCCGAGCGCGATGGTGTTGGCCGGCATCTCGGGGCGGCGGGCGGATTCGCCGAACAGCCACGCCACCAGGATCACGAAGGCCGGCTTGAGGAACTCGGAGGGCTGGAGGCTGACGCCGAAGATCGTGAGCCAGCGCCGAGCGCCCTTGATCTCGGCGCCGAAAAACGGTGTCGCCGCCACCAGCACGGCCATCACCACGAACACCGCCAGGGACAGCCGCCGGATGTGGCGCGGGGTCAGCAGCGAGGTTCCGATCAGGACCACCAGCACCGGCAGCATGAACACGACATGCCGGTGGACGAAATGAAACGGATCGAGATTCAGCCGCGCCGCCACCGGCGGGCTCGCGGCCAGCGACAGCACGATTCCCGCGAGCATCAGCAGCATCAGGGCGCCGAGGATCAGCCGGTCGATCGACCACCACCAGTCGCCGAACGGCGTGCGTTCCGTGCGCGAAGCCATGAGCATCCCCGAGGCAGGCGGATTTCCAGTCTCCAGTCCTGACGCTCTATGGTTGATTTGCTGTTAAGATTTCGGCGGAACCAGTCCCGGCAGCGCCAGAACCAGCTCGCGGAACCGGTCGCCGCGCACCTCGAAGTTCGGATACTGATCGAACGAGGCGCAGGCCGGCGACAGCAGCACCACCGGCTCCGCCGCTGGGGACGCCGCGGCGTCGCGCGCGGCTGCGGCCACCGCCCGGTCGAGGGTTCCGACGATCTCGCACGCCGCCCGGCCTTCAAGCGTGGCCGCGAAATCGGCCGCCGCTTCGCCGATCAGGTAGGCCTTGCGGATGCGCGGGAAAAACCCCGCCAGCGCGCCGATGCCGCCGGTCTTGGGCTTGCCGCCCGCGATCCAGAAGATGTCGGGGAAGCAGGCCAGAGCCTGCGCCGCCGAGTCCACGTTGGTCGCCTTGGAATCGTTGACGAACAGCACCGGCCCCGCGCGGCCGACCTGCTCCATGCGATGGGCCAGTCCCGGAAACGAACGCAGGCCCTTCTGGATCTCGTCGGCGGTGAGCCCCAGCGCCAGCGCCGCCGCCGCAGCGCAGGCCGCGTTCTGCGCGTTGTGAACGCCGCGCAGCGATCCGATGCCGCCGAGCCGCGCGATCGGGATGGCGGCTCCGCCCGACGCCTGCAGGATGCGATCCTGCTCCACGTAGATTCCATCGGCGAGCGGGCGGCGCACCGACACCCGCACCACGTTGCCGCCGTGCTGCTCGATCCGGTCGGCCGCGGCCTGGCACCAGTTGTCGTCCACGCCGACAACCGAGGTTCCGCCCGGCTGCACCCCCGCGACCAGCCGCTCCTTCACCGCGGCGTAGTTCGCCATCGTACCGTGCCGGTCGAGGTGGTCCTCGCTGACATTGGTGAGGATGCCGACGCGCGGATCGAGCGAGGGCGCGAGGTCGATCTGGTAGGAGGAGCACTCGATTACATGGGCGTGGGCCGCGCTCGGCGGCGCGAGCGTCAGCACCGCCGTGCCGATGTTGCCGCCGAGTTCCGCCGAGCGTCCGGCGGATCGCAGCAGGTGCGCGATCAGCGCCGTGGTGGTGGATTTGCCGTTGGTGCCGGTGATGGCGACGAAGGGCGAGGCCGGCGCGAGCCTCTGCCGCTCGCGGCAGTAAAGCTCGACGTCGCCGATCACCTCGACGGCGGCGGCGCGCGCGAGCCCGACCGTCCAGTGCGGCGCGGGATGGGTGAGGGGAACGCCGGGGGCGAGCAGCAGGGCCGAAATCCCGGACCAGTCGACGTGGCGCAGGTCCGCGGTCGGAAAGCCTTCGGCTGCCGCCTTCTCCACGCTCTTCGGGCTGTCGTCCCAGCACAGGACGCGCGCGCCGCCCGCGACCAGCGCCCGCACGCTCGCGAGCCCCGAGCCGCCGAGGCCGAAGACCGCGACGGTCCTTCCGGAAAAGCTCGTGACCGGGATCATCGCAGCTTCAGCGTGGCCAGGCCCGCCAGCGCCAGCACGATGGCGATGATCCAGAACCGGATCACGATCTGCGATTCGGTCCAGCCGAGCTGCTCGAAGTGGTGATGGATCGGCGCCATCCTGAACACCCGCTTGCCGGTGAGCTTGAACGAGATCACCTGCACGATGACCGAGACCGCCTCCAGCACGAACAGGCCGCCGATGATCGCGAGCGCGATCTCGTGCTTGGTGGCGACCGCCACCGTGCCGATCAGCCCGCCGAGCGCCAGCGAGCCCGTGTCGCCCATGAAGATCGACGCCGGCGGCGCGTTGAACCAGAGGAATCCCAACCCCGCGCCGATGACCGCTCCGCATATCACCGCAAGCTCGCCGACGCCGGGGACGTAATGGATCTGTAGATAGTCGGCGAACACGGCATTGCCGGTGAGATAGGCGATGCCGACGAAGCTCGCGGCCGCGATCATCACCGGGCCGATGGCAAGGCCGTCGAGCCCGTCGGTCAGGTTCACCGCGTTGCCGGCGCCGATGATGATGAAGGCGCCGAAGGCGAGGAAGAACCAGCCGAGGTCGATGACCATCTCCTTGAACAGCGGGAACGTCAGCGACGTGGCGAACTGCGGACGGCCGATGCTGGCGATGGCGGCGCAGGCGGCGATCGCGATCACCGCCTCGATCGCAAGCCGGGTCCGGCCGGCGAAGCCCGCATGGGTCTGCTTGGTCACCTTCAGGTAATCGTCGTAGAAGCCGATCAGGCCGAAGCCGAGCGTGACCGCGAGCACGACCCAGACGTAAGGATTGCGCGGGTTGGCCCACAGCACCGTGGCCACCACGATGCCGAGCAGGATCATCAGCCCGCCCATCGTCGGCGTGCCGGCCTTGGCGAAATGGCTCTTGGGGCCGTCGGTGCGGATCGGCTGACCCTTGCCCTGCTTCACGCGCAGCAGGTCGATGATCCACGGCCCGAACAGGAACACGAACACCAGCGCCGTGATCATGGCGCCGCCGGTCCGTACCGTCAGGTAGCGGAAGATGTTGAACATCGAGATCGTGCCGGACAGGTCGGCCAGCCAGTAGAACATCGGGGTGCAACCTTGTCCCTGTTCGAGCGGCGCTCGCCGTCAGGCCGGCGAGGCGATTCGGGCGCCGCCGGAAGCATATTGGCGTGCGAGCGATTTGACGATGGGCCCCATTTTCGACCCCAGCGAGCCCTTGACCATCACGGCGTCGCCCGGGCGGAGGGCGGAGAGCACGTCCGGCTCAAGCTCGGCCGCGGTCGGCGCGTAGCCGCCCCGGTGCTGGGGCGCGAGCGCGTCCCAGAGCGAGCGCATCAGGGGGCCCGCGCAGAACACGAGGTCGATGGCGTTCTGCGCCACCGCCTCGTTCAGCCCGCAATGAAGGGCCTCGCCCTCGCTCCCGAGTTCCAGCATGTCGCCCAGCACGGCGATGCGCCGGCCGCGCGCGCCGAGCGGCGCCTGTCCCAGCAGCGCCAGCGCCGCGCGCATCGACGCCGGATTGGCGTTGTAGCTCTCGTCGATCAGCAGCGCCGAGCCGCCGGGCAGTTCGAGCGTCATGCGTGCGCCGCGGCCGGTGGGCGCGGCCAGTTCGCCGAGCGCCAGCGCCGCCAGCGCCAGGTCCGCGCCGACCAGCTTGGCGGCCGCGAGCACCGCCAGCGAATTCTGCACGATGTGCCGGCCCGGCGCGCCGACCTTGTAGGTGACCGGCTCGCCCAGAATGCGCGCCTGCACGGTGGAGCCGTCCGGCAGGAGCGCGCACCTGACGAGCATCGCCTGCGTCTCCGCGTGCTCGCCGAAAGCCACGACGTTCGCCACGCCCGCCTTTTCGGCTGCGGCGGCGAGCCGCGCGAACTGCGGGTTGTCGCGGTTGATGACCGCGGCCCCGCCCGGCTCGATGCCCTCGAAGATCTCCGCCTTGGCGTCGGCGATGGCCTCCACCGAGCCGAAGAACTCCAGATGCACCGGCTCGACCGTGGTGACGACGGCGACATGCGGGCGCACCAGCCGCGTCAGCGGCGCGATCTCGCCGGCATGATTCATGCCGATCTCCAGCACCGCGTATTTCGCGGCCCGCGGGCAGCGCGCCAGCGACAGCGGCACGCCCCAGTGGTTGTTGTAGGACGCTGCCGACGCATGGGTCTCGCCGTCGCGCGACAGCGCCAGCCGGAGCGCCTCTTTCGTTCCGGTCTTGCCGACCGAGCCGGTGACGCCGATGAACGTCGCGCGCGCGCGGGCGCGGGCGGCGCGCGCCAGATCGCGCAGGGCGTCGAGCACGTCCGAGACCGCCAGCAGCGGCGCGTCCTTGGGCAGACGGTCGATTCGGTCGCGCGCGACCACCGCGAGCCCAGCACCCGCCTTGAGCGCAGCCTCGACGAAGTCGTGGCCGTCGCGGTTGTCGCCGGTGATGGCGAAGAAGGCGTCGCCGCGCTCGATGGTGCGCGTGTCGATGGACAGGCCGGAAATGCCGGCGGGCAGCGGGCCGTGCCGCTCCGCCCGCATGGCCACGGCCATGTCGTCGACCGTCCAGAGCGGCTCGCTCATCCCTTGATCCCCCGAAGCGCCGCGGCGACCGCCTCGTGGTCGCTGAACGGCAGGATGCGGTCGCCGACGATCTGGCCGGTTTCATGGCCCTTGCCAGCCACCAGCAGCACGTCGCCCGCCTCGAGCGACGCCACTGCCGCGCGGATGGCCTCGGCGCGATCGCCGATCTCGGCCGCGCCGGGAGCAGCAGTCAGGATCGCCTTGCGGATCGCGGCGGGACTCTCGCTGCGCGGATTGTCGTCGGTGACGATGACGCGGTCGGCATGCCGGGTCGCGATCTCGCCCATCAGCGGCCGCTTGCCGGCGTCGCGGTCGCCGCCGCAGCCGAACACCACCACCAGCTCGCGCGTCGCATAGGGCCGCAACGCGTCGAGCACCTTCTCCAGCGCGTCGGGCTTGTGCGCGTAGTCCACGAACACCGGCGCGCCGTCCTTGTCTCCGACCAGATCGAGCCGGCCCTTCGCGCCCTTGAGCGAGGAAAGCGCGGCGAACACCTTTTCGGGCGCGCCGCCGGTGGCAATCACGAGGCCCGCCGCCACCAGCGCGTTCTCAACCTGGAAGCCACCGACCAGCGGCAGGGTCAGCGCATAAGTCTCGCCCGCATGTTCCACCAGAATCGCCTGGGCGAAGCCGTTGATTTTCGTTTCGATCAGCCGGATGCCGTCGCCCCGGCGGCCGACCGTGACGAGCCGCAGACCCCTCGCCCGCGCCGCGGCCACGACCGCATCGGAATGCTCGTGATCGACGTCGATCACCGCCGCGCCGTCGTCCGCCACCAGCGAGTCGAACAACCGCAGCTTGGCCTTGAGATAGGCGTCGACGGTGGGGTGATAGTCGAGATGGTCGCGCGACAGGTTGGTGAAGCCGCCGGCGGCGACCCGCACGCCGTCGAGCCGGTGCTGGTCGAGCCCGTGCGAGGACGCCTCGATCGCCAGATGCGTAATGCCCTCGCCGGCCAGTTCGTCGAGAGTCCGGTGCAGCGCCACCGGATCGGGCGTGGTCAGCGAGCCGTAGGTTTCGCGCGCGGGCGTGACCACGCCGACCGTGCCGACGCTGGCGGCCGGATGCCCCAGCGCCTCCCAGATCTGGCGCGCGAACGCGGCTACCGAGGTCTTGCCGCTGGTGCCGGTGACGGCGGCGATCGTTCCGGGCTGGCGCGGATAGAGCCGCGCCGCGGCCAGCGCCAGCGCGCGGCGCGCGTTCTCCACCGGCACGAAGGCCACGCCAACGGGAAGCCGGGCGGGCGCGCGCTCGGCGACCACCGCAATCGCCCCGGCGGCCACCGCCTTGTCCACGAAAGCCAGCCCGTCAGCCTTGCTGCCGGGCACCGCGAAGAACACATGGCCAGGCTTCACCGCGCGGCTGTCCACCGTCAGGCCGGACACCGCGATGGCGCCCGTCCGCGGGTCGAGCGCGGCCGAATCACGGAGGAGATCGGCGAGAAGCATGGCGCTATGTAACGTCGCTTCCGGTGGCTGTCATCATCCCCGAAAGCGGGGGTCCTGCGGCCGTCCCGCGTTCGCGGGGCGCGAAGCAACGGGCCTCCGCTATCGGCCGGCCCTCGCCAGGATGAGCTGGTCGGCCGGCGGCAGGTCGAAGCGCGGCGCGATGCCCAGCATCGGCGCGACCCGGTTGATCACCCGGCCGGCGGTGGGGGCCGCGTTCCAGCCCGAGGTGGCGTAGCCGTGCGTCTCCGGCAGGCCCTGCGGCTCGTCGAGCATGATCAGGATCTGGTAGCGCGGCCTGTCCGCCGGCACGATGGCGGTGAAGCTCGTGAGCAGCTTGTTCTTGGCGTAGCGGCCGTTGACCACCTTTTCCGAGGTTCCGGTCTTGCCGCCGACGTAATAGCCGGCAACCTCGGCGCGGCGCGCCGAACCCTTCTCGGCGTTGAGCCGCATCAGGTAGCGCATCTTCTCGCTGGTCTCGGGCTTCACCACCTGTTTGGCGAGCCTCCTCGCCTCCTCCTCGCTGCGCTTGAGGAAGGTCGGAGGGATCAGCAGGCCGCCGTTGACCAGCGCGTTGATGCCGGCCACGGCCTGAAGCGGCGCGACCGAGAGCCCGTGGCCGAAGGCGATGGTGACGGTGTTCAGCTCGCCCCAGCGCTTCGGCACCAGCGGCTCGGCGCTTTCGGGCAGCTCGGTGCGCAGCCGGTCGAGCTGGCCGAGCTTCCTGAGGAACCACTTGTGGTGCTCCACGCCCATCGCCAGCGCCATGCGCGCGGTGCCGATGTTCGACGAATAGGTGAAGATCTCGGGCACGCTCAGGACGCGGTTCTGGCCCTTGTAGTCGTTGATGTTGAAACGGCCGTAACGCAGCGAGCCGCGGGCGTCGAACGTCGAGTTCAGATTCACCCGGCCGGAGTCGAGCGCCATGGCGATGGTCAGCGCCTTGAAGGTGGAGCCCATCTCGTAGACGCCGGTGGTCAGCCGGTTGATGCGCAGCGGATCGTTGGCCTGCTTCGGGCTGTTGGGATCGTAGTCGGGCAGCGACACCATCGACACGATCTCGCCGGTGCGCACGTCGGAGATCAGGCCGGCCGCGGCCTTCGCCTTGTATTTCTCCGCCGCGAAGATCAGCTCGTCGCGCAGCGCGTGCTGGACGCGAAGATCGAGCGCAAGCTCCACCGGCCGTTGCAGGCGGTCGGTTGCGAAGCCCGCCATGTGGAGCGCCGCAAGGCCCCGGCCGTCGAGCCATTTCTCGATCCCGGCGATGCCCTGGTTGTCGATGTTGACGTGGCCGATGACGTGGGACACCTCGGCGCTGTTGGGATAGGCGCGCTTGTTCTCCGCGAGGAAGCCGACCCCCGGCAGGCCGAGCCGGTGGATCTCGCGCTGCTGCTTGGCGGTGATCTCGCGCTTGAGCCAGATGAAGCCGCGGCGGGTGCCGAGGCGGTCGCGCACCTCGTTGGAGTCGAGTTCCGGCACGACGCCGGTCAGCAGCTCCGTGGCCTCGTCGAGGTCGATGATCCGGCGCGGCTCCGCGAACAGCGAAGGCGTGCGCACGTCCGTCGCCAGGATCATGCCGTTGCGGTCGAGGATGTCGGGCCGCGCGGTCGCGGTGCGCTCCTGCGAGCCCGTGCGCCGCACGATGTTGCTTTCGGGAGCCACCGCGAACATCACCAGACGGCCGCCGATCACGGCATAGACCAGCCCGAAGGCCAGGATCGCGAGGCCGACCCGCGCCTTGGCCTTGGCCGCGCGGTTGACGTTGTTGCCGTAGAGCAGCGTGCGGGTCAGGCGGCGGCGCCACGGCTCGGAAGCCGCCGCCGGAGCGACGGCGGGCGCAGGCGCGGCCGGGGACGGCGGCTGCAACGGCAATTCGGCCTGCGAGGGACGAGACGCCTTCACCGCCGCGTCTCCGTCCGCTCGGGCACGCTGCCGGTGGCCATGAAATCCGGGTTCTCGATCATCGCCGCGACCGCATCGTCGGGCGGCGGCTGCACGATCTTCGGCGACCGCTCCGGCAGTCGGTCGAAGCTGTCGTACTGGATCGCCTCGGCCGGCCGCAGCGGCAGGTGCCGCCGCACCAGCGCCTGCAGGCGGGCCGGATTTTCGAGCTGCGCCCATTCCGCGCGCAGCGCCGCGATGGCGTCGCGCTCGCGCCGCACGTCGCCGCGCATCTTGGCGACGCGCTCGGCGCGCAGCGTGGATTCGAACTTGACCTCGTAGACATAAGCGGCCGCGAAGATCAGCAGCGCCGCGATGCAGAGGTTGAGAAGGCGCATGTCACCTTCCCTTCAGGACGTCGTCGAGCGACGGCAGGCGCGGCAGCAGCGACAGGCCGTCGTCGCCGCGCGGCGGCGCATCGGTGCGCTCGGCGACGCGCAGCTTGGCGGAACGGGCGCGCGGGTTGCCGGCGGCTTCGGCCGCGTCGGCCACGACCGGGCGGCCGGTGAGGATGCGAAAGGTCGGCTGCGGCCCCGCGACCACGGCCTGATGGCGCGACACGCCTTTGGAGCGGCCGCGGTCGTTGAGGAACAGCTTGACGATCCGGTCCTCCAGCGAATGGAACGAGACCACGGCCAGCCGCCCGCCGGGACCGAGCACGCGCTCGGCCGCGACCAGCGCCTGCTGCAGTTCCGCCAGTTCCTCGTTCACGAAGATGCGCAGGGCCTGGAACGTGCGGGTGGCAGGATGGATCAGGCCCGGCCGCGGATGCACCACGCGGGTGATGACCTCGACCAGCGCCTGCGTGGTGAGCAGCGGCGCAGCCTTGCGCGCGGCGCCGATGGCGCGCGCGATCGGCCGGGCGAAGCGCTCCTCGCCGAGCGTGGCGATGATCGCTGCGAGATCGCGCTCGGAAGCGTGCGCGACCACGTCGGCGGCGCTCGGTCCGTCGCTTTCCATCCGCATGTCGAGCGGCCCGTCGAAGCGGAAGGAAAAACCACGCTCCGCGGTGTCGAGCTGCATCGACGACACGCCGACGTCGAGCACGACGCCGTCCACCGCGCCGTGACCCAGGCGTTCCGCAACATGGTCCAGCGCCGAGAACCGGTCCTCGACCAGCGTGAGCCGGCCCCCGGCCTCCTGCACCAGTCCGGCGCCGCCCGCGATCGCGGTGCGGTCGCGGTCGATGCCGACCACCCGCGTTCCGGGAACCCGGAGGATTTCGCGCGTGTAGCCGCCGGCTCCGAACGTGCCGTCGATGTAGAGTCCGCCCTCGCGCAGGTTCAGCCCCTCGATGGCGGGCCGCAGGAGGACGGGAACATGACGATCCGATCCGCCGGCGACGATCGGGCCGCCATTACCCGCCGTCATGTCCCGGCTCCGCAAGGCGTGCGGATGGAACCGGGGAAGGCCGCGACGGCCGAACGCCGGGCCTGCGCCGGCAAGCACGGACAGCGACAGTCGCGCGGCCGAGAGGGCGTGTTCCGGCGCATCGTTTCGTGGAGCATGGACGGCCATCCGGCGGTCGCCGCGAAGCGGGTGTTCCCCCTGCCGCCGCAAAGACTTACGCAACAGCTTGGGGAGGTCTCGGGGCGTCATGGATTGCAATTCGATGATAGGCCTGCCGACCGCGCAGTCGCGAAGCTCGATCCGCCTGCGGATTAACGGCCTTTAGGCTTAAGGAATCGTTTGCGGGTCGACCCGCGCGGGCGATCGCGCCGGAATTTTGCGGGTTGTGGCCGGACGCGCCGCGCATGGGCGCTACAGCGAGTCGCACCTGCGCCACGCCGACGCAGAGAGCCGATGCGGAGAGCGGACGATCCGGATCGCGAGGGCGGAAACCTCGTCGCCAAATCACGCAAACACAGGCGTTGGCAACCACGCAACGTCGCCCGCTCGCGGCGTTCGCGCGGACCCGCGCGCCGGTTCCGCGGCGGCCAGCCGGGGAACCTCACCATCGCCCGCGCGTTGGTTTCGCGAGGGGGGTCCACGCTTCCAACCGGATTTCAAGGGAGATTCAAACCATGCTGAAGAAACTCATGATCGGCACGGCGATCGGCGGCCTGATGATCGGCACCGCGGCCGCGCAGACTGCGCCCGCGCCGGCCGAGCGTCCGGCCACGCCGCCGGCTGCGACCACCGCGCCCGCGCCGGCTTCGCCGATGGCCACCGCGCCGGCTGCAGGCGAGGCGACGCAGATCGTCAACTCGCAGAAGCCCGACCAGTGGCTGGCGTCGAACTTCCGTGGCACCGACGTGCTCGGCAGCGACGACCAGAAGATCGGCGACGTGACCGACATCCTGTTCGACAAGACCGGCCGGATCGAGGCCTATGTCGTGAGCATCGGCGGCTTCCTCGGCATGGGCGCGAAGGACGTCGCGCTGGCGCCGGCCTCGTTCCAGGTCGTGCCCGGCGACAAGTCCAAGAACGAGGCCGACAAGCTGAAGGTCGCCATGAACAAGGAGCAGCTCCAGCAGGCCGCGACGTTCGAGCCGTACAAGGAGCCGCGCACCACGACCGGCGCGGGCACCACGTCGCCGCGTCCGGCCCCGGCCCCTGCCCCGGCGCGTTAAAGCCTGATCGAACCCGCCTCGGCCCGGATTCCGCTCTGGAATCCGGGCCGAGGCCTGTGCGGGGCGGACTCGAACCCGGCCCGGAAAAGCGTCATCATGGCTGGCCTCGCCCGCCGGACGCTGGCATGGCAGATGTCGTTTCGTCGAATCACGTCCATGCCGGAAGCCATGCAGGAATTTCCCGCCAATTCGAGCCTGGTCGAGCGAATCGTGCCCTCGCCCAACGTGGACGAGCGCACGCTCGGCGACCCCGACATGATCGTGCTGCACTACACGGGCATGGAAAGCCCGCAGGCCGCGCTCGAGCGCCTGTGCGATCCGCAGGCGCGGGTCTCCTCGCATTACCTCGTGTTCGAGAACGGCGGCATCGTGCAGATGGTGCCGGAGAATCTCCGCGCCTGGCACGCAGGCGTGTCGTCCTGGGAAGGCGAAAGCGACATCAACGCGCGCTCGATCGGCATCGAGATCTGCAATCCGGGTCACGATTTCGGCTATCCCGCGTTTCCCGCGCGCCAGATCGCCGCGGTGACGGCGCTCTGCCGCGGCATCGTCGCGCGCCGCGGCATCCGCCGCGACCGGGTGGTGGCGCACTCCGACGTGGCCCCCTCGCGCAAGCGGGATCCGGGCGAGAAGTTCCCGTGGAGGCTGCTGTCGGAATCCGGCGTCGGACTCTGGGTCGAGCCCGCGCCGATCACCGACTGGCTGTCGCTGATGCCCGGCGACGAGGGCGAGACCGTGAAGGAGGTGCAGCAGGATCTGGCCGCCTACGGCTACGGCATCGCCCCGTCCGGCCAGTACGACGACGCGATGCGCGAGGTGGTCAAGGCGTTCCAGCGTCACTTCCGCCCCGCGCAGGTCGACGGCATGGCCGACAGCTCGACGCGCGACACCCTCAAGCGTCTTCTGGCCGCGCGCGCGGCGCTGCCGCCGGTCCGGCCGCTGCCGCCCCCTTGACGCCGGCCCCCGCCGACCCCATCCCTGTGGGCGTCAGTCGGCCGGACGGCCGCTCCGGCAACGGTCGAAAGGCCGCCGGGGAGGAAAGTCCGGGCTCCAGGACAAAGGGTGCCGGATAACGTCCGGCGGGCGCGAGCCCAGGGACAGTGCCACAGAGAACAGACCGCCGCGGCGCGTTGCGTATTCGTCGCGGCAAGGGTGAAACGGTGCGGTAAGAGCGCACCGCGCCTCCGGCAACGGAGACGGCACGGCAAACCCCACCCGGAGCAAGACCGAATAGGGACGGCATAGGGCGCAAGCCCGACCCGGTCCGGGTGCCGTCCGGGTAGGTTGCTTGAGGCGCCGGGCAACCGGCGTCCCAGAGGAATGGCCGTCACGCGCGGGAGCCCGCTTCCGCGCCATACAGAACCCGGCTTACAGGTCGGCTGATTTGATCCGGGGGTCCGGCGGCAAAACCGCCGGGCCCCCGCCAACGTCAGGGCCCTCCGCGGAAATCACGGGCGCGGCGCGGACCGCGGCTCCTCGAACCGCAGCGCATGCACCGAGAAATAGCCGCGCCCGTCGGTCCATGCCGCCACCGGCGCGAAACCCGCGCCGCGAACCAGCGCACGGAACGAATCGATGGAATATTTGTAGCTGCTCTCGGTGTGGATGGTCTCGCCGGCGCGGAACGCGATGCGGCGGCCGCAGACCTCCGCGGACTGCCGCCTGCGGCTGGCGAGGTGCATCTCGATGCGCGAGCGCTCGCGGTTGAAGACGGCGTGGTGCTCGAAGCCCGCAAGGTCGAAGCTTCCGCCCAGTTCGCGGTTGATCCGGACCAGCACGTTGCGATTGAAACGGGCCGTCACGCCCTGCGCGTCGTCGTAGGCGCGCTGCAGAACCCCGCTGTCCTTCACGAGATCGACTCCGACGATCATCACCGCGCCCACCCCCAGGATTCTCCCTGCGTGACGCAGGAACGCGGCCGCCTCGTGCGGCTCGAAATTGCCGATCGTCGAGCCCGGAAAGAAGCCGGCGCGCGGCATGCGCTGCGCCGCAGCCGGAAGCGGGAACGGCTTGGTGAAATCCGCCGCGACCGGGAGCACCGCGAGCCGGGGATATTCGGCGCGCAGCGCGGCCGCCTGCGCCTGCAGGAACTCGCCCGAAATCTCCACCGGCACGTAGGCCGCCAGTTGCCGCGCGGCGTCCAGCACGAGCCGCGTCTTGGTGCTCGACCCGCTGCCGAACTCGACCAGTGCCGCGCCGTCCGGCAGCAGCGCCGCGATATCGCGGGCGTGGGCGCGCAGGATTTCCAGCTCGCAGCGCGTGGGGTAATACTCCGGCAGCTCGGTGATGCGCTCGAACAGCTCGGAGCCCGTGGTGTCGTAGAAGTATTTCGGCGACAGCCGCTTGGGCGTCGCGGTCAGGCCGGACACGACGTCGGCCGCGAACGCGGCGGTTTCGGAATCGCGCGGAGCCGGATCGGTGGCGTGCGCCAGGGCGGTGGATCTCATGTCAGCCTCGTCGTTGCGCCGCGCTCAGGCATAGGACGCGAGCCGCAGCCCGCTGAACTGCCAGCGCGCGCTGGGGTAGAAGAAGTTGCGGTAGCTCGGCCGCGCATGGCCTTCGGGCGTTGCGCACGACGAACCGCGCAGCACCATCTGGTTGACCATGAACTTGCCGTTGTATTCGCCGAGCGCGCCGGGCACCGGCCGGTAGCCGGGATAGGCCGCATAGGCGCTCCGGGTCCATTGCCAGACCACGCCGAAGGCGTCGTCGATCAGGCCGAGGCGCGCGGCCACCTCCCACTCCGCCTCGGTCGGCAGGTCCCTGCCGGCCCAGCGGGCGTAGGCATCGGCCTCGTAATAGCTGACGTGACAGGCCGGTTTGTCCGGATCGACCGGCTGCAATCCGCCGAGGGTGAACGAGAGCCACGCCCCGTCGATCCTGCGCCAGTGGCCGGGCGCCTCCCAGCCTTCGGCCTGCACCGCGCTCCAGCCATCGGAGAGCCAGAGCGACGGCGTGGCGTAGCCGCCGTCGGCAATGAATTCGAGCCATTCCCCGTTGGTCACGAGCGCGCGGCTGACCGACACCTCGCGCAGCAGAATCTGATGCGCCGGCCGCTCGTTGTCGAAGCAGAATTCCTCGCCATCATGGCCGATGCGGTGGACGCCCGGCGGCAGGCTCGCAAACCCGCCGTGGCGTCGCGAGGCCGGCATGCGCCAGCCGCTCTCATAAACGGGACAGGCCGGATTCTGCGCGAAGGCGTGCAGGAGGTCGGTGAGGATCAGCTCCTGGTGCTGCTGCTCGTGATGGAGCCCGATCTCCAGGATCGGCACGATCCGGTGCAGCGCCGCATCGTCAGCCTCCCCGATCAGGGCCGCGACCGCCGCGTCGACATGGGCGCGATAGTCTGCGACCTCGCGGGCGTCCGGCCGCGTGACGAGGCCGCGATGCGGCCGCGCGTGACGCGGACCGGCCGCGACGTAATAGGAGTTGAACAGATAGGCGAAGCGTTCGTCGAAGGGCCGATAATCCGGCACGAAGTCCTTCAGCAGGAACTGCTCGAAGAACCACGTCGTGTGCGCACGGTGCCACTTCGCCGGGCTCGCATCCAGCATCGACTGGATCACCTGGTCCTCGGGCGAGAGCGGTGCGCATCGCCGCTCGGTCTCCGCGCGCACCGCGCGAAACGCCGCGGACCAGTACGCGCGCAGATCCGCGCCTGCCCGGTCCTCCGGTTCAAGCACGGACACAGCAGCACGCGGCATCATTCCACCCGGATTGTTCAGACGTTGCGGTGAGGCAACGCAGCCACAAGCGGATCGTTCCCCAGAATGGATGCTTCGCAGGACAGGCCGGTCGGTTTCGACGCGCCCGAGAGAATGTGGTAATTCGCGGACCCAGCAGGGAGGGACGACAACGTGCCGGTCGAAATCACAGTGCTCAGCACCACCGCCATGAAGACCACGCTCGACGAGCTGGTCCCGCTGTTCGAGCAGGCAAGCGGTGAGAAGCTGTCGTTCTCCTATGCGCCCTCCGCCCGCCTCGCCCAGCAGATCGGCGAGGGTCTCCTGCAGGGCGATATCGCCATCCTGACCGCGGAGCAGATCGAGGATCTCGCGGAACGGGGCCGGATCGTCGCCGGCAGCCGCGTCGACATCGCGGGCTCGCGCATGGGGCTCGCGGTGCAGGCCGGCGCGCGCAAGCCGGACATCTCCACGGTCGAGGGCTTCAAGAAGGCGATCCTCGACGCCCGCTCGCTCGGCATGAGCAATCCGGTCGGCGGCGGCGTGAGCGGCGTGCTCGCGCAGCGCATCTTCGAGCGGCTCGGCATCGCGGAGGCCGTGCGGCAGAAGGTGACCTACGGTCCGGGCGGCCCGCAGGGGCTGATCGGGCTGTTCCTCAAGCGCGGCGAGGTCGAGGTCGGCATCCAGCAGATGCCGGAGCTGATGGCGGTGCCGGGCATCGATATCGTCGGCCCGTTTCCCGACGAAATCCAGACCGTCTCCGTCTTCTCGCTGGGCACGCTGGCCGGCAGCGCGCACGGCCGGACCGCCGGCGCGCTGGCGGAGTTCCTGCGCGGGCCGCAGGCGCAGGCGGTGCTGCGCGCCAAGGGCATGGAGCCGGCGTAAAGCCCGGGCCGAGACGGTTCGCGCCGGGGACAAGGCCGCCGCCCCGGTTGTTGCGGCAACCGTCGCCGTTCGGTACGTTTTTGAACGATACCAAACGACAGAAACGGATCGGGGACGGAAACATGGCGGAGTGGTTCGTCGCCAAGGCGTCGGACATGGCCGACGGCGACCGCAGGATCGTGACCGCGGGCCAGCGCGACATCGGCGTGTTCTTCAAGGACGGCAGCTATTATGCCTATAGCAACACCTGCCTGCACCAGGGCGGGCCGGCCTGCGAGGGCCTGCTGATCGCCAACGTGGTCGACATCGTCACGCCCGACCGGCTCTATCACGGCCAGACTTTCGGCGACGAGATGCACTTCGTCTGCCCCTGGCACGGCTGGGAATACGACCTGAAGACCGGCGAGTGCGTCGGCGACCGCAGGCAGCGGCTGCGCCGCTACGAGGTCGTGCGCCGCGGCGACGACCTCTACGTCGTCGCGTGACGGGGGAGCCATTCATGGACATGCCACGCAACGAAACCCGCCCGGTCAGCTTCGAGGATTTCTCGACGCCCAAGCACCTGGAGAAGGCCAGCGAACAGGCCCGCGCCCGCAACTACCAGGACTTCCTGATCGTCGACGTGGATTCGCACCACTACGAGAACGAGAACTACGCCGAGGTCTTCCAGTTCATCGAAAGCCCGGTGCTGCGCCGCGAGGCGATGGAGAGCGGCGGCCGCTCCACGGGCCTGCTCAACACCCAGGTCGGCATGCAGAACATCGGCGGCCGCATCACCCGCGCCAAGGGACGCCGGATCGAGAAGGTGAAGCCCGGGCGGCACCGCGACATCACCATGACGCTCGACTGGATGAACGCGATGGGCGTGGACTATGCCTGCCTGTTCCCGACGCCGATGCTGTTCCTGTCGGCGCATCCGATCCCCGAGATCGAGGCGGCGATGGCGCAGGCCTACAACCGCTGGCTCTGCGAGACCGTGCTGGCGCAGGAGCCGCGGATCGTGTCGATGCTGTACCTGCCGTTCAACGACCCCGACGCCGCATACCGGACCGTGAAGGAGTTCGGCGGCCGCAAGGGCGTGGTCGGTTTCATGGTGACGTCGCCGCGCTACAAGTCGGTGCACGACAATTCCTTCGTCAGGACCTATGCGCTCATCGAGGAAATGGGCAAGGTTCTGTCGTTCCACGCCGCCTACAACTGGGACGACCGGGCGCTGGCGATGACCAACCGCTTCATCTCCGCGCACGCGCTCGGCTTCATGTGGTTCAACATGGTCCACATGACCAACTGGGTGGTGAACGGACTGCCGGAGCGGTTTCCGAAGCTGAAGGTGATGTGGATCGAGAGCGGCCTCACCTGGGCCTACGCGCTGATGCAGCGGCTCGACCATTCCTACCTGATGCGCACCTCGGACTGCCCGCAGCTCAAGCGCAAGCCCAGCGAATACATGCGCGAGATGTATTACTCGACGCAGCCGATGGAGATGCCCGAGGACAAGTCGCTGCTGGAGGCGACGTTCAGGCAGATCAAGGCCGACACCCAGCTCCTGTGGTCGTCGGACTATCCGCACTGGGATTTCGACCTGCCCTCGACGATCTACGACCTTCCGTTCCTCGACGAGCAGGCCAAGCGCAACATCCTCGGCGGCACCGCGGCGAAGCTGTTCAACCTCGATCCCCGGCCGGTGAAGAGGATTCCCTGAACGGATCGCCGGGCTCCGACGCAGGCCGCAACGGCGGAGCGCGACCAAAAGAAAAGCGGCGCCGGAGCCGGCGCCGCTGGTCCCGAACGAAACGCGGCCGCAACTAGCCGCGCTTGCCGCGCTTCTGCCGCTCCTTGCGAGCGAGATAGCGCGCGTCGCGCTCGGCCTTCTTCTGCCGGGCGACCTCCAGCTCGTGCTCGGCCGCCTCGACGGCCTCGCGAGCCTTGCGCTCTTCCTCTTCCTTGGCGCGCTGCGCGGCCTCGGCCGCCTCGCGGGCGCGCTGCTCGGCCAGCTCCTTCTCACGCTGGATGCGGGCCCGCTCGCGCTCGCGCTCGCGCTCCTCGCGGGCGACGATGACGGCCTGTCGGGCCTTCTGGCGCTCGATCGTCGCCGGGTCGTCGGGTCCCGGCTTGGCACGAAACTTTTCCAGCAGCGCCTGTTTGGCCTTGGCCGCCTCCGCCTGTCGATCCGAGAAGCTCTGATGCTTGAATGCCATTCCTATCCAGTCCTGCGCTTTCATCGTTGACCGGCGGCGTGGAACGGTCGCCGGCCTCGCATCGCGTGCGATGGGGTGGTCTCCGGGACGCCCGCAAGCCGCGGACGGGTCTGGACTTGGTAGCGGGGGAGGGATTTGAACCCCCGACCTCCGGATTATGATTCCGCTGCTCTAACCAACTGAGCTACCCCGCCGTCCAGACCGGGTGGTAGGGCCGCGATATAGGGAGCCACGGCAAAACGTGTCAAGCCACGCGGCCCATTTCCATGGCGGCTGCACAGGGATCGCAACCCGGTTCTGTGCCCGAAGCGGGGCCCGCATCGTCCCGCGCGTCACTTTGGCCGTACGGTTGGATCGCCGCCCGGCCCGCCCGGCGGCGGGATGACCGGCGTAGTGCCTGCATCGGGGGCCTTGAGCCGGATGTCGGGGCCCACGTCCGGCGGACAGATCACGCCATCGGTGCGCGCCAGCCGGTCGCTGAGGTTTTCGCCGGTGGTTTCCAGCCCAGCCTTCGGCGACACGCCATCCGGCTGCAAACGGTCGGCGGGGGCGCAAGCCTTGGGATCGGCCGCGCGCTCGTGGATATGATCGCGCCCGGTCTCCGGCGCACGCTCCTGCGCCGGCGCAAGCGTGGCTTTGGTCAGCACGAAGCCCGCGAGCGCGGCCGCCAAACAGGCACAGACGATCTGCGATGCGCTGCGGATCACCACCGCCGCCTCCCGGGTCGGAATGACACGGAGGCAACGGTTTCGCGCCCGATCCGGTTCCCTCGGCCGTCAGGCCGGCGTGCCGGACCTGCCGAAGCGGATCAGGGAGAAATGCCCGAGCGGCGGCATCGGCGTGCGCTCCAGCACGCTGAAGCCCGCACCGGCGGCCCAGCCGGCCAGCCGCTCCCAGGGAAACTCGGGACGCCAGCCGAGCCGGCGCGCCAGCGGCGCGAAGCCCTTCTCGAACGCCAGCCGCAAGCCGCGCTCCGCGCCGATGTGATTAACCAGCACGATCTCGCCGCCGGGCTTGAGCACGCGCGCGAACTCGTCGAGCGTGGCTTCCGGGTCCGGGACCGTGGTGATGACGTATTGCGCGACGATCGCGTCGAAAAAAGCATCCGGAAAGCCGAGGTGCTTGGCGTCCATCACCGCGAGCGCCTCGACGTGGGCGAGCCCCTGTCCGGTCACGCGCTCCTGCGCCTTGCGCAGCATCGGCTCGGAGTAATCGACGCCGACGATCCGGTTGGCCCGCGCATAGTCCGGCAGGGAGATGCCGGTGCCGACGCCGACATCGAGGATGCAACCGCCAATCCGCTCCGCGGCCTCGATCGACGACCGCCTCCCCTTCGCGAAAACCCGGCCGAAGACCAGATCGTAGACCGGCGCCCAGCGCGCGTAGGCGCTCGCGACCGTTTTGGTGTCGATGTCGTCCGCCATGCCCCAGCCCGCCTCGTGCCGCGGACGTCAGCCGCGCGCCGCCATTGTCTCGGTCGAGCTTACACGAGGGGCGGGCCGCCCGGCCACGGCAGACTTGATGAAGCCGCCGCCGAGCACGCGGGCCTGACCCTGCGGTGCGTCGTAGAACACGCAGGCCTGGCCGGGCGAGACGCCGTCCTCCCCGTCCGCCAGTTCGACCTCATAGCCACCGGCCGTGGCGCCGAGCCAGGCCGGCTGCGGCGCGCGGGTGGAGCGCACCTTCACGAACACCTCCAGCCGGCCGCCCCCGAGCGCCTGCTCCAGCGTGCCGTCGCCGATCCAGTTGACGTCGCGCAGCCCGATCCGGCGCATGGTCAGCGCCTCGCGCGGGCCCACCACCACGCGCCGGGTCGCGGCATCGAGCCGCACCACGTAATACGGCGAGGCCGCCGGGATCTTCAGCCCGCGGCGCTGGCCGATGGTGAAATGGATGATGCCGTCGTGGCGGCCGAGCACGCGGCCGTCGAGATCGACGATCTCGCCGGGCTCCGCCGCGCCGGGTTTCAACCGCTCGATCACGTCGGTGTAGCGGCCGGAGGGCACGAAGCAGATGTCCTGGCTGTCGTGCTTGTCGGCGACCGAAAGGCCGAAGCGGCGCGCCAGTTCGCGGGTCTGCGCCTTGGTCATGTTGCCGAGCGGAAAGCGCGCGAGGTCGAGTTGCTCCTGCGTGGTGGCGAACAGGAAGTAGCTCTGGTCGCGGTCCTCCTCGAGCGCGCGATAGAGCGCGCGGGTGCCGTCCGGCAGCGCGCGCGAGGACACGTAGTGCCCCGTCGCCAGCACCCGGGCGCCCAGTTCGCGGGCGGTGCCGAGCAGGTCGTGGAATTTGACCGTCATGTTGCAGTTCACGCACGGCACCGGGGTCTCGCCCGCGACGTAGCTCTGCGCGAAACGGTCGATCACCGCCTCCTTGAACCGGCTCTCGTAGTCGAGGACGTAGTGCGGGATGCCGATCCGCTCGGCGACCGCGCGCGCGTCGTGGATGTCCTGGCCGGCGCAGCACGCGCCCTTGCGATGGGTCGCCTCGCCATGGTCGTAGAGCTGCAACGTGACGCCGACCACGTCGTAGCCCTCGGCCTTGAGCAGCGCCGCCGTCACCGACGAATCGACGCCGCCGGACATGGCGACGACCACGCGGGTCGCCTCCGGCCGGCCTTCGACGTCGAGACTGTTTCGCATTGCGGTCGCGGCGGTCGCCGCGCTCCTGGCTCTCGGGAATAGGGGCTGCGTCATTACTATAGGTGGGGGCCCCCGCCGCGCAATGCACGCAGCCGCCACGGATATTGGAGCCTCTCCATTCTTTCCCCCCGGCAGTTCTTGCCGGGATGCTGGCAGAGGATGCCGGCAGGCGCCCGCAAACGATCCGGCAAATTATTGATTTAATGACGTTTTAATCCGGAATCGCGCTGGCCTGCGACTTGCAGTCCACAAACCCGACCGAGGTTCGGACTTCACGAGGTTTGCCTTGCCCGCCGTTGCGCCCGATCCGCTGCTTGCCGCATTCCAGCCTCCGCCGGCCGCCAAGCCGCCGGGCAACGCCGGCCGCGCCACGGGCGAGTTCGCCACGCTGCTCGACACGCCGGAAACGCCGCCCCCCCCGCCGCCCGCACGCGACGGCAGGTCCGAGGTCCGCAACGCACGGAATAACGACGCGCCCCGACCCGACCGAAGGGCCGGCGACAGCGCGCCGGCGAAGCGCGGCCGCGAGGCCGTCAGACAGGAAGAGACCAAGGCTCCGCAAGCTGAGACCGCCCGCGACGACGGCCCGGCCAACGCCACGGACCCCGCCACCGGCCCCGCGAAGCCCGAGGACCCCGCCGACGCCGCGACGCCGGCCGCGGCCGACGCCACCGCGAACGCACCGCTCCCGGCACCGGCCGCGGCGCTCCCCGAGGTCGCAGCGGATGCCACCGTCCCCGCCGCCGCGCCGGAGCCGGCTCCGGCCCCCGCTGCGCCCGGCGACGACATCCCGGCGCCAGCCCGGCCCGCGGCCCTCCAGCCCGGGGAGACGCCCGACCTGCCTGCCCCCGCCGCCGCTGTTCCGGGCGAGACCAAGGTCGCCGACACCTCCACGGCCAGGCCGGCGGGCGTGCCCGCCTCCGGGATTCCGGGCCTGGTCCCCGCCGATGCCGAGCCGGAGCAGCCGGCCGCCGCGCAGGACGCAGCGGAGACCGACCGCAAGGCGGCCGCCGGTGCCGACGCCGAAGAGAGCGTGAAGGTCGCTACGCCCGAGCCGCAGGGGCCGCGCCTTCCCGGAGCCTTCGCCGCGGTGCGCGCCGGCCTCGAGGCGGTGCAGAGCCTCGGCAACGCCGCGCCAAGCCATTTCACGCCGATGACCGCCGTGCAGACCGCGCATGCCGCGGCGCTGGCCGCCCCCGCCGCCAGCGCGGCCGCGACCCAGCCGATGCCCGTGCCGATGGCGGGCGTCGCAGTCGAGATCGCGACCCAGGCGCTCACCGGCAAGAGCCGCTTCGAGATCCGGCTCGATCCGCCGGAGTTGGGCCGCATCGACGTCCGCCTCGACGTGGACAAGGACGGCAACGTCACCTCGCGCCTCACGGTCGAGCGTGCGGAAACGCTCGACCTGCTGCGCCGCGACGCCCAGCAGCTCGAGCGCGCGCTCCAGCAGGCCGGCCTGAAGACCTCCGACAACGCGCTGCAGTTCTCGCTGCGCGACCAGAATGCCGGCCGCGACGAGAAGCCCTCGCATCAGGGCCAGGGACAGGCCGGGCCGGACGAGCAGGACGCGCCGCCCGACATCGCGCACCGCCGCGGCAGCCTGCGGCTCGGCGGCCTCGACATCAGCATCTGACAACCGGAAGACGCACAGTCATGACCACCATTGCCGGCACCACCTCCAGCGTCACGGCCGCGATCAACACCGCGAACGCCAACGCGAGCACGTCGTCGCTGACCAGCAGTGGCAGCACGCTGGCCGAGAACTTCACCGCGTTCCTGAATCTGCTCACCACCCAGCTCAAGAACCAGAACCCGCTGGAGCCGCTGGACACCAACCAGTTCACCCAGCAGCTCGTCCAGTTCTCGCAGGTCGAGCAGCAGCTCAAGTCGAACGACCAGCTCGCAACCCTTGTCGCGCTGCAAAAGTCCACCCAGGCCACCGCAGCGCTGGGCTTCGTGGGTCAGGCCGTGGCGGTGGACGGCAGCACCGCGGCGCTCGCCGACGGCGGGGCGGTCTGGATGATGCAGGTGCCCAAGCCGGCCACCGCCACCGTCAACATCATGAGCTCCACCGGCCAGACCGTCTACACCGGCTCGTTCTCGATGGAGACCGGCACCCAGGAGTTCTTCTGGGACGGCAAGGGCACCAACGGCGTGCAATGGCCCGACGGCGACTACACGATCTCGATCGTCGCCAAGGATGCCGCCGGCCAGAGCGTCTCGGTGCCGACCGAGGTGCAGGCCTATGTCGATTCCGCGGACATGACCAAGGACCCGCCACTGCTGTCGATCGCCGGCCGCGACTACACGATCGACAAGATCAAGCGGGTCCTGCGCTGAGGCCCTCGCGGTGGTCGCCCTCCCGCCGAAACCTGCAATCCGGTCGTTTCGCGTTTACACTTCCGGACCGCCCCCTGACCCGCTCGAATTCGAGAAACCACCGTCACGCCGCATCGAACGCGCACGGAGCGGGCGACGCGCGGCGTTTACCTTATTAACTCCCGTGTTTAGCCATTTTTTAAGCCGCCCCCTGTACGGTCTGTCATCAGTCAGTCAGTAGTCGTGAGTGAATCGATGACCGAACCCCACCGCCCGAGGGTCAAGTATGTGATCGGGCCCGATGGCTCTCCGCTGACCATCGCGGACCTGCCTGCGCCGGGCACGAAGCGTTGGGTAATCCGGCGCAAGGCGGAGGTCGTGGCGGCCGTTCGCGGCGGGCTGCTTTCCCTCGAAGAGGCCTGCTCGCGCTACACGCTCACGGTCGAAGAGTTTCTGTCGTGGCAGGCCTCGATTGACAGCCACGGCCTCGCCGGCCTGCGCACCACGCGCATCCAGCAATACCGGCAGTAGCAGCCGCCATCCGTTTCCCGCAAAGCGCCGGCCCCCGAGGCCGGCGCTTTCGTTTGGCTCGACCGGTCCGCGCCATTCGACCGATCGCCTTTCCCGGTTGTGAAGCACGAAGGCCGCAGCCGGAACCTCGTTAACCGCCCGGTAACCATACGGTCGGCAATTATTGCCGGGTCGGGCGCCAGCGCCGATTCCGGGGACACCAGTGCAGGCCTTCGCTTCCTTCTTCAAGACCATCGGCCCGGCCAGGATCATCGCGATGGGGGCGGTGACCGTGGTGCTGGTGGGCTTTTTCGCCTACCTCATCACGCGGGTGACGGCGCCGCAGATGACGACGCTGTTCACCGAGCTGTCGCTCGAGGATTCCTCGGCCATCATCAAGGACCTGGAGCGCCAGGGCATCCCCTACGAGATGCGCAGCGACGGCTCCACCCTGCTGGTGCCGAAAGAGCGGGTGACGCGGCTGCGCATGAAGCTCGCCGAGGGCGGGCTGCCCAAGGGTGGCGGCGTCGGCTACGAGATCTTCGACAAGTCGGATTCGCTGGGCGCAACCAGCTTCGTCCAGAACATCAACCACCTGCGCGCGCTGGAGGGCGAGCTGTCGCGCACCATCCGCGCCATCGACCGGGTGCAGGCCGCGCGCGTGCATCTGGTGCTGCCGGAGCGCCAGCTTTTCGCGCGCGAGAAGGCCGAGCCCTCGGCCTCGATCGTGCTCAAGGTGCGTGGCACGCTGGAGCAGCAGCAGGTGCGCTCGATCCGCCATCTGGTCGCCTCCGCCGTCAACGGGCTGAAGCCGCAGCGCGTGTCGGTGGTGGACGAGACCGGCCGCCTGCTGGCCGACGGCGCAGCCGATGAAAACGCCGTCACCGGCTCGACCGCCGACGAGCGCAAGATCGCCTTCGAGAAGCGGCTGCGCGAGCAGGTCGAATCGATCGTGACCTCGGTGGTCGGCCCCGGCCGCGCCCGCGTCCAGCTCACCGCCGATTTCGATTTCAACCGCATCACCCAGACCTCGGACCGCTTCGATCCCGAGGGCCGCGTCGTGCGCTCCAGCCAGACCCGCGAGGAGCTGACGGCGGCCGACCGGCAGGAGGGCACGGTCACGGTCGGCAACGAGCTGCCGGGCGCGAACGCGCGGCCCAACGAGCAGAACCCGGCCGCGAACCAGAACCGCAAGTCCGAGGAGATCGTCAATTACGAGATCTCCCGCACCACCAAGACCGAGGTGATCGAGGGCGGCCGCATCAACCGCATTTCGGTCGCGGTCGTGGTGGACGGCACCTACACCCGCAACGACAAGGGCGAGCCGGTCTACGAGCCGCGCAGCAAGGAGGACATCGACCGGATCGCGGCGCTGGTGCGCACCGCGATCGGCTTCGACCAGCGGCGCGGCGACCAGGTGGAGGTCGCCAACCTGCGCCTCGCCGAGACCCCTGCCCTGCCGGCCGCCGAGCCGGCGAGCTGGGCGAGCATGCTCCAGTTCACCAAGGACGACATGATGCGGGCGATCGAGCTTGGCGTCATGGCGCTGCTCGCCCTCATCGTGCTGCTGATCGGCGTGCGGCCGCTGGTGCGCCGCGCGCTCGGCACCGACCGCAAGGGCAAGGGCGCAGCGGCCGGCGCTCTGGCCGCGGGCGGCGGCGGGCTCACCGCAGCCGACGCAGCCGCCGCGCAGGTCGCCGGCGCCATCCTCACGCAGACCGGCGGGCCGAACGTCTCGCTGATCGGCGGCGACCACGACATCGCGATCTCCAACCGCACCTCGACGATGATCGACATCGCCAAGGTGCAGGGCCAGGTGCACGCCGAGTCCGTCAAGAAGGTCGGCGAGCTGGCCGAGAACAACCCGAACGAAGCCGTGGCCATCATCCGCTCCTGGCTGCACGAGAACGCCGCGTAACAGGAACACGGTCGACACGCACCCATGCCATCCACCTATGCCAAGAACGAAGCCCAGCCCGATTTCGCGGCCGCCGTTGCAGCGCTCACCGGCGCCCGGCAGCCCGACCGGCCCGGCGACCGGGCACCGGCCCGCCAGCTGAGCGGCCCCGAGCGCGCCGCCGTTCTCATGCTTTCGCTCGGCGACCAGTACGGCGCCAAGCTCTGGACGCTGCTCGACGACGACGAGCTGCGCACGCTGTCGATCACCATGTCGACGCTCGGCACCGTCAACTCCGATCAGGTCGAGGAGCTGCTGCTGGAGTTCGTCGGCCGCCTCTCCGCCTCCGGCGGCCTGATGGGCAATTACGACGCCACCGAGCGCCTGCTGCAGCAATACCTGCCGCCGGAGCGCGTCGGCGGCATCATGGACGAAATCCGCGGGCCGGCCGGCCGCAACATGTGGGAGAAACTCTCCAACGTGCAGGAGCAGGTTCTCGCCAACTACCTCAAGAACGAATACCCGCAGACCATCGCGGTGGTGCTGTCCAAGCTGCGGCCGGAGCATGCCGCCAAGGTGCTGGCGATCCTGCCGGAGGACTTGTCGCTCGACGTGGTCAACCGCATGCTGAGGATGGAGGCGGTGCAGAAGGAGGTGCTGGAGCGCCTCGAGCAGACGCTGCGCACCGAATTCATGTCCTCGATCTCGCAGACC
>CAZZCV010000044.1:0-28920 GCA_964653225.1 uncultured Rhodoplanes sp. | reverse complement strand
GATAGGGCGAGGCCGCGAACAGCGCCGGAAAGCGGCCGGGCGCGTCCGGCCTGTAGACGCAAAGCGAAATCCTGACCCCGTCACGCATCGTGACGGTGATCGGCTTCTCGACCTTCATCTTGTATCGAGGCGCCTGCCCGCCGGCCGCTCCGCTCATGCTGACAGCTCCCCTCAATAACCGACCGTGAAACGCCGGCGGATATGTGCCGGCTTCTCCAGCTCATCGACCAGCGCGATCGCATAATCCTCGAACGAAATGCTGCTGCCTTGCGCATTGCCGAGCAGCTGGTCGCCGCCGGTCCTGAACGTGCCGGTTCGCTCGCCGGCCACGAACAGGGCCGAAGGCGAGAGAAATGTCCACGCGATTTCCGTTTCCGCGCGGAGCAAGTCGAGGAAAGCCGCCCCCGCGGTCGCCTCCTGCCTGTACTGCGCCGGAAAATCGGGCGTGCTCAGGAGCGTTACACCCGGCGCAACCTCCAGGCTCGCCGCTCCGCCAACCACGATGTAGCGTGCCACTCCGGAAGCGCGCACCGCCTCGATCAGAAGCGCAGGATCGCTCGCGGTGAAACGCACCGAACTGACGACCGCATCATGGCCCTTCAGGGTCGCCGCGAGGCCGTCCTTGTCCAGAACGTCCGCCTTCGTGGCCGTGACGAGCGGGCCGGCCGACACGCGCTCCGGATGGCGCACGATCGCCGTAACCTGATGACCGCGACGAACCAGCTCGGCCAATATCCTCGATCCGGCCTGTCCCGATGCACCGATAAGAGCGACTTTCATTGATCTCCTCGCATGTCCGATCACAAAAACTCAAACGGCAAGCCGCCGCGCCACGGCGTCGACATCGTCGAACAGGGCCTGCGACGGCAATGCGTACTCTTCGTCGGCCGCCGACACGGCAACGGCGGGAACTCCGCGGGCGCCGATCCGCTGCATCAATGCCCGCGCGCGCGAAATCCGATCACGATGCGCATCGAGCAAAGCCGGCTCCATGGCATTCATTCGCTCGGCAGCGGCGTGTAAGCCCAGTTCCGCAAGGATGAGCGACACGCCCGGCATGGAAACGATGTCGCGCGCATTCACGTACCGCGCATGCTGAAGCGCGCCGAGCGTCTCGAACTCCCGTTCGGGATGATCGAGCGAAACCGCCGACAGCGCCAGGGTCGCAGCGCCGGAATCGAATTTGGTCCGGCGGTCGCCGAGAATCTTTCGCCGATAGGCGTCGGTGAACCGCTGGCCGGAAAGCTGCTCGATGCGCTTGTCGTTCGACCAGGCATAGGCGGCAAGCCCATCATCCATTGGCTTCGCACCCTCTCCTGCGAACAACCCCGTGGGAAGCAGCGTCAATCGGATTCGCGACAGTTCCTGCAGCCGGCGCAGACCGGGCGCCGCGCCGTAGCACCAGCCGCACAACGGATCGAACAGATAGATGAGAGACGGATCCGACATGGCGCGATGACATGGTTCACGTTAAGACCGGTGCAAAATATGAACCTAGTCTTGATATTGATATGAGAACGCATCTGGATCATGGTGACAAGAAGTCATCGGAACGACCCCTGATCATCACGATGTAACCACCCACTGATCCGGAGTGCGGCACCATGAATCAAACAGCGCGCAATCGGCCGCCGCTTGCGGCCGTCGATCCCCCGAACCCCTGCCCCATCCGCGACGTCCTCGACCGGGTCGGAGACCAGTGGAGTCTCCTTGCGCTCGAATCCCTGGCGACCGAGGGTCGGCGCTTCAACGAACTCAAGCGCGCGATCGGTGACGTGTCCCAACACATGCTGGCGCGCACGCTGCGGCGCCTGGAACAGGACGGCCTGGTTTCCCGCACGGTCTTCCCTGCAAAGCCGCCTCGCGTGCATTACGCGCTCACTTCGCTCGGGCGTTCGCTTCTGGGGCCGATGAAAGCGCTGGTGCAATGGGCGGACGACAATCACGCTGCCATTCGCGCGGCGCGCATCGCGTTCAAGGAATCCGCGGAATAATTCGGCAGGGCGCGCCTTGCGGCCTGCGGCTTTGCCGCAGGAATCGCGGCCGTGGGCCACATCTGTTGCCTCGAAACGAAGTGCAAGATCATACGCTCGCGACCTGGTCAGAAACGGTTACGCTTGCGCGACGGTACAACTCCGCCGCTGTCGCCCGAGCCAATCTGGACTGGAACAATCCGGACAAGTAGCTTCGCGTCTTCGCCCCGATCTTCGCAGGGTCACCGCCCCGCTCATCATCGCAAGAGGAATTCCATGGCATCAAATCCCGAACGCCGCGCGCTGGGAACCAAGAAGATCGGTGAAATTCTCGGCCAGACGGCGGAGCAGGTGGAAAGCTCCATCGGCGACATTTCCCCCGGAATCGCGACCTATGTTCTCGAGACGATCTACGGCGACTTCTACCAGTCGCCGGTCCTGGATGCGCGGACCCGACAGATCGTGACCGTGGCCGCGCTCGCGACGCTGGGTTCGGCCGGACCGCAATTGCGCACGCATATCGGCGGCGCGCTGCGTTGCGGAGTGACCCGCGAAGAGCTGGTCGAGATCATGATGCAGCTCGTTCCCTATGTCGGAGTCGCCGCCGCGATCAACGGTTCCATCGCCTGCCGCGAGGTCTTCGCCGCGCAGGATGCTGAAAAACGCCCCTGATCCCTTTGGCTTTTGCGCGGAGCACCCGGCTCCGCCAAGGCTTCCGGGATGGCCCGGATGGCTGGAGAAGTCGTGCAAGACGCCGAACCGCAGACCCTGCACCAGGCCATGGCTCTCGCACGGGAAGCCGGCGCACCCTATCTTGCCGGCGGATGCGAGTTTGCGCTCGCGCGCCGGCGCGGTCTGACCATTCCCGGAGATCTGATCAGACTCGACAGGATTCCCGAGCTTGCGCGCCTGGAGGCCCACCCCAAGAAATGGCTCCTGATCGGCGCAACCGTGAAGCTCTGTCAGATCGCCAACCACCTCTGGATCGCCAAGCGCTGGGCTGCCCTGCACGAAGCGGTGGAGCAAATCCGCCCGCCGCAGATCCGGAATATGGGAACGCTGGTCGGCAACATCTGCGCCACCGGTGGCCACAACGATCTGAGAACCGCGCTGCTGGCGCTCGATGCCCAAGTCCGCATCGTGGGTCCTGTCGCAGCGCGCGAATTGTCGATGGAGGACTTCTGCCTGGAGGGTGGCCGAACCGCGCTCGCCGCGGCCGAACTCGTGCGCGAGGTGTACGTTGCGCCGCCGAGCCCGGATGCCGGCGGCGCCTCGTGCAAGGTTGAAAGGCCGCAGGACGGGGAAGACCGGACGACAGAAGAGCCGGCACAAACCGTCAACGTGTCGTCTTATGTTGCTCTGGATGCGCCCGGCCACACCATCGTCGCCGCCACCATCGCCGTGGGCGGCACCGGAATGCGGCCCCGCCGCGCCAGATCCGCAGAGCACATGCTCGGAGGCAGCCCAGCGACGAGGCGGGCATTCGCCGCCGCCGCCGCGCATGCCGCAGAGGAGGTTACCGGATCGTCGGATCGGGCGGCCGGCCTCCAGGATTACGACATCGTTCGCGCCCTGACGCTCGATGCGCTCGAACTGGCCAACAGCCGTGCCCGTTCACGCCACGATCCGTTTGAAGATTCCCGCGATCTGATCTGAGGACAGGATGGCCGCCCGCGCGATCAGCTTCCAGCTCAACGGCCGAGCCGTTCATCTCGAAACAAGGCCTCAGGATCTTCTCCTGGAGGTCCTGCGCGACCGGTTCGGGCTCATGGCTCCGGACGGCGCCGGCCGCAAGGGACAGGTTGGCGCGAGCACCGTCCTCGTCGACGGCATGCCCACCCTCTCCTGCCTCACCCTGGCGCTGACGGTCGACGGACGGCGCGTGACCACGGTCGAAGGACTGGACCAACGCGACGATGCGGCCGGCTTTCTGCGCGAATCCTTCTTCCGGATCGGCGCAGGATGCAGTCACTGCATGCCCGGCGCGATCATGTCGGCTGCGGCGCTCCTCCTTGCCACTCCGCGTCCGGGGCACGATGATATCGAGCGCGGCATGTCGGGAAACGCCTGCACCTGCCCGGGCCATGCTCATGTGGCGGAGGCGGTGCTGGATGCCGTCAAGCGCCATGACGCCTCCGTTTCATGACGATGGAACGTGGGCGGCCGAGACCGCCGCTGCGTGAAAAGCGCGCAGCGCAGACGGCGCCGCAACGTTGTCACCCTAAAAGCCCGGTGATATAGGCCCAGCAAGCGGGAGCGCCACATTCGCAAGCGATGGAGACGAGCTTGAAACGCGTCAGACTGAAGGACATCGCCTACACATCGTATCAAGTGACCGATCTCGACCTGGCCGAGCGTTTCTTCATCGACTTCGGCATGGTCCGCTCGGCGCGAACCGATACGGCGCTCTACATGCGCGGCACCGGCGCCGCGCACCACATCTATGTGGCCCGGATCGGAGAGACGTCCAAGTTTCTCGGCCTCGCCTTCGAGGTCGACAGCCACGAGGAACTGGAGCGTGCTGCAGCGATCCCCGGCGCATCGACGATCGAACCGATCAGCGAGCCGGGTGGCGGAAGCCGGGTCACGCTCGTCACGCCGAACGGACACAGCCTGTGGATCGAGCACGGGGCGGCCCGCGTGCCCGAACTGCCGATCCGTCGCTCGTATCGGATGAATTTCGCTTCGGAACATCTGCGGTTCAACACCCCCGTGCGGCAGCGCTCGGAAGCGACGCCGGTGCTGCGCATCGGACATGCCGTCCTGTGGGTCAAGGAAGCCGCTCCCGAGGTGGCCTGGTTTCAGAAACACTTCGAGCTCGTGCCCTCCGACTACATGTGCGCGCCCGGCGACCCGGACCCGGTCGTGAAGGCAACGTTCCTGCGTTACGACCGCGGCGAAGAGTATGTGGAACATCACTGCATTCTCATCGCCGAGTCGAAGAACTCCGGTTGCCACCACAGCTCCTTCGAGGTCCTCGACCTCGACGCCGTCGTAGCCGGCCACGAGCACCTCGTATCGACAGGCTGGAACCTGGATGCGGGCTACGGCCGGCATCATCTGGGCAGCCTGATCTACGATTACTGGCTCGACCCGTTCGGATTTCGCGTCGAGCACTACACCGACACCGACCTCATCAACGACGACTACAAGCCGGTTTATTTTGTCGGCGCGGCGCACGAAACGACGCAGTGGGGGATGGCGCCGCCGCCCTCGTTTTTCGATTGAGCGGCCAACCGCGTGGAAGCGATCGGTTCCTGCCTTCTTTCGAGCCCGCGCTCTGTCGGACAGGGGCATGGGCAGCGCGCCGCGGCGCTAGCGCTTCGACCTTCGTCTTTTTGCTCGCTCCGCGCGGCGCGGTTCCGCCTCCCGCGTCGCGTCTGACCGTCTGCGCTGAGCGGTTTCCTCCAGACACTGCATGACGAGCCGCAGGGTCGGATGCAGCGGGCGGCCGCTGATCCAGAGCATGCCGACCGGCCGCACCAGCCGTGAAAGCTCCAGCGGCAGCACGGACAACTGCCCGGCACGCTGATAATGCAGCGCCAGGTCGCCGGGAAGCGAAGCGATCACGTCCGTGATCTGCAGATGGCGCAAGATCACCGGCACCGAAAGGGTCTCGATGTAATTCTGCGGCATGGGCACTCCGTGCTGTCGGAACGCGGCCACCAGGGGCTCTGACAGCAGCGAGCGGGCCGGCGGCAACACCCACGCCTGGCCGCTGAGCTCTCCCCATCCCAGATTCCTCCGCATCGTCAGTGGATGCCCCTTGCGCACGACGAGGGCCGTGCTGTCCTCGAAAAGCACCTGCTCGTCCAGTTCCGGTGCTAGGCTGCGCGGAGGGAGCGTGCCGACGATCAGATCGAGGTTTCCGGCGCGCAGCTCCGGCAGCAGCGCATCCATGGCGCCCTCACGCACCGCCACCGTGGTGCCCGGCGCACGCTGCTTCAGCAGCATGAGACTGTCCGGCAACAAAGAGGCCGCCGAGGCCGGTAGCACGCCGACGGTGGCCTTGCCGGCGACCCCCGACATCAGCGCCGCGAGATCCTCGCGCATCTGCGAAAGCTGCGCCAGCACCACGCGCCCGTGGCGAAGCACGCAGGCCCCCTCGGACGTCGGCTCCACCCCGCGGGTCGTGCGCTGAAACAGGCTGACACCGAAGCCTTTTTCGATTTCGGCCAACGCCTTGGAAACCGCGGGCTGGGTGACGTGCAGCGCTCCGGCAACCTTGCTGAAGCTGCGCAGGTCATCAATCGCGATCAAGAGCTGCAGATGGCGAGCCTTGATCAGGTTCCGGACGAACCAATCCATGGGATCGCCCCCTCGCGAGCGCCAGCATCGCCATACATTACCAATAACTTATAAAATAAGCCAATAAATTCATTTGATGGTTATGGGTTAGGGGCGCAACGTTCCAAAAGCAGACGTTCCATGCCGTCGGCACTGAGGGCGGGACGGCGGCGTGACGCCCGCGATGGGGTCTCCTGGTGTCCGCCCCGTACCGGGAGCAGCCGGAAGCGCGCAGCTCCACAATCCAACCGGAGGAAATCCATGGTCGAAACTGATAAAGCCCGCCTCGATCGCCGAGCCGCTCTGATGGGCGCACTGGCGGCCTTCGGTTTCGCCGCCGCGACCCCGGCCGGCGCACAGCCCGGCTATCCGTCGGGCCCGGTGCGGATTCTGGTCGGGTTCCCCGCCGGTTCGTCGACCGACATCGCGGCGCGCGTGCTGGCGACGAAACTCTCTGAACGGCTCGGTCAGCCGGTGATCGTGGAGAACAGGCCCGGCGCAGCGGGCGTCGTGGCGACCGGCGCGCTGATCCGCTCCGCTCCGGACGGCCTCACGCTTCTCATGGGAACCACCGCCGACACCGTCAGCCCGAGCCTCAACAGCGCCGTCAACTACGATATCGTCAAGGACACCGCGCCGATCGCGATGGTGGCTGAAATCCCCTTCGTGCTTCTGGTCCATTCGTCCAACCCGGCCCGCAACGTGCAGGAGCTGGTTGCGAACGCGAGCAAGAAACCCGCTGGCGAAATTCTCTTCGGGTCGTCGGGCACCGGCACGCTCAATCATCTGTTCGGCGAGCTGTTCAGCATCAACACCGGCGTAAAGCTGACGCACGTTCCCTACCGGAGCAGCTCGGCGGCCATTCCCGATCTGATGACCGGCCGCATCTCCATGTTCTTCAGCACCGCCTCCGCGGTGATCGAGCACATCAAATCCGGACAGCTCAAGGCGCTGGCCACCATCGGCCGCCAGCGCTTCGCGATGCTCCCGGACGTGCCGACCTTCGGCGAGGCGGGAATCTCGGGAATCGACACGCCCCTGTGGTTCGGTCTCATGGCGCCGGCAGGAACGCCCGAGGCGATCGTGAACCGGCTCAATCGCGAGACGGTTCAGATTCTCTCGCTCCCGGACGTCCAGTCTCAGTTGAAGGCGCAGGGCGCCGAGCCGACGCCGGGGAGCCGGGAACAGCTCTCCACCGCCATTGTCGATGGCCTTGCCCGCTGGGCGCGAGTCGTCAAGCTCGCCGGCCTGACGAAGAAGTAAGACAGGCAAAGCGGAAGAGACCGGTATGAGCGAATGCAAGGGCGTGCGGGAGATTGCCTGGTTCGACTGCGACGGGGGCGGTCAGGTCGTTGTTGACGGCAACTACGCCTATATCGGCCATCTCTCCGCCCCCGGCGGCACGTCGATCGTCGACGTCAGCGATCCCAGAAATCCGCGCCGGGTGGCCGAGATCGGGATGCCGGCCGGAACGCACTCGCACAAGGTTCGCGTCGCCAACGGCCTCATGCTGGTGAACCACGAGATCGTGTCGGAGACGGCCCGCGCCTCCGGCATCCGCGGCGGCCTCGGAATCTACGACGTCTCCGATCCGACGCGTCCGCGCGAGATCACCCGCTGGACGTGCAGCGGCAACGGCGTGCATCGCTTCACGTTCGACGGCCGGTACGCCTATATCTCGCCGGATCTCGAAGACTACCACGGCAATATCGTGATGATTCTCGATCTCGCCGATCCCGCCCGTCCAGTGGAGGTCGGGCGCTGGTGGCTGCCGGGTCAATGGATTGCGGGAGGCGAAAAGCCGACCTGGACGCGCAAGCAGCACCGCTGCCATCACCCGATCCGCGTGGGCGACCGCCTCTATGTGAGCTATTGGCACGGCGGCGGCATGATCCTCGACATCTCGGACATGGCTCGGCCCACGTTCGTGTCGCGGATCAACTGGAGCCCACCCTTCCCCTGGCCGACCCATTCGCTGGTGCCGGTGCCGTTCCCGATCAACGGCCACCGCTGGATGATCGTCGCGGACGAGGACGTGGACCCCCTGGAGAATTGCCCGCGCGAAATGCCGGCCATGCTCTGGATGGTCAACATCACCGACGAGACGAAGCCCGTTCCATTCAGCAGCTTCCAGGTTGAAGGACTGGATGGTCGGGAGCATCCCACCGATACGGGCTGCCACCAGCCCGTCGAAACGATCCGCGGCAGCGAGATTCCCTGCGCCTGGTTCGGAAACGGGTTGCGCTTCATTGATATTTCCAACCCTCACGCCCTGCGTGAGGTGGCGAGCTACATGCCGGACCTGCCGCCGGGCTCCAAGCGCGTCGCCAGCAACGACGTGTTCGTCGACGAGCGCGGCCTTGTCTATCTGATCGACCGCTGGCGCGGCCTCTCCATCGTGGAGCGCGTTTAAAGGGCAGGCAGCGCCGCACAACGTAGCTTTCGGGCAGAGATCCAGAGCGCGCCCGTTCCCGGCTTCTCAACGCTCGTTACATGCCCCCGATCGGGCGGCGCCCGACTGCCCCGAAGATAAAGGTGAGCCAGATGTTCGATGCGAAACAGGTCCTGGAGGACCTTGGAATCAAGGCGGTCAATTCCGGAGCGTTCTGCAGCGTGGGTGGCTGGTCGCCAGCCGATCCCGCCCGGGCATTCCCCGCCATCAACCCGGCGACCGAGATCGAACTGGCGCGCGTGACGTCGGCGTCGGCCGCCGATTTCGAGCGCGTGGTCGCCGGTGCGGCCGACACCTGGAAAAGCTGGCGCATGGTGCCCGCGCCCCGGCGCGGCGAGCTGGTCGCGCATATCGGCGAACTGGTCCGGGCCAATCATGCCGCTCTCGGCGCCATCGTCTCGCTCGATACCGGCAAGTCGCTGATGGAGGGCAAGAGCGAGGTCGGCGAAGTCATCGACATGGCGACGCTGGCGGCGGGACAGTCGCGCATGCTGTACGGCTTCACCCAGCAGTCGCAGCGCGACCGCCACCGCATGTACGATCAATGGCTGCCGCTGGGCGTGGTCGGCGTGATCTCGGCCTACAACTTTCCGGCGGCGGTGTGGGCGCAGAACGGATTCCTGTCGGCCATCTGCGGCAACACGGTCATCTGGAAGCCGAGCCCCAAGGTGCCGCTGACCGCGATCGCGCTCCAGCATCTGACCAACCGCGCCATGGAAGAGATGGGCTTTCCCGGCGTGTTCTCGCTGTTCATTCCCGAGGACAACGCGGTTGCGGAACGCCTGGTTACCGAGCCGCGCGTGGCCATGATCTCGTTCACCGGCTCCAGCCATGTCGGCCACAAGGTGGCGCAGATCGTGAGCGCCAATCTCGGCCGGCGCTACATGCTGGAATGCTCGGGCAACAACGGCTGCATCGTCGATGAAACGGCCGACCTGGAACTGGCGGCCGCCGCCATCGCCTTCGGCGCCGTCGGCACCACCGGCCAGCGCTGCACCAGCACGAGGCGCGTCATCGCCCACCGCAGCATTGCGGCCCGGCTGACCGATCTTCTGACTCAAGCGTACCGCCAGGTGAAGGTCGGCGATCCCGCAGAATCCGACACCCTCGTCGGCCCCCTGGTGGACAACGCCGCGATCGCGCATTTCGAGCGCGCCGTCGCGGAGGCGCAGGCCCTCGGTGGCCGCATCGCATGCGGCGGCAAGCGGATGAGCCGGCCCGGCTATTTCGTGGAGCCGACGATCATTGTGAACGCCCGCAACGAATGGCCATGCGTGCAGCACGAGACTTTCGCACCGCTGCTCTATGTGATCGAGTATGACAAGCTGCCAGAAGCGATTGCCATGCATAACGGCGTGGCCCAGGGCCTCGCGTCAGGCATTCACAGCACCCACATCGGAAACATCGAGGCCTTCCTGTCCGCCGAAGGAAGCGACTGCGGCATCGCGAAGGTCAATATGGGCACGACCGGCGCGGACGTGGGAGCGGCGTTCGGAGGAGAGAAGGAGACCGGCGGCGGCCGCACGGCCGGCTCAGACGCCTGGAGAGCCTACATGCGCCGGCAAAGCGTGTGCGTGAACTGGGGCAGCGATACCCCCTGGCGCAACCGCTTCCGATTCAACTGAAGTGGTCCCTTCCGTCATCCTGCTCGTAGCGTTGCCCGCCGACCGGTGGGAGTCCACCGGGCTGCACCTGTCCGATCGAAACAGAGAGGCGCCCCTCCGGCGCCCCTGTGCAGCGGCGCGGCATCACGTGCTGGGACATGCGGCAGCGAGGGCCGGCAGCTTTCCTTCAACAACGGAGACACTCCATGGAAGACAAGAAGTTCGTTTACCCCGAAGGCATCGCGAAGCCGGGGGGCGTCTGGTCGCCCGCGGTTGTCATCCGGCAGCAGGGCCGCATGGTCTTCGTCTCCGGGTTCACCTCGCGTGACGAGAACGGCGCCGTTGTTGGCATCGGCGATATCAAGGCGCAGACCCGTCAGGTCTGCGAGAATCTGCGCAAGACGATGGAAGCCAGCGGCGGAAGCCTCAAGGACATTGTCTCGGTGACGGTGTTCGTGCGCGACATCACGGCCTTCTCGGACATCCACGAGGTGCGCAAGCAGTATTTCCCGGTCGATCCTCCGACCTCCACAATGGTGGAGGTGTCGCGCCTCGTGGATGAGCGCTCCCTGATCGAGATCAACGCCATCGCCGTTCTGCCCTGAACGGAAGACCGAGGCCGGAACGGAGCCCCTGTCAAAGACGGGGGCTCCGCGATGTCCTTCAGATCGAAATCTCTCTCATGGTCATCCGCCGGCCAGCGGCTCCGGCTTCAGAAAACGTCCCACCGGCCGAAGCGGTCTTTCGACCCTCCCGCTAATGCGAATCCGCGGACCGGACCAACGCAAGCAGCGTGCCGGCGTATTCCGCGCGCATGTCGGCGGACAGGCCCGCAGCGGCACTCTGGAACCGCTTGATGGTCTCCAGATTGATGCGCGCGCGTCCTGCGAGGGCTTCGATGAAAACACGGGTTTCCTCGTCGAAGCGATCGTCCGGGAAAACCTCGCTGACCAGCCCCCAGTTCTTGGCCTGAACCGGGTCGACCTCTCCCGCTCCGTAAATCAGGTATGCCAGCGCCTTGGGCGACATGTTCGGCATCGCCGCAGACATGGCCATGGTCGCAGGAATGCCCTGCTCGATCTCGGCGAAGCGCAACGTGGCCTTGCTGGATACGAGGGTGATGTCGCAGGCCGTCGCAAGGGCAAGCCCGAAGTTGATCGCCGACCCCTGAACGCGCCCGACAACGGGAATGGGCGCCTTTGCAATCGCCTCGTAGACTCCGAGCACCGCTCCCATGACCTGCTGCCGGACCGCATAGGCCGACAGACCCGCACGACTCTCGCCGCGCGCGTCGCGCCCCTTGCAGAACACGTCGCCCGTCGCGGCCAGAACCAGGACATGCACGTCCGCGCGTTCGGCGAGGGTCCGGATGTGCTCGGCGAGCCGCCGCATCATCGGTCCGGTGAGGGCGTTGCCGACATCAGGACGATCAAGGGTGATCGTGGCCACCGCGCCTGTGACGCCGGTCCTGATTTCGGAGGCGAAATCGGGGGTCTGGGGTATGAGCATGTGTCTCCCTGCATCATCAGGCGCCGTGTCGGCGGCACTGAGGCAACCGATTAAGTCTGTATAACTTTACAATAGCCCATGTCATCAGGATATTTTCTAGTAAAATCATATTGTTATACAAGACATTATGAAAGCATGCGATCTCTTGACCGAAAAGTCATTTGGTGAAATTTTACTGGTGCCTTGCCGGGCCGCAACCATTCTGCCCGTCTTCCCGAACCAGGCGGCTTCGCTCTCCTCCCGAGGTTTCTGATGTCGGCCCAACGCAGCAAATTCGGCGACGCGTTGCCGCCCCGCCGCCTGGAGACGGCACCGAAGTCGCGCCGCATCAGCCTTAAGGAAAAGGCCTACGAGGAAATCCGGGACCTGATCGTCACCTTGAAGCTGCAGCCTGGCGAACGGCTGAACGAACAGATCATCAGCGAGCGCATCGGTATCGGCCGCACGCCAGTCAGGCAGGCGCTGCAGATGCTCGACACCCAGGGATTTCTCCGGATCCTCCCCCGCAAGGGCGTCGTCATCGGCTCGGATTCACTTGACGACGCTCTGACCGTCCTGGAAGCAAGGTTGGTCGTCGAGGCGGAACTGGCGAACTTTGCCGCTCTGCGCGCCAACGCGAAGGTCATCGAGCGTCTGGAGCGCGTGCTCGCGGACGGCCGCCGCGCGCTCGCGGCTGAAGACTTCGCCGAATTCATGCACGCGGACCGCAACTTCCACGAGGCCATCGCGGAAGCCGCCGGCAACCCGATCCTGCATGAAATGATTCATTCGCTGCATGCCCGCATCGCTCGGATCTGGCATCTGCGAAACTGGAACCTGACGCATCTGGCAATCACCCAAAGCCAGCACCTCGCGGTGCTGCGAGCAATCGCGGCGCGCGACGCACAGGGAGCGACCGCGGCCATGCAAGCGCACATCAGGGCCCTGTGGACCGACCTGGTGGACGCATCGATCATCCAATGACGGCCCCTGCCGCTGTCCAGAGCCATGCCATGAACACACCCTCACCCGAGATCATCCATCCCGTAACCCGGGAATCGCTCGCACAGGTCAGCGTGGCGACACTATCGACCTGCCTGTTCAAGCGGGGCTTCCGCAACCGGGTGATGCCGTACATCCAGCCCCTTCGCTCCGGGCAGCGGCCCATGGTCGGACCGGCCTATACGCTGCGCTTCATCCCCGCGCGCGAGGACATCGACGTCATGGAAGGCTACAGCCGCGACGACCATGTCCACCGGCGCGCCATCGAGGAATGTCCCGCAGGCCATGTGCTGGTGATCGACACCGGCGGCAACCAAACCGCCGCCTCGGCAGGCGACATCATGCTCGCAAGGCTGATGGTGCGGGGCGGCGCAGGCGCCGTCACGGATGGAGGGTTCCGCGACACGCCGGACATCGCGCGCCTGGACTTTCCGGTCTACCAGCGCGGCCCCGGACCGTCGTCGAGTCCGATCCGGCTCCATCCGGTGGATCTCAACGTGCCGATCGGATGCGCAGGCGTCGCCGTCTATCCGGGCGACATCGTGGTCGGAGACCAAGAGGGGGTGATCGTCATCCCCGTCGCCCTCGCCGACGAGGTGGCGGCCGAGGCGCTGGAGATGACCCGCTACGAAACCTTCGCCGCCGAGGAAATCCTCAAAGGCCGCAGCCTGTTCGGCATCTACCCTCCCTCCCCGGAATCGCGCGCCGAATACGAGGCCCGCGGCAGGAAGAAGCCCTGATCCCTCCTCCAAGACGGATTGACGCCATGCGCATTGAAAATGCTTTCGGACATTCCCGCGACGGCAGCGGCGCAGCCTGCAGTCCATCGATCAAAGCAGCGACCGACGTCGGCGTTCCCGGACGGCCGCCGCACGGCCTGCGGTCCCTCCTTTACGCGGGCCTGATTGCCACCGCCGCCGCGCTCGCCGCGCCCGCCGCAAGCGCGCAGGAATGGCCCACGCGGCCGGTCAGGATCATCGTCCCCTTCGGACCGGGTGGCGTCACCGACATCCAGGCGAGGCTCACGGCGGATCGCCTGTCGCATATCTTCCGCCAGCCGTTCGTGATCGAAAACAAACCGACCGGCGCGGGGGTGGTCGCGGCCCGGGAAATCGTTCGCGCCGAACCGGACGGCCACACGCTCTACTTCGTGGGCGCGTCGATGTTCTTCACGCTGCCGATGACGCAGAAGGTCGATCTCGACTACTGGAAGCGGCTGACGCCGATCAGCATCGTCGGCTCGAACGCCCTGGGCTTTGGGACCAATCTGAAACTCCCGGTCAAATCCTTCCGAGAATTCCTGGACTACGCGCGCGCCCATCCCGGCAAGCTCAATTTCGCCATCGGCGGCGCAGGGCTCGCCCCGCTGGCCGGCGTGGCGCTGGCGAAAAGCCAGGGCCTGGACCTGGTGGGCGTGCCATTCGGCAACGGGCCGTCTGCGGTCACGGCTCTGCTTTCGGGGCACGCCGACGTCTATTACGGCAACCTGTCGGACCTCATCGACCACGCGAGGAACAGCAAGGTCCGACTGCTCGCCGTCTCGTCCGACCAGAGACTGCCGCAGCTTCCGGACACCCCCACCATCGCAGAGACCGTCCCCGGCTATTCGATGGTGATCTGGAACGGGTATTTCGCACCGACGGGCACGCCACCGGCCGTCATCAAGCGGCTGTCGGACGCACTCGGCAACATCAGCCGCGAGCCGGAGATCAGGCAGAAGCTGGATTCCTTCGGCATCACCGCGCTGGGAACCAGTTCTGCGGAGATGGAAGCCATTATCGAGCGCGACCGGCCGACGTTCCGCGCCGCCCTTGAAGCGTCAAAGCCCTGACGAGGACACGGGACGTCTTGAATTCGCACGCCCATGCCGCAAGTTCCGGAGGACAAATGATACAGGCGATGAAAACGCTCGAAACGCTGATCGACACCTCGAAGCTGGACCCGGCGCTCTGGCTCGATTTTCCCGACTATGGCTTCCGACAATATTTTCTGTGGAAGCATCCCACCTCCGGCGCTTCGATCGCGCTGCTCGAATTCGAGGAAGGCGGCGGCGTGCCGGTGAAGCACTCGCATGCGTCCAACCAGTTCATGTACTGCCTGGAAGGGGAATACAGCTACACCGAATCCGATCTGGTGCTGCGGCCCGGAGCATTTTACATGAACCCCAAGGACCACCCGCACGGACCGACCAAGGCGCTTCAGCGCTCCGTGCTGATCGAAATCTACGACGGCCCGCACTATTACGAGAAGCCCGTCTTCCACTCCGACGCGACGATCGGCCAGTTTCTCGCATCGGCCGTCGACAAGAAGGACTAGGCGCACGCGACACGCCGCACTCGCTGCGAACGAAGCGCGATGATGCCGATGCATTTTTATGAACCGCAGAACGGGCACGGCCTCCGCCACGACCCGTGGAACTCGATCGTCGCCCCAAGGCCGATCGGATGGATCACGACCGTCGATCAGGCGGGGCGGGTCAATCTGGCGCCCTATAGCTTCTTCAATGCTCTGTCTTCCCAGCCGCCGATCGTTTTCTTCGCAAGCCAGGGACGCAAGGACAGCCTGGCGAATGCCAGAGCCACCGGTGAGTTCGTCTGCAGTCTTGCCACCAGGCCACTCGCGGAGATGCTCAACGTGACAGCCACCTCCGTTCCCCACGGCGTCGATGAGATGCAGATGGCGGGGCTGGAAGCTGCTGCTTGCCGCATCGTGAAACCTCCGCGCGTCGCCGCCTCTCCGACCGCGCTGGAGTGCAAGGTGATCGAGATCCACCAGCTAAGCGACCTTGACGGAAATCCACTGGCGCGATGGATCGTCATTGGCCAGGTCGTGGGTGTTCACATCAAAGAGGAATGTATCCGCAACGGAATTTTCGATATGGCCGCAGCCCGAACCATCGCGCGCTGCGGCCACCGCGGCGATTACATCGAGGTCGGAGATATGTTCGAGATGCTCTCCGTGCGGACCGCGGCAGCGAGCCCGAACTCGCCCCCCTAGGTCAACCGGACTGAACCATCCCGGCGATGCCGGGGGAACAATCCACAGCTATTACATCCAATCCGGAGCCACCCGGCTTGAACCCGGAGCCACCCATGCTCCCAAACCGCCCGCACGGGATAGTGTGGACCCAAACCTCCACCCCGCACCCCGGACCGCACGCCATTGCCTGCCTACGTCAGCCGAACCGGCGCCTTGGAACCAACCCGCCACTGGAGCCTGGACGACGACGCCCTGATCTGCTCGGCCGCTTCCGACGCGCCTCCGCGTCAGGTCCGACGCATCGTCCGGATCGCGCTTCGCATCCTGCTGCCCTGGCTGCGCACCTCGCTCCACGACCGATGGCCGCCGCGCGTGGCATACCGCGACATCCGTTCGATCCGCCTGCGACACGATCCGACCCGCTTCGACAGGAACCGCTTCCGGTGCGACCTGCGCGGCCCCCGCGGCGCACGGATCTCGATCTTCTCCACCAGCTACCGCGGTCCCGGCGATTTCGAGGACCGGAGCGACCGCTATTCCGCGTTCGTCCTCGAACTCGTGCTTCGCACGCAGCGCGCCAATACGCAGACCCCCGTTCACTCGGGTCTGTCGTGGAGCCGCTACCTCCTGCAACACGGCCTCCTGCTGCTGTCATTCGCGGCCCTCGTCGTGATGCTCGCCATCGCAGGCGTACCCGCGGCCGGCCTGATCTGGATCGCGGGCGCGACCCTGCTCGCCTACGCCGGCGTGTTGTGGCGATCCGCCCGCCGCAATGCGCCCCGAAATCTGTCGCTGCCGCCCGGTTCCGCCGCGCACTCCAACGCACCCCGCATCCCGCCCTGACCGGAGCGGCGGGCCGCTCCCGGCCCGGCCTGCGGACCGGTCCCGAAGCCCAAGTCCGACCGTCTCTCTCTCTTGCGCCGCGTCAATCTCCACCGCCTGCCGCCAAACCGGGACGGAACACGACCGCCATGCCCGCCGCGGCCCGCACCCCCTGTTTACGGGGGCCGCGCAACGCGAGGGATAATCGCCGTTCAACCCACATCCCCCTTCCCCGAATGGGGCTTTCCCCATTACGGTTGCGGCCTGTGAAAGCGAGGAGGTGATTCATGCTGCGCACGGTGTCGATGGCTCTCACGGCGGGTGCTCTGGGAGTGGTGATGGCAGCCGGAACCGCGATGGCGGGACCGAGCATGTCGACCAAATGGTCCAACACCAAGCATACGCTGGAGCGGTGCAAGGACCGCGCCGAGGACGCCGTGCGCGATGCCGGATTCCGTAGCGTGAAGGTGCTGCAATATTCGGTTTTCGCCGAGCGCGGCGACTATTCGATCATGGTGCGCTGCATCACCGACAAGGGCATGGTGTTCTTTGCGGTCGCGGGCCCGCGGGTCGAGCGCACCACGCGCTACGTCGACGAGGTCGGCGACAAGTTCTGATTCTGCGGGCCACGCGCACCCGCCTCTCCTTCCGGACCTTTGAAGGCCCGCATGCACGCCATGCGGGCCCGAACCCCTCCCCGGTCGATTGTCGCCCGGCGCCGCCGCGACTAGGGTTGCGGCATGATCAAACCGGGAGGAAGAGCCTTGCCGTCCGTCACCCAGCCGCCGTTCCGCGCCGAGCACATCGGCAGCCTGCTGCGCCCGCAACGCCTGCTCGATCTGCGGGGCCGGTTCGCACGCGGCGAGATCGACCGCGCCGCGCTGACCGCCGCCGAAGACGAGGCGATCCGCGACGCGCTGGCGCTGCAGGAGCGCGTGGGGCTGAAGCTTGCCACGGACGGCGAGTTCCGCCGCCGCTCCTACCACAGCTTCTTCTACCGCCAGCTCGGCGACATCAGCATCGACACCGTGGGCGGCGACGACGCGAAAGGCACGCCGGACGGCAGCACCAGCCGCGGGGCCCAGCCACAGGCGGTGGTCAATGGCCGCGTGCGATGGAGCGGGCCGATCAACGTCGCTGATTTCACGTTCATCAAGGCACACACGTCGCTCACGCCGAAGATCACCATTCCCGGTCCCTGCGCCCTGCATTTCCGCGGCGGCGACGAGGCGATCCGGGCCACCGCCTACCAGGACACCGAGCAGTTCTGGGACGACACGGTGGAGGCGTTCGGCCGGGAGCTGTCCGCGCTGGCGGAGGCCGGCTGCACCTACGTGCAGATCGACGAGACCGCATTCGCCAAATTCGGCGACCCGGACGTGCAGGCGCATCTGGCCGCGCGCGGCGACGACTGGAGCACGCTGATCGACCGCTACATCGCCGTCACCAACCGGGTGCTGAAGAACGCGCCGCCGCAGCTTCGCATCGGCATGCACCTCTGCCGGGGAAACCGCGGCGGCCACTGGCACGCCGAGGGCAGCTACGATTCGGTCGCCGAGCGGCTGTTCAACGCGCTCGACATCCCGTTCTACTTTCTCGAATACGATTCCCCGCGCTCCGGCAGCTTCACGCCGCTGCGGCTGGTGCCGCGCCACAAGACCGTGGTGCTGGGGCTGGTCTCCACCAAGACCGCGGCGATGGAGGTCAAGGACGACCTGAAGCGCCGCGTCGAGGAGGCCAACCGCTTTCTCGATCTCGACTGCCTCGCGGTCAGCCCGCAATGCGGCTTCGCCAGCGTGGACACCGGCAACCCGATCACCCCGCAGGCGCAGGAAGACAAGCTGCGACTGGTGGTGGAGCTTGCCAAGGATATCTGGGGCGAGGCGTAATCCCGGCAGAAGCATCCGGGGACGGAAACCGGAACGGGAGGGGACGACCATGATGCGCTGGACCACGATGCGCGCGATGCCGGCGATCCTTGCGATCGGTGCGGCGCTGGCCCTGCCGCTGGCCGCGGCCACACGGGATGCGGCCGCGCAGGATGCGGCCTATCCCACCCGGCCGGTCCGGCTGGTCGCCGCCGCCGGTCCCGGCGGCAACCCCGACGTTCTGGCGCGCCTCCTGGCGGAGCGGCTGTCCACCGCCTTCGGCCGCGCCTTCGTGGTCGAGAACATGCCGGGCGCGGGCGGTGCGGTCGCCGCCGGCGTCGTCGCCAAGGCGGAGGCCGACGGCCACGTGCTGATGCTCGGCGATTCCGGCGCGCTCGCCATCATCGCGGCGCTCAACCCCGGCCTGAACTACCACCCGATCCGGGACTTCGCGCCGGTCACGGCGCTGGCCACGGTGCCGACCGTGTTCCTCGCGCATCCCAGCGTTCCCGCCAGCACGCTGTCCGAGTTCATCGCACTGGCGAAGAAGCAGCCGGGAAAGATGGGCTACGGCTCGGCCGGACCCGGCTCGATCCACCACCTGACGATGGCGATCTTCGCCGAACGCGCCGGCATCGATCTGCTGCATGTGCCCTACCGCGGCGGCAGCGCGATGGTGAACGGCCTGCTCACCGGCGAGATCCAGGCCGGCTGGTCCGGCATTCCCAACGTCATCCCGCTGATCGAGGCCGGCAAGCTGCGCGCCTATTGCATCAGCATCCTGCAACGCTCGGCATCGCTACCCAACGTGCCGACCTGCGCGGAACTGGGCCAGACCGGGTTCGACATCGCGACCATGATCGGGCTGCAGGCGCCCGCCAGCACTCCGCCCGCGATCCTGTCGCGGTTGCAGGCGGAGGCCGCCAAGGCGATGCGCGACCCGGTCATGGCCAAGCGCATGGAACAGCTCGGCATGGTGATGCAGGAGAACGGCACCGCCCACTACGCGCAGTTCATGAAGGACGACATGGCGCGCTATGGGGAGGCGGTGAAGAGGCTCGGCCTGCAGGTCAAATAGCGCCCGCCGTCAGACCCTCTTGATGGTGCGCTTGATCTCGCCGCCGCAGCGGTCGCACTTGTAGGTCACGTCGTCCAGCTCGCTGGCGAACAGCACCGGCGTCACCAGCGTCACGGCCATGCGCCGCTTGCAGGCCGGGCATTCAGGCGGCTCCGGCTGGCCGGGTTTCGGCGTCTTGCCGCGAAAGAACGGCGCAAGCTGCTCCGGCTCCACGGGCTTCGTGCCCGCGGTCTGCGGCTGCTGCTGGTATTGAACGCGAGGCCCCGCGGGCCGCTTTTGCGACGCCATCTTCCCCCTCCCCCCGGAACGGGCGCCTGCTCCCCCCCGGGGAGCATCGCGGCGTGGATCCTTTTGCAGGGGACGCCGTCACTATAGCCGACGAGCGGATCGCTGTCTGTCGGCAAACGGACACCCCTGCCGCGTCCGCAGCCGCAAGAACCGGAACCGGCCTTCACTCGACCGCGATCTTCGCGGCCGCCGCGGCGCGCCGCATCCGCTCCAGTTCGCGCACGATATGGGCGCGGAAGGCCTCGGACGAACCCAAGGCCACGACCGCCTGCTGGGCGGCCAGCCGCTCGCGCACCTCGGGCAGCGCGAGCGCCCCGGCCAGCGCCGCGTTGAGCCGCTGCACCAGCGCAGGCGGCGTGCCCTTCGGCGCGACCAGACCGAAGAAACCCATCCAGTTGACGTCGTCGAGGCCTAACTCGCCAAAGGTGGGCACATCCGGCAGCGCCTCCGCCCGCTTCGGACCGGAGACCGCGAGCGGGCGCAACCGGCCGGCCTGCACCAGCGGCAGCGTGGTCGGCAGGTTGTCGTAGATCACCTGGACCTGGCCGGCGACCGCATCGTTGAGCGCGGGACCCATGCCGCGATAGGGCACATGGACGATGTCGGCGCCGGTCGCGAGCTTGAACTGCTCGCCGATCAGGTGCCCGACCGAGCCGTGGCCCGGCGAGGCGTAGCTGAGCCTGCCCGGCTGAGCGCGGACCAGCGCGACGAAGGCGGCCATGTCCGCCGCCGCCACCCCCGGATGCAGCGCCATGATGTTCGGCACCACGGCGATGGCGCCGACCGGCACGAGATCCGCCAGCACGTCGAACGGCAGGCTCCTGTATGCTGCAGGATTGATCGCCAGCGTCGAGGCCGTGCCCATGCCGATGGTCAGCCCGTCCGGCGCGGCCCTGGCGACGGCCGCGGTGCCGAGCGAGCCTCCTGCGCCCGCGCGGTTCTCCACCACCACGTTACGGCCAAGCACCCGGCGAAGCCCCTCCGCGACCACGCGGCCGATCGCGTCTGTCGAGCCGCCGGCTGCAAACGGCACGATCAGGGTGATCGGGCGGGCGGGATCGGCCTCCTGCGGGGAAACCGGCAGAAGGCCGATTGCAAGCCACGCCGCAGCCGCGACGGCTGCGAAAGCCCGCCTCACGCAAGCCCCATCTGCTCCAGCACCGCGCGCCCGAGCATGCTGTAGGGATTGGCCAGCGTCTCCGGAAGCTCGAAGTGGTTGTAGCCCTCGGCCACCAGCAGCGTGACGGGCTTGCCCGCGGCCTTTACGGCCGCGGCGAACTCGCGGTTCTGACGCTGGAATTCGGGGGTCTCGCAAGTGCCATAGGCCACGATCAGCGGGCAGCGGAGCTTGTCGAGATGGCGCTGCGACGAAAGCGTCTGCTCGATCTCGTCATCGAAGTTGACGTAGGTCGAGCGTTTGGAGAGCCGCACCGGCTTGAGGTCGTACATGCCGGAAACCAGCAGGCCGCCCTTGATGAGATTCGCCGGCGCTCCGAATTTCTCCCATTCGGTGACGCACATGACCCCGCCCAGATGCGCGCCCGACGACTGGCTGGAGACGAAGATGCGCTCCGGATCGCCGCCGAAGCTCTCGGCGTTCCTGTAGACCCACACCAGCGCGCGTCGCACCTGATCGACCATCGGCCGCAGGTCGCCTCCGGTCATGTCGACGCCCGTGAAGTCGAGGCCGATGAAATGCGCGCCGTTGTTCACGTAGGTCTCCGCCATGAAGCCGTAACCCTTCACGAAGCGCTGCCGCCACGCGCCGCCGTGAATGAAGACGTTGATCGGCGCCTTCGCCGCCCTGGTGCGGAAAATGTCGAGTTGCTCGATTTCGGTCGGCCCGTAGGCGCGGCGCTCCGGCTCGCCGAGCCGCTTGCGCACCCGGTCGCTGTTGAAGGCATTGCGGGCGTGGACCTGCTCCATGTTCGAGGCGTAGACGGCCTGGTCGTAGGCGTCGTCCAGTTCTTTCTGATCCATGTCCAGCCAGACCGGCGGGCCCTTGATCCTCTGGCTGGATTCCTGACTGCCCTCCTGGGCGGCGGGGGCGGCTTCGCGGATGTTCATGGCGGTCCCGGGGTCCGTGAGCGAGGCCGCAAGGGTAGCGCAGCCGCGCCGTCGCATGAACGGATTTTTCCGGCCATCCGGACGATAAATGCGGCGCCTATACCGGCCCGCGCACCATGTTCTGGTGCATCTTGCGCAAAGCCCGCTTGACCGTTGCAAGCTCCCGCTCCGAGAGCCCCTCAAGCGCGTCGTCCTGAAGCTGCAGCGCCGGCGGGATCAGCCGGCGGACCAGCGCGCGCCCCTTCGGGGACAGGCCGACCACCACCTCGCGGTTCGAGGTCGCCGATCGGCTGCGCGTGACAAGCCCCATCTTCACCAGCCGCGTCACCAGCCGCGACAGCGTGGAGGCGTCGATGCTGGTCATGTCCGCCAGGTCGATCTGGCGCTGCTCGCCGCCGTTGGACAGCGCGGCCAGCACGCGCCACATCGCGATGCTCAGGTTCCGGCGCGCCAGCTCGCTGCCGGAAAACCGCACGGCCAGCGCGAAGCCGACGCGGTTGATCAGGTAGGGCAGATAGCCGTCGAGGTCGAGGCGCTGGTCCCTGCTCACGAAACTCCCCGCAAGACCGCCCGGAGGGCCGGTTAAGACAGCGATCCTGTCCTTTCCATTGCGTTTACAACAATTGCATCTGCAAGTATCTTTGTCGAGATCGCAGGCCCGCAGAGCCGGCCGCAGGGAGGATGCAACGATGGAATTCGGCTATTTCACGCTCAGCGACAACCACTACGAAAACAATCCGCGCGGCGCGAACCAGTTCATCGAGGACATCACCAACGAGGCGCTCTACGCCGACCAGCTCGGCATGCACTCCGCCTGGATCGGCGAGCACCACTTCAACGCGCTCGGCGTGCTGTCGTCGCCGGAGCTGGTGCTGGCCTATATCGCGGCGCGCACCAGGCACATCCGGCTCGCCCCCGCCGTCAACGTCATCCCGCTGCATCACCCGATCCGCGTCGCCGAGCAATGGGCGACGCTCGACCTGCTCTCCGGCGGCCGCGTCGATTTCGCCGCCGGCCGCGGCTACGACGCCCGCGAGTACCTGCCGTTCGGCGTGGACTTCGGCGACAACCAGAGCATCTTCGAAGAGGGCATGGAGATCGTGCAGAAGCTGTGGACCGCGGAAGGGCGCATCTCGCACCATGGCCAGCACTATCAGTTCGACGACGTGCGGATCACGCCCAAGCCGATCCAGAATCCGCTGCCGGCCTATATCGGTTCGTTCTCCAAGCCGTCGATCGAACTGGCGGCCCGCCTCGGCTACGGCCTGATCGTGGCGCCCTTCGCCGCAGCCATGAGCTACGGCGGCTTGCGGCAGGTCGCTGACCTCTACAACGAAACCTGCGTCAAGCACGGGCACAAGCCCGGCCGGCTCATGTGCTCCTACTTCACGCACTTCTCCGACACGCCGGAGCAGGAGGCCGCACAGCGCGCGCGCCAGATCCGCTACTACAAGGAGTGCGTGATCCCGTCCTTCCCCGGCGACCCCAAGACCGCGCCGCCGAGCTACCGCTATTTCATCGACATGGTGGAGCGCCTGCACCGGATCCGGGCCGAGGACCTCACCGAGAACTCGGTGCTGCTCGGCAACGCCGCGCGCATGACGGAGGTGCTGAAGAAGGTCGAGGCCGCAGGCTTCTCCGAGGTCATCCTCTATTTCAACGTCGGCATGAAGCCGCACGCCCAGGTCAAGGAGGAGATGGACCGCTTCATGCGCGAGGTGGCTCCGAACTTCGAGGGCAAGCATCACGAGCGGCGCAGGGCCTGAGCCGGCGGCCGTTTGCGCGGGAAAACCGCGCGCGGGGTCTTGCCTGCGGTCGCGCGAGGGGAAAAGGTCGGGGCCGGCATCATCCGGCCCCGTTCGGTCATGACCCTGCGCCCCTCGCACGTCTTCAAGGTTTCCGGGCTGATCGACGCCAGGGCAGTCGCGGCGCTCGAGGCGGCGGTGCGGGCAGCCGACCCTGCCGCCACGATCGCGGCCTCGCTGCCGGCCTCCCTTGTCGAAATCGTCAGCCGCCTGCCGACCGCCGCCCTCCGTCGCGCCATCGAGAACGCCGGTTTCCCGGCCGAGTCGAGCGCGCGGAGCCTTCCGCCGCCGAGCCCCTACACCGGCCGCGCCCTTGCGCGGGTGTTGGGACGGGCGGCGCTCTGGGCCCTGGCGTGGTCCCTGCTCGCGCCGCTCGCGGCGCTGGTCCCCATCGTGGTCCTCTATGCGACGAATTCGGTCTGCGGCACGCCGGGCGATTCCGGCGGCTGCGAGATGGGGCTCGCCAGCATCGTGATGGCGCTGGTGCCGACAGGCTTCGCGCTGGGCTTCCTCGCGACGCTCGTATCCGGCCTGCTGCGGCTGCGCCCCGCGCCGCCCGTCCCGCCGCAAACCTGACCGGGAGCCCGCCATTCTCGACCTGTCGTCCCTTGCCATCGTCTACTGCTGCGTGGTCATGGTCGCGGCCTATGCCGCGCGCGGCGCGTCGGGTTTCGGCGCGGCCGCCGCGATGCCGCTGCTCGGCCTGGTGATCCCGCTCAAGGTGCTGATCCCGGCCTGGACCCTGATCGGGCTCGCCGCCGGCCTCGCCCTGTTCGGCCGCGACCGCCACCACGTCTCCTGGGGCGACATCCTGAAGCTCGCTCCCGGCTCTCTCGTGGGCGTCGCCATCGGGCTCGCCGTCTTCAAGCATCTCGATTCCGATATGCTGTCCCGGGGTCTCGGCATCGCCGTCCTGCTCTACGGCGGCTGGTCGCTCCGGGGCACCTTCGGCAAGGCGCCGGCCTGGACCGTGCCCCGCTCGGTCGCAGCCCCGCTCGCGGGCGTGGCCGGCGGCATCCTCGGCACGGTGCTCGGCACCATGGCCAGCATCTTCTTCGCGATCTACTTCGACGTGATCCGGCTCGCCAAGGAGAACTACCGCGCCACCATGACCGCCACGCTGCTGACGCTGGGGCTGGTGCGCGGCCTGGGCTACTGGGCGGTGGGCGAATTCACCCGCGAGGTGCTGGTCGTGTTCGCCTTCGCCTTTCCGCTGATGATGATCGGCATCGCGATCGGCAACCGCTTCCACCACGGCATGAGCGATCTGGCGTTCAAGCGCACCGTGTCCTGCGCGCTGATCGCGAGCGGACTGGCGCTTCTGGCGAAATGACAGGGCCGGCCCGCAGTCGGGTCACCCGGCCTCGCGTCAGGCCAGTCCCATCTGCCGGAGCATGGCGCGTCCGGTCAGCCCGTAGGGGTTGGCGAGCGTCTCCAGCAGCTCGAAGTGATTGTAGCCTCCGCCGACCAGCAGTTCGCAGGAAACGCCGCGCGCCGTCACCGCCTCGTGAAAGTCGCGGGTCTGGCGCTGGAACTCGGGCGTCTCGCGCGTGCCGTAAGCCAGCACCAGCGGCGTGTGGAATCCGTCCATGTGGCGCAGCGCGGACAGCGACCGCTCCATCGCGTCGGTGAAGCTCACATATTGCGAGCGCTTGGACAGCCGCACCGGCGCGAGGTCGTACATGCCACTCAGGAGCACCGCACCCTTGAAGGCGTGGCGCGGCAGCCCCTCCTCCTGCCAACCGCGGGCCAGCACCACGCCCGCCAGATGCGAACCCGACGAATGCGCGGAGATGAAGACGCGCTCGCGGTCGAAGCCGAGGCGCTCGGCATGGCGCCAGACCCACGCCAGCCCGCGCCGCACCTGCTCGTACATCGGCATCAGGTCGCCGCCGGCCTGATCCACGTTGATGAAGTCGAGAAACACCGCATGGGCGCCGGCGCGCACCAGCGGCTCGGCCTGCAGCGCGTAGTCGGCCGCGACGTTCCTGCGCCACGCACCGCCGTGCACGAACACGTTGACCGGCGTGTTCGCGGCATCGGTGCGGAAGATGTCGAGTTGCTCATGCTCGCCCGGCCCATAAGCGACGCGCTCGGGTTGTCCGAGAATGGCGCGCGCCCGGTCGCTCGCGGCCTTGCGCCGCTCCACGATCAGCGCGCGGTTCGGCGCCCAGATCTCCTGATCGTAGGCCTCGTCCAGCTCCTGCTGGTCCATGTCGAGCCAGACCCGCGGCCCCTTCACGCGCACCGCCTGCTGCATCGCCGTCCTCCCGAATGCGGCGGCACTATAGGAAGAAGCCGCGAGCGGGGTAAACCCGCACGCGGCCTTTCGCAGGCTACGGGCGAACTCAGGACTTGGCCGCGGCCGGACAGGTCGAGATGCCGAGCAGGCTGTAGAGCGGACAGTTGCGGAACACCGCGCTCAGCACCAGAACGATCCCGATCCAGCCGATCCAGTTCCATCCGGTGTTCTCGAAGCCCAGCGGGATCGCATAGGCCACGAGGACGAGACCGAGCACGACCCGCACGATGCGGTCCAGCGTTCCGACATTCGGCTTCAGTTGCATGGTCGCCTCCGCTTGAGACCCGCCTGCGCCGCCGGGAGACGACCCCTCGCCTCTCGCCCGCACGGGCCTTGTCGAACCCGACCATGCGGCCACCGTGGCCGGAGCGGCTTGACCTGCATCAAACGCTGGCGCGGCGCGACGACACATCTTTCGTCTCATGGCCCGTCACGGTGCACGCCACCCGTGCGGGGTCGGCAGGCAGGGCGTTGCCGCGCCAGACCACATGCAGGTCCGGCCGCACCAGCAGATAGTCGAACCCGTAGACCGCCCTCGCGTTGGTGGCCTCCAGATCGAGCACGTGGAACGGGGCGCCGATGCCGGCGAACGCCTTGGCCAGCGGCGAGGCGTCGGCCTTGTCCCCGCCGGTGCGCAGCAGCGTATAGCCGTCCGGGATGCGGTCGTGCACCGACACCCGGCCCGGCTCGATCCAGACATGCGGCAGGCGCGCGCCCGGCCAGCTCGTGGGCTCGTAGGCCTCGTGGTTGTGCGGCGGGCCGCCCAGCTCGTTGCAGATCGCAGCCGAGTCCTCGTAGCGATAGCCCAGCTCCGCGCCGACCACGCGGTTGGCCTTGGGCGCCTCCTGGCGGAACAGCTCCAGCAGGCGGTCCAGCGCGGCCTGCCCCTCCGGCGTTCCGTCGCCGATGTTCGGCTGCCAGGCATCGCGCCAGACCGCACGGCCGGACGTGCCCTGGCCGGACGCCTTGATGTTGCGGCCGCCCACCTGGCGGCGCTCGGTCTCGTAGGTGGCGAGCAGGTTCGGGCCGCCCCAGCCGTTGAGCACGGCGGCGAGCTTCCAGGAAAGATCGACGGCGTCGCCGACGCCGGTGTTCATGCCGAGCCCGCCGGTCGGGATCACCAGATGTGCGGCGTCGCCCGCGATGAACACCCGGCCATCGCCGTAATGCTCCGCGAGCAGGAGCCGCTGCACCCACCTCGCGCAATGCAGCATCTCGTATTTCACCGGCGCGCCGACCGTCTTCTCGAACAGCCGCGCCATGTCCTCGTCGCTGTCGACGATGGCGTGGATGGTGAAATGCTCGCGCGAGTCCTGGACGATGAACAGCGTCCAGTGGTTGTCGATGCGATGGTAATGGCGCGCGGGCGGCGCCTTGGTCGCCTTGTAGAGATCGGGACAATGAAACAGCGCCTGCCGCATCTCGCGCAGGTGCGGCTCGCCCTCCATCCTGAAGCCGAGCTGCCGGCGCACCGGGCTCGACCCGCCGTCGCAGCCGACGAGGTATTGCGCGCGGATCGAGATTGCCTCGCCGTTCGTCTTGCGCACCTCGGCGGTCACGCCGCCGGCGTCCTGTGCGAACGACACGAACTCGTGGCCGAACCTCACGTCCAGGTTCGGGATCGACTCGGCCACCGACTTCAGGAGCGGTTCGAGCGTGTACTGCGAGATGATCTGGTACGGCTCCAGCGGCATCGAGCCGTCGTCGGTCGCATCGCGCCGGGCCTTGGCCTCCGCCACGCTCGGATGAGGCATCCTCACCAGCGGCGGATGCATCAGATCGAACACGAGATAGACGTCGAGCGGCCAATCCTCGGGGTAGCCCGCGGCGCGCACCTTTTCGGCGAGCCCCAGCCTGCGGAAAATCTCCATGGTGCGCGGGTTGCAGCGCTCCATCTTGGGATAGCCGAGCGGCGCGTCGTTCTTCTCGATCAGGGTGCAGCGGATGCCGCGCTTGCCGAGATCGATGGCGAGCGTGAGACCGACCGGCCCCGCGCCCACGATGAGCACCTGCGTATCCATGCGTTTCCTCTGGTCAACGTGACCCGGCGGATACCACAGAGAGCCCGGCCGGGGCACCCTCCCCGGCGAATGCCGCCTCCGGGGACACGCATGGATGGAATTCCCGGCCGCCGCGCGGAGGCTGCGGCCTAGCCGAGATTCAGCTCCTTGAAGAAGTCGTTGCCCTTGTCGTCGACCACGATGAAGGCCGGGAAGTCCACGACCTCGATCCGCCAGATCGCCTCCATGCCCAGTTCGGCATATTCCACCACTTCGACCTTCTTGATGCAGTGCTCCGCGAGGTTCGCGGCCACGCCGCCGATGGAGCCGAGGTAGAAGCCGCCGTACTGCTTGCAGGCGTTCGTCACCGCAGCGGCCCGGTTGCCCTTGGCCACCATCACCATCGAGCCCCCGGCCTTCTGGAAGTCGGCCACGAAGGAATCCATGCGGCCCGCCGTGGTCGGCCCGAACGCGCCGGAGGCGTAGCCCTCCGGCGTCTTGGCCGGACCCGCGTAGTAGACCGGGTGGTTCTTGAAATAGTCGGGCAGCCCTTCGCCCTTCTCCAGCCTCTCCCTCAATTTGGCGTGCGCGAGGTCGCGCGCTACCACCATCGGCCCGGTGAGCGAGAGCCGGGTCTTGATCGGATATTTCGTAAGCTGGGCGAGGATTTCCGTCATCGGCTTGTTGAGGTCGATCTTCACCACCTCGCCGCCGAGCGCGCCCTCGTCCACCTCGGGCAGGTACTGCGCAGGGTTGTGCTCCAGCTCCTCCAGGAACACGCCGTCGCGGGTGATCTTGCCGAGCGCCTGGCGGTCGGCCGAGCACGACACGCCCAGTCCGATCGGCAGCGACGCGCCGTGGCGCGGCAGCCGGATCACGCGCACGTCGTGGCAGAAGTACTTGCC
>CAZZCV010000043.1:20312-29448 GCA_964653225.1 uncultured Rhodoplanes sp. | reverse complement strand
CCGCCCACTTCAGCAGCTTGGGCGTGCCGTTGATCGCGACGCTTTCCTCGTCGCCTATCCGCACCGCGCCGACAATCCGGTGCGCGGTCTGGTCCGGCTGATGACCGCGCTGATGGACGAGCCGCTGGACGCCGGCAGCGAGCGGTTCGACCCCTCGAACCTGGAGTTCACGTCCATCGACATCGGCAATCCCACGGTGAACCTGATCCCCGGCGAGGCGCGGGCGCGCTTCAACATCCGCTTCAACGACTGTCACGATTACGCTTCGCTTAAAGCGCTGGTGGAGAGTCGTGCCGCGGCCGCGGCCGACAGCAAGGTGCGCTGGAGGATCGACTGGGAGCCGTCGAACGCCGACGTGTTCTATACGAAGCCCGGCCCGTTCACCGATCGCGTGGTGGCCGCGATCGAGGAGGTGACGGGCCGCCGGCCGGAGCTTTCGACCTCCGGCGGCACGTCGGACGCGCGCTTCATCAAGGACTATTGCCCGGTGGTGGAGTTCGGCCTGGTCGGCACCACCATGCACGCCACCGACGAGCGCGTGCCGGTGAGCGACCTCACCGCGCTCACCGCCGTCTATCGCGCCGTCCTAAACCGCTATTTCGCGTAACCGGGACGGCCGCGCGCCGGACTGCGGCCCGGCGCGGGGCCACCTTCGCTCAGCCTCCGCCGAGCTTGATGTTGGCCTTCTGCGCCAGGTCGATCCACTTGGCCACGTCGGCGTTGACGAAGCGCGCGAACTCGGCCGGGCTGTTCGGCGCCGGCTCCGCGCCCTGCTCCGCCATCCGTTTCCTCGAAGCCTCGGAACGCAGGATCGTCCCCGCATCGGCGCTGATCTTGCTCACGATCGCGGCCGGCGTCGCGGCCGGCGCGAACAGGCCGAACCAGCCGACGGAATCGTAGCCCGGCAGACCGTTCTCGGCGATGGTGGGGAAATCCGGAAACAGGGACGAGCGCTTCGCGCCGGTGATGCCGATCACCCGCAGCTTGCCGACCGGAATGTGCGGCGTCGCCGTCAGAGCGGGAGCGAACATGATGTCGATGCGTCCGCCAAGCAGGTCGGTCGTCGCCGGCCCGGTGCCCCGATAAGGCACGTGCAGGATGTCGATGCCGGCCATCTGCGCGAACAGCGCGCCCGACAGATGCGAGGCCGAGCCGACGCCCGACGAGCCGTAGCTGAGCTTGCCGGGGGTCTTCTTCGCCAACGCAATGAGTTCGGCGGCGTTTTTGGCCGGGACCGACGGATTCACCACGCAGATGTAGGGCGGCGCGGAGACGAGCGTGACCGGAGCCAGTTCCTTGCTCACGTCGAAGGCGCCGGCCTGGTTCGCGGCGCCGGCGATCGCCAGCAGCGTACCGGTCGAGGCCATCAGCAGCGTGTGGCCGTCGGCCGCAGACGACTGCACCTGCTTGGCGCCGATCAGGCCGGCCGCGCCCGGCCGGTTTTCCTGCACCACGGTCTGATTCCACATCGCCTGCATCGGCGTCGAGAGCACGCGCCCGAGCACGTCGGTCGCCCCGCCCGGCGGAAACGGCACGATCAGCTTCACGACCCCGGTCGGGAAGGTCTGCGCGTGCGCCGGCAGGGCGACGGCCGCGGCGCTCGCGCCAAGAGCAACGGAAAACTGTCGACGGGTCAGCACCGGTCATCCTCCCTCGCGCGCGGGCACCGTGCCGGCGGCTTGCGCGCGCAATGTACCTGCGACAATTCCGCACGCAAGGCCGGGAGCGGCCTGACGCGGCGTGCTAGTAATCCACCCGCACCAGATAAAGCCCCTCCGCCGGGGCCACGGGACCGCAGGCGGCGCGGTCGCGGGCGGCCAGCGCGCGGGCGAGATCGTCGGCGCTGCGCTTGCCGTCGCCCACCGGCACCAGCGAGCCCACCATCGAGCGCACCTGATTGTGCAGGAACGAGCGCGCCACCGCGACCACGTGCACCTCCTCGCCGGCCCGCGACACGTCGAGCCGGTCGAGCGTCTTGAGCGGCGATTTCGCCTGGCACTCGGTCGAGCGGAAGGTGGTGAAGTCGTGCTTGCCGACGAGCCGCTGCGCCGCCGCATGCATCGCATCCACGTCGAGCCGGCGCGGGAAGCGCCACGCCCGGCCGCGCTCCAGCGCCAGGTCCGGCCGCCGGTTGACGATGCGATAGAGATAGTGGCGGCGGACCGCCGAGCGGCGCGCATCGAACTCCGGCGGCACGATCTCCGCGGAGAGGATAGCAACCGGGTTCGGTCGCAGGTGGGCGTTGACCGCATCCCGCACGGTGCCGGGATCGTAATCCCGCGCCAGATCGAAATGCGCCGCCTGTCCGAGCGCATGAACGCCGGCATCGGTGCGGCCCGCGCCATGCACCGCCACCCGCTCGCCGGCAAAGGCCCCGATCGCCGCCTGCAACGCGCCCTGCACCGAGGGCACATGGTCCTGCCATTGCCAGCCGGAGAACGGCGCGCCGTCGTATTCGATGATCGTCTTGTAGCGGGGCATGGTCAGGTCAGCGCCGCGCCGGCCGCAAGCGGCGTGCCACGCAGGAATTCGTCCGCCTTCATGGCGCGGCTGCCGGCCCTCTGAAGTTCGAGAATGCGCACCGCGCCGTCGCCGCAGGCGACCGTGAGCCGGCCGTCCAGCAGCGCGCCGGGCGTGCCCGCGCCCGCGCCCCGGGTGGTGCGCAGCAGCTTCACGCGACCCAGCTCCGGCATCTCGCACCACGCGCCGGGAAACGGCGACAGGCCGCGGATGTGGTCGTGCACCGCCTGCCAGGGTTTCGACCAGTCGACGCGGGTCTCGGCCTTGTCGATCTTGGCCGCGTAGGTGACGCCCTCGGCGGGCTGCGGCGTGAACGCCAGCGTGCCGCGCTCCAGCGCCCCCATCGCCACCGCCATGAGCCGCGCGCCGCGCTGCCTGAGATCGTCGTGCAGCTCGCCGGTCGTCATGTCGACCCCGATCGCCACGCGCTCGGTCATCGCCATGGCGCCGGTGTCGAGACCCTCGTCCATCTTCATCACGGTCGCGCCGGTCTCGGCGTCGCCCGCCATGATCGCGCGATGGATCGGGGCCGCTCCGCGCCAGCGCGGCAGGAGCGAGGCATGCAGGTTGAAGCATCCCAGGGGCACAGCGTCGAGAACCGGCTTCGGCAGGATCAGGCCGTAGGCCACCACCACCGCGGCATCGGCCCCGTGCGCGGCGAACGCGGCCTGCGCCTCGTCGCCCTTCAGCGAGGCGGGCGTCAGCACCGGCACGCCGAGGCCGCGTGCAGCGCGCTCCACCGGCGAGGGCGTCAGCTCGAGCCCGCGCCGGCCCGCGGGCTTGGGCGCGCGGGTGTAGACCGCCGCGATCTCGTGGTGCCCGGCCAGTTCGAGCAGCGTCGGCACCGCGAAATCGGGCGTGCCCATGAAGATCAGGCGAAGGGACATCGATCCTCGCGGTGCGCCTCGGAGCGGCCGTTGGCCGATCAGCCGGCGGCCTACTCGTCCCCGTCCTTGGCGGCGAGCCGGGCGGCCTTGGCGTATTTCTTGAGCACGCGGTCGCGCTTGAGCTTCGACAGGTGGTCGATGAACAGAACGCCGTTGAGGTGGTCGATCTCGTGCTGGAGGCAGATCGCCAGCAGGCCCGTGGCCTCGACCTCGTGCGGCTTGCCGTCGAGATCGAGATAGCGGACCGTCACGCCGGCCGGCCGCTCGACCTCCTCGTAATACTCGGGAATCGACAGGCAGCCCTCCTCGTGGACGGCCTTCTCCTCGACGGAGGCGACGATCTCCGGGTTGATGAAGACCTGCGGCTCCTTCTCGTCGTCCTTCTTGGCGAGATCCATCGTGACCACGCGCTTGGGCACGCCGATCTGGATCGCCGCCAGCCCGATCCCGGGGGCGTCGTACATGGTCTCGAACATGTCCTCGACCAGCTTCCGCACCGAAGCGTCGATCTTCTCGACCGGCTTGGAGACGTCGCGGAGGCGTTTGTCGGGGAGGACGATGATGTCGCGCAGGGCCATACGCCGCGATTTAAGGGCTCGGCCGCGGCCGGTCAATCGTTCGCTCTTTGTTCCGGAGCAGAATCGGGCTAAAAGCAGCCGGATGGACCCCGCGCCGCTCCCGACCGACGCCGCCTTCTGGATCGCCAACGCGCCGCTGCTCGGCATCGGCTTGGCCGTGGGCCTGGCGTTCGCTGCGCTGTTTGCCGTGCTGGCCAGACCGAGAAAGCCGGTCGCGGACCCGATCGCCGAGCTGCGGATGGTCGAACTGACCGCCCGCGTGCAGCAGATGGGCGAGCTTCTGGCCCGCGCCCAGGCGCAGCTCCAGACTTCGGTCAGCTCCCGGCTCGATTCCGTCACCCAGAACCTGCAGACCTCGCTGGACACCCGCCTCGACGCGGTGACGCAGAACCTGCAGACCTCGCTCGACACCACCAAGAAGGACACCACCGACAACCTGCGCCGGCTGGCCGAGCGCCTCGCGGTGATCGACAACGCCCAGCGCAACATCACCGACCTCGCCTCGCAGGTGACGTCGCTCCAGAAGGTGCTGGACAACAAGCAGCGGCGCGGCGCCTTCGGCCAGGGCCGCATGGAAGCGATCGTGCAGGACGGCCTGCCCAAGGGCTCCTACGAATTCCAGGCCACGCTCACGAACCGCACCCGGCCGGACTGCGTGGTGTACCTGCCCGACCAGCGACCGCTGGTGATCGACGCCAAGTTCCCGCTGGAGGCGTTCTCGGCGCTGCGCGACGCCGCGACCGACGAGGAGCGCAAGACCGCGGCGCAGCGGCTGCGCCAGGACGTGTCCCGCCACGTCGCGGACATCGCCGGCAAGTACCTGATCGCGGGCGAGACCCAGGACACCGCGCTGATGTTCGTGCCGTCCGAGTCGATCTACGCCGAGTTGCACGACGGCTTCGAGGATCTGGTGCAGAAGGCCTACCGCGCCCGCGTGGTGGTGGTGTCGCCGTCGCTGCTGATGCTGGCGATCCAGGTGGTGCAGCAGGTCCAGCGCGACGCGCGCATGCGCGAGGCGGCGGACAAGATTCACGCCGAGGTCGGCGTGCTGATGGACGACATCGGCCGGCTGGCCGACCGGGTGCGCAAGCTGCAGCAGCATTCGAACCAGGCCAACGAGGACATCCGGCAGATCCTCGTTTCCACAGACAAGATCGAGCGCCGCGGCGATCGCATCCGGCAGGTCGAGTTCGGCGAAGACGGCGACAGCGAGGGCGCCGGCGGCGGCAGCGAGTCCGGCGGCACCGTGGCCCGGCTGCGGTTGCAGGCGGGGGAGTAGGTCGATTAACGAATGCGCCTCATCCTGAGGAGGCGGCGAAGCCGTCGTCTCGAAGGATGGGCAGACGGGTGCCGTCTTTACCCTTCGGGACGCGATCCTGCGGACCGGTCCTCGGGACGAGGACGACAGAGAGCTTCCATGACCGCCACCGCCGAAATCCAGCCCGCGGCCCGCGCTGCCTCCTGGCGCGAGACCTTCACGGTCTACACCCAGAAGCGCGTGCTGATCGTGATGTTCCTCGGCTTCGCCGCGGGTCTGCCGCTGGCGCTGTCGGGCTCGACGCTGATGGTGTGGATGCGCCAGTCCGGCGTCGATCTCGGCACCATCGGCCTGTTCACGCTGGTCGGCACGCCCTACACGATCAAATTCCTGTGGGCCCCGGTGGTGGACGCGCTCGACGCGCCGCTGCTGTCGCGCTGGCTCGGCCGCCGCCGCGGCTGGCTGGTGTTCTCCCAACTCCTGCTAATGGCCGCCATCGTGTTCCTGGCCTTCACCAACCCGGCCGTGTCGCCGTGGTGGGTGGCGCTCGGTGCGCTGCTGGTCGCGGCGGCCTCGGCCACGCAGGACATCGTGATCGACGCCTTCCGCGTCGAGAGCCTGGACGAGCGCGAGCAGGCTGCCGGCATGGCGTCCTACGTCGCCGCCTACCGCATCGGCATGGTGGTGTCTGGCGCGGGCGCGCTCTACTTCGTCTCGGGGTTCGAGGCGTTCGGCGCGGACCTGCAGACCGCCTGGACGCTCGGCTACCTCGCGATGGCCGCGCTGGTGCTGATCGGCGTTGCCACCACGCTGGCGGCGACCGAGCCGCCCGCGGGAGCGGGCGTGGAGGCGCAGCACGCGGCTGCTGCCGGCGAGAACCCGCTCAAGCGGGTGGCGGCCGCAGCCTACGGCGCGTTCTCGGAATTCCTGACCCGAGACATGGCCTTCGTCGTGCTCGCCTTCGTGGTGCTCTACAAGTTCTGCGACGCCTTCGCCGGCGCCATGACCACGGCCTTCGTGATCGACATGGGCTTCAGCCGCACCGACTACGCCAACGTGGTCAAGGGCGTGGGCCTCGCCGCCACGCTGGTCGGCGGCTTTGCCGGTGGCTTCGTGGCGCGCGCCTATCCGCTCGCCACCTGCCTGTGGATCGGCGCGTTCCTGCAGATGGCGTCGAACCTGGTGTTCACCTGGCAGGCCTGGATGGGGCTCGACCACTGGGCGCTGGTGGTCACGATCATCGCCGAGAACTTCACCGGCGCGATCGGCACCGTGATCTTCGTCGCCTACCTGTCTTCGCTGTGCCAGTCGCCGCTGCACACCGCCACGCAGTTCGCGCTGCTGACCGCGCTGTCCGCAGTCGGCCGCACCTACCTGTCGGCCGGAGCGGGCTATATCGCCAAGGAGACCGGCTGGATGCTGTTCTTCGTTCTGAGCGCGCTGGTGGCGCTGCCGAGCCTCGTGCTGCTGTGGTGGCTGCAGGCGCGCGGCCATTTCGAGCAGCTCAGGGCACCGAAGGCGTTGCGCGCGGACGATTAGCGCATGACGCCGAAAAGTGGGAACCGGTTTTCGGACAAGGTCGTGCGCAAACTATAAAGGCGTGCGGCTGCGGATCGCGGCCGACAGCGTGCCGTCGTCGAGGTAGTCCAGCTCGCCGCCGACCGGCACGCCGTGCGCGAGCCGCGTCACGGTCACGCCCGCATCGTGCAGCAGGTCGGTGATGTAATGCGCGGTGGTCTGGCCGTCGACCGTGGCGTTGAGCGCCAGCACGATCTCCTTCACCGCCGGATCGTGCGCCCGCGACACCAGCGAATCGATGGCGAGGTCCTGCGGACCCACGCCGTCGAGCGGCGACAGCGTGCCGCCCAGCACATGATAGCGCACGTTCATCACGCCGGCGCGCTCCAGCGCCCACAGGTCGGCGACGTCCGCGACCACGATGATGATCGACGGATCGCGGCGCGGATCGGTGCAGACCGTGCAGGGATTCTGCGAATCGATGTTGCCGCAGGTTCTGCAGACCGCGATCTTGTCGATCGCCACCTGCAACGCCGATTGCAGCGGCGCCATGAGCTGCTCGCGCTTCTTGATGAGATGCAGCGCAGCGCGCCGCGCCGAGCGGGGCCCCAGGCCGGGCAGGCGCGCGAGCAGCTGGATCAGCCGCTCGATCTCGGGTCCGGCGATGGATTTGCTCATGCGGGGCTTTTCCGCTGACGGCGCGCCGTCGAACGCAGGAAATCAGAACGGCAGCTTCATTCCGCCGGGCAGCTTGAGGCCCCCGGTCAGCGCCGACATCTTCTCCTGCATCACCGCCTCGGCCTTGCGCCGGGCGTCGGCATGCGCCGTGACCAGCAGATCCTCGAGGATTTCCTTTTCCTCGGCCTTCAGCAGCGAGTCGTCGAGCTTCACGCCCTTCAGGTCGCCCTTGGCGTTGAGCGTGACCGACACCAGTCCGCCGCCGGCCTGGCCTTCGACCTCGGTCTTGTCCAGCTCGGCCTGCATCTCCTGCATCTTGGCCTGCATCTGGGCCGCCTGCTTCATCATCCCGAGGAAATCAGCCATCGGTTCCTTGCTCCTCAATCGTCGTCACGCACCCAGTTGTCGCCGAAGCCGTCTTCGTCGATCGGCGGCAGGCCATCGTCGTCGGACGGCGGCGACGGCTGTTCGGCCGGCGCGTCCTTGCCGCCGCGCACGGACACGATCTGCGCGCCCGGGAAGCGCTCCATCACCGCCTTGACCAGCGGATCGGCCTGCACACCGACCTCCAGCGCCGCCTGCCGCTCGTCCGCCTGCGCCTTGAGCGTGGGGGCGCCCTGCTCGCGCGAGATCACCAGCTTCCACGGCCGGCCGGTCCATTGCTGGAGCTTGCGCGAAAGGTCGTTCACCAGGGTTTTGGACGCGCCGGGCTCCAGCGCGATCTCCAGCATCCCGTCCTCGCAGCGCACCAGCCGCACGTCGCGCTGGAGCGCGATCTTGGCCTGCACGTCGCGCTTCTCCCCGGCCAGCGCGACCAGCTCCTCGAAGGAGTTGATCGCCACGGCCGGCGGAGCGGCGGGCGCGGGCTCCGGCGCGCGCATCCGCGGCTCGTCCGCCGGACGCGGCTGGGACGACACGGCCAGCATCGCCCGCGGCGCGCCGCGCGGCGCTGCCGGGGCGGACGCGGGCATGGCGAAACCTTGCGCCGAGGCGGTCGCGCCGACGGACGCCGCACCGCCGCTTCCGCTGCCGGAGCGGGGCGATGCGCCGCCGTTGCCGTTGCTCTCGAACGAGCGGAGCGCCTCGTCCGGCGTGGGCAGATCGGCGGCATAGGCGATGCGCACCAGCACCATCTCGGCCGCCGCGACCGGCTTGCCGGCGTCGCGCACCTCGGCGATGCCCTTGAGCAGCATCTGCCAGGTGCGGGACAGCACGCGCATCGACAGCGCCGCGGCAAACGCCCGGCCGCGGGTGCGCTCGGCCTCTCCCAGCGAGATGTCGTCGGCCACCGCGGGGACGATCTTCACCCGCGTCACGAAATGCGTGAACTCAGCGAGGTCCGCCAGCACCACGGACGGATCGGCGCCGGAATCGTACTGGTCGCGCAGCTCGTTCAGCGCGGCCGCCACGTCACCCTTCATCAGGGCCTCGAACAGGTCGATGACGCGGGTGCGGTCGGCGAGGCCGAGCATGTTGCGCACGTCCTCGGCGCGCACCGAGCCGGCCGCATGGGCGATCGCCTGATCGAACAGCGACAGCGCGTCGCGCACCGAACCCTCGGACGCGCGCGCGATCAGCGCCAGCGCGGCGGGCTCCGCCTCGATGCCCTCCTTGCCCGCGACTCCCTGAAGGTGCCGGACCATCACCGGGGTCTCGATCCGCCGCAGGTCGAAGCGCTGGCCGCGCGACAGCGCCGT
>CAZZCV010000043.1:0-20302 GCA_964653225.1 uncultured Rhodoplanes sp. | reverse complement strand
CGTCACCGGCACCTTGCGGATTTCCGTGGTGGCGAACACGAACTTGGCGTGCGGCGGCGGCTCCTCCAGCGTCTTGAGCAGCGCGTTGAACGCCGCCGGCGACAGCATGTGGACCTCGTCGAGGATGTAGACCTTGTAGCGCGCGCCCACCGGCGCGTAGCGCACCGCGTCGTTGATCTGGCGGATGTCGTCGACGCCGTTGTGCGAGGCCGCGTCCATCTCGATCACGTCCATGTGCCGGCTTTCCATGATCGCCCGGCACTGGGTCCCGAGCGTCGGCATATGGATGGTCGGCCCGGTCACGGAGCCGTCCGGAAGGTCGTAGTTGAGCGCGCGCGCCAGGATGCGGGCGGTCGTGGTCTTGCCCACGCCGCGCACGCCGGTCAGGATCCAGGCCTGCGGAATGCGGCCGCTCTCGAAAGCGTTGGAGACGGTGCGGACCATCGCCTCCTGGCCGATCAGATCGTCGAAGCTGGACGGCCGGTACTTGCGCGCCAGCACCCGGTAGGCGCCGGCGGGCGCGTCGCCGGCCGGACCGGAAGGCCCCAGATCGAAGCCGGACTCGTCGGACGGGTTCGGGGCGGTGGTGTCGTTCATCGCGGACTGGCCGACGCTCCCGCTCGCTGGCTTCGCGGCTGCGCGGACTTAAGCGCCCGCGCTGAACGAAGAGACGTTGTGAATCGGTGGGAGGCTGACGAGCGACCCGAGTCGTTGCTCGTTAGGGCTGCTTCCTTCCGGACCTGACCCGGTTGGCGAGTGGCTCGTCCACCGCCAACCTCCCGCCCCCTATATCGACTGTCCCCCCGCCCAAGGCAAGCGGGCCCGGCAGAAAGTCTGATAGCTTCCCCCACGCGAATCCCGAGATTTGAGGCTGTTTCAATGGCGAACTTCGATCCTCCGGCCGCGTGGTCGCTCGATCCCCGGCTTGCGGCGGACACGATCCCGGCGGGCGACCTGCCGCTGTGCCGGGTGCTGGTGATGCGGAACGCGGCCTGGCCCTGGCTGCTGCTGGTGCCGCGGCGTGCCGGCGCAAGGGAGATCGTGGACCTGGCCGAGCCGGACCGGGTGCAGCTCATATCGGAGATCGCGCAGGCCTCGACGGCGCTGAAAACCGTCACCGCCTGCGACAAGCTCAATATCGGCGCGCTGGGCAACGTCGTCGCGCAGCTTCATGTTCATGTCGTCGCCCGGTTCCGGACCGATCCCGCATGGCCGGGGGCGGTATGGGGCGTGGTTCCCGACCCGCCCGTCGCACCCGCTCCGCCGCAGCGGTTCCTGGAGCGCCTGCGCCACGCCCTGCCACTAGCTGACCTGTCTCCGGCTTGACCTGCCCCCGCGACCCGGTAACGTCCCTGCGTGCCCGATACGCCCCCCGATCTCGGTCCGAAACCCCGCCTCGGATACACCCAGAGCCCCGTGGATCGCGTCGCCGAACGGCGGCGCGACGAGACGTGGCTGCGCGCCGTGGAAGCGGACGTGCGCAGCGCGGCCTATGTGATCGGCAGCGAACTGATCGTGCTCAAGCGGCTCGGCGAGGAGACCTTCGACGCCGCGTTCACGCCGGCCGAGGCACGCGCGCTCGCGCCGGTGGTGGAAACCGTGTTCCTCGGCGTGATCGACGAGGCCGCCCGCTTCGGCATCGGCATCGCGCAGGAGGCCGCCGAGGCGCTGAAGGCGCGCGACGATCTCTTCGTCATTGATCTTCGTACCATCGCGATCAAGGGCCTGGTCGGGCAGGACCACCTGCCGCCGCTCGCCGAGGCCAAGGCGCTGCTGCACTGGCACGCGCGCCACCGCTTCTGCTCGAACTGCGGCGCGCCTTCGCGCGTCACCGACGGTGGCTGGCGGCGCGACTGCCCGGCCTGCAAGGGCCAGCATTTCCCGCGCACCGACCCGGTGGCCATCATGCTGGCGACGCGCGGCGACCGCTGCCTGCTCGGCCGCTCCGGCCGTTTCGCGCCGACCATGTGGTCGTGCCTCGCGGGCTTCATCGAGCCCGGCGAGTCGATCGAGGACGCGGTGCGCCGCGAGGTCCTCGAGGAATCCGGCGTGAAATGCGGCCGCGTGTCGTACCTGTTCTCGCAGCCCTGGCCGTTTCCGTCCTCGCTGATGATCGGCTGCCACGCCGAGGCGATCTCCGAGGAGCTGACCATCGACCGCGAGGAGCTGGAGGACGCGCGCTGGTTCAGCCGCGACGAATGCGCCGCCATGCTGCTGCGCCGGCACCCCGAGGGGCTGACCACGCCGCCACCGGTCGCCATCGCCCACCACCTGATCCGCGAATGGGTGGAGACCGGAAATGGCTTCGCCTGACGCGCCCGCCGTCCTCTGCGCCGGCATCGCGGTTCAGGACATCGTGTTCCGCGTGAAGGACTTCCCGCCGCCCGGCGGCAAGGCCATGACCGACCAGTTCGTGATCGTTTCCGGCGGCTGCGCGGTGAACGCCGCCATCGCCGTGGCCCGGCTCGGCGGTCGCGCCTTCTATGCCGGCCCGCTGGGCGGCGAGAGCGACCCGATCAGCGCCATGCTGCTGGCGGACCTCGCGCGCGAGGGCGTGGAAACCTCGGGCGTGGTGCGGATCGCGGAGGCGAGCGCGCCGGTCTCTGGAATCATGGTGGACGGCGCGGGGGAACGCATGATCGCGACCTACCGCGACCGCCGGATCGAAGCGGCGCGGCCGGCCGCCCCCGACGCGCTGGTGGCGGGCGTGGACGTGCTGCTCGCCGACAACCGCTTCCCCGACTTCGTGCGGCCCATCTGCGAAGCCGCGCGGCGGCGCGGCATCCCGATGGTGCTCGACGCCGACCGGCCCACGGTCGAGGACGACCCGCTGTTCCCGTTGGCCACCCACGTCATTTTCTCCTCGGAGTGCCTGCGCGGCACCACCGGGGAAGACGACCTCGACATCGCCCTGCTCCACTTCGTGCCGCGCACGAAGGCGTTTCTCGCCGTCAGCGACGGGCCGGGCGCCGTGCGTTATGTGGCCGACAGCGCGATCCGCCTGATGCCCGTGTTCAGCTTCGATGTGGTGGACACGCTGGCCGCCGGCGACGTGTTCCATGCCGGCATCGCCCTCGGGCTCGCCGAGGGCCGCGACGCGGTCGACGCGATGCGGTTCGGGGCCGCCGCCGCAGGCCTGAAATGCACCCGTTTCGGGGGCAGCGCGGGCGCGCCCTCACGGGGCGAGGTGGAGGGGTTTCTGAAGAGCTTGAAGTAGAATATTATTCCGTATATAGAGCTAAAAATCCGATTTTTTGAAAAAGAATTCCCGATATGGACGCCATCGACCGCAAGATTCTGACCGTCATTCAGGCCGACGCCTCCCTCTCCGTGGCCGAAATCGGCAACCGGGTGGGCCTGTCCTCGACCCCGTGCTGGAAGCGCATCCAGCGGCTGGAGGCCGAGGGCGTGATCCAGAAGCGGGTGGCGCTGATCGACCAGGACAAGATCGGGCTCGGCATCACCGTGTTCGTCTCGATCGAGACCGGCGATCACTCCCAGGACTGGCTCGACCGCTTCGCGCAGACGGTGAGTGCCATGCCCGAGGTGATGGAGTTTCACCGCATGGCCGGCGACGTGGACTACATGCTGCGCGTGGTGGTGCCCGACATCCAGGGCTACGACACGTTCTACAAGAAGCTGATCGCGACCGTGCCGCTGAAGGACGTGACCTCGCGCTTCGCGATGGAGCGGATCAAGTACACCACCGCGCTGCCGGTGCCGGACCGGATTACGAGTTGACGCGGGCCACCTCGTCGGACAGGCGCGGACGCATGTAGATCTGGTCCCGCAACGTCAGCGAGCCGCTGACCGCGTAGCCGACCGACGGCGTGTAGACGTAGGCCGCCTCGCTCCAGATCAGGGACGAATTGGGAATCGCCAGCGCCGCCGGCAGCGGCACCGTCGAGTTCTTGGCGCGCGCGGTGCCGTTGAGCGTGTCGCTCCAGACGATCGTCGCCTTGCCGGCCGCGTCGATCTTCACGCTCGACACCGTGACCTGCAGATTGGCGACCGGATAAGGCGCCATCACCGCCGCCGCGGCGGCGAGCGAGTTGGCGACGCCGGCGTTGTCGATGCTGGACACCTGCGACACCAGGTCGGAGATCGTGCGCACCGTGAGCGTCACTTTGCGGTCCGCGGCGATGCCCTGCGAAATCTCGACCGATCCGAAATAGAGCGCCAGCATCAGCGGCAGGATCAGCGCGAATTCGACCGCGGATACGCCGCGGTTGTCGCTCATGAGGCGCGCAAGGCGGCGTCGCGTCAGACGGAGCGTCGCTCGGCTCCTGGTTCCGGTTCTGGAAAAGCTCATGGGGCGCCTCACTGGAACGGCTCGTTGCGAAACGCGACGGTGGACATCAGCAACCGCTTGTTGCCGGCCATGTTACCCAGGTTGTTGCCGAGCATGGGAACGTAGACCGGCCATTCGTACATCAGGCGCACCACCACGATTTCGCTCGGACCGCCCGGCTGATACACGAAGCCGGTCTGGAGCGTGCCGTCGGGCCTGATCGGGTTGCTGGTGCTGACCGACGAGAAATTGGTGTAGGTGCGCACGTCGATCTGAAGTCCGGCGGCGCAATTGATCAGCCCGTAGATCCGGTCGCAGACCGCCTGCTTGAACTGGTTCTGGTTGTAGCCCTGCATCTGCGCCTGGCCGGTCATGATCAGTCGCGAGCTGGAGGTGGCGGCGGTTTCCAGCGTCTGTCCGGCGAAGAACATGAACGCGGTTTCCATGATCGCGAACGTCAGGGCCAGGAACGGCGCGGCCACCAGACCGAACTCGATCGCGGTGGCGCCCTCCTGGTGACGGAGAAAACGGCGGAGCAGGGGTAGCTGGCGCAGCCGGCGGGCACGCACGGCGAGCGACTTCTGACAGGCCCGGATCATCGTCAAGCACCCGAAAACTCTTGACGGACGCGATTGTCCGCCGCCCACCCTTTCCTCTTAGCAAAGAGGCGTTGTCGAACTGTTGCGATTGTCCGGGCGTTTTCCGCCGGCGGCGTTGACGCCGCGCTAACCATGCCGGCGAGCAGGTGGCTGCGGTCAGCGCTGCTGCTGCGTGCCGCCCAGCGCCTGGCTGTTGCGCTGGCCGGCCTGGCCCAGCACGTCCGCGAAATAACCCTGGCTGTCGCCCAGCACCACGCGACGCTCGCAATGGGGCAGGCAGCTATAGGACTCGCGGTCGACGCCGCGATAGACCGTGACCCGGTCGAGCGGCCCCTTCACCTCGATGGGATGCTCCATCAGCAGGGCCCCCTTCGCATCGAACGCAATCAGGTTGGTGACGCCGTAGCCTTTTCCGGTGACCACCATCAGGCCGCCGGTCTGCACCGCCACGTCCGCAATCATGGGATTGCCGACCACCAGGGTCGCGGTCCGCTCCGGCATCTTCAGCACGCGGGAGATGTCGAGATAGATCTGGATCGGCTGGCCCATCGAGACCGGAGGAGCATCCGCGGCGTCCTGGGCCCGCGCCGCAGGCGCCAGCGTGCAGAACCCGGTCGCGACGGCCGTCAGGGCCAGCGCCAGAAGCCGGCCGGCCGGCCGGGCCCGCATGGCATCCTTATGCACATCCTCCGACGACATCGTCTCACTCCGCACGCACGACACACGAGACCGCATACAGAAGGCGGCCACAGTCCGGCAGTTGACCGCAAATTGGTGAATGAAACGCCAAGACAGGTTGGACCCTGACAAGTGCCGTCGCGAAACGCGAAATCGGCAAGCCGAGAGACGCACGCCGGAGGAACGCATGTGCTTCACGCGAACGGGAGAGTTTGCAGAAAAGACGACGAGAGTTTTCGGACAACGCCGGAGAGAGAGAGGAAAAACGCCCGTGGCGCGGGCGTCGAAAACCGCAACCGATTCTTAACCACAGCACGAAAGCGGAAACTGACCCCGTGTTTCATCGATCGAATTAACTTGGCTGCAAGAGCGCGCTGTTACGTTGGGGCATGGTCCGGAGCGGCCGGGAACAACGACCACTGGATCAGCTCAGACAGCCACGTGTGGACCCTTAAGGAGCTATCATGAAGAGCCTCGTTTCGCGTTTCGTGAAGGATGAGTCCGGCGCGACCGCCATCGAATACGGCCTGATCGCCGCCGGCATCTCCGTCGCCATCATCGCCGTCGTGCAGGGCATCGGCACGAACCTGCTCGCCAAGTTCACGGCCATCAAGACCGGCCTGCAGTAATCGGTGCCGGCCGTCGAGAAATGCGAGAGGGGCGTCGGCGCGCAGCCGACGCCCCTCTTGCTCGGCTGACCCGAGGAAGAAGTACGCCCGCCGGGGACGCTGCGCCGCCGAGAGACACGACAGGACAGCGGCCTTGCACCCGCGCCTGAACGACCATGAACCGCGCTTCCGGGCCCGCAAATCGCAAGGGATGACGCCATGCCGGGCGAAACATTCGGACTGCTCGTCCTGCCCGCCCTGCTGCTGTTTCCCGCGATGATGGCGTTCGCGGCCTCCAGCGACCTGTTCACGATGACGATCTCCAACCGGGTCTCGCTGATCCTGGTTGCGGGCTTCTTCGTGCTGGCATTCTGGATCGGAATGAAGCCGGCCGAGGTGGCGTCCCACGCCGGAGCGGCGCTCGCCGTCCTCGCCGTGACCTTCACGTTCTTCGCCTGCGGCTGGATCGGCGGCGGCGACGCCAAGCTCGCGGCCGCCACGGCGCTGTGGCTCGGCTTCGAGAACCTGCTTCCCTATGTGCTCTATGCCTCGGTCTTCGGCGGCCTGCTGACGCTCTTCATGCTCCGCTTCCGGACCATGCCGCTTCCCGCCCCTCTGGCCGGAGCCGAATGGGTGAAGCGCCTGCACCGGGCCGACGGCGGCGTGCCTTACGGCATCGCGCTCGCGGCGTCCGCGCTGATGATCTATCCGCACACATCCTGGATGCAGCTCGGGCTCTGAGCCCGAAGCCGTCGCAGCCCGCGCGCCTGCGCCTGCGCGCCGTTTTACGGCGCGCGAATCCCCGTTTGCGGCGAACGAAAATCCACAAGGGATTCTTAACTGCATTTCGATACCCGCCGTTAACCACGAGTTGACCTTTACCTGCTGAAATCCGGGCAGGTCGGCGGTGTCGTCGCAGGGCCTCATTAGTTGAAGCGGAAGCCCGCCGGTCGGCGGTCTCGAGTCCCGCAACAGAGTGAGTGAGCGTTATGAAAGCCGCGCGTCTTGTGGTGCTGGGTGTCGCCCTTCTGGCTGGTGGAACCGCCGCGTTCCTGGCCGGCGGCGGCGAGGAGAAGCCGGTGGCGGTCGCGCCGCCTCCTCCCCCGCAGCTCGAAACCGTCGACGTGCTGATCGCCAAGGGCGACATCAACATGGGCAGCGCGGTCGGCGAGCAGGATTTCGCGTGGCAGGCCTGGCCCGCCGCCACCACCGGCGGCAGCTACATCCGCAAGAACGAAAAGCCGAACGCCATGACGGACCTGTCCGGCTCAATCGCGCGCGCCCCGTTCACCGCGGGCGAGCCGATCCGCGAGGCCAAGCTGATCAAGGCCAACGGCTCGGGCTACATGGCCGCGATCCTGCCGCAGGGCATGCGCGCGGTCTCGACCGAGATTTCGCCGGAAACCGGCGCGGGCGGCTTCATCCTGCCCAACGACCACGTCGACGTGATCCTGACGCGCCGCGACAAGCAGGCCGAGAAGCAGACCGGCATCGAGGTCCACACCAGCGAAACCATCCTGACCGGCGTGCGCGTCCTCGCGATCGACCAGACGGTCGAGGAGAAGAACGGCCAGCGGGTGGTGGTCGGCAAGACCGCGACGCTCGAGCTTTCGCCGCGCCAGGCCGAGACGCTGGCGCTGTCGCGCCAACTCGGAGTCATGTCGCTGGCGCTGCGCGCGCTCGTCGACGCCAACTCCAAGACCCCGGTCGTCGAAGAGACGGACACCCGCCGCGGCGGCGTCAGCACCGTCCGCTTCGGCGTCTCCACCATGAGCGCGACCAAGTAAGCCTCGAGCAAGGAGTATGTCATGACGAAAGCGACGCTGATGCGCACCGCGATGCTGGCGGCGCCGCTCGTCATGCTGTGGTCTCCGGGCCCGCAGCCGGCATGGTCGGCCGAGCCGGCCCGGACCGTGGTCTCCAACCAGGTCGCGCACATGTACGGCGACGGCGTCACCCGCTCGGTCCCGCTCGGCGTCGGAAAATCGGTGGTGATCGACCTGCCGCGCGACGTAAAGGACGTGCTGGTGGCCGATCCCAAGATCGCCAACGCCGTGGTGCGCACCGCGCGGCGCGCCTACCTGATCGGCGTCGCGGTCGGCCAGACCAACGTGTTCTTCTTCGACGGCGACGGCCGGCAGATCGCCGGATTCGACATCGCGGTGACGCGCGACCTCAACGGCATGCGCGCTGCGCTCAAGCGGATGCTGCCGAACTCCGAGATCACGGTGGAGGGAATCGCCGACGGCATCATGCTGGGCGGCTCCGCCGCCAACCAGGGCGAAGCCCAGCAGGCCTACGACCTCGCCGCGCGGCTCGCCGGCGACGGCGGCAAGGTGGTCAACGCGATCGCGGTGCGCGGCCGTGACCAGGTTATGCTGAAGGTGACGGTCGCCGAGATGCAGCGCGACGTCATCAAGCAGCTTGGCGTCAACCTGACCGGCACCATGAACTTCGGCGCCGCAGCGATCAATTTCACCAACGTCACGCCGTTTCCGGTGCAGGGCGCGCCTCTCGTCACGGGCAACGAGATCACCAGCGCCGTCCGCAACATCAACACCACCCTGCGCGCGATGGAGCGCGCCGGCGTGGTCCGCACGCTGGCGGAGCCCACCCTGACGGCGATCTCCGGCGAGTCGGCCACCTTCCTGGCCGGCGGCGAGTTTCCGGTGGTGTCGAGCGTGACCTGTAACCCGCCGGGCTCCAACCAGTGTCAGCCGTCGGTCGAGTTCAAGAAGTTCGGCGTCAGCCTGGCCTTCACCCCGATCGTCCTGTCCGAAGGCCGCATCAGCCTGAAGGTTTCGACCGAGGTGTCCGAACTGTCCTCGGAGGGCGCGATCATCACCGCCGGCATCACCATCCCGTCGCTGCGCGTGCGGCGCGCCGACACCACGCTGGACATCCCCTCGGGTGGCTCGCTGGCGATGGCGGGCATGATCCAGGAGCAGACCAAGCAGCAACTCAACGGCACGCCCGGCATGATGAATCTGCCGGTGCTCGGCGCGTTGTTCAAGAGCCGCGACTACATCAACCGGCAGACCGAACTCGTGGTTCTGGTCACACCCTACGTGGTGCGGCCGGTGGCGCAGAAGGATCTGTCCCGGCCCGACGACGGCTATGCCGACGCCTCCGACGCCGCGGGCACCCTGCTCGGCCGCTTCAACCGCCTCTACGGCGTTCCCGGCAAGATCGAGCCCAAGGCCGGCTTCCGCGGCAACGTCGGCTTCATCCTGGACTGAACGTCGTGACGAGGAACCCATCGATGTCCCGCCCCCGCCCCGCCATCGAAGGATGCCGCACGGCCGCCAGGCTCGCGCTGCGTGTCCTCGCGATCGCCGGCCTCACCGTCACGCTCGCCGGCTGCTACAAGACGCGCGACCGCCAGGACGTGACCGGCAGCATCCAGAACGATCACCGCCAGCGCCACCCGATCACCATCGGCGAGGGCACGCGCACGCTGGAGATCCATATCGGCTCCGGCCGCGGCGGCCTGACGCCGACGCAGCGCGCCGAGGTCCTGGCCTTCGCCCACACATGGCGGCGCGAGGCGACCGGCGGCGTGACCATCGACCGGCCGACCGGCGGCCCGGCCGACCGCGCCACGCTGGACTCGCTGAAGCAGGTGCTGTCGATCCTGACCTCGGCCGGCATTCCGAACCACGGCATCGGCATCAAGCCGTACCGGGCGGCCACGCAGATTGCCGTCATCCGCCTGAACTATCCGCAGGTGGTGGCCAAAGTCGGGCCGTGCGGAACATGGCCGGACGATCTCGGCCCAAGCTACAACGTCAGGCACTACGAGAACCGGCAATACCACAACCTCGGCTGCGCCACGCAGCGCAACCTCGCCGCAATGGTCGACAACAAGGCCGACCTGGTGCAGCCGCGCGCCGAAACGCCAGCCTACACCGCCAAGCGCACCTTCGGCATGGACAAGTGGCGCAGGGGCGAATCCCCGGCGACGCAATACCCGGACAACAGCCGGGCGACCGTCAGCGACGTGGGGCGGTGATGATCAGACACGCGCTGCAGACCATCCAGCCCGAAAGCGCGCCGGCGGAGCCCGCGGCGCGCGAGGAGCACATCGCGCCTGCGCCGCGGGTGTCGATCCAGGCGTTCTGCGAGACGGTGGAAACCGCCGCCGCGGTGCAGGCCGCCGGCGAGGATCGCCGGCTCGCCAAGGCGCATGTGAAGATCCAGATGGGCGGCGTCACCGCCGCCATCGAGGCCTACCGCAGCGCACCGACCCCGAACGTCGTGGTCCTGGAGTCCGAGGGACGCGGCGACGCGATCCTCGACGGCCTCGACACGCTTGCGGAGTTCTGCGACGCCGGCACCCGCGTCATCGTGATCGGCCGCCAGAACGACGTGACGCTGTACCGCGAGCTGGTGCGGCGCGGCGTTAGCGACTACCTGATGTCTCCGCTCGGTACCATCGACGTGGTCCGCGCAGTCTGCGGGCTGTTTTCCTCGCCGGACGCCAAGCCGGTCGGCCGCGTCATCGCCGTGGTCGGCGCCAAGGGCGGCGTCGGCGCCTCGACGATCGCGCACAACATCGCCTGGGCGACCGCCCGCGACCTCGCGCTCGATTCGGTCGTCACCGACCTCGACCTCGCCTTCGGCACCGCGGGTCTCGATTACAACCAGGACCCCCCGCAGGGCGTGGCCGACGCCGTGTTCTCGCCGGACCGCGTCGACACCGCCTTCATCGACCGCCTGCTGGCCCGCTGCACCGACAATCTCAGCCTGCTGGCGGCCCCGGCCACGCTGGAGCGGGCCTACGACTTCGGGGCCGAGGCTTTCGACGGCATTTTCGACGCGCTGCGCACCACCATGCCCTGCATCGTCCTCGACGTGCCGCACCAGTGGAACGGCTGGACGCAGCGCGCGCTGGTCAGCGCCGACGACATTCTGGTGGTGGCGTCGCCGGACCTCGCCAACCTGCGCAACACCAAGAACCTATGCGATTTTCTGCGCGCCGCGCGCGTGAACGACCACCGCCCCTATTACTGCCTCAACCAGGTGGGCGTACCGAAGCGGCCGGAGATCAAGCCTGCAGAATTCGCCAAGGCGCTGGAAGACCAGCCGGTGGCGGTGATCCCGTTCGAGCCGCAGATTTTCGGAACCGCCGCCAACAACGGCCAGATGATCGCCGAGGTGTCCTCCGGACACCGCACCGCCGAGACCTTCCGCCAGCTTGCGCAGCTCCTCACCGGCCGCGCCGAGGCGAAGAAGAAAAGCACCAGCCTGCTGACCCCGCTGCTCGAAAAGCTGCGCGGCCGGCAGGGTTGATCGAAAGGATCGCGGTCCGTGTTCGGCAAGCGCAGCGCCAACGACACCCGCCCGGCGGCATCCCAGCCGGCGCCGCAGGCGCATGTTCCGGCACCGCCGCTTGCGCCCGCGGCGCCCCGCGGCGCCGAACCCGGACGCACCCCGTTTCCTTCGGCCGGCCTCGGCGCGCCTCTGGTATCGGCGCCGGCGCCCACGCGCGGCCCCGCCCCCGCGCCACCGCCGCAGCTTGCGACCGACACCCGGCGCTCCGAGAGCTACTACGAGACCAAGGGCACGGTGTTCGGAGCCCTGATCGAGGCCATCGACCTGTCGCAGCTCGCCCGGCTGGATGCCGAGGCCGCGCGCGAGGAAATCCGCGACATCGTCAACGAGATCATCGCGATCAAGAACATCGTGATGTCGATCTCCGAGCAGGAGGAGCTGCTCGACGACATCTGCAACGACGTTTTGGGCTACGGCCCGCTAGAGCCGCTGCTGGCGCGCGACGACATCGCCGACATCATGGTGAACAGCGCCGGAACGGTCTACATCGAAGTCCAGGGCAAGATCCAGAAGACCGGCATCCGGTTCCGCGACAACCAGCAGCTCCTCAACATCTGCCAGCGCATCGTCAGCCAGATCGGCCGCCGCGTGGATGAAAGCTCGCCGATCTGCGACGCGCGCCTGCCGGACGGCTCGCGCGTCAACGCCATCGTGCCGCCGCTGGCGCTCGACGGACCCGCGCTCACCATCCGCAAGTTCAAGAAGGACAAGCTGACGCTCGACCAGCTCGTCAAGTTCGGCTCGATCACGCCGGAGGGCGCGGAAATCCTCAAGGTGATCGGCCGCTGCCGGATCAACACCATCGTCTCGGGCGGAACCGGCTCCGGCAAGACAACGCTGCTGAACTGCCTGACCCAGTTCATCGACGACGACGAACGCATCATTACCTGCGAGGACGCCGCCGAACTCCAGCTTCAGCAGCCGCACGTGGTCCGGCTCGAAACCCGGCCGCCGAACATCGAAGGCGAAGGCGCCATCACCATGCGCGACCTGGTGAAGAACTGCCTGCGCATGCGTCCGGAACGGATCATCGTCGGCGAAGTCCGCGGACCCGAATCGTTCGACCTTCTCCAGGCCATGAACACCGGCCACGACGGCTCGATGGGCACGCTGCACGCCAACTCGCCGCGCGAGGCCCTGTCGCGTATCGAATCCATGATCACGATGGGCGGCTACTCGCTGCCGTCGCGCACCATCCGCGAGATGATCTGCGGCTCGGTGGACGTGGTGGTGCAGGCCGCGCGCCTGCGCGACGGCTCCCGCCGCATCACCCACATCACCGAGGTGATGGGTATGGAAGGCGACGTCATCATCACGCAGGACCTCTTCGTCTACGAGATGACCGGCGAGGACGCCAACGGCAAACTGATCGGCCAGCACAAGTCCACAGGCATCGGCCGCCCGAAATTCTGGGATCGCGCCCGCTACTACGGCGAGGAGAAGCGCCTCGCGGCGGCCCTCGACGCGGCCGAGGTCTCGATGCCGGACCGGTGAGATTGCGCCCATGAGCATGCAGAGCCTGGCCCTGTTCTTCTTCGCCACGGTCGCGGTCGGCGGCGTCGCGTGGGTCTTTCTCTATCCGCTCCTGTCCGGCGAGCGCCAGGTCGAGAAACGCCGCGAAAGCGTGGCCCGCTCCACGCCGGCGGCGCGGGCGACCGGGGGACGCGGGGCGCAGAAGTCGCGGCGCGAGCAGGTCGAGGAGACCCTGAAGGAGCTGGAGACCCGCAACCAGAAGACCAAGCGTCCGCCGTTGCAGGTCCGGATCGAGCAGGCCGGACTGGACTGGAGCAAGCAGCGCTTCCTCGTCACCGGGGCGGCGATGGGCTTCGCCGGATTCATGCTCAGCCTGTCCACCGGCGCGGGCCTGCTGGCCGCGCTCGCGCTCGGCTTCGCCGCCGGGGCCGGCCTGCCGCTGTGGATGCTGGCCTATCTCAAGAAGCGGCGCGAGGCCAAGTTCCTCAACACCTTCCCGGATGCGGTGGACGTCATCGTGCGCGGCATCAAGTCCGGCCTGCCGCTGCTCGACTGCCTCAAGGCCATCGCCACGGACGCGCCGGAGCCGACCCGGAGCGAATTCCGCTCCATCGTCGAGACCCAGACGATCGGCATCCCGCTCGGCGAAGCATGCACGAAGCTCTACGAGCGGATGCCGCTGGCGGAAGCGAATTTCTTCGGCATCGTGATCTCGATCCAGCAGAAGGCCGGCGGCAACCTGTCGGAGGCGCTCGGCAACCTGTCGCGGGTGCTGCGCGACCGGAAGAAGATGAAGGCCAAGATCAACGCGATGTCGATGGAGGCCAAGGCCTCCGCCTCCATCATCGGCGCGCTGCCGATCGCGGTCGGCGCGCTCGTCTATCTCACCAGCCCAGACTACATCAGCCTGCTGTGGACCCACGATCTGGGCCGCATGATGATGGCCGGCTGCGCGGTCTGGATGGGGATGGGCGTCCTGGTGATGAAGAAGATGATCAATTTCGACTTCTAGGCGCGGTGCGATGGATTTTCTGATCGAGCGTCTGCACGACACCCGGTTTCTCACGATGGCGCTGGCCGCGATAGCGGCGGTCGCCACGGTGCTGACGCTCGCGATGCCGCTGCTCTCGACGAACGGCTTGAACGCGCGGATGAAGTCGGTCGCGCTCGAGCGCGACAAGATCCGCCAGCGCGAGCGCGAGCGTCTGGCGCGCGGCGAGCGGGAGAAGGCGAGCCTCCGCCAGTCGCCCAAGCAGTACATGTCGCGGGTGGTGGAGCGCTTCAACCTGACGAAATGGCTGGCGCAGGAGGAAGCGCGGGAAAAGCTGATCCAGGCCGGCTATCGCGGCCAGGCTCCCTACGTGGCCTATCTGTTCTTCCGCATGGTGATGCCGGCGGCGTCGCTGACGTTCGCCGCGTTCTACCTGTTCGTGGTGATCGAGATGGACCAGCCGGCGACCGTCAAGCTCGGCCTGTGCATCGGCGCCGCCTACGCCGGCATGCACATGCCGTACATGTTCCTGAAGAACAAGATCCAGAAGCGCCAGCTTTCGATCAAGCGCGCCTTTCCCGATGCGCTCGACCTGCTTCTGATCTGCGTCGAGTCCGGCATGTCGATCGAGGCGGCGTTCAAGAAGGTCGCCGACGAGATCGGCACGCAATCGATCCCGCTTGCCGAGGAGCTGACGCTGACCACTGCCGAGCTGTCGTTCCTGCAGGAGCGCCGGCAGGCCTACGACAATCTCGCCAAGCGCACCGACCTCGAGGGCGTGAAATCGGTGTGCATCGCGCTCCAGCAGGCGGAGCGCTACGGCACGCCGCTCGGCCAGACGTTGCGCGTTCTGGCGCAAGAGAACCGCGACATGCGCATGTCGGAGGCCGAGAAGAAGGCCGCCGGCCTGCCGCCCAAGCTCACGGTGCCGATGATCCTGTTCTTCCTGCCGGTGCTGTTCGTGGTGATCCTCGGGCCGGCGGCGATCCGCGTCATGGCCGTCCAGAACGCGCCGGCCGCGTCTGGCGCGCCGGCGCCCGCCTCGCAGGTCCGGTAGCGCCCTTCAGGACCGTGCCGGACTCACGAGCCGGCGGACGGCACCAGCGGCGAGCCGGCGCGGCCCGAGCGCCGGCTGTCGCGTTGCTCGGCCAGCATGCGGCGCAGATAGGCGACGTTCTCGGCCGCCTCCTCGGGCGAAAGATCGCCGCGCGCGATGGTCTCGGCCTCGCCGAAACGACCCTGCAGGCCGACCACCAGCGCCAGATTCTGCCGCACCTTGGGCTCCGCCGCGGGCTGCGCCGCCGCGCGCCGAAGCGTGGCTTCGGCCTGCTTGAGATTCTTCGACAGCGCATAGGACAGGCCGAGGTTTGACAGCACCGACGGCTCGTCGGGCACCAGCCGCAGCGCGCTGGCGTAATAGCGCTGCGCCTCGGCGTGGCGGCCCATCTGGTCGAGAACCGCGCCCTGCACGGAGAGGATGCGCCAGTCGGGACTGTCGGGCGTGTGCGCGCGGTTGAGCACATCGAGCGCCTGTTGCAGATTGCCGTTGTCGGCGAGCGCGCGGCCATAGGCGCCGAGCAGCGCGCGATCGTGCGGATTGTGAATCGCGGCCTGCTCCAGCACAGCCGCGGCCTGGGCGCGCTGGCCGATGGCGCGCAGCGCCTGGGCATAGCGGATCGCGGCCGCGCCGTCGCGCGGGTCGGCGCGGTAGCGCGCGCCCGCGCTCTCCATTTCGCTCCGCCATTCGGCCTCGGTGCGCGGCTCCGCCCGGGTCGCGATCGAGCCCGTGACGTCGCGCGAACGGGTGGAGCAGCCCGCGGACGCCAGCACCAGGGCGGCAAGTCCGGCGGCGGCGAGAAGACGCGCGGAACGGCGTTGCATCAGGCGCAGGTCCCGTTGGACGGCTCCCGTGGCCGTCTGCAACGCGCAGCAATAGAATGTTAACCCTAACGAGTGGTTAATCGCCGGAGGTGGCGGCCCGCCCGCCTCCGTGTTAGCGCTCGCTCCGTCCCGCAATTGTCAGGCAGCCTCATGCACCCTTTCTTCACCGCCCGCAGCAAGGCGGCGCAACCGGTCTGGTTCGTGAACTCCGCCAACATCGCCAGCGTGACGGCCGGGCTGGACAGGCCGGCGCGCGCCTTCGTCGAGTCCACCGGCTTCGAGCCTTCGCCCGGACGGCACCTGATCCTGCCCGGCGCGGGTGGCACGGCCGGCGCGCTGTTCGGCATCGAGCGCTCCGCGGAGGGGTGCAATCCCTTCCTGCCGGGCCTGCTCGCAGGCGTTCTGCCGGCCGGCGCGTGGCGCTTCGCCAACGATCCGCACGACGCGCGGCTTGCGGCGCTGGCCATGGCGCTCGGCTCCTACCGCTTCGCACGCTACCGCAAGGGCAAGTCCAGCGGGGTGACGCTCGTGCTGCCCGCGGGCGTGGACGGCGCCGAGCTGTCGCGCATCGCCGAGGGCGTGACGCTCGCCCGCGACCTCGTGAACACGCCGGCCAACGACCTCGGCCCCGCAGAGCTGGAGGCAGCCGTGCGCGATCTGGCCAAGCGCCACAAGGCCAAGGTCCGCAGCACGGTCGGCGACGCGCTGCTGAAGGAAAATTTCCCGCTGATCCACGCGGTCGGCCGCGCCGCCGCCCGCTCGCACGCGCCGCGCCTGATCGAGCTGCGCTGGGGCCGGGCCGGCGATCCGAAGATCGCGCTGGTCGGCAAGGGCGTGTGCTTCGACACCGGCGGGCTGGATCTCAAGCCCGAGAGCGCGATGCTGATCATGAAGAAGGATATGGGCGGCGCGGCCGCCGTGCTGGCGCTGGCGCACATGATCATGGACCGCGGTCTGCGGGTGAACCTGCGCGTGCTGATCCCGGCCGTCGAGAATTCGGTGGCGGGCGACGCCTTCCGGCCGCTCGACATCTATCCTTCGCGCAAAGGCCTTACGGTCGAGATCGGCAACACCGACGCCGAGGGCCGGCTGGTGCTGGCCGACGCGCTGGCGCTGGCCTGCGAGGACAAGCCCGATCTGCTGGTGGACATGGGCACGCTCACGGGGGCCGCGCGCGTCGCGCTCGGCCCCGAGCTTCCGCCCTTCTACACCGACGACGAGACCTTGGCCGGCGGCGTGGCGCGTCACGCCATGGCCGAGAACGATCCGGTCTGGCGGCTGCCGCTATGGCCGCGCTACGAGTCCATGCTGGACTCGAAGACCGCCGATACGAACAACGTCGCCTCCGGGGGCATGGCGGGCTCGATCGTCTGCGCGCTGTTCCTCAAGAAATTCGTCGACGTGAAAAGCTGGTTGCACTTCGACGTTTATGCCTGGACGCCGGCCGCGAAACCCGGCCGCCCCGAAGGCGGCGAATGCCAGGCCGCGCGTGCGATGTATGCGTTGCTGAGCGAGAAATACGGTTCGCGCAGGAACGCGGGATAACATGGCGCTCGATCCCCGCCTCACCCCGGCGCGGCCCGATCTCGCGGCCGGCCACCTGCGCGGCCAAGTCGAGGCCGCGCGCTATGCCGACGGCACGGTGCAGGAGGTGATCGTGGGCCAGACGCCGGTGCGCAACGCGCCTGGCCATTACGCCACCATGCTGACGGAGGCCCTGAAGGGCGAGCGCGTCACGGTCTACGAGACCGACGAGGAGGGCTGGGCCTGGGGCCAGCTCGAGCGCGACGGCTATGTCGGCTGGCTCCCGGCGAGCGCGCTGCTGACCCCGCAGGCCGCGCCGACGCACAAGGTGTCGGCGCTGCGCACCTTCGCGTTCCCCGAGCCGTCGATCAAGGCCCCGCCCGCCGATGCCCTGCCGCTCGGCGCGCGCGTTCCGGTCCTGCGGATCGGGAACGGCTTCGCCGTCACGCCCGGCGGCTTCATTCCGGCGAAGCATGTGGCTCCGCTCGAAGCGAACAACTCGGATTTCGTGGCGGTGGCGGAACGCTTCCTCGGCACGCCCTATCTCTGGGGCGGCAAGACTAGCCTCGGCATCGACTGCTCCGGGCTGGTGCAGGTGGCGCTGACGGCCTGCGGCGCAGCCTGCCCGCGCGACAGCGACATGCAGGAGGCAGCCCTCGGCGCGCCCGTGCGGCCCGATCAGCTCCGGCGCGGCGATCTGGTGTTCTGGAAAGGCCATGTCGCCGTCGCCCGCGACACCGCCACGCTCATCCACGCCAACGCCTTCCACATGGCGGTCGCCATCGAGCCTGTCGCGGAGGCGCTGGCGCGAATCGAAGCGTCGGGCGGCAAGGTCACGAGCGTCCGGCGGATCGGATAGATGTGACCGTCCCGGCTGTCATGGCCGGCAAAGCTCTAACACACCACCTGGCCACACTTGCGCACCGCGCCGATGACATCGCGCAGCAGCTCGCGTCCGGGATGCCCCACGATGGCGACCCCCTTCACCACATAGGCCGGCGTCGCCATCAGCCGCAGGTCGCCGCCGAGCATGGCATGCGACTTCAGGATTTCCGGCGTGCGGGGCGTGTTGGCGCGCGCGACGATCTTTTCCGGATCGAGGCCCATGTCCTTGGCGACCGCGAGCGCACGCGCGCCGTCGATGGTGCCGCGTCCGGCATAGATGCGGCGATGGAACTCGGCGAAGCGGCGTGGCGCAAGCTCCATGACCTGAAGCTCCACCATCGCGCCCTGCACCGACTGCACCGACAGCACCGGATAGGGCACGAACACGACCTTCAGGCCCTTGTCGGTCCGCAGCAGCTCGGCCACGTCGCCCGAAGCCTGACGGCAAAAGGAGCAGTTCAGATCGTAGAACTGATAGACCGTCACGTCGCCCCTGGCGTTGCCGGCGACCGCGACGTTCTTCAGACCTTCGACCCGCGCCAGCTCGGCCGGCGTCAGCCGGTGGTTGGCGATCGGCGTGCCGTCCATGCCGCTGATGGGGAATTCGGCCTTGCCGAGCGACTGCGCGGACGCGGAGGCCGGAAAGAGCGCGGCCGCGGAAAGAACGGCCAGCGCAAGAAGGGTCTTCATGGTCAATAACCCTGCTCCCGGTCGATGATGTCCTGCATCGGCAGCCCGCGCGCATGACGCTCGATCTGCCCGACGATATGATCGGCGAAGGCACGCGGCGCGATGTCGCCGGCCACGTGCGGCGTGACCGTCACGCGCGGATGGCTCCACAGCGGACTGTCCAGCGGCAGCGGCTCCTGCGGGAACACGTCCAGCGTGACCTCGGACAGCACGCCCGCATCGAGCGCCGCCACGATATCGGCATCCACTTGCAGCCGCCCGCGGCCGGCATTGACGAGGAACGCGCCGCCCGCTGCGCCGTCACGCCGGAGCTTGCGGAACAGCGTCAGGTTGAGGAGGCCGCGGGTCTGCGGCGTGGACGGCAGCAGGCAGACCAGGATTTCGGTGCGCGCCAGGAAAGGTTCGAGGCCGGCCTCGCCGTGGAAGCTCTCGATGCCGGGGACCTCTTTCGGCGTGCGGCTCCAGCCCGCCATGCGGAAGCCGAGCCGCGACAGCACGGCCGCGGCCTCCGCTCCGATGACGCCGAGCCCGAGGATGCCGACGCCGACCTCGTCGGCGGACGGATGCTTGTGCGGCCGCCACACCCGCTCGCGCTGCTGCGCCTCGTAGAGCCGCTGCTTTCCGTGATGCCGCAGCACGTGCATGACCACATAGCCGACCACGCGCCGTGTCAGGTCCGGGTGGGCCGCGCGCATGAGCGGCACCCGCGGCAGGGACGGATCCGCGAGCAGCGCGTCAACGCCTGCACCGAGGTTCACGATGGCCCTGAGGTTCGGCAGGCCCGCCAGCAGGCCATGCGGCGGCCGCCAGACGCAGGCATAGGCGATGTCCGCGGCCTCGCCCGTGTCCGGCCACGCCCGCAGCTCGAACGGCGCGCCGCGTCGGTCCAGGCTTTCGCGCAGGGCGTCGGCCCACTCCGCGGCCTGCGGGCCGTCGACGGCAATCAGGATCGCGGGACGGGCCATGAAAACGACGGTCCTCCGGAAGGAAAAAACCCAGGCGCGGGGACGGCACGCCTCCGGATATCCCGGAAGGGCCGGCGTTCAAAAACAACAGATCGTGTAGCGGGCCTCTACTGCGCCACCACGCCCTCGCCGGCCGTTTCCAGATCGAAGGCGGCGGCGAACAGCGCGCGGGTGTAGGGCGTCTGCGGATTTCGGAACAGGTCGGCGGCGGGACCCGCCTCCATCACCTTGCCGTCCTTCATGACCACCAGCCGGCTCGCCAGCGCCGCCACCACCTTGAGGTCGTGCGAGATGAACAGGTAGGTCAGTCCGCGGCTCGCCTGGAGATCGCGCAGCAGATCGACGATCTGCGCCTGGATCAGCATGTCGAGCGCGCTGGTCGG
>CAZZCV010000042.1:0-29535 GCA_964653225.1 uncultured Rhodoplanes sp. | reverse complement strand
CGGGAGATGAGGCATGTCGAGTGGGACACGCTGCTGTTCTTCTTCGGCATCATCTTCGCCGTCGCCGGGCTCGGCGTGGCCGGTTATCTCGCGCAGCTCTCGAACTATCTGTATGGCGACCTGGGTCCGACCGTCGCCAACATCGTGATCGGGGTGCTGGGAGCGGCGTTCGACAACATCCCGCTGATGTTCGCGGTGCTCACCATGAATCCGGAGATGTCGAGCGGCCAGTGGATGCTGATCACCCTCAGCACCGGGGTCGGCGGCAGCCTGGTGTCCATCGGCTCGGCGGCGGGCGTGGTGCTGATGGGGCTGGTGCGCAACCACTACACGTTTCTCAACCATCTTCGATGGGCCTGGGCCATTGCGCTGGGCTACGTGGCGAGCATTCTGACCCATCTGTGGGTCAACGCCGCCCTGATGTAGCCGCTCCATAAACGCGCATGTCGGGCGCTTTTCTGCGCGAGCCCTCAGCGCCAGCCCAGCGCGGGCGCGACATGCTTGAGGATGGCTTCGATGACGTGGGCGTTGTAGTCGACGCCGAGCTGGTTGGGCACCGTGAGAAGCAGCGTGTCCGCCTCCGCGACGGCTTCGTCCTTTGCGAGCTGCGCGACGAGAACCTCCGGCTCCGCGGCATAGCTGCGGCCGAAGATCGCCCGCGAGTTGTCGCCGAGGAACCCGATGGTGTCGTCGTTCTCGTCGCCGCCGCGCCCGAAATAGGCGCGGTCGCGGTCGTCCACCAGTGCGAAGATGCTGCGGCTGACCGAGACCCGCGGCTCGCGTGCGTGGCCGGCCGCCCTCCACGCCTCGCGGAAGATGCGGATCTGCTCCGCCTGCTGGACGTGGAACGGCCTGCCGCTCTCGTCGATCTTGAGCGTCGAGCTTTGCAGGTTCATGCCGATTTTTGCCGCCCATTCTGCGGTGGCGTTGGTGCCTGCGCCCCACCAGATGCGCTCGCGCAGGCCTTCGGAGTAGGGCTCGAGGCGGAGCAGGCCCGGCGGGTTCGGAAACATCGGCTGCGGGTTCGGTCGGGCGAAGCCCCGGCCGAGGATCACCTCGAGGAACACCTCCGTGCTGCGCCGCGCCATGTCGGCGTCGGTCATGCCCTCGGACGGGGCGTAGCCAAAGTAGCGCCAGCCGTCGAGCACCTGTTCGGGCGAGCCGCGGCTGATGCCCAGTTGCAGGCGTCCGCCGGCGATGAGGTCGGCCGCGCCCGCGTCCTCCGCCATGTAGAGCGGGTTTTCGTAGCGCATGTCGATGACCGCGGTTCCGATCTCGATCCGGCTGGTTCTCGCGCCCACGGCCGCCAGAAGCGGGAACGGCGAACCGAGCTGGCGGGCGAAATGATGCACGCGAAAATAGGCGCCGTCCGCGCCCAGCTCCTCGGCGGCGACCGCCAGGTCGATGGATTGCAGCAGGGCGTCGGAGGCCGACCGCGTCTGCGACTGGGGCGAAGGGGTCCAATGGCCGAAGGAGAGGAAGCCGATCTTTTTCATGACGTGCATTCTGGTGGTTCGGTTGCCGCTCTTCCAGCCTGAAGGCGGTGGTCGCACGACGCCTTCCCGCCGTTCCGGGGTTCGGAATCGCCGTCGGAACCGCGCGGGCGGGTCGCGTCGCGGCACACGGCCTCGATGGCTTCGATCAGCAGCCGGCCCGGCCGCGAAAGCACCTGGTTTTCGCGCCGGACAATTCCGATGGGGCGCACCATGAACGGCGAGTCCACGGCGATCTCCCGGATCTCGCGATCGACGCCCGCGGTTTTCCGGCCGAGCCCCATGTGCGCAATCAGTCCGAGGTGGTGGGTGGAGGCCACCACGGACTTGATGAAGTTGGTGGAGCTGCATTCGACCACCGGCCGGGGCGGCGGCAGGTTCTCGGCGTCGAGCAGGCTCTCCAGCCGCCGCCGGTGATTGTGCCCCGGCGACGGCAGGACCCAGGTCGCGGAATGCAGGTCGCGGGCCGTGACCGGGCTCCGGCTGGCCAGCGGATGGTCGCGGCGGGCGATCACCGAAATCCGGTCGCTGAACAGCATCTGCTGCACGACGCCGCTGCGCTGCGGCCCGAACGGCATGACGGCGAGGACGAAATCGTACAGGCCGGCCATCAGGCCGCCGGTCAGGTCGCCGATCGCCGTATGAATGCTGATCCGGATGCCGGGGCGTTCGCCGAGCAGCATGACGACCGCGCGCGACAGAATCTCGTCGCTGACCAGCGGTCCGGCGGCGACCCGCACCGTGCCCTCCGACCCTGCCTTGAGCGCCTCGATCTCCCGCAGCGCCTGGTCGATGCCGGCATTGATCTGCCGGGCGTGCTCGTACAGCGTCTCGCAATAGACCGTGGGGCGCATGCCCTTGGCCTCCCGGTGGAACAGGAGAACGCCGAGCCGCTGCTCGAGGCGGTGGATGCTCTTGGTCAGCGCCGGCTGCGAGATGTTGAGGACGTCGGCGGCGCGGCCGAGGCTGCCCTTCTCGATCACCGCGATCAGGTTGCGGAGCTGGCGTGCGTCCATCCGGTGCGCCGATGTGCCTGGTGTGCCGCAGGGGCGGGCCGGGGGTCCTTCCGCCCGCAGGCCGTAACCTTTGCGCCATCCAACCGGCCCTCGCAATAGCCTTTGGTTATGCTGCGAGACAAAGTTCTATTGGACCGTGCCGGTGCCGGGAGGCAACGTGCGCCCGTCGGCTGGCGGCGTCCCGCTGCCCGCCACTCGAGAGGACCGTCATGAATTTGAAGGTGCGCCGCGTCGTCACGGGCCATGACGAGACCGGCCGTGCGGTGGTCAAGATCGACGAGACCGCCCGGAACGTGATTTCCCGTCGCAAGGGCATCGAATCCGCGGTGGTCTGGACCACCGACAGCTTTCCGGTGAACAACGACGGCGACGAGGACACGAGCGGGCGCGAGCTGGGCACCACGCTGGAAAACGGCACCGTGTTCCGCATCGTGCGCTACGAGCCCGGCGTGGTGCCGCGCCGGCATCGCACCGATTCGGTCGATTACGCCGTGGTGATCTCGGGCACCATCGACATGGAGCTGGACGGCGAGACCGTCACGCTCAAGGCCGGCGACGTGCTGGTGCAGCGCGGCACCATCCACAACTGGGTCAACCGCAGCGACGACGTGTGCGTCATCGCTTTCGTGCTGGTGGCGGGCCGGCCGGTCAGCGTCGGCGGTAAATCGCTCGACGCGGTCGGCTGAACGAAAACGGAGAACGGGGCCATGCCGGAAGCCAATGTCCGCGGGGTGACGCTGAACTACGAGGTGTTCGGAAGCGCAGGGCGGTGGCTCGCGTTCACGCCCGGCAGCCGCCGGCCCTATCGCGAGCTGGTGTCGCTGTCGCAGCACATCGCTGCGCAGGGCTACCGCGTGCTGCTGCATGACCGGCGCAACTGCGGCGCGTCCGAAGTGAAGATCGAGGGCTCCGGCTCCGAGCACGAGATCTGGGCCGACGATCTCTATGCGCTCTGCAAGCATCTGAACGCCGCGCCGCTCTATGTCGGCGGCTCGTCCGCGGGCGCGCGGCTCGCGGTGCTGTTCGCGCTGCGCCATCCGGATGCGGTGCGCGGGATGCTGTTGTGGCGGCTCACCGGCGGCCAGCACGCGGCGCAGAAGCTGGCGCATCAGTACTACGGCGCGTTCATGGAGATCGCGAAGGCCGGCGGCATGGCCGCGGTTTGCGAGTCCGATCATTTCGCCGCCTGCATCAAGGCCCGGCCTGCCAACCGCGACAACCTGATGGCGATGGACCCGGATGAGTTCATCCGGATCATGAACCTGTGGCGCGAGAATTTTCTGGCCGCCGCGAACCTGCCGATCGTCGGCGCGACCGAAGAGCAGCTTCGGTCGATCGCCGTGCCGGTCTGCCTGATCGCGGGCAACGACAAGGTCCACACCCCCGCGACCGCGCGCAAGGCGGTGAGCCTGCTGCCGCACGCCGAGCTGCACGAGGGCGTGGTCGAGAAGCGCCCCGACGACGATCTGCTGGATGTGTGGGACCAGGACGCATGGCGGAACGCCGAAGGCGAGATCGCGCGCATCTTTCTCGGCTTCATCGACAAGGCGGAATCGGCAAAGCGCTGATCCGGACGCGACCGGGCGGCCGGCCCACCGGAACGGCGGCCACCCGGTTCCACCACAAACCGTCCGCGCCGTCCGGCCTGCGCGGGTCATCGGGAGGACGACTTCGTGAAGTCTCTCAAGATCGCTTTTGCTTTCGTGATCGCCGCAGCCACCGCGGTCGCGGCCCAGAACCAGGCGCAGGCGCAGCCCTATCCGAACCGGCCGGTCCGCATTCTCGTGGGCTTTGCGGCGGGCAGCGGGCCGGACGTGCTGGCGCGCACGGTCGCAGCCCAGCTCAGCATCGACATGGGGCAGCAGTTCTTCGTGGAGAACCGCACCGGCGCCAACGGGACGATCGCGAACCGCACCTTCGTGCAGTCGGAGCCGGACGGCTACACGCTGATGTTCTCCAGCTCGTCGATCACGCCGACGCCGTATCTCTACAAGAATCTGCCCTACGACGTGCTCAAGGATCTCAAGCCGATCGCCACGGTCGGCATTCTCGATGGCTTCCTGATGCTGGTGAACCCGTCGCTGCCGGCGAAGACCGTGCCGGAGTTCATCGCATACGCAAAGAAGAACCCGATCTTCTACGGCTCGCCCGGCGTCGGCAACATCCTTCATCTCGCGGCCGAGCACTTCAACACGCTAACCGGCCTGAAGATGGAACATGTCCCCTACAAGGGCGCCTCCGAGGTGACGAGCGCGCTCCTCGGCGGTAGCATCCAGGTGATGTTCGTGACTCCGCCGTCGGTGATCCCCGTCGTGCGCGACGGCAAGCTGCGTGCGCTGGCCTTCACCGGCACCAAGCCGTTCCCCGAATTCCCCGACGTGCCGCGGATTCAGACCGCGGTGCCCGCCTATCCGGTCAAGGGGTCGTGGGGCATGTTCTACGCGCCGGGCCGCACGCCCGACACCATCGTCGACCAGCTCAACGCGGCCATCCGCAAGGCCGTCCAGATGCCGGCGGTCGCGAACGTGGCACAGCGCGCCGGCTACATGCCGGACGGCCGCAATGCCGCGGAGACCGCGCGCTTCTTCCGTCAGGAGGTCGAGGCGGCCGGAGAGGCGGTGCGCGCCGCGGGCATCAAGCCGCAGTAAAAGGCGCTGCCGCCCGGCGGACGCCGGCTCCTGAACGAAAACGGCGGCGGGGAGCTGTTCCCGCCGCCGTTCGCTTCGATGCGCCGCCGGCGCGGCCGCGAAATTTGCCAGGGTTAAGCTGGTGTTAAGGCGTCTCGTCGAACGTTGGCCGCGAGGTTTACCTTTCGGAGCGATTCGATGCTGTCCGGCCCCCGCGCGCTCGAAGACGATCCCTGTCCAGTGCCCGAAGCCACCTTCGGCCAGATCTACCGCTCCAGCCCGCAGGGGCTTGCCGAGCTGATCGAGACCATTCCCCCCGACGTGCGGGCCATGCTCGCGGTCTATTGCTACCGGCGGGCGCATCTGGCTTCGATCGGACTGGCCGTCGCCGCAAGCTGCGACGAGGACGACCTGAGCCGGCACGGCGGCAACGCCGGCATGATGCTGTTTCGGAAGTCGCGCGAGGCGGCCCGGCCGACCGCGGTCGCCGATCCGCAATCCGGCAGCCGCCGCAAGGTCACGCTGGCAAGCGGCACGCTGCGCACGCTCGCGCCGCTGGACGACGACACCGACGAGGATGCCGCGGAAGCCGCCGGGGAGCCGGCGGAGGTCTGATTTGTCCGCCGTCCCGCGCGCTGCCGCCGACGACGAGGAGGAGGCCCGGCGGGCCACTCCGCTCGGCTTCTTCGAATTCGCGGAAACCTATCGCGCCGCCGCGCTGGCGCTGGAGGCGGCCGCGCCCTCGTCGCCCCACGCCCAGGCGCCGGTTCGCCTGCTGCGCTATCACACCGTCGAGCTTTATCTGAAGGCGTTTCTGCGCCTGCACGGCCACGAGGCCAAAGAGCTGTGCGGCGAGGGGTTTGGCCATCGCATGGACCGGCTCTCGTCACGCGCCATCGAGCTTGGGCTGCCCTGCGAGGCGGAGGACGACGCCGTGTTCGGGCGCATGGCGCAGACCGAGCCGCTGGTGCGCTCGCGCTACTTCCGCACTGCCTCCTTCGCGTGGCCGGACATGGCGGCACTGGCGCGAACCTGCGAGCGCCTGCGGGAGCGGGTCGGCGCGGCCGTCCGGCGCTGACCGGAGGCAACAGAGCGTTTTCGAGCGAAGTGGGAACCGGTTCGCGTGAAGAAAACGCGACAAACCGGGAATCGAGAATCTTCGCCGTTTCCATGAAACGGTGAAAGACTTTGGCGGACATTAAAGAAGCTGAAAAACAAAGAAGCCGCCGGCGTGGCCGGCGGCTTCCGCCTTGTCCGATCGCAAGGCGATCAGTTCTTCTTCTGCAGCCCCAGAATCTTGGCGGTGCCTTCGGTGGCCTGCACCTGCCGCTTGATGGTGGCGGCCAGCGTATCGGGACCGCCCGGCACCACATCCTGTCCGGACTTGAGGATACGCTCGGCGACCGACTTGTCGGCCAGGGCCTCGACCACGGCCGCGCCGATCCGCTCGCGCAGCGCCTGCGGCATGGTCCGCGGACCGTAGAAGCCGGCGGTGGTCTCCACCACGAGGCCGGGATAGCCCGCCTCGACCACGGACGGCACGTTCGGCAGCAGCGCGCTGCGCTCGCGTCCGCCGAGCGCCAGGATCGTCACCTTGCCGGCTTCGACCAGCGGCCGCACCACCGCGTAGGACGACAGCAGGAACTGGATGCGGTCTTCGCCGAGGTCGCGGCCCGCCTGGACCACGTCGCGATAGGGCACCTTGGTGATCTTCAGGCCTTCGCTCTTGATGAAGGCGTCGACCGCGAACTCCGGCAGGCCGGCCGCGCCCGAGGCGTTGACCTTGTCCGGCGCTGCTTTCGCGCGCTTGACGAATTCGGCGATCGTCTTGATGCCGGAGGCCGTCGAAGCGCTGGCCGACAGCATGGTGTGCGACACCTGCGCGATCGGCGCGAGGTCGCGCTCCAGGTTGTAGGGCAGCTTCTCCTGCGTATAGGGATGCGCCAGGAACGAGGCGCTCGACGCGAACAGCAGGACGTGGTCGTCGTTGGCGGTCAGGAAGGCGTTGATGGCGATGAGGCCGTCCGCGCCCGGCCGGTTCTCGACGATCACCGGGCGGCCCCACTTGGCGGTCAGCTTCTCGCTGATGAGGCGCGCGGAGACGTCGGTGGCGCTGCCCGCGCCGAACGGCAGGATCATGCGCACGTTGCGCTGCGGCCACTCCTGCGCCTTGGCCGGCAATGCGGCGAGTGCGGCGGCGGCGAATGCCGCGACGGCCGTGCCGATGGTACGGAATGCGTTCATGAGCTTTTCCCCGGGTGGTGAAGCGGTGCCCACCTCGTATTCGCTTGTCGGGGGCCGATCAAGGGCAGTGGCCCATGCCCGGGTCCATGTCGAGGGTGGCGAAGCGCCGCGCACGTCTACCCTGGAAGGGCTTCGGCGAGCCGCTTGCGAAAGGCGCGGTCGCGCTTGAGATGCCATTCCCGGCTCATGGCCTCCTGCCGTGTCGCATATCGCTCCGTATGGAGGAGAACCCATGTGCGTCCGCGCGTGGAGCGCGCGCCGGTGCCGTCGTTATGTCGGGCGATGCGCCGGTCGAGGTCGTTGGTCCAGCCGACGTAGGTCAGCCGCCGGGTCGCTCCGGCGTGGCCGAGCACGTAGACGAAGCAGTCGTCCGGAGCGTGCATTCTGCGTGCCCCGAAAACGCGCGCCGGCGGCTCAGCGGAAGCCGGACCAGCGGTTCTCGAAGCTGCCGGCGGGCACGGTGGGTGCGGAGCCGGCGAGCGCGGCCGTGGGAGCGCTCGGCTGTTGCGGCGCGAGGGCGGTCACGGGCGAGACCGGAGCGGGCTCCTGAGCGGTCGCCGTGCGCAGCGGCTCGGCGGCTGCCGGTCTCGGGCGAATCGCGCCGGGGGCGGTGGTCTGGGTGCGCGGAGCCGGTCGCTGGCGCGCCGCGGCCGGCGCGGGCTTCTGCTCGGCCTCGGCCTCGGAGCCGCGCAGGCCGATCAGCCGCGCCATGCGATCGAGCGGGCCGGCGGTCTTCGCATTCGACGGCGCCGACGAGAACAGATTGCCGAACATGTTGCCCGAACCCGGCATAGGGGCCGGAGTTGATTGCGGCACCGGCGCATGCGGATCGACGGCCGGTGTCGCGGCCGCGACTCGGGCCGGCGCGTTCGTGCTGACAGCCGGGGCCGCGGCGACGTTCGGATGGTCGGAGAACTCTTCCGTGCGCGGCGGGCGCACATGGGCGGGGATCGTGCCGGGCACGGACGCGAGCGAGAACGCCGGAGCCGCGGTGCCGGTCTGCTGACGCTTCACGGCGGCGGCGAACACCGGGTGCATGCCGCCGTCGGCGTAGGTGCGGACCGGTGCCGCCGGGGTGCGGCCGGTCAGCTCGGCGGTGCGCCGCTCGTCCTGCCGCTGCTTGTCCTGCACCGCGGCCATGATGTCCTGCGGCACCTCGAAGGTCGGGCACTTGGCCGCGCCGTTGAACGACAGCGACCGCGACGGGTCGTCGGGATGCTGCGCGTTGAAGACGTAACGCCTCTCGCAGACGTTGACCTTGGGCTCAAGGCGCGTGACCTCGAAGTGGTCGTTGCCCTGCTTGAGCATCCTCCAGAAGGCCATGTGCGGGTTGTTGCGGTGCTTGGCCATGTTCTGCGGCGTCATCCGGAACGGATAGGCCTGCACCTGGAACGAGCGCTGGCCGCCGAAGAAGGCCTCGCGGCCGAGGGCGTAGATCTCCGAGATCTGCTCGTCGGTCATCGAGTAGCAGCCGCGCGACGAGCAGTCGCCATGCACCATCAGGTGCGCGCCGGTGCGCCCGTGGGCGCGATCGAAGGCGTTGGGATAGCCTAGGTCGAACGACAGGTAATATTGCGAGTTCGGATTCATCTGGCCGGGCGTGATCGTGTAGAAGCCCTCCGGCGCCTGCCGGTCGCCTTCCTTGATTTTCGGACCCAGTTCGCCGGACCAACGGCAGATCGGATAGGTCTTGAGAAGCGCGAAACGGCCGGAGCGCTCCTGTTTCCAGATCTCGAGTTCGGACTCCTCCTTGAACAGCCGGACAAGGATCGGGGAATCCTTCTCCATGTTCTTCTCGGATATCTCCGCGATCATCTTGTCGGAGAGCGGCTTCATCGCCTTGGCGTTGGACGCCACGTTGCCGTCGGTCTGGCAGCCGGAAAGGGCGATGGCAGCGGCGAGGGCTGCCGACGCGAGGAGCGAGCGGACGAGCGGGCGACGGTTCAACGCGAGACTCCCCGACCGGTGGGCTTTCCCCAAGCCTTCAACGAAGGATCGTTAGCCCCAAGGCGCTGGAACCGCAAGAGCCGCGGGTCCGGACGCCGGTTTCCGATTGAGCACGGGTAGGGTGAACGAACGGTAAAATTGTGGCTGAACGTCCCGTCCGGTATGATCTTTTTCCCCGTTCACCATCTTTCGGACGGCCTCCGGCCGGGGCGTCAGCCCAGGTTTCGGCCGAGCGCCAGGAACTTGTCGCGACGCTGGCGGCGGACGGCCTCCCGGTCCAGCCCCTTCAGCTCCTGGAAGGCCTCCGCCACGACCTCGCCGACTGCGGCAATGGTCCCCTGCGGGTCGCGGTGGGCGCCGCCCACGGGCTCGGTCACGATCCGGTCGATGATCCCGAACCGGTCGAGGTCCTGGGCGGTGATTTTCATGTTGGTGGCGGCGTCCTGGGCCTTGGTGGTGTCGCGCCACAGGATCGAGGCTGCACCCTCGGGCGAAATCACGCTGTAGATGGCGTGCTCCAGCATCAGCACGCGGTTGGCGGTGGCGATGGCGATGGCGCCGCCGGAACCGCCTTCGCCCAGGATCACCGCGACGTTGGGGACGCCGAGGTTGAGGCAGGCCTCGGTGGAGCGTGCGATCGCCTCCGCCTGGCCACGCTCCTCCGCGCCGATGCCGGGATAAGCGCCGGCGGTGTCCACCAGGCACAGGATCGGGATGCCGAAGCGGTCGGCCATCTCCATCAGCCGGACCGCCTTGCGGTAGCCCTCGGGCCGGGCCATGCCGAAGTTGTGCTTGAGCCGGCTTTCGGTGGTGGAGCCTTTCTCGTGGCCGATCACGCAGATGCTCTCGCCGCGGAACCGGCCGAAGCCGCCGACGATGGCGTCGTCATCGCCGAACTTGCGGTCGCCCGCGAACGGCAGGAACTCGGTCAGAAGCCCACCGATGTAGTCCAGGCAGTGCGGCCGCTGCGGGTGGCGCGCGACCTGGGTTTTCTGCCAGGGCGTCAGCTCGCTGTAGAGGTCGCGCAGCGCCTGCGCGGCCCTGACCTCCAGCCGCTTGATGTCCTCGGCGATGGCCGGCGTGTCACCCTGCGCCTCGACGGCACGCAGCTCCTCGACCTTGGCCTCCAGCTCGGCCACCGGCTTTTCAAAATCGAGATAGCTGCGCATCAATTTGATAAGTCTGTTGAATTCGGCCAAGGCGGCGGTGACGACGAGCGCCGAAACTGACCTTGCGGCACCCCCAAGTCAAGCAAGCTCGTCGGGCCGGGCCCCGCGGGCCGGCCGGAAGGCGCTTCGCAATCGTTCGAATGCGGTGGATTCCGATAGGCCGGCCTTAACCGCGTTTCATCACGCGGCGGGGAGTCTGCGATCGCTTTTCCGGTGCCTTAAGCACCTGAGCTGCATCGTCCGGCCGCGTTCGCAGGTGGCGGACGTTTTGGGGATTCCATGTCGCTCGACAGTCTGACCGCGGTGGGCCCGATGACGGGGCGGGACGCGCCTGCAGCGGCGCCGCGCGCGGCGCCAGGATACGAGATCGTCGATCTTGCCGCGGTGCCGGAGGCCGCCTGGGCCGACCTCGCGGACCGCGCGGTCGAGCCCAACGCCTTCTTCCATCCGGCATGGGCGCGCGCGGTGAATGCGCACGCCACCGGCAAGACCGGCGCGCGCGTGCTGCTCGCGTGGGACGGGCGGTCGCGTTCGCGCCTGATCGGGCTGCTGCCGGTGGTTTCGGCCTGGCGGGCGTTGCGGTTGCCGCTGCCGGTTCTCGTCGCCTGGCAGGCCTATGCGCCGGCCTGCATTCCGCTGCTGGATCGCGACGCCCCGGTCGAGGCCGCGCGCGGCCTGCTTGCCGCGGCCGCGCAGGGCGGCGCGCATGCCGTGCTGCTGCCGTTTCTTGCGAGTGCCGGCCCCGCCGCCGCGGCGCTGCGCAGCGCCGCAGGAGCCGCCGGCCCGCAGCCGCGTGCGATGAATGCCCACCGGCGAGCCATGCTGGAGGCATCCGGCGATGCGGAGGCGCTGCTGCGCGACACGCTCGGCGCCAAGAAGCTCAAGGAACTGCGCCGCCAGCGCCACCGGCTCGCCGATGCGGGCGAGGTGACATTCTCCGCCGCGAAGGGCGCGGATGCAGTGGCGCAGGCGCTCGACGGCTTTCTCGGACTGGAGGACGCGGGGTGGAAGGGCGCGCGCGGCACCGCACTTGCGCGTGACGCCGGCGATGCCGTGTTCGTCCGCGAGGCCATGACCGCCATGGCGGCGGCCGGCCGCGCCGAGATCGTCACGCTGTCGCGCGGCAGCGAGCCGGTGGCCGCCGGTCTCGTGCTGCGCCAGGGCCGGCGCGCCTACTTCTTCAAGATCGCTTACGACGAGAGCGCCGCGAAGATGTCCCCGGGCGTGCAACTCACGCTCGACCTGACCCGCCACCTGTGCGCCGACCCGGCCGTGGACGAGGTCGATTCGATCGCCGTCGCCGGTCATCCGATGATCGACCACGTCTGGCGTGGACGCCTCGACGTCGCCGACCTTCTGGTGCCGACGCAAGGCAATGCCCTCGCATTCCATATCCACGCCGCGGCGATCGCTGGCCGTCATGCCGTTCGCGAACGCGCGCGCGGCATCGTTCACGCCATCCGCTCCCGATAAGACAAGGAGAACGCCCATGAACCCCGCAGCCACCCTGATCGACGCCGGAGCCGACGCCTCGTTCGAGGCGGATTTCCCGCTGCATCCCTTTCCGATCCGCCACGGTTTCGTCGGACATCCGCTGTTCGCGCTGCCGCGCATCATCGACTTGTTGCGCGCCCTGCCGCGCGACCAGATCGAGTTCAACACCGGCAAGGTCGGGATCGGACAGGATCCCGACGCGATGCCGCTGCTCGAGATGGAGCCGGAGGAGATCGTCCGCCGGATCGAGACCGCGAGCGCGTGGATGGTGCTCAAGCGGGTGGAGAGCGATCCGGCCTACCGGGCCGTGCTCGAAGAGGCGCTGCTTGCGGTGGCCCGGCATCGGGGACATACCAGCCTGAGCGATGCGGGATTCTACGACATCCGTGGCTTCATGTTCGTGTCCTCGCCGAACTCGACCACGCCGTTCCACATCGACGGCGAGGACAACGTGTTCGTGCAGATCCACGGCGAGAAGTTCTTCACGATCTACGATAACCGCGATGGCTCCATCGCCTCCGACGAGGTGATCGAGCATTGCATCACGCGGCACCGCAACCTGAAATACGATCCGGCCTACGACGCCAAGTCGAAGCGCCACCGGCTCCTGCCGGGCGACGGCGTGTTCGTGCCGTATCTGTGGCCGCACTGGGTCGGCACCAGCGATTCCTACTCGATCTCGCTCGCCATCACCTGGAAGACCAGGGAGGTGATGCGCAACAACGACCTGCTGGTGGCCAATTCGATGTTGCGGCGCCTGGGTCTCGCGCCCGCGCGGCCCGGCCGCCATCCGGTGCTCGACCGGGCCAAGTCCGGCGCGCTGGCGCTGGCGCGCGCCGTGGCCGAGCCGCTGCGCAAGAGCGACATGCTGCGCAGCCTGCTGCGCAAGGCCGCGCTCGGCCGCAACGCCGACTACTACATGAACGTCAAGTCATCCGCGAAGGCGAAGCCGGCGGCCTGAACGAACGGTGCCTGGCGGACGGAGCGTTGCTCCGCCCGCCCGCAGGCCCGGGAGCGATGAAAGCGCCTTGGAACCGGCTCTTATCGAGGGGCTAGTTTCGACGCATTCTTGATTTTCAAGTGCTGTTGCGATACACGGGTGGCTCGGCTTGAGCGAGCAAGACCCGTGCCCCACGTCGCCCGCCTGTTCCGATTTGTCCTGGCTCTGCTGTGGCTCGCAGCGGTGGCGTCGGTCGATCTGCGGCCGCAGTCCAAGTCCTGGACGGCTTCGGCGGCTGCGACGTTCAGCATCGGTCTCGGCGAGCTGGAGGACGGGCCCGAAGGCGAAGAGGCTCCGACCGCAACCACGGTTCGCGCTTTCGGCGACGACGACAGCGCCTTTGTGGTGGCTTCGGTCGCCGTCGTCCATCCCATCCACTACGTCGATGTCTCTTGCGAATGGGGCCGGCCTGCGCCGGAGCGCACCCATTCTCCCCGCGCCGGTCTGTCGACCGGCCCGCCTCGAATCTGACGATCCGCCTGCGGCTCGCGCAGCGGCCATCCCGTAACGGGTTGATCCGTCCAGCGCGCGCCGGTCGTCAGTTTCATTGCCGTCGCCGTTCGTGTCGCATCCTTGGTTGATCCGCACGGGGCCCGGCTGCAGGGGAATACCGAAGTGGCCGATATGCTTTCTCGTCTGCGGCAGCATGCCGCCTCGCGGAGCGGGCTGGCTCTGCTCGGAGCGTCCGGCGTGGCGCTCGTGGCCGGTCTTTACGTCTTCGCCACCGACGGGCAGCGGAAGACCGCCGCCCCGTCCGGGCTTGCCGGTCCCAACACCGAGATTTCAAGCCAGTCCAAGCGCGGCGAGGTCTACGTCCCGACGCCGGAACAATGGGCGATGCTCACGGTCGAGCCGGTGACGGCGCGGGTGTTCCGCTCCGAGCACGTCACCGAGGGCAAGATCGCGATCAACGAGGACAGCTCCACGCCGGTGTTCTCGCCGAACGCCGGGCGGGTGACGCGGCTCGCGGCCAAGCCGGGCGATTTCGTGCAGGCCGGCCAGCCGCTGTTCTTCATCGAGGCCGCGGACATGATCCAGGCCCAGAACGATTTCATGGCGGCGGTCGCGGCGCTGAACAAGGCCAACTCCCGCGTCACGCTTACCGAGATCGTCGAGCGGCAGAGCCGCAGGCTCGTGGACAGCAAGGCCGGCTCGCTGCGCGAGTTGCAGGTGGCCGAGGCGGAACTGGCCCAGGCGCGCAGCGACGTGCGCTCCGCCGAAGCCGCGCTGGAGGCCACCCGCAACCGGCTTCGCCTTCTGGGCAAGACCGATGCCGAGGTCGCCGAATTCCAGGAGAAGGGCCGCATCAGCCCGGAGACGCCGATCCATGCGCCGATCGCGGGCACCGTGGTCCAGCGCAAGGTCGGCCCGGGGCAATACGTCAGCTACACCAGCACGGGCTCGCTCGACCCGATCTACACCATCGGCGATCTCTCGACCGTCTGGGTCGTGGCTTATGTGCGCGAGAGCGAGGCGCCGAAGGTGCGGCTCGGCCAGCAGATGGAGTTCAGCGTGCTGGCCTATCCGGACCGGACCCTGCACGCCACCGTCGATTACATCGCGACCTCGCTCGACACCGGCAGCCGGCGGCTGATGGTGCGCGCCACGATCAAGAACGAGGGCGAGCGGCTCAAGCCCGAGATGTTCGCGAGCGTCGTGGTGTTCGGCGAGGGCGAGGGCTCGATGGTGGCGGTGCCGCGCGACGCCGTGATCTTCGAGGCCGACCGCGCCCGCGTCTGGGTGGCCCGCGAGGACAAGGCGATCGAGCTGCGCCAGATTCGGACCGGCATGGTCAGCGGCAGGATGATCCAGGTTCTCCAGGGGCTGCGGCCCGGAGAGAAGATCGTCACCAAGGGCAGCATCTTCGTCGATCGCGCCGCCACCATCTGAGGCGGGCGATGATCCGAGCCGGCTTGCGCCGCCCGCGAGGGTGGCCGGCCGCAACCGAAGAATCGTAATCCATGAATGCGATCGTAGCCTCTGCGCTCAAGCATCGGACGATGATGCTCGTGCTGTTCGTGATGACGCTGGTCGCCGGCGTCTTCGCGTTCCGGCAGCTCAACATCGAAGCCTATCCCGATCCGACCCCGCCGATGGTGAACGTCATCACCCAGGTCGACGGCCTGTCGGCGGAGGAGGTCGAGCGTTACATCACCATCCCGATCGAGGCACAGACCTCCAACCTGAAGAACCTGCGCCAGATGCGCACGGTCTCGCTGTACGGCCTGTCCGACATCAAGCTGCAGTTCACCTTCGACTACAATTACGAGGAGGCGCTGCAGCAGGTGTTGAACCGGCTGGCGCAGCTCCCGCCGCTGCCGGGCGGCGCGCAGCCTCAGATTTCGCCGGTCAGCCCGATCGGCGAGGTGTTCCGCTACAAGCTCGCGGCGCCGCGCGGCTATAGCCTGGTGGATCTCAAGACGCTGCAGGACTGGACGCTGGAGCGCCGGTTCCGCGCCGTGCCCGGTGTGATCGACGTGATCGGCTGGGGCGGCAAGACCAAGACCTTCGAGCTTCAGGTCGATTTCAACAAGCTCGCCGCACACGGGCTGACGCTGACACAGCTCCTTCAAACGCTCAACAACAGCAACGTCAACGTCGGTGGCAACACGGTCAACATCGGTCAGCAGTTCGCGGTGGTGCGCGGCGTCGGCCTGATCAATTCGATCGAGGATCTCAACAGCACGATGCTGACCCAGTCCGGCGGCAACCCGGTGCTGGTGCGCGACGTGGCGACTGCGGTGATCGGACACAAGCCGCGGCTCGGCATCGCCGGCAAGGACAGCGAGGACGACATCGTCCAGGGCATCGTCCTGATGCGGCGGGGCGAGCAGAGTTCGGCCACCATCGCCCGCGTCAAGGCCGAGGTCGAGCGCATCAACGGAAGCGACATCCTGCCGGCCGGCGTCAAGATCGAGCGCATCTACGACCGCCAGGATCTGATCAGCGTCACGACGAGGACCGTGCTGCACAACATGGTCATCGGCATCCTGCTGGTGTTCGCGCTGCAATGGCTGTTCCTTGGCAACCTGCGCAGCGCCGTCATCGTCGGGCTGACGATTCCGTTCGCGCTGTTCTTCGCCATCGGGATCATGGTGCTGCGCGGCGAATCCGCGAACCTGCTCTCGGTCGGCGCCATCGACTTCGGGTTGATCGTGGACGCCACCGTGATCATGGTCGAGGCCATCTTCCGGCGGCTCGGGCACGCGAGCGCCGCGCTGCGGCCGGGGATGCCGCCGCTGACCGCTTCCCAGGCGATGCGCGAGAAGCTCCAGACCATCCTGCGCGCCAGCATGGACGTGAACCGCTCGATCTGGTTCGCCTCCGCGATCATCATCGCCGGCTTCATCCCGCTGTTCACGCTGAGCGGCGTCGAGGGCCACATCTTCGGCCCGATGGCCAAGACCTACGCCTATGCGCTTCTCGGCGGCCTGCTGGCCACCTTCACGGTGGTGCCGGCGCTGAGCGCGGTGCTTCTGCCGCATCATGTCGAGGAGGTGGAGACCCGGCTGGTCCGCGCCCTGCACCGGCTCTACATGCCGGTCCTGCGCTTCGCGGTCCGCTACAAGGCCGTGGTCCTGACCGGCATCGCGGGCCTGCTGATCGCCACGGCGGTCTGCATCCGCATGCTGGGGCTCGAGTTCCTGCCCAAGCTGGAGGAGGGCAACATGTGGATTCGCGCCACCATGCCCTCGACGATCTCGCTCGACGAGGGCAACGGCTACGTCAACCGCATGCGGAACCTGATCGGCAGCTTCCCCGAAGTCGAGACCGTGGTATCCCAGCACGGAAGGCCGGACGACGGCACCGACGCCGCGGGCTTCTTCAACGCCGAATTCTTCGTTCCGCTCAAGCCGCAGGCGGAGTGGCGCAAGGGCGTGACCAAGGAGGATCTCACCGAGGAGGTGCTTTCACGGCTCAAGGCCGAGTTCATCGGCGTCGAGTTCAATTTCTCGCAGTATCTCCAGGACAACGTCGCCGAGGCGGTGTCCGGCGTGAAGGGCGAGAACTCCATCAAGCTGTTCGGCAGCGATCTCGTCGCGCTGACGCAGACGGCGGAGCGGATCAAGGACGTGCTCGCCACCGTGCCCGGCGTCACCGACCTCGGCATCTTCACCTCTCTCGGCCAGCCGACGCTGCAGATCGACATCGACCGCGCCCGCGCGGCGCGCTACGGGCTCACCCCGGGCGACATCAACGCCACGGTGCGGGTCGCTATCGGCGGCGAGTCCGCCGGCAACATCTACGAGCCGGGCAGCGACCGCTTCTTCCCGATCGTGGTGCGGCTGGCGCCGCAATACCGGCAGAGTGCGGACGCGATCCGCGACCTGCGGATCGGCGCGCCAGGGCCGAACGGCACGACGCAGATGATCCCGCTCAACGAGGTCGCGACCGTCAAGCTGCTCACCGGCGCGTCCTACATCTACCGCGAGCAGCAGCAGCGCTACATCCCGATCAAGTTCAGCGTGCGCGACCGCGACCTCGGCAGCGCGATCCTGGAGGCGCAGACCCGTGTCAGGAACGAGGTCCGGCTGCCGCAGGGCTCGCGGCTCGAATGGGTCGGCGAATTCGGCAACCTTCAGGATGCGGTTGCGCGCTTGAAGCTGGTCGTGCCGCTCAGCCTGGCGCTGATCGCGTTCCTGCTCTGGATCAACTTCGGCTCGCTCCGGGACACCTTGCTGGCGATGAGCGTGATCCCGATGGCCATCGTCGGCGGCGTGCTGGGTCTGTTCGCGATGCAGGTGCCGTTCAGCGTCTCGGCGGCCATCGGCTTCATCGCGTTGTTCGGCATCTCGGTGATGAACAGCATTCTCATCCTGTCGCAATACAACCAGCTCATCGACGACGGGCTCGACCGCGGGAGCGCGATTTTGAAGGCCGGCGAGCTTCAGATGCGGCCGGTGCTGATGACCTGCGTGATCGCCGGCGCGGGCCTGCTGCCGGCGATGTTGTCCACGGGCATCGGGTCGCAGGTGCAGAAGCCGCTCGCGGTGGTCGTGGTCTGCGGCATGACGCTGGCTCCGGTGGTCATCCTGGTGACGCTGCCGGTGCTGATCGACCTGTTCTCGCGGCGCGGACGCGACGCGGCGGAGGAGCGGACGCTGGCCGCCAGGCCCGCGGAATGAGCCTGCCGTGACTCGGGCCGGCTCCGGCCCTTGGTCGGGCCCGGCCCATGGACTAGCATCCGGCCGCCTAACGCAGCGGCCGGGGACCGATGATCCGAAATCTGATCGCCTTTTGTCTTGCGCGCCGCGCGCTGGTGCTGATCGGTTTCGCAGCCTTCCTGGGCGTCGGCTATGCCGCCTTCACCAGGCTCAACATCGAGGCCTATCCCGATCCTGCGCCTCCGATCATCGAGATCATCGCGCAATATCCCGGCCAGTCGCCCGAGGAGGTCGAGCGTTACGTCACCGTCCCGATCGAGATCGCGGTGGCGAGCACCCCCGGCCTGCGGTTCATCCGCTCGAATTCCGTCTATGGCCTCGGCTTCATCCGTCTCCAGTTCGACTACGGCCGCGACTATCACTTCGTGCGCCAGCAGGCGCTCAACCGGCTGAATGAGGCGAGCCTGCCGCCGGACGTGAAGCCGACCATCTCGCCGGCCGGGACGATCAGCGAAATCTACCGCTACCAGCTCAAGGGTCCGCCCGGTATGGACGTCATGCAGCTTCGCACGCTGCAGGACTGGGTGGTGGAGCGCCGCCTGCGGCTCGTGCCAGGGGTCTCCGACGTGCTGGTGCTGGGCGGGCAGACCAAGGAGTTCCAGGCCGAGATCGACCTCGACCGGATGCGCGCCTACGGCCTGACGCTGCCGCAGATCGTCTCCGCGATCTCCGCCAGCAACTCCAACGTTGGCGGCCGCACCATCTCGATGGGCGAGCAGTCCGTGAACGTGCGCGGCATCGGCGTCATCGGCTCCCTCGACGACATCCGCAACATCGTGCTCACTCAGCAGGGCGGGCTGCCGGTGCTGCTGTCCGATGTCGCCACCGTCCAGATCGGCCACAGGCCGCGGCTCGGCCTGTCCGGCCGCGACGACGTCACCGACGTCGTCAACGGCATGGTGCTGATGCAGAAGTTCGAGCGCACGATGGACGTGGTGACTCGCGTGCGCGCCGCCGTCCAGCAGATCAACACCGACGGCACGCTGCCCAAGGGCGTTCAGATCGTGCCGTTCTACGATCGGGGCGACCTGGTCGGAATCACGGTGCGGACGGTGCTGCACAACATGCTGTTCGGCGTGGTGCTGATCTTCTTCATCCAGTGGATCTTTCTCGGCAACCTACGGTCCGCCATCGTGGTCGCCGCCACCATTCCGGTCGCGCTGTTCCTGGCCGTGATCATCACCGTGCTGCGGGGCGAATCCGCGAACCTGCTCTCCATCGGCGCGATCGACCTCGGCATCATCGTGGATGCCACGGTCATCATGGTGGAGAACATCTTCCGGCACCTGGCCCACCACACCAAGCTCGCCTTCGCCGACCAGGAAGCCCGGCTGACCGAGAAGCTGCGTCGCGTTCTAGTCGCGGCCGTTGAGGTCAACAAGGCGATCTTCTTTTCCGTCGTCATCACCATCGCCGCGTTCCTGCCGCTGTTCACGATGCAGGGCGTGGAAGGCCAGATCTTCGGACCGATGGCCCGCACCTATGCCTATGCGCTGATCGGCGCGGTGATCGCGACCTTCACCATCACGCCGGTGCTGGCGTCGATCCTGCTGCCGGACAAGGTGCAGGAGGTCGAGACCTTCCTGGTGCGCGGGATTCGCCGCGTCTACGAAACGCTGCTTTCGCTCGCGGTTCGCAACGCGCGGATCGCCGCCGCACTCGCGCTCGGCTTCCTGCTGATGGTCGGCACGCTCGGCTCGCGGCTGGGCACCGAGTTCCTGCCCAAGCTCGAGGAGGGCAATCTCTGGATCCGTGCCACCATGCCGCCGACCATCACGCTCGAGGCGGGAATGGAAACGGTGGCGCGCATCCGCAAGGTCATCGGCAGCTTCGAGCCGGTCCTGACCGTCGCCTCCGAGCAGGGGCGCGGCGACGAGGGCACCGATCCGGACGGCTCGTTCCTCGCGGAGTTCTTCGTGCCGCTCAAGCCGGCGGACCAGTGGCCGAAGGGCATGACCAAGGAGGAACTGATCCGCCGGATGAGCGAGCGGTTCCAGAAGGAGTTCATCGGCATCGATTTCAACTTCTCGCAATACATCCAGGACAACATCGAGGAGGCGGTGTCCGGCGTGAAGGGCGAGAACGTGGTCAAGATCTTCGGCCGCGATCTCGTCGAGCTGGAGCGGCTCTCGCAGTCGATCAAGGGCGAGCTTGCGAAGGTGCCCGGCGTGGTCGACCCGGCGGCCTTCAACCTGCTCGGTCAGCCGAGCCTCGTGGTGCGGGTCGATCGCGCCAAGGCGGCGCGCTACGGTTTCTCGGTCGGCGACATCAACACCGTGGTGCAGGTGGCGATCGGCGGGCAGGAGGTGACGCGGGTCTACGAAGGCGAGATGAACTTCGCGCTCGCGATCCGGCTCGCGCCGAAGTACCGCGACGACATCAACGCGATCCGCAGCGTGCCGGTGGCCCTGCCCAATCCGGACGGGAGGAATCCGGCCACCTACATCGCGCTTGGCGACATCGCCGACATCCGGCTCGAAAGCGGCGCGGCCTATGTCTACCGGGAGAACAGCCAGCGCTTCATTCCGCTGAAATACAGCGTGCGCGGCCGCGATCTGGGCTCCACCGTCGCGGAGGCGCAGGATCGCGTGACGAAGAACGTGCCGCTGCCGCCGGGCTACCGGCTGGAGTGGGCGGGCGAGTACGGCGCGATGGAGGACGCCAAGAAGCGGCTTGCGGCGATCATCCCGCTCAGCCTGATCCTGATCCTGATGCTGCTCTACAGCCTGTTCAACTCGGTGCGCGATAGCCTGCTGGCGCTGTCAGGGATTCCGTTCGCGGTCTGCGGCGGCATCCTCGGGCTCTACGTCGCGGGGCTGAACGCCAGCGTGTCGGCGGCGGTGGGTTTCATCTCGCTGTTCGGCGTGTCCGCGATGGACGGTATCCTGCTGGTGTCCTACATCCGCCGCAACATCGAGCAGGGCATGGGCACCGAGGCGGCGATCATCGACGCCGGCCAGACCCGCATGCGCCAGGTGTTCATGACCGGCTTCTCCGCCTGCATCGGCCTGGTGCCCGCGGCGTTCTCGACCGGTATCGGCTCCCAGGTCCAGCAGCCGCTGGCCTGCGTCATCGTCGGCGGCATGCTGCTGTCGCCGATCTTCAGCCTGCTGGTGATTCCGACGCTGGCGCGGCTGACGATGCGGCCGGTGCCGCCGGCGCCCGTACCGGCTCCGGTCTGAGCGGGGCTCGCGGCTCGCTTGGGGCGGCCTCGCGCCGGTCTGAGGCTGCGCGCCAAGGCGTCGGTGCCCAGGCGTCAGTGCAATGTCGGCGAGCCGCCCACCACGCGGAGGTCGATGCCGCCGATCAACTCGGCGCGCCGGGCCTCGGTGGCCTGCAGGGCCGCTTCGGTCTGCGCGGCCGTGCTCTTGTTGGAGCCGGCGACCACGATGCCGCCGATCACGGCGGCGATGGCCGCAAGCAGGGCGGCCGGGCTGAACGATGCGACTCCCACGACCGCGGCCGCCATCCAGAGGATGCCGCCGCCGACCACGATCTTTGCGAACAGGCCGATCTTGCGCGCGCGTTCGAGCGACTGGCCGAGCTGCTCGATCTCGTCCTCCAGGTTCACGATGTCGTCGCGCATGTCGTCCATGATGGCGATTGGTAGCCCGCCGCTCAGCCTTCGGCCAGCGGGTGCAGGTCGCGCACCAGGCTTTTCAGCCGCTCTTCGAGGACGTGGGTGTAGATCTGCGTGGTGGAAATGTCGGCGTGACCGAGAAGCGTCTGCACCACGCGCAGGTCCGCGCCGTTCTGGAGCAGATGGCTCGCGAAGGCGTGCCGCAGCACATGCGGGCTGACCAGCGCCGGCTTCAGGCCGGCGCCGGCGGCCAGCGCCTTCAGCTCGCGCGCGAAGTGCTGGCGGCTGAGGTGGCCGCTCTCCCCGAACGAGGGAAACAGCCATTTTGAGGCGCCGAGTCCGGCCTCCGCACGCCGTGCGAGATAATCCGCCATCGCGCGTCTGGCGGCGTCGTTGAGCGGCACCAGCCGCTCGCGGCCACCCTTGCCGCGGATCGCCAGCATCCGCTGGTCGCGGCGCGCGGCGGTCTCGGGCAGCGCCACCAGCTCGGAGACCCGCAGGCCGGTGGCGTAGAGCACCTCGAGCAGGCATGCGAGGCGCGCGGCCCGCAGCCGCTCGGCCGGGGTTTGGGCGGCCAGCGCCTCGCGCGCGTGCGCCAGCAGGCCGTCGACGTCCTTGACGGACAGGACCTTCGGCAGGCTCCGGCCTCGCTTGGGCCCCTCGATCGCAGCCGCGGGGTCGTCGGCGCGATGGCCGTCGGCGTATAGGAAGCGATAGAGCTGGCGCACCGCCGAGAGCTTGCGCGCCACCGAGGCGGTGGCGAGCCCGCGCGCGTGGAGCCGCCCGAGATAGCCGCGCAGGTCGTCGGACGACGCTGCGGCGACAGCGCAGCCCCGGTTCGCGAGGTCGTCCGCGAAATCGGCCAGGTCGCGGCGGTAGGCGTCGAGCGTGTTGGCGCTTGCGCCGCGCTCGGCCGCGAGCATGTCGAGGAACAGCTCGATCCCGGATCGGTCGGTGGGGCGCGGCCGGCGAACCATGGGCTCGACACGTTCTAGAGCGGGATCGACCTGACTGCCGTCAGGTCGTCCGCTCCATATGCTTGTTTGAGCATGATCTTGTCCGACAGCCGTTTCACACTTTTCGGGATCATGCTTTAGCGGTGCTTCATCATCCGGTCGTGGGGAACCGTGACGGTGATCTCGCGCGGCTTGGGATCGACGAAATTGGCGAGCGCGTAGACGGCGCCGTAGCCCAGCCCGCCAAGCAGGGCGACCACCAGCAGGAATCGGAACAGCGTCGGCATGGTTCGATCCGCGCCCGAAGCGCGGCGCCGTTTACTTTGTCGGGCAACGGTTTATGAAACCGTCGGTTTTCGTTACAAGTATAGCATGTCGGACGTCGCCACAAACCATCCCGAGCCCGCCGGAGACACCGCCCGCGACGCCGCGCTGGTGGCTGCGCTCGGGAACCGTTCGATCGTGCTGGTCGGCATGATGGGGGCGGGCAAGTCGTCCATTGGCCGACGGCTCGCCACCCGGACCGGACTGTCCTTCGTGGATGCCGACACGGAAATCGAGAAGGCGGCCGGCATGACGATCCCGGAGATTTTTTCCTCCCAGGGGGAGCCTTATTTCCGGGCCGGCGAGGCGCGTGTGATCGCGCGCCTGCTGGAGAGCGGGCCGCAGGTCCTGGCCACCGGCGGCGGCGCCTACATGAACGCCGAAACCCGCGCGCTGATCCGCGAGCGCGGCGTCTCGGTGTGGCTGCGAGCCGGCGTGGACGTGCTGGTGCGGCGGATCAAGCGGCGCGGCGATCGGCCCCTGCTCAAGAACGGCGATCCGGCGGAGACACTGCGCCGGCTGATCGACGAGCGCTATCCGGTCTATGCCGAGGCCGACATGACGGTGGATTCGCGCGAGGTCGCGCACGAAACCATTGTGGACGAGATCGTGACCGGGCTTTGCGCGCAGCTCGGCGCAATGCCGGTTTCCGAAACGGGAGAAAGCGCGTGATGACCGCACCGATCCGCGCAGGCGAACCCACCGTGGTCAACGTCGGGCTGGGCGAGCGCGCCTATGACATCGTGATCGGCCGGGACCTGCTCGCTTCGCTCGGCCCGCGCATCGCCGCGCTGCGGCCGGGCGCGGCCGCGCTGATCGTCACCGACGAGAACGTCGCGCGCCACCACCTCGCCGCGGCGAAAGCCAGCCTGCAATCGTCCGGGGTCCGCACCGGCGAGGTCGTGGTGCCCGCCGGCGAAAAATCCAAGGGCTGGCCGACCTTCGAAAGCCTGTGCGAGAGCGTCATCGCCGCCCGAATCGAACGCAATGACCTGATCGTGGCGCTGGGCGGCGGCGTGATCGGAGATCTCGCGGGTTTTGCCGCAGCGGTGGTCCGGCGCGGCCTCGACTTCGTGCAGGTGCCGACCACGCTCCTGGCGCAGGTCGACTCCTCGGTCGGCGGAAAGACCGGCATCAACAGCGCGCAAGGCAAGAACCTGATCGGCAGCTTCCACCAGCCGATCCTGGTGATCGCCGACACCGCGCTGCTCGACACGCTGCCCGAGCGCGAGTTCCGCGCCGGCTACGCCGAGGTGGTGAAATACGGGCTGCTCGGCGACGCGGGCTTCTTCGAATGGTGCGAGGCCAACTGGCGCGAGGTGTTCGCGGGCGGCCGCGCGCGCGAGCACGCCATCGCCGTGAGCTGCCGCGCCAAGGCCGCGATCGTCGCGCGCGACGAGCGCGAGACCGGCGACCGGATGCTGCTCAACCTCGGCCACACCTTCGGACACGCTTTCGAGGCCGCGGCCGGCTTCTCCGACCGGCTGCTGCACGGCGAGGCGGTCGGGCTCGGCATGTCGCTGGCGTTCGAGTTCTCCGCACGGCGCGACCTGCTGTCCCTGCAGGACGCCGACCGCGTGATCCGCCACCTCGCCGCCGTGGGGCTGCCCACGAAGCCGCAGCAGGTGCGGGGAGGGACGCCCGGCGTCGATGTGCTGATGGATCTGATCGCCCAGGACAAGAAGGTCAAGCGCGGCGCGCTCACCTTCATCCTGACGCGCGACATCGGGGCGGCCTTCGTCGCCCGCGACGTGCCCGGCGACGAGGTGCGCGCGTTCCTGGCCGCGAAGCTCGCCTGAACGATGACCGGCATCTGGCTGACCCTTCTCGTCGTCGCTCTCTGCCTGCTGCTGTCGGCCGTCCTCTCCGCGAGCGAAGCCGCGCTGACCGCCGCCTCGCGCGCCGGTCTGGCGTGGATGGAGAAGCAGGGCAATCGTCGCGCCGGCATCGCGATGCGGCTGTTGGTGGCGCGCGAGCGCGTGACGGGCGCGCTGCTGGTCGGTCGCATCGTCGCGAACGTCGCCGCCGTGGCGCTGGCGAGCGGTCTGATGCTGGCCTGCTTCGGCGACGTCGGCGCGGTCTATGCCGCCATCGTCATGAGCGTCGTGGTGATCGTGTTCGCAGAGCTGCTGCCGCGCGCCGTGGCGCGCGCCGCGCCGGAGCACACCGCATCGCGGATGGCGCGGCCGGCGCGGATCGCGGTGCGTGTGTTCGCTCCGCTTCTGGCGGGGGGCGAGGCGCTGGCGCGGCTGCTGCTCCGGACGCGCGGCTCCGGGGCCGGGGAAGACCAGCCCGCGGCCGCGGCGCAGGAGGACGGCCGCGGCGCGTACGACCCGCCGCATCGCGACGGGGGTGCGGACAGGCCCGACCGCGACATGATGGCGGGCCTGCTCGACCTTCGCGATCTGACCGTTTCCGACGTCATGGTCCACCGCACCGAGATGGTGACAGTGGACGCCGACCAGCCGGCGGGTGAGGTCGTGGCGGCGGTGCTCGCGTCCGGCTTCACCCGCGTTCCCCTCTGGCGCGGCAGCCCCGAGAATATCGTCGGCATCCTGCACACCAAGCACCTGCTGCGCGCGATCCGCAACGCGAACGGCGATCTCGCGAAGATCGACGCTTCCGCGCTCGTGCTGCCGCCGTGGTTCGTGCCCGACATCCGGCCGCTATCCGAGCAGCTCAAGGCGTTCCGCCGTCGCAAGACGCATTTCGCGCTGGTGGTCGACGAATACGGCGAGGTCGAGGGGCTGGTCACGCTCGAGGACGTGCTGGAGGCCGTGGTCGGCGACATTTCCGACGAGCACGACGTTCCGGTGCCGGGCGTGCAGCCGCAGCCGGACGGCTCGGTCAGCGTCGAAGGCTCAGTGCCGATCCGTGATCTCAACCGGGCGATGGACTGGAGTTTGCCGGACGAGGAGGCCACCACCATCGCCGGTCTCGTGATCCACGAGGCGCGCTCGATTCCGGAGGTCGGACAGAGCTTCACTTTCCACGGCTTCCGCTTCCGCGTGCTGCGCAAGGAGCGCAATCGGATCGCCGCGCTGCGGATCACGCCGCTGGTGCGCAAGCCCGCCCTGCCCGCGCCGGCCAGGCCGGCCTGACGATTTCCGTCAACCCCGGCGGCGTGTCGCGTTGACTTCGATGCCGCGGCACTTATCGTGCCCTGCGGTCGTCGTGGCGGACTGCGAGCCGCCTCTTCCCGGGAGGATATCTTGATCTCATTGAAACCCATTCGTGCCCTGTCGGCCGCCGTCATTCTGGCGGCATTCGGGGCTCCCGCGGCTCATGCCCAGACCTATCCCGACCGTCCGATCCGGTTGATCGCGCCGTTCCCCGCCGGCGGCCTGGCCGACGTGCTGGCGCGTGCCGTCGGCGACGAGATGTCGAAGACGCTCGGCCAGCCGGTGATCGTCGAGAATCGCGCGGGCGCGGGCGGCAACACCGGCGCGAACGAGGTGGCGCGCGCCGCTCCCGATGGCTACACGCTGCTGATGTCGTCGGCCGGCATCCTCACGGCCAATCCCTTCCTCTATGCGAACATGCCGTTCGACGACCAGAAGGCCTTCATCCCGGTCTCCAACGTCGCCGAGATGTCGATGCTGGTGGTCGTGAATCCGAAGGTGCAGGCGCAGAACCTGAAGGAGCTGGTGGCGCTCGCCAAGGCGCAGCCGAACAAGCTCAACTTCGGCTCGCCGGGCATCGGCACCACCGGCCACCTCGGCCTCGCGATGCTGATGCACGCCGCCCAGGTGCAGATCACGCACGTTCCATACAAGGGCGCGGCGCCGGCCGTCACCGACCTGATCGCCGGTCAAATCGATGGCGTGGTGGACAATCCGCCGACCGTGATCGGGCATATCCAGGGCGGGCGGCTGCGGCCGCTGGCCGTCACCGCCAAGGAGCGGATGGCGCAGCTCCCCAACGTGCCGACCGCCGCCGAGCAGGGCGTCAAGGACTACGAGGCCGCGTCCTGGTTCGGCATCGTCGCGCCGGCCGGCACGCCCGCGCCGGTGGTGGCGCGGCTGCACAAGGCGATCGCCACGGCCGTCAAGACGCCCGCCATGCAGGAGCGGTTCACCAAGGTCGGCGCCCGGCTGGTCGGCGACGCGCCTGAGGCGTTCGCCGCGCGTATCCGCTCGGAGCGCCAGCGCTGGGGCGAGGTCATCAAGGGGGCGGGGATCAAGCCGCAGTAATCGTCGGCCCAGGCCGGCACGAGACCGCATCGCCCGCTTTCCGCGGGCGATGTTCGTTTCGGGTCAGCCTTCGCCGGGCACGCTGGCGTGGATCGCAAGCGCGTGCACGCCGCCTGCCAGTTCTCCGGCGAGCGCTCCGTTGATCATGCGGTGGCGCTCGACCCGGCTCTTCCCCCGGAACGACTCCGACACGATATGAACCCTGAAATGGGTCTGGCCGCCCGGCCGGTGGCCGGCGTGGCCTTCGTGCCTGTGCGACTCGTCCTCGACCTGCAGGCTTTGCGGCGAGAAGGCCGCGGTGAGCTTTTCGGCGATCGTGTCCTGCGTGCGCATGGATGGCGATGTAATGCGCGGGTGAGGCGGGGTCAATCGACGGCGTCCGCCCCGGAGCGACCGCAATCCCGATGTAACGATCTCCCGGCGTAAAGCCGGATTCGCGCCGGAGTGCGGCCGGCGCGATACGGAATGTCAAGACTTGAAGCGCAAGCCTCGCAGTTCGCATAATCATCGGTCATGAAATTCGACTCGCCCCTGTTCGATCGCATCCGGGTCAAGCCCGGCGAGGATCGCCGCCCGCGCGCGGACGCGCCGGTGTGCGACTGGAAGGGCTGTGCCTGCGAGGCCACGCATCGCGCGCCCAAGGGCCGCAACCGCGAGAACGAATACTGGCGCTTCTGCCTGGAGCACGTCCGGGAATACAACGCCTCCTACAACTTCTTCGCCGGCATGAGCGACGAGGCCGTCACCAAGTATCAGAAGGACGCGCTCACCGGCCATCGCCCGACCTGGAAGATGGGCACCGGCAAGGCCGCGCACGGAGCGGAGCCGGAGGGCGCGCACGATCCGTTCGGCATGTTCCGCGAGTTCGCGCAGGGCGGCGGCTACCGCCAGAAGACGGCGCCGGCGCAGCCGGCACGCACGGTCCGCAATGCCGAGCGCAAGGCGCTCGATGCGATGGGGCTGGAGCCGGACGCGACCGCGGCGGAGGTCAAGGCGCGCTTCAAGCTGCTGGTGAAGCGCCACCATCCGGACGCCAACGGCGGCGACCGCGCCTACGAGGATCGCCTGCGCGAGATCATCCAGGCCTATAATTACCTGAAGTCGGTCGGCTACGGCTGAGCCCGCCGCGGCGGGGTCACGCGCGCCGTTTATCCTGCTTTGCGCATGATCCTGCTTCGAGCAAGGTCTTGTCCGAAAGTCGGTGACCGCTCTTCGGAATCACGCCTTGCGCCCGCGGTGGGCCAGGATCGAGACCAGCACCAGCGCGCCGATCATGCCGACGTGCTCCGTCGCGGTGTGGAACGCGACCACGCCCTTCTCGCCCTCCAGCCGCCAGAAGGCATGGACCAGCGGAATGGTCAGTGCCGTGAACACGCCGAGCGCGCCCGCGCCGAGCCACGTCATCCAGTTGGCGATGATCAGCGCGGAGCCGCCGAGCTGCACGATGAGGGTGGCGACGTTGAAGGCCCAGCCGGGGGCGAGGCCGAAGTGCTCCATCTCGGCGACGCCGCCGGAGAAGTCGATCAGCTTGGCGAGGCCGCTGCCCCAGAACGGAAAGGTCAGGACGACGCGGGCGAGAAATTCGACGGCGCGGCTCGACAGGATGCAGGCAACCCAGCTCGGGGTCATGGCGCGAATCCTTCTGGAAGGGTCGGGGGACGATACCGGTGGCTGCGACGGCCTGTCTAGCAGGGGTGATTTGGCTACCTATCTGAAATCGTTGCAATTTAGCTATGCAGGGGGGCGCTTTCGCAGCGCACCGGCTTTCTGCTAGGTTTGGGAGTTATCAGATCACCAGCCCGGCATGAGTTGCGGCCCCGCGCCGTTTCCGGGGCCACGGAGCAGTTATGGCAAGCGCGACCCAGGAGAAGGCCAAGGACATCGTCGGAATGCCGGACATGAAGGTGTCCGTCCGGCAGCTTTTCGGCATCGACAGCGACATGGAGGTGCCGGCCTACTCGGAGCCGGACGAGCACGTTCCCGACGTCGATCCCGACTATCGATTCGATCGCCCGACAACGCTTGCGATCCTGGCCGGTTTCGCGCGCAACCGCCGTGTCATCGTCACCGGCTACCATGGCACCGGCAAGTCGACGCATATCGAGCAGGTGGCGGCGCGGCTGAACTGGCCCTGCGTGCGCGTCAACCTGGACAGTCACATCAGCCGCATCGACCTGATCGGCAAGGACGCCATCGTCATCAAGGACGGCAAGCAGGTGACCGAGTTCCGCGACGGCATCCTGCCCTGGGCCTATGCCCACAACGTCGCGCTGTGCTTCGACGAATACGACGCCGGCCGGCCGGACGTGATGTTCGTGATCGCCTGT
>CAZZCV010000041.1:192-31126 GCA_964653225.1 uncultured Rhodoplanes sp. | reverse complement strand
CGCACTGACCGCCGACCTTGTCGAGGATGTCGACGAGATGCGCCTTGATGTCGAGGAGCCCCAGCTCGAACACGGCGAACAGGCCCACGGGCCCCGCTCCGATGATGAGGATGTCGGTCTTGATCGGTTCGCTCATGGATCGGCTCGCTCGTTGGTCCGTTGCGGTGTATCGGGCCGCAACCGCCGCGAAAAGAGGAAATCGCGCACACGCGCCATGCGGAAGGCTTGCCGCGGCCTCCCCGCGCTCGTTATGAACCCGTTCCAAGGAGCCCGCCCGTGACCGAACAATCCCCTTCCCGCCCGCAGCGCCCCGCGCCCAGCCTCGACAGCTATCCGCACCGCGCCACGGACATCATCCGCTTCGCGGACCTCGATCCGCAGGGCCACGTCAACAACGCGGTGTTCTCGACCTATTTCGAGACCGGCCGGGTGGCCATGTTCCGCGACCGCGACCTCGGCATCGGCGTGCCGGACGCGACCTTCGTGCTGGTGCGCGCGGAGATCGACTACCTCAGCGAGTTGCGCTGGCCGGGCAACGTCGAGATCGGCACGGCGCTGGCAAGCTTCGGCCGTACCTCCTTCGTCGTCCTGCAAGCGATTTTCCACGAAGGGGTCTGCGCCGCCTCCGCCCGGGTGACGATGGTGATGTCGAACAAGAGCACGCGCCGGCCCGTCCCGCTCACCGACGCGGTGAAGGAGCGGCTCGGCCGCTGGGCCTATCGGGGCGCGGTCTAGCTCTGCCGCTCGGGCGTGCGCACCACGAGGCCGTCCAGCGCCGCGCTCACCTTGATCTGGCAGGACAGCCGCGAGTTCGGGCGCACGTCGTAGCCGAAGTCGAGCATGTCCTCCTCCATCGGCGAGGGCTCGCCGACGCGCTCGCGCCACTCCTCCTCGACGTAGACGTGGCAGGTGGCGCAGGCGCAGGCGCCGCCGCACTCCGCGTCGATGCCGGGCACGTCGTTCTTGATCGCCGCCTCCATCACGGTGGCGTCGAGGTCGGCCTCGACGGTGCGGGCGGTACCGGAAAAGTCGATGAAGGTGATGCTGACCATGCGCGCGAGCCCGGAGAAGCGAGGCGCGGCCCAACGGCCGCGCGAACCCTATCTATCGGCTCGCCGGGGGAAGCGCCAGACCGCAGACCGCGTCATTCCGCGGCGGCGCGCGGCCGGCCGTGCATCCGCAAGAGGTCCGCGATCGCGGCTTTCGCCTCGGCCACGGCCATGTCCAGCACGCGCAGCGCAGCGGTCCCGCCCGTCTCCCCTGCCCGCTCCACCGCCTCCGCGGCCTGCGCCACGGCCCAGGCGCCGATGCCCCGGGCCGAACCCTTGAGCGTGTGGGCCGCCGCCGCCGCGGCCGGCGCGTCGGCATGGATGCGCGCCAGCAGGATGTCGGCCTGCCGGTCGAACAGCGCCAGCACCTCGCGCTCCAGGCTGCGCTCGCCCAGCGTCATGCGGGCGAGATGCGCCGCGTCGATCGGCGGCTCCGCCGGCACCAGCGGGGGGGCGGCCACGGTGTCCACGGTCTGCGAAATCGCACGCATCTGACGGTCCCTCGCGTTCCCAGACGCCGTTTCGGGCGTCGGACGCATCGTCAGGGAGCGGGCCCCAAGGCCGGGTAAATTCGCGCGCCGAATGCCCGGAGGAGCGCCGGCGTGGTTAACCGCAGCTGACCGCGCCGCGCGCAATTTCCGGCCGGTATTTGATCGAATGTTGGGCCGGAGCGCCTAGCCTCCAGCCGCAGCCCCGCCGCAATGCCGGCGGCATGATTAACCCTCGAAACGGCCCCGCCGCGTGCCGCGGCGGGGGGGCCCGCCGGCCGCGCCGCGGCGCGGTTAACGATGATTAAAGAAGTGTTACCCCGACCCGTTTTCTCCGATCCCCCAAGCGGATAGGATGGGGTCTAGGAGGGCCGGAATCCCGCTTGCCGCGGGATTTCGGCACGGCAACGGTCCGGTTCGGACCGTGAGGACGACAAAGACGCGCGCGCGACGCGACCGGAGGGCGGAAGGCCAGCTCCCGGTTGTGATCCTGGTGCAGAGTAACAACGCGAGGCGACGGCGGACATGGCGAACCATCCGAACAAGAAGGATCCGGCAGAGGCGGCGCTGTCGGCGGTTCAGGAGGCGCTCAGCGCCGTGGAGTCCACGACGGCGCGGTCCGGCCGCACCCAGCCCGCCATCGAGCCGGTCATCGCACCCGGCGATTCCGCGTTCCACGCCCGGCAGGCTTCGCCGGACCCCGAAATCGACCTGTTCGGCGGACCCGAAGGCCCGGCGGCCGCCCGCCGCGCCGCCAACGACGACCGCCAGTCGATCGGCCAGATCCTGCAGACCCTGCAGCGCCGGCCGCCGAAGACCTCCTATCTGGTCGCAACCCTGTTCGCGCTGGCCTGGGTGGCCGGCGGACTGATCCTGGCGAGCCTGTACCTGCCGGACCTGCGCGCCGTGAGCCAGGGCGCGCTCGCCGCGCCTGCGCTGATCGGCATCGCAGCGCTGGTGCTGGCGCCGATCGGATTCTTCTTCGTGCTGGCCCACATGGTCTGGCGCTCGCAGGAGCTGCGCCTGATCGCGCAGTCGATGGCCGGCGTCGCCATGCGGCTGGCCGAGCCCGAGGAGGTCGCCCGCGATTCGATCGTGACCGTGGGCCAGGCGATCCGCCGCGAGGTCGCGGCGATGGGCGACGGCGTCGAGCGGGCGCTGGCGCGGGCCGCCGAACTCGAGGCGCTGGTGGCCAACGAGGTCTCGGCGCTGGAGCGCTCCTATCACGACAACGAGGTTCGCGTCCGCAGCCTGGTCGAGAGCCTCGGCCAGCAGCGCGACACGCTGATTGCGCAGGGCGAGGAGGTGCGCAACGCCATCACCTCGGTCCACCTCGACCTGTCGCAGGACATCGCCGCGGTCGGCGATCTGGTCGGCGCGCGGATCAGCGAGAGCGCGCACCGGATCGCGCAGTCGCTCACCGACAAGGGCGAGCACATCACGCTGGCGCTCGGCCGCGCCGGCGATTCCATGATCAGTTCGCTCGGCGAGCGCGCCGGCGACATCCTCGAACGCCTGGAGCGCGCCAGCACCGAGACCACGCACGCCATCGCCGACGCCAGCGACCGGCTGTCCTCGGGCCTGAACTTCAAGACCGACAACCTCACCGATGAGTTCGCCGGGCTGACGGCTAACCTGACCCACATGATGGAGTCGCGGCTCCACGAGGTCGCGCAGGGCTTCGCCGACCGCTCCACCGCGGTCGTCGAGCTGATGGAGGACCGCTCGCAGTTCGTCACCGAAACGATGGCGGCGCGGGCGCAGAACCTCACCGACACGATGGTCGAGCGTTCGCAGCAGATCGCCGAGACGATGCTCGACCGCTCCCAGCAGATCGCCGACACGCTGCTCGACACGTCGAGCCGTCTGGCCGAGACCATCGCCACCAGCGGCGACGAGGTGAATGCCTCGCTCAAATCGACCGGCGATTCGCTGATCCTCGACCTGACGCTGCGCGGCGACGACGTGGTGTCCAAGCTCCAGAACACCGGCCACAGCATCGCCGAGACCGTGATCGGCCGCGGCGAGGCCGTGACCGAGACGTTCCGCGCGAGCGCCGACCAGCTCGCGGCCAGCGTCGCCAGCCACGGCGATTCCGTCCGCGAGATGCTGGAGGCGCGCCTGCAGGCCTTCGAGGAGATGTTCTCGCACGGCGGCACGGAACTGGCCGAGAAGATCTCGCGGGATTCCTCGACGCTGGGCAACCTGATCACCCGCCACGTCACCGAGTTCGACCGCACCGTGAAGACCTACGGCGGCGAACTGGTCGAGCGGCTGGGGCAGCGCACCCAGGAGGTGAGCGAGGCGATGCGGACCTATGTCGGCACCTTCGACGCCAAGGTCGGCGCCCGGACGGCCGAGGTCACGGCCGGCCTGGATCAGCGCCTCGCGCGCTTCCAGGACGCCATCGACAGCCGCACCCAGACCCTCAACGAGGCCCTCTCCTCGCGCGTCATGGACATCGCCAAGACGCTGGCCGAGGGCGGCAAGGAGGTCGTGGCCGCGCTCGACAAGCGCATCGGCGACGTCACCGAGACGATCAACACCCACGGCACCCAGATCGCCGATACGATCGGCGCCAGGATCGAGAACATCGACCGCATGCTGGGCACCCGCGTGGCCGAGGTGGAGACCACCAGCCAGACGCTGAACGCAGCGCTTGTCGGCCGCGTCGCGGAGATCACCCGCGCCTTCGCGGACGGTGGCAAGGACGCCATGGCCGCGCTCGAGAAGCGCATCGCCGAGGCCGGCACCACGATCACCGGCCACGGGGAGAAGGTGGCCAACGCGATCGGCTCCAAGATCGGCGTCCTCGACCACATGCTCGGCGCGCGCGCGGCCGAGGTCGCGGGCAGCCTCGACACCCGCATCGGCCAGGTCGAGCACCTGCTGCTCGAGCGCACCACCGCGGCCGCCGACCAGTTGGTCGACCGCACCGCGGCCGTCGCCGAACGGCTCGAGACCACCGCGAAGACCGCGGCGGATTCGCTGCAGCAGCGCGCCGAGCTGCTGGCATCCTCGATCTCCGGGAATTCGCACGAAGCCCGGCGCTCGCTCGGCGAGCTGTCGCAGGAGGTCGAGCGCGCGCTGACCTCGCTGTCCACGGCGGTGCGCTCCTCGCTCAAGCAGGACGCCTCGGACGTGGAGCACGCCCTGTCGGCCGCCTTCACCGGCGCGGGCAACATGCTCAAGCAGAACGCCTCCGACCTGGAGACCACGCTCTCCACCGTGGCGGTCAACGTCAGCGGCATGCTCAAGCAGAACACGGCCGACCTGGAGCACACGCTGACCTCGGTCTCCGGCAACGTCAGCAGCCTGCTCAAGCAGAACACCTCCGAGATGGAAGGCACGCTCACCTCCGTCTCCGGCAGCGTCGCGAGCGTGCTCCGGCAGAACGCGCGCGAGGTCGAGAAGACCCTGCTCGGCGTCAGCGCCGAGGTCACGCGCAGCTTCGTCGGCAAGGCGGACGAGATCAGCGCGCAGGTCAGCCAGCGCGCCGACGAGATGACCCGCGTCCTCGACCACAGCGCCGGTACGCTGATCACCGCGCTGTCGTCCAAGAACCAGGAGCTGTCCGCCCAGCTCGGCAAGCTGACGAGCGAGACCGTGCGGTCGATCGAAGGCCAGAGCCTGAGCTTCGCCCGCATCGCGGCCGAGAACGGCGAGCAGATCGCGCGCCAGATCAACGAGGCCACCCAGGTCGCGACCTCGACCGTGGACCGCACGCTGAACAGCCTTCAGCAGGCGACCAACGCCGCGATCGAGAAGTCCCGGCAGACCGCGACCGCGAGCGTGTCCGAGATGATGGAGACGCACGCCATGCTGCGGTCGGATACGACCGCCCTGTTCGAGCGGCTGCGCGAGGCCAACATCCTACTTCAGGAGGTTCTCAGCGGCGCGCACCAGAACATGAGTTCGCTGGAGCAGACGCTGGTCAACCGGGTCTCCGAGTTCGTGACCGCCATGAACGAGGTGGCGGAGCGCAGCGGCACCGCGACCGGCCACGTCGAGGAGCACATCAGCTCGTTCCGCGACGTCACCGGAAAGGTGCTCGGCGACCTCTCGGTCTTGGCGAGCCAGTTCGACACCCATGGCCGCGGGCTGGTCGAGGCCATCGCCCTCCTCGACCAGAGCAGCCGGCGCTCCGAGCAGACGATGGCGGAGCGCAAGTCCGCGCTCGAGACCGTGGCCGCTGATCTCGACGCGCGGACCGGCGACATCGAGGAACGCCTCAAGCGCTTCTCGACGCTGCTCGACGCCTCCCTCGAGGGCGCCAACAACCGGGCCCGCGACATCGCCCGCATCATCGCCGACAGCACCACGCAGGGTGCTCGCGCGCTCGAAGAGGAGCGCCAGCGCACCAGCGAAACGCTGCTCGGCATCCAGGAGCAGACCGGCGAGCTACTGCGCGGCATCAACAAGCAGACCGCCGACACGTTGCAGGCGATGCACACCCGCCACGGCAGCGAGGCCGGCGAGATCTTCACCCAGAGCGCGCAACGCTTCAGCGAGACGCTGCAGGGGATGAAGCAGATGGCCGCCGAGATGCAGCGCGAGCTGGAGAGCACGCGCGCGGAGCTGCGACGGGGCATTCTCGAACTGCCGCAGGAGACCGCGGAGAGCGCGGCGCAGATGCGGCGCGTCATCGTCGACCAGATCGAGGCGCTGGTCGAACTGAACCGGATCGTGGCCCGCCACGGCCGCGGCATCGACGCCACCGAGCCGCAGCGCCGCCCGGTCCGGGAGGAGCCCGCCATGATGGCGGCGGCCGCCCCGGCCCGCAGCGAGGCTCCGCGCATGGAACAGCCGTCGCGGCCGGCGCCGCGACCCGAACCCGTCGCGGCCGCACCGCTGCCTCCGCCGCCCGCACCACGCCGCGCCGAGTCCCCGTCGCTGAGCCCCGGCCAGGGCAACGGTAACGGCGGCCGCGGCAGCGGCTGGCTGACCGACCTGCTGCATCGGGCGTCGCGGCCGGAGGAGCCTGCGGCGAACGAGGACCGGACGGCCCGCCACTCGCTGGAATCGCTCGACTCGCTGTCGGTCGACATCACGCGGATGATCGACCACGACGCCGCGGCCGAGCTTTGGGACCGCTACAAGCAGGGCGAGCGCAACGTCTTCACCCGGCGGCTCTACACGCTCCAGGGCCAGAGGACGTTCGACGACATCCGCCGGAAGTATCGCGCCGACCGCGAGTTCAAGCAGACGGTGGACCGCTACATCGCCGAGTTCGAGCGGCTGCTCGAGGAGGTCGCGCGCGGCGACCGCGGCCAGGCGATGGCCCGCACCTACCTCACCTCGGAGACCGGCAAGGTCTACACCATGCTGGCGCATGCCGCCGGCCGGTTCGGGGAATAACAAGAGCCACAGAGGCGTCGAAGCAAGAAACGGCAACGGGCGGGTCCACGAGGACCCGCCCGTTTCGATTCAACGCCGGCCGCACAAGGACGGCCGCTCAGGCGCTCACGGCTCCGCGACGCCTGCCGCCTTGATGACCACGGCCCATCGGTCGACCTCCGCGCGAACCAGCCGGGTGAGGTGCTCCGGATTCATGTCCTTCTCGGGCAGCGGGACCGAGCCCAGTTCCTCGATCCGCTTGCGGATCGCCGGATCCCGCAGCGCCGCGTTGAGCGCGCCGGAGAGCCGCGCGCGAACCTCGGCCGGCGTGCCCTTGGGCGCGAAAATCGCATTCCAGCCCTGGAACAGGTACTCGGGAATGCCCGCCTCCTTCGCACTCGGCACGCCCGGCGCAAGCCGCGAGCGCTCGCTCTGCGCGATCGCAAGCCCCCGCACCTTGCCGGCCTGGATGTGTGGAACGATGGCCGGCGCGAGCGTGCAGGCGGAATCCACGTGGCCCGCAATCAGGTCTGCGATCGCGGGCCCTTCGCCGCGGTAGGCGACCGCATTGAATTCCAGCTTGGTCTGATAGGACAGGAGCAGGCACGCGAGATGGTTGGTCGAGCCGACGCCGGCGTGGCCGTTCGACACCTTGCCGGGATTGGCCTTCACGTGCGCCGCGAACTCCTGGAAGGTCTTGGCGGGAACGCCGTTGCGCACCACGAAATAAAGCGGCGTACCGGCGATGACGCCGATCGGCTCCTGCTCGCGCGGATCGTACTTGATGCTGCTGCGATAGATCGAGGGCGCGGCCGAGTGGCTGCCGAGGCTGCCGACGGTCAGCGTGTAGCCATCGGGCGCGGCCTGCGCGCCGCGCGCGCCGCCGATCGTGCCGCCGGCGCCGGTCACGTTCTCGACCAGAACCCGCTGGCCGAGCGTGCGGCTCATGTGTTCGGCGACGATGCGCGCCAGCACGTCGGTCGCGCCGCCCGGCGCGAACACCACGATCATCGTGATCGGCTTGGTGGGGAATGCCTGCTGCGCCGGCGCGCCCGTCATCGACGCCGCCAGCAACGCCAGCGCCGCTCCGGCCTGGAAGAACCGCTTCATGTCGCCTCCCTGTTGTCGCCGCGGGTTTGCTCCCGCCGCTGTTCCGGCCGTCGGGCGCTCCCGGATTCTGGAAGCCGCGCGCACCCGCACGTCCCGCTCCTGCGAAGCCCGGCTCCGTCTTGTAAAATGCGAAGACGCGGGCCGCCCATTAGGCTGGCCGGGCCCGTCGCTTGTCAATGAAGGGAGTGCGAAGGGACCACTCCGCCGCGACCGCGGACGGCGGACCGCGCAAGGCGTCGGCCGATGAGCGGCGAACGAACGGCGCGTCAGCGCCGCCGACGCGTGGGCGTTCCGGGCTGCTCCGCAGGCGTGGAGCTTGAGCTGCCGCCCCAGATGATGCGCGAGGGATTGCGGTCGAAGTTGCGCACCGCGGCCTCGAACTGGTTGATGGCGCGCCGCGCGTCCACCGCGAGGACCTCCCAGTTGCGCAGCCCCTGCCCGCTGAACCGCGCGAGGTTGGCGCCGATCACGTCGACGCGCTTGTCCACGTTCTCGGTCAGGTGCTTGATCGAGGCGATGGTCTCGCCCGTCCGCTTGTCGAGGTTCTCGGCCATGGTGCGGAACGACTCCAGCGTCTCGCCGGTCCGCTTGTCGAGATTGTCCGCGAGTTGCCTCACCGAGGCGATGGTCTCGCGCACCTCGCCGCCCTTGCCGTCCTTGCCGTTGATGATGGTCTCGACGCCCACCACCGCGCTCTCGGCGCTCGCCATGATCCGGTCGACCCGCTCGGTGTTCTTCACCATCGAGGCAGTGAAGGTCTCCAGATTTTTGATGGTGCCGTGCAGCGCCACCTGGTTCTCGACCAGGATCTCCTCCAGCCGCCGCAGCACCTCGCGCCCCGAGGCCATCAGGTCCTGGGTGCCGCCCAGTTCGGATTGCAGCACCGCCGGCCGGCCGTCGGCCGTGGGCGCGGGCTGCGGCGCGTCCGGCGATCCGCCGCGCAGCGCCAGCGCCGCAATGCCGGTCAGCCCCTGATACTCGACGCTGACGCGGGTGTCGGTGCGCACCGGCGCGTCGCGCGACACCGCGATGGTGGCGAGCACCTGCCGCGGATTGCTGGCGTTGAGCGACAGGCCCGACACCTCGCCGATGCGGATGCCGTTGAACACCACGGCCGCGCCCGTGCGCAGGCCGGACACCGGCCCCTCGAACACGACCTGATAGCTGGCGCGCTCGCCGACCCCGCCGCCGCGATGGAACCAGTAGACGAAGCCGAACCCGGCCGCGATCACCGCCAGCGTGAACAGCCCGATCAGGGCGTAATTGGCTCTGGTTTCCATCAGGCTCCCCGGACGACGCCGGCCCCCGGATGCAGCCCCGTCTCAGGCCCCGGAATCTGGCTCATGCGGCTGCGCGGGCCGCGGAAATAGGCTTTCAGCCACGGATGCTCGGACTCCAGCATGGTCGCCATCGGCCCGACCGAAATCACCTTGCCGTCGGCCAGCACCGCGATGCGGTCGCAAACCGTGTGCAGGCTGTCCAGATCGTGCGTCACCATGAATACCGTGAGTCCCAGGGTCTGCTGCAAGGTGCGGATCAGGTGGTCGAACTCGCCGGCGCTGATCGGGTCGAGGCCGGAGGTCGGCTCGTCGAGGAACACGATCTCCGGATCGAGCGCCAGCGCGCGCGCAAGCGCCACGCGCTTGGTCATGCCGCCCGACAGTTCGGACGGATACTTCCCGCAAACATCGGCGCTCAACCCCACCATTTCAAGCTTGGCGACCGCCACCTCCTCCATCAGCCGCTCGGACAGATCGAGGTATTCCCGCATCGGGAACTGGACGTTCTGCCGCACGGTCAGGGACGAGAACAGCGCGCCGTGCTGGAACAGCACGCCCCAGCGCCGCTCCACCGCCTGGCGCTCCTTGGCGTTGAGGGTCCCCGGATCGACGCCGAACACCTCGATGGTGCCGCTCCGCCTCGGGATCAGCCCGATGATCGTGCGCATCAGCACCGACTTGCCAGCCCCCGAAGCGCCGACAAACCCCAGGATTTCGCCGCGCCGCACGTCGAGGTCGAGCCGGTCGAGCACGTTGCGCTCGCCGAATCCGACCGTCAGGTCGCGGACCCGGATCACCACGTCGCCTGTTCCGTTCGCGCCCGCCATCGCTCACTTCCCGATCGAGGCGAAGAAGATGGCGAACAGGCCGTCGAGCACGATCACCAGGAAGATCGACTTCACCACCGAGGTCGTGGTCTGCAGGCCGAGCGAATCCGCGCTGCCCTTGACCGCGAGACCCTCGACGCAGGCGACCACGCCGATGATCAGCGCCATGAACGGCGCCTTGATCATGCCGACCTGGAAGTGGTCGAGCGTGATCGCCTCGCGCAGCCGCGAGATGAACACGTCCGGGCTGATGCCGCCGTAGAGCCAGGACACCAGTCCGCCGCCGTACAGCGCCGCCATCGAGCCGAGGAACGTCAGGATCGGCACCGCGATGATCAGCGCCACGATCCGCGGCAGCACCAGCACCTCGACCGGATCGAAGCCCATGGTGCGCAGCGCGTCGATCTCCTCGCGCATCTTCATCGCGCCCAGCTCCGCGGTGTAGGCGCTGCCCGAGCGGCCCGCCACCATGATGCAGACCAGCAGCACGCCCAGTTCGCGCAGCACCAGGATGCCGATCATGTCGATCACGAAGATGTCGGCGCCGAAGCGGCGGAAGTGAAAGATGCCCTGCTGCGCGACGATGCAGCCGATCAGGAAGGTGATCAGCAGCACGATCGGCACTGCCCGCCAACCCACCCGGTCGAGGTGATGGACGACCGAGGTGAACCGCAGCCGGCCGAAGCCGGTCAGGATGCGCAGCAGCGCCACGGCGATGGTGCCGAACATCTGGAGGATCATCGCCAGCGCGTCGGCGACGTCCGCCATCGAACGGCCGATCAGCTCGAGCGCATGGCGGATCGTGCTGCGGCCGGGGTTGGGCGTCGCGGCCTGGGTGTTGGTGCCGCGCACCTCTTCGAGCAGACCGCGATAATGTTCGGGCAGGCCGACGATGCGGACCTCCCCGCCGGCCGCGCTCCAGGTGCGCGTCAGCCGCTCCATCAGCCAGGCGCCGAAGGTGTCGAGCCGCTCCACGCCCGCCACGTCGATGTCCACGCTGCGGGAGGCAGCGTGACGGCGCGCGGCCGCATCCACCAGCGCCTCTAGACGGCTCGCCTCCCGGGCGGTCCACGGCCCGGCCGCGGCCAGCCGGAGCCGATCCCCGTCCACCGTGCTCTCCAGCAAGGGCTCGCCCAAGCGCGCGCTCCAGACCTCGTGCTCGCCGGCCCCGCCCGGGAATCGGGCCTTGCAGGCGGCATCGAATCGTCCCGTCATACTATGCTGAGCGGACCTGTCGAGGCCCCGCGCCGCACGGCCAAAAATGAATATCCCCAAGCTCCCCCTTTCGCTCGCCGTCCGCATCGAAACCTGGCCGATCGCGGGTTCCTTCACCATCAGTCGCGGCGCGAAGACCGAGGCCGCCGTGGTGGTGGCCGAACTGTCCGACGGCCGTCACGCCGGCCGCGGCGAATGCGTGCCCTATGCGCGCTACGGCGAAACGCCGGACGGCACGGCCGCCGCCATCTCGGCGCTGCGCGACGCCCTGGCGCACGGGCTCGACCGGGCCGGCCTGCAGCAGGCGATGCCGCCGGGTGCGGCCCGCAATGCGCTCGACTGCGCGTTCTGGGATCTCGAAGCCCGACGGAGCGGCAGGCCCGTGCATGCGCTCGCCGGCCTGCCCGCGCCCGGACCGCGGGTCACGGCCTACACGATTTCGCTGGGCACGCCCGAGATGATGGCAGAGGCCGCGCGCGCGGCCGCCGCCCACGCGCTGCTCAAGGTCAAGCTCGGCGGCGCGGGCGATCCCGCGCGCATCCGGGCGGTGCGCGCGGCCGCGCCCCACGCAGAACTGATCGTGGACGCCAACGAGTCATGGAACCCGGCCGATCTCGCGAACAACCTCGCGGCCTGCGCCGAAGCCGGCGTGACGCTGGTGGAACAGCCCCTGCCGGCCGGCCGCGACGCGGCGCTGGCGGACATCGTCCGGCCGATCCCGGTCTGCGCCGACGAGAGCGTGCACGACCGCGCCTCGCTCGCCTCTCTGGTGGGGCGATACGACGCGGTGAACGTCAAGCTCGACAAGACCGGAGGGCTCACCGAAGCGCTGGCGATGGCCGACGAGGCGGAACGGCTCGGCTTCTCCCTCATGGTGGGCTGCATGGTGGCGACATCGCTGTCGATGGCACCCGCCGTGCTGCTCGCCCAGCGCGCCCGCGTGGTGGATCTCGACGGGCCGCTGCTGCTGGCGAAGGACCGCGCAGACGGGCTGGTTTACGCGGACAGCCAGGTCCATCCGCCCACTCCGGCGCTCTGGGGAGGATAGGTCCGGCAGTCGCGCATGAGCGGCGGAAAGGAAATTTTCCCTTTCTGGATAAAGACTTGCGACGGACTCCTGTGGCGCAAAGGTCACGCCCGCGACGGACCCCGTTAACCGTTTAAAAAGACTCTTCCGTCCGGCGCGTTAACCAGCTTTAATGGTTAACAGAGCGGCGTTTCGGGGTACGGGGGTAAGGTCATGCGGATTCGCGCGACCTTTGCAGGCGCCATGCTGTTGCTGGCGCTGGCCGCTACAGGTGCGTCCGCTGCGATGCGGATCGGCGACGACATCGGCGGCCGGATCGGCCATTACATCGACACATATTCGGCGGTGCGCAATTCGGGCGAGCGCGTGGTGATCGACGGGCATTGCCTGTCCGCCTGCACGCTGGTCCTGGGCATCGTGCCGCGCGAGCGCATCTGCGTGACCCGGCGGGCGGCTCTGGGCTTCCACGCCGCCTGGATCCCGGGTCCCGAGGGACGTCCGATTCCGAGCGCGGCCGGCACGCGGGCGCTTTGGGACGTCTACCCGCCCAACGTCCGGCGCTGGATCAACGCGCGCGGCGGGCTCAAGCCCAAGATGATCTTCCTGCGCGGCAACGAACTCACCGCGATGTATCGCGAGTGCCGTTAGCGGTGGCCGCGGACGGTCAGCGGTTGCCGATCCTCTCGGCCGCAAGCGCGCAGACGAGACCCGCAAGCGCCATCGCCGCCATGGCGAGATAGGCCATGCTGCCGGCCGCCGCGAACAGCAGGCCGGAGAGGCCGGTGGCCGAGGCCATCGCGATCCCCGAAACGGTCGCGAGCATGCCCTGCGCGGTCGCAGCGAGTTGCGGCGGCACGGTCCTCGCCAGATAGCCCATCGCGCCGAGATGCGCCGCGCCGAACGAGGCCGCGTGCAGAAACTGCAACGGCAGCAGCAGCGCGAGCGGCGGCTCGAACGCGGTCGCGGTCCAGCGCAGCGCAGCGCCCAAGCCGCCGATCGCGAGCAGCAGCGCGGGACCAAGCCTGGCCGGCAGCCGCGCGGAGAGCGCGAACAGCACGATCTCGGCGGCGACGCCCGTGCCCCACAGCACGCCGATGGTGACGCCGCCGTGCCCCGCGGCGCGCCAGTCCAGCGTCGAGAATCCGTAGTAGAGCGCGTGGCTGCCCTGGATCAGCGCGGCGGCACCCAGCACCGCAAGGAACGCCGGATTGCGCCAGAGCGTGCGCGGCGCGGCCGGCGTCGCCGGCGAAGGCGCGGGAGCCGCCGCCGGCAGCGGATCGAGCCGGAGCGCGGCCACACAGGTGATGCCGAGCGCCGCCACGATCAGCCAGATCAGGTTGCCGGGCGCGAGCACGCCGAGCAGCGCGCCCGCGCCCACGTTGGCCGCGATGAAGGCGACCGAGCCCCACAGCCGCACCGGGCCGTAGGCCCGGCCGCGCGCCTTGAGCCCGGTGATGGCGTAGGCGTCCGACAGCGCCAGCAGGGGGCTGAAGAAGCAGGCGGCCACGCAGACCCCGATCAGGATCGCGGGCCCGCCATCGAGCAGACCGACCACGGCCATCGCCAGCGCGCCGCCACCCGCGGCGATCACCAGCGCGGCCTTCAGCGCCTGCCGGCGGTCGGCCTGATGCGCCACGAACGGCGTCACGAGGATGCGCGCCAGCATCGGCACCGCGATCACGAGGCCGATGGTTCCTGGGTCGAGGCCGCGCGCCTGAAGCCAGAGCGGGAAAAACGGAAGCTGGACGCCGCCGTACAGAAAGTACGCGGCATAGAACAGCCCCGCCTTGAGCGCGAAGCGGTCGGTGGAGAAATTCGGCGGGGCGGCCATCGTGCGGATTGCGATTCAGCGGCGAACATGCAGATTGGCACGCAGCCTGGAGCATGATCCCGAAAAGCGGGAGCCGGTTTTCGGACAAGATCGTGCCGGACTCAAGGCCAGGCGGTGGATGGCGCATGTCCAACGAGCCCGTTCGTAAAGTGGCGAGTTTCGACGAAAGCGCGGCCCCGCCCGTTCCCGGCGCGCGGCCAGCGCCTCAGCCTGTCGATCTTGCCGCCGAAGCCGAGACCGCGCTTGCCGCGATCCGCCGGATCGAGGCCGCGCTCGCGGCCGATCACGCCGCGCCGCCGTTCGCGCGCCTGCGCCATCAGCTCGGCGAAACCGCGAGCGACATCGCGGAAGCCCGCCTCGCCATGGCGCTCGACGACGAATACGGGGCGCGCACGGTGGACGTGAACGCGCTGCTCGACCGGCTCGAAGGCCGGATCGCGGCGATGCTGGCCATCGCCGGCAGGGCCCCCGCCGCGCGCCAGGCCGAGCCCGGACCGGAAGCCGAGCCGCAGCGCGTGCCGACCGTCAGCGCGGTGGTGTCGCGGCTGGAGCGCCCCGAAGCCTCCATGGAAGAGCCGGCGCCGGCGAAGGCTCCGAGCTTCGCCATGCTGGAGGCGATGGTGGAGGCGCTCACCGCTCCGGCCAGGCCTTCCGAACCGGCAGAGCCCGTCGCGGCCAGCGCCGCCATCGACGCGCAGGCCGAGGCGCAGGCCGAGGCGCAGGCGGAGACCGCGCCGCCGGCCCCGGCCCCGGCCCTCGCCAGCGAACCGGAACGGAGCCCGCCGGACCCCGTCGCGCTCGCGCCGGCCGAGGCTCCAACACCCCCGGCCGCGCCGCAGCCCCTCGACGCCGCGCACGTCGAAGCCCGCGCCGACACCCTCGACGACGAGCCGGCCCCGATCCCGACGCCCGCGCCGGCGGAAGCCCGTACCGCGCCGCCCGCGCCCGAGAGCGACCTGCTGTCGAACTTCGCGCGCATGGAATCGATCCCGTTCCTGCCGCCGGAGATCGGCACCGCCGTGATCTTCCGGCAGGCCGGGCCCGCATCCGATCAGGAACCGGCTGCCGGGCCCGTGGAAGACACGCCCCCTGTCGCCGCAACGGCCGCTGCCGCCGCCGACCCCGGCGACGCCGCTTTCCTGTTCGAGACCACCGATGCGGACGCGGAGTCCGACCCGGCCGCGTTCCTGTTCGAGGCCGCGGCCGCCCCGGCCGACACGCCCGCGCAAGCTTCTGTCCCGGTACCGCAGCTCGCGGCCACGATGCCCGCGCTGCCGCCGCCGCCCGATCCGCTCGCGCCGTTGCGCGCGCGCAGCGCGGCCGAGACCGTCGCCCTGTTCAGTTGAGATCGGAAGACCCGCGCGCGGGCTAAGCCGCCACCAGCCGGTGGAACATCTCGGCATCGACGTTGCCGCCGGACAGCACGGCCACCACCGTCCGGCCGCGGATGTCGAGCCGGCCGGCCAGCAGCGCGGCGAGCCCGATCGCGCCGCCCGGCTCCACCACCAGCTTCAGTTCGCGAAACGCAAACGCCACCGCGCGGCCGACCTCCTCGTCGGTCGCGCTCACGCCCTCGCCGATCAGCCGCCGGTTGATCTCGAAGGTGATCGCGCCCGGCGTCTCGGTCATCAGGGCGTCGCAGATCGTGCCGCTCGGCTGCGGGTTTTTCTCGCGCCTGCCGGAAACGAAGGAGCGCGCGGTGTCGTCGAAGCCCGCGGGCTCGGCGGTGTAGAACTTCGCGCCCGGCACCCGCGCCTTCAGCGCCAGCGCGATGCCTGCGGCGAGCCCGCCGCCCGAGGCGCCGATCACCACGATTTCGGGCACGACGCCGAGCGCCGCGAGGTCTTCCGCGATCTCGCGGCCCGCCGTGCCCTGCCCCGCGATGATCGCCGGATCGTCGAACGGCGGCACCAGCACGGCCCCGCGCGCTTCGCAGATGCCGCGCGCGATCGCGGCGCGGTCCTCGCCCGCGTCGCGGTCGTAGAGCACGACCTCGGCGCCGAGCGCCGCGGTGCGCTCGCGCTTGGGACGCGGCGCGTCCTTCGGCATCACGATCACCGCCGGCATGCCGCAGAGCTTCGCGGCTGCGGCCACGCCCTGCGCATGGTTGCCGGACGAATAGGCCACCACGCCGCCGGCACGTTTCTCGTCGGGAATCTGCGAGATCCTGTTGTAGGCGCCGCGGAACTTGAACGAGCCGGTGCGCTGCAGGGTCTCCGCCTTGAGGAAGACGCGCGCGCCGGTCAGCGCATCGAGCACCGGCGAGTTCACCAGCGGGGTGCGCAGCGCCACGCCGGCGAGCCGCGCGGCGGCGGCATCGACATCGGCGGCGGTCGGAAGCGCGACGGGATCGGTCATCACGGCCGCACCTTATCAGCGCCCCGGCCTTCCGTCACCGCCCGCTGAGCGGCGTATCGGGACGGCTTTCCATCATGAAGCGGCGGTTGGCCTCGCGACGCACGTCGCTGTTGGTCTCGATCTGCGCCAGGCAGCCGGCGAAGGCGTCGGTGCCCTCCCGGTGTCCGGCCGCGATGCAACGGTCCCTGTTGCGCTCGGCGGTCCGCTCCGGCGACGCCGCGCAGGCGGAGAGCAGCACGCCCAGGGAGAGCAGCGCCGCATTCAGGACAAATCGCGAGATCATTCGCTCTCCGATTCAGAGGGTGTCTGGAAAAGGCCGTTCTGCCGCATGGCACCGCTTGATGGCGGCCGCATGGCGAGCCGGCAAGCCACCGCAGGCCGGCATACCCTTACCAGACGGAGTTTTCAGCGCCCATCGGGATTTCCGGTCGCGGTCCGGGCTTCGGCAAGCCAACCCGCGGCACCGGCGTGCGATGACAGGCTGCGATGACACGCGCGGCGAAGCCGCTATAGTGGCGCCCGCAAAGAGGAGATCGGAATGGACTTAGGGATTGCCGGCCGCAAGGCCATCGTCTGCGCATCGAGCCGGGGCCTCGGCCGGGCCTGCGCCACGCGGCTCGCCGAAGCCGGCTGCGAGGTGGTGGTGAACGGACTGGATGCCGCAAGGCTTGAGGCCGCGGCCGCCGAAATCCGCAAGGCCACCGGCGCCAAGATCCACGCGGTCGCGGCCAACGTCGCCACGCCCGAGGGTCAGGCCGCGCTGTTCGCCGCGTGCCCCGAGCCCGATATCCTGGTGGTCAACAACGCCGGCCCGCCGTTCAAGGACTTCCGCGAGCTGGACCGCAACGCGATGGTCAACGGCGTGGTCGGCAACATGGTGGTGCCGATCGAGCTGATCCAGAAGGCCATCGATCCGATGATCGCGCGGAAATTCGGCCGCATCGTCAACATCACCTCCGGCTCGGTGAAGATGCCGATCGCGGGCCTCGACCTGTCGTCCGGCGCCCGCGCCGGCCTCACCGCGTTCCTCGCCGGCGTGGCGCGCACCGTCGCCTCCTCCAACGTCACCATCAACTTCCTGCTGCCGGGGCCCTTCGACACCGACCGGCTGCGCTCCAACAACCAGAACACCGCGACCAAGAAGGGCATTCCGCTGGAGCAGGCGGAGAAGGAACGCATGGCCACGATCCCGGCCAGGCGATTCGGCCAGCCGGACGAGTTCGGCGCGGCCTGCGCGTTCCTGTGCTCGTCGCATGCCGGCTTCATCACCGGGCAGAACATTCTCATGGACGGCGGCGTCTTTCCGGGCGCGTTCTAGGGCGCGACCCGGAAAAGCGGAACCGGCTTTCCGACGACATCGCGCCCGAACACCGAGCCCGCTTGCCCGCGCCCGCACGCCAACGCATGATGCGCCACCCATCGATCGGAACATGGAAACCCAGGGGGACTAAGAGATGAAGCTCGTCCGTTACGGAGCCGCCGGCCGCGAGAAGCCCGGCATCATCGATGCCGACGGCCAGATCCGCGATCTGTCCAAGATCGTGAAGGACATCGACGGCGAGGCGCTGTCGCCGGCCGGCCTCGCGAAGATCAAGAAGGCCAACCTCAAGCGCCTGCCGCTGGTGAAGGGCAAGCCGCGGCTCGGCCCCTGCGTGGCGCGGCCCTCCAACTTCATCGCCATCGGCCTGAATTACGCCGACCACGCGGCCGAGGCCGGCATGAAGCTGCCGTCGGAGCCGGTGATCTTCAACAAGGCGGTGTCCTGCATCGTCGGGCCGAACGACAACACCATCACTCCGAAGGACTCGAGCAAGCTCGACTACGAGGTCGAACTGGGCATCGTCATCGGAAAGCGCGCGAGCTATCTGTCCAAGGACAAGGCGATGAGCGCGGTGGCGGGCTACTTCCTCGCCAACGACGTGTCCGAGCGCGTGTTCCAGATCGAGCGCGCCGGCCAGTGGACCAAGGGCAAGGGCTGCGAGACCTTCGGCCCGATCGGCCCCTTCGTCGCCACCAAGGACGAGATCAGGAATCCGCAGAACCTCGACATCTGGCTGAAGGTCAACGGCGAGTACCGGCAGCGCGGCAACACCAAGACGATGGTGTTCAGCGTCGCGGAGATCGTCTGGTGGTGCTCGCAGTATTTCATCATGGAGCCCGGCGACATCATCATCACCGGCACGCCCTCGGGCGTGGCGCTCGGCATGAAGCCGCCGAAGTTCCTCCAGGTCGGCGACGTGGTGGAGCTGGGCGTCACCGGGCTCGGCACCCAGAAGCAGAAGATCGTCAAGGCGCGCCGCTGACCGCCCGAGGCGGTTCGACCCGCTCCGAAAAGCAGAAGCCCCGGACCCTGGGTCCGGGGCTTCGTCGTCTTGTCTTCCTGACGCGCGCGCTTACCAGCGGCTGAAGATCGGGCCGGAGAACTTGTAGTTCAGGCCGACGCGGACCAGGTGCTCCTTGAAGTTCACGTTGGCGGTCAGCGGCGCGGCGAAGCCGGTGTCGAAGCGGCCGAGGTCGACGTAGAGGTACTCGGCCTTGGCCGTCCAGTTGCCGAGGAAGGCGTATTCGAGGCCGCCGCCGATGGTCCAGCCGAGCTTGGTCTTGCTGGCGCTCAGAGCCCCCGGATCGACGCTGGCCTTGATGTCGCCGTAGGCCAGACCGCCGGTGATGTACGGCAGGAAACGGTCGGCGGCGTAGCCGAGGCGGCCGCGGAAGGTGCCGAGCCAGCGGTTCTCGGTGGTGAGCGTGACGCCGGCGGTGGAGTTGCTGCCCTTCACGTTCGACCAGGCGAGGTCGGTCTCAAGGCCCCAGACGATCGAGCCGACCTGGTAGTTGTAGCCGAGCGTGCCGCCGACGTTCCAACCCTTCGGGCTGGTGTTGATGCCGGTGCCGTCCCAGTTCGACGTGCCCCAGCCGTAGCCGGCGACGATGCCGGCGTAGAAGCCGGTCCAGTTATAGTAGGCAACGACCGAGCGCGGCTGCGCCTTGTAATAGGGCCGCGGAATGTCGGCAGCCTGCGCGGAATACGTGCCTGCCAGCATCGACAGGGCCGCGATCCCCGCTCCGATCAGTTTGAGCTTCATCTCTCTCGTCTCCCATGCGCCGGTGAGTTGTTGGCCAGAATCGCAAGCGGTGCCGCATCGCACCGTGCTCGGTCTCACGCTTGTCGGTCACAGATCGAATCGCATCGCCCTTGGCGAAAGGCCCGGACGGGCGCTTCGCCAAACGCACAGTTCACCGCTGGAACGGAACGCGCAGCCACCGGATGGCGGCTCGAGGAGCTGTGGGGAACGGCCCCTTCCCCGATAAAAAACGAGGACAACACCCTCAAGCCGGAACGAATCACTTGACTTGCAGGCAGGAGAGTACGTCCCGGCCGGATGCACGCAATCGTCCCGCCGGCTCCGAACCGCATCCCGATCGTCAATTCCCGACACTGTTGCACTGTCGCAACAGAGGCGTCGGAGGCCCGCATTCCCGCTTGCGGATCCGCCGCAACGCAAAAACCCCAGGCGCGAGGCCTGGGGTTCCTGTCGTTGTCCTTGGCCTGGGCGGCGGCGAAAGCCGCCGCGGCGTCATCAGAAGCGGCTGAAGACCGGGCCGGAGAACTTGTAGTTCAGGCCGACGCGGACCTGATGCTCGTGGAAGTTCACGTTGGCGACCGCGGGCGCGGCGAAGCCGGTGTCGAAGCGGCCGAGATCGACGTAGAGGTACTCGGCCTTGGCCGTCCAGTTGCCCATGAAGGCGTATTCGAGACCGCCGCCGACGGTCCAGCCGAGCTTGGTCTTGCTGGCCGAGAGGCCCACGGGATCGACCTTGGCCTTGACGTTGCCGTAGGCCAGACCGCCGGTGAAGTAGGGCAGGAAGCGGTCGAAGGCGTAACCGACGCGGCCGCGCGCGGTGCCGAGCCAGCCGTTCTCGGTGGTGAAGGTGAGGCCGCCGGCCGAGCTGCTGCCCTTCACGTTCGACCAGGCGAGGTCGGTCTCCAGGCCCCAGACGATCGAGCCGGTCTGCAGGTTGTAGCCGAGCGTGCCGCCCAGGTTCCAGCCCTTCGGGCTGGTGTTGATGCCGGTGCCGTCCCAGTTCGACGTGCCCCAGCCGTAGCCGGCGACCGCGCCGGCATAGAAGCCGGTCCAGTTGTAGTAGGCGATCGCGGACGGCTGCGCCTTGTAGTACGAGCGCGGCCCCTTGATCGGCATGTCGGCGGCTTGCGCCGCGACCGGCGCGAACAGCACCGCAGCAGCCGCAGCGCCCGCCTTGATCCACTTCGATGTCATAGTCCAACTCCCCTCAGGATTCTGAATTCGGTGTATGGCTCGATCGGAATACGCAGCGGGCGCGGCCTTGCGCGCAGCACAGACGCAATCCGGGAAAACACGCAGGGTTACGAAGCACGCCGAAGGCTCGGGCGTGGAACGACGACACGAAGGGTCGCGGCCGCGGGCCGAAGCGCTTGGTTAATGAATTCAATCCAAAAATGGTTAACGCCGCGTAAAGACCGGGCGAAAACCGAGCCGGCCGCACGATTTTCGCCGACAGCGGGGCGGAATCCGGAAGGCCCGCGGGCCTCTAGCCGGCTCGCGCTTCCAGCACGGCCTGGAGCGAAATCCGCGACCAGGCGGCGGTGCGCTCGCGGAACGCGGCATAGGAATCATGGACGCGGCGCGCCCGCTCGCTGCGCGCGGCCAGTTCCGCCAGCACCGCGGCCGCCTCCTTGCGGGCGGCGGCCACCACGTCCGCCGGGAAGCTGCGGAGCTGAACCTTGTGCCTGGCGGTGAGCACGGCCAGCGCCTCGGCGTTGAGCCGCTCCATCTCGGAGAGCGCGAAGCCCGCCTCCGCGGCGCAGGCGTGCGCCACCACCGCTTTCAGCTCGGCATCGAGCGCGTTCCAGGCCCGCAGCGACACGATGCACTCGCCGGTGCCGTTCGGCTTGTTGAAGCCCGGCCCGTAGTAGAGCGGCGCCACGCGGTAGAGGCCGAGCGCGATGTCCGAGCCCGGCCCCACGAACTCCGCGCCGTCGATCACCCCCGATTGCAGGCTGGTGAGGATTTCCGCGGGCGGCGTGGTCTGCGGCGTGGCGCCGAGCCGGCGCAGCACCTCCCCGCCGAGCCCGAGCGAGCGCACCTTGAGCCCGCGCAGGTCCGCGAGCGAAGCGATCTCGCGGCGGAACCAGCCGCCCATGCAGACGCCGGTGTTGCCGCCCATGAAGGGCTTCACGCCGAACGGCGCATAAAGCTCGTCCCAGAGCGCCTGACCGCCGCCCGCCTCGACCCAGGCGACATGCTCGTGAGGCGTGAGCCCGAACGGCACGGTCGTATAGAACACCGCCGCCGGCTCCTTGCCCTGCCAGAAAAAGGATGCTGTGTGGCCGATCTCGGCCACGCCGGAGCCCACCGCGTCCAGCACCTCGAAGGCCGGCACCACCTCGCCCGCACCGTGGACCGTTACCTGGAGACGCCCGCCCGACAGCGCGGCAATCCGCTCCGCCACTCGCTCCGCCGACATGCCGGGTCCCGGCAGGCGCCTGGGCCAGGACGTGACCATGCGCCAGCGTCGGGCCTGTGCCCGCGCCACCGCGGGCGCAGCCACCACGCCCGCAACCCCGGCGGAACCGGCTGCGATCAGCGTCCTGCGGTCGATCCTGGTGTCGATCCTGGACATGGAATTCTCCGTTGCGCGCGCGGCCTCACCACCAGGCATGGAAGTGGTGGACCGGGCCGTGGCCCTCGCCCGAACCCACCTGGATGCGGCCGCCGGCGGCGATCGCAGCCGTCACATAAGCCTTGGCCTGCTCCACCGCCGCCACGAGGCCGAGACCCTTGGCGAGCCCGGCGGCGACCGCGGACGACAGCGTGCAGCCGGTGCCATGGGTGTTCCGCGTATGAATGCGCGGCGCGGGCAGCCGGACCGCGTTGCCGGGCTCGACCAGCAGGTCCACGCTTTCGTGGCCCTCGCCGTGCCCGCCCTTGATCAACACCGCGCGCGCGCCGAGGTCGAGCAGCCGCTCCGCCTGCGCGCGCATCGCGGCCTCGTCCGCCGCCACCGGCGCGTCCAGCAGGGCCGCTGCCTCGTGCAGGTTGGGCGTGATCAGGCGCACGCGGGGGATCAGGAGCTGCGTCAGGCGCTCCACCGCGTCCGCACGCAGCAGCCGGTCGCCCGAGGTCGCAACCATCACCGGATCGAGCACCACCTGGGTCTGGCGATGCTTCGCAAGGCCTGCGGCCACGGCCTCGACGACCGCGGCGTTGGACAGCATGCCGATCTTCACGGCGCTCACGGCGAGATCCTCGAACACCGCATCGATCTGCGCGGTGACGAAGGCCGGCGCCACGTCCGCGATCTCGCGGACGCCGACGGTGTTCTGCGCGGTCAGCGAGGCGATCACCGAAGCGCCATAGACGCCGAGCGCGGAAAAGGTCTTGAGATCGGCCTGGATGCCCGCCCCGCCACTGGAATCCGAGCCCGCAATGGTGACGGCGATCGCGCTCATCGCTCCTCAGCCCTTTCGCTTCGCGGCCGCAGCGTCGACCACGGCGAGCAGTTCGCGCGCGGCCGCCCTGGGATCGGGCGCCAGCGACAGCGCGGAGATCACCGATACTCCATCCGCGCCGGCCTCGATCACGGCCGCGGCGTTGCCGGCATGGATTCCGGCGATGCCGCAGGTCGGAAAGCCGGGCCGGCGCGCGCGCAGCGCCCCGGCCACGCGCGCGAAGCCTTCGGTGCCGATCGGCGTGCTTTTCGTGGCCTTCGACGTGGTGCCGTAGACGCCGCCGATGCCCGCGTAGTCGATCAGGTCGATGGCCGCGACGTTCGCGCGCTCCGCGCTGTTGATCGTGAGACCGATGATCGCGTCCGGCCCCAGCAGACGCCGCGCGTCCTGCGGCGCCATGTCGTCCCAGCCGATGTGCACGCCGTCCGCGCCCGAGGCGAGCGCCACGTCCACCCGGTCGTTGATCAGCAGCGGCACCGCGCCGATGGCCGCCTTGATGGCGCGGGCGCGCGCGACCATGTCGCGGATGTCGGAGAGCTTGTCGCGCAACTGGAACAGGGTCGCGCCGCCCTCCGCGAGACTCCGGGAGAGGTCCGCGAGGTCGTGGCCGCCGGACACCTGCGGATCGACGATGGCGTAGCAGCGCAGATCGGGTTTCATTCGCTCACCTTGGCGCGTGCGATCAGGGTCTGGCGGTCGAGTCCGTGGATCGCATCGAGAATCTCGACCGCGAGGCTGCCCGGCCCGCGCGCCCGCACGGCCGCGACCTCGCCGGCCACGCCGAGCGCGAGCAGCGCGCAGGCCCCGGCAACGAAAGAGTCCTTCTCGACCGCGAGAAAGGCGGCCAGCAGCGCCGAGCCCGCGCAACCCATCGCGGTGACCCGCGCCATCAGCGGATCGCCATTGGCGATCGCCGCCATGCGCTTGCCGTCGGACACCACGTCGATCTCGCCGGTCAGCCCCAGCACCGTGCGCCGGGCCTTGGCGTAGCGGGCGAGCGTCGTGCCCTTGCCGGCGAGCGCCTCGAACTCCGGCTGGTTGAGCCGGATCGCGGCCGGCCGTTTCGCGGCGAGCCGCTTCGCGAAGTCCGCGCGCGGCTTCGAGCGGTCGATGAACACGGGATCGAGCACCCAGGGCTTCTTCGCCTTCGCGACGGCCGCGACGGCGAGCAGGGCAGCCTTCTGCCGCTCGGCGTCAAAGGTGCCGAGGTTGACGAGCAGCGCGTCGGCGCGCTGCGCGAAGCCCGCGACCTCGCGGGCCGAGACGGTCATGGACGGGATCGCGCCAGCCGCCAGCAGCATGTTGGCGGTGAAGGTCTGCGCCACCGCGTTGGTGATGCAATGGACGCGCGGCGCGCGCGTCCGCACGCGCTCCAGAAGTTCGGCGGCGACAGCGGCAAGATCGTCGGCGGGCATGTGCATCTCCAACTCCCTCCGCCGGCATGACCCGGATCAGGTTCGATGGGTTGGCACGGATGCCTCTCAGCCCGGCGGCAGACCCGCCGGACACCCCATGAGAATGCGCGGGCAACCTAAATCCGCCGTCACGGGCGCGCAAGGGCGGCTTGCCAGCATGCCGGGTTTTTGCTGGATTGGCCGGGCGACGCCGCGACGCGGCCGGAGGTTCGGATGGTCCCCTTTTTCGTCCAGATCAAATGCCAGCTCGGCCAGTCCTACGACGTGGCCAACCGGCTCGCGGATGCGGAGATCGCCTCGGAGATCTATTCGACCGCGGGCGAGTTCGACCTGCTGGTCAAGTTCTACGTCGAGGCCGGCACCGACATCGGGCACTTCGTCAACGAGAAGGTGCAGACCGTTCCGGGCATCCAGGACACGCGGACGATCATCACCTTCAAGGCGTTCTGAGAGCACGGCGCTCCGAGAGCGCGGACCTGGCTAGCCCCCGCTGGCCGGCCCCTCGGCCTCGCGGATGCGGCGCAAGCCGAGCTGACGCTCGCGCAGGATCACATAGATGCCCGACGCCGCCACGATGGCCCCGCCCACGAAGATGTAGACCGTGGGCACCTCGCCGAACACCCAGTAGCCGAGCAGAAACGCCCAGATCATCGAGCTGTAGTCGAGCGGCGCGACCACCGAGGCCGGCGCGTATCGGTAGCTCGCCGTGAGCACGATGTGCGCGAGCCCGCCGAGGATGCCGATGGTGACGAGCGCCGCCAGCATCGGCCCGCTCGGCATCACCCAGCCGAACGGCAGGGTCGCAAGCCCCGCCAGCGAACAGATCAGCGAGAAGTAGAACACGATCGACGAGGTGCTCTCCGACGTGACGAGCCGGCGCGTCTGCACCACCGCGCCCGCCGTGCAGACCGCGCCGGCGAGCGCGCAGGCCGCGCCCACCGCGGCGGTGGAGGAAGCCGCCCCGCCCGCGGCGAACTGCGAGAAGTCGAGATGGGGCCACAGCATCACGATCACACCGAAGAAGCCCACGCCGACCGCGGACCAGCGGTAGATTCGCACGCGCTCGCCGAGGAACAGCGCGGCGAAGGCGACGGTGACGAGCGGGGCCGCGAACGAGATCGCGGTGGCGTCCACCAGCGGCAGCCGCGACAGCGCCGCGAAGTTGAGGAACATGCCACCGACGCTGATCAGGCCACGGCCGACGTGGCCGAAAGGCCGCTTCGTTGCCACCGCGGCGAGGATCTGGCCCTGCCAGGCGTAGATCACCAGCACCGGCAGGATCGCGAAGAAGGCGCGGAAGAACACCACCTCGCCGAGCGGGATGGCGTCGCCGACATAGCGCACCAGGGCCGACATCACGACGAACAGGATCAGCGAGATCAGCTTCGCCGTGATGGCCTTGAAGAGATTCATGTCGTCCCGATGTCATCGCCCGCCCTGCGCCGCGGGACACGGCGCGTCCGGCGGCGCATGGCGGGCTGCGGCAGCGCCTCTGGATGCCCCGCCTGCGCGGGGCATGGCAACGGCCAATGTTGCATGACCGCGGCCCAAAAGCGGGCCGGGGACGTGGAGCGCGTCAGTTCCGCTCCGGCCGCTTCGGTCCCTCGACCGGCGGCAGCGATTTGAGATAGATCGCCATCGCCTTGCGATCCCGATCGCTGAGCTGCGCGGTGTTGGCCACCACCTTGCCCATCTCGCCGCCGACCGTGTCCGCGTCGCGGTTCTCTCCGGTTTCCAGCAGTTTGGCGATGTCCTCGACGGACCAACCGCTCATGCCGTGCTGGGTGATGTTGGGAACCCAGCCCGATCCGCTCGGGTCCGGCCCGCCGGCGAAGCGCTGGGTCTCGATCAGGCCGCCGAGCGCGTTGCGCGGGCTGTGGCACTCCGCGCAATGGCCGGGGCCGTTGACGAGATACGCGCCGCGGTTCCAGTCGGCGTCCTTCGACGGGTCGGCCGCGAACGGCTTGCCGTCGAGGAACAGGAGCTTCCAGCCGCCCAGCGTGCGGCGGATGTTGAACGGAAACGGCAGGTCGTGGTCGCGCGTCCGGCCCTGCACCGGCGTCAGCGTCCTGATGAAGGCGAACAGGTCGCGCACGTCGGTCTGTGCCATCTTCTGGTACGAGGTGTAGGGGAACGCCGGATAATAATGGCGGCCGTCCGGCGATGTGCCCTTCACCATCGCGGTAACGAAATCCGCCTCGCTCCAGCGGCCGATGCCGTCGACCGGATCGGGCGAGATGTTGGGGGCATAGAAGGTCCCGAACGGCGAGCGCAGCGGCAGCCCGCCGCCCAGACGCAGGTTGTCCTTCTGGTCCGGCGTGGCGTGGCACGAGGCGCAGCCGCCGGCGAAGAACATCGCACGGCCGTTGGCGGCGTCCGGCGTGTGCGGCGCGAGCGCGCTGGCGGGCACGGTTGCCGGCACCGTGAGGAACCAGAATGCGCCGAGCCCGGCCAGACCGGCGACGGCCAGAACAAGGATCAGTTTGCGCAGCATCGCGGTCTCCTGCCGTCGTGCGGCCGTTCGGTCCGTCACCGTATCTAAGAATAGATCAATGCCGGACGGCACGGGCGCCGGAAGCGAAGAGACGGCGGTCCGCAGGACACGCCGCCCCTGATCGACCGGGCCGTCCGGCCGCAGCTCAGCTCCGCGCGCGATAGGGCTGGTGGCAGCCGCCACAGCTCTTGCGGACCTCGCCGATCTCGGCCTTGAACGAGGCGAGATCGTTGACCTTGCCGGCCGCCGCCTTGGAGGAGGCCGCAAAGGCGTCGAGCTTGGCGTCGAAGTCGGCCTTCTTCTCCCAGATCGCGGGCAGCGCCTTGGTGTCGCCGCCGGTCTTGGAGGTCTCGGGGAACAGGGTCTTCATCCGGGTGGCCGAATCCGCGAAACCATTGAGAACCTGCCGGGCGGCATCGGCCGAAAACGGACGCTTGCCGTCGAGCAGCTCAGTGGCCACCCGGTTCTGATCGCCCACCGCCTTCATGGCGGCCTTGCGGGCGGCGATCGGGTCGCTCTGGGCGGCGACCGTGGTGACGCCTGCGAAGGCAACGGCGGCGGCGAGCGCAATGCGGATGATCATGAATATCCTCTCTGGGTTCCGGGAGCGTTGGTTGTTCTGAAAAACATCGGCAGCCTGAAACGACGCGAGCGTCGAGATCCCCACCCGACGCCTGCAGCCGGCCTCGGACGGGGAAGCCCGAGCCCTCGGCAAACACCTGTTCTAGTTTGTTATTCCTCAAATGTGTCGGGCGCGTCGCCGCACCTCGGGTTCACGATTGTGTGAACCCGAGGTGCGGGAGCAATCGGCCAGAACATTGATCTGTCAAAAGAATTTGGCCCACCCAACAGGGCGCGACAGCTGCCCGGCCGCGCCGGCGAGGGCCCGGCGTGCTTCGTGCCCAAGAGCCCGGCAGCATGCGCGTATCAAAGAGAAGCCAGCGATCCGGTCCGGCCGCCGAAAAAGATCAGGCCGTGTGACCCGGCTCGACGTCGCGCGGCGTGTTCTTGCCCTGCTGCGGCACCATCGGTGCCTCGCCCAGTTCGCGCGCACCGCGGCTGCCGCCGAGCCGCTCGCGCGCGATCTCGTCTTCGGTCTGCCGGGCCTTGTCGCGCGGCGCGATGGGCGGCGAGACGATATCGCCATCGGCGGTGCCCGTCTCGACCTCCTCGTAGAGTGCGCGGGTGCTGCGGTCGCGCTTAGCCTCCTCGCGCGGCGAGCGGCGGCGACGCCACATCACCGCGCCATAGATCAGCGCGGCCAGCAGCACGAGCGGGCCGGCGATGGTGACGAGACTCCAGAGCGGCGAATGATCCATGACGGTCTCCCCAAAAGGCGGCGGCGCGCGGGCCATGATGCTCCGCGCGCCGTCCGGTGCCGCATCAGCCCCAGTAGGGGTCCACGCGATAGTAGTCGTAAACCCGCTGGTCGTTGGAGCGGTCCCAGTTCCAGCCGGTGCTGTCGCTGTACTTCGGCGCCTTGTCGAGCTGCGCCTTGGTCAGGTTGACGCGGTAGCCACCCAGATTGGTGTCGTATTTCAGCATAGACCAGGGAACCGGATAGTAGTCCTCCCCGAGTCCCATGAAGCCGCCGAAGCTGAGCACGGCGTAGGCGACCTTGCCGCTGGTCTTGTCGATCATCACGCGCTCGACCGAGCCGATCTTTTTCTCGTCGGTGCCGTAGACGGCGGTTCCTTCGACCTTGTCGCTGCCGATCAGCGACGCGGTTTCGCGATTCTCGAGAGTCGTGGCTGTGACCATGACGGGCTCCCTTCCAGTTGATTTCGAACAGGCGCACCTCGCGCCGCTCCTAAGAGTAAGCGCCGGCCGGAGCGAAGGTTCCGCGCTGCGGCATCGCACGCATTGGGAGCGCGCAATGACGACCACGCATCTCCTTCGATGGGAACGGGGGCGCATGCCGCGTGTTGCGCAAACAGATCAGGAGGCCGCCATGCCCACATCGCATCCGCACGCCAGCAACGATCCGCCTCCGGCCGAACCGGCAAAAGAACCGGTTCCCCTCGACCGCCTGGAGAAGGCGCTCTGCACCACCCGCGGCTGGCTCGACGAGCTGGTCAGCCCCTACGCCGTGAAGGCACACCGGGAAAAGCCGCCCGCCGACGGGAACGCGGCGTGACCTCGCACGTTCACCGTGTCTCGGGAATGCCAGCGCTCCTGGGGAAGCTCAGACCGATTGGACGACACCCGAGGCGAACGCCCGGCTGCTCCGGCAGCCGGGCTTCCCTTTGCGCGCCTCCGGCGCCGCCCTATTCCGCCGGATGCGGCGCGTGGGGCGCGGCCTTGCGGCGCGAGGTGACGCCCGCAAGCCAGCGGGCGATCACGTAATAGGCCGGCGTGAAGAGGAGCCCGAAGACCGTCACGCCGATCATGCCCGAGAACACGGCCGTGCCGAGCGCCGCGCGCAGCTCGGCGCCCGCTCCGGTGGCGAAGGCCAGCGGCGCGACGCCGAGGATGAAGGCGAGCGACGTCATCAGGATCGGCCGCAGCCGCAGGCCCGCGGCCTCGGCGGCCGCCTGGAAACGGTCCCGCCCCTCGTCCTCGAGCTGCTTGGCGAACTCGACGATCAGGATCGCGTTCTTGGCGGCGAGGCCGATGAGCACGATGAAGCCCACCTGCGTGAGGATGTTGTTGTCCTGTCCCCGCAGCACGACGCCGGTGATCGCCGCGACCAGGCACATCGGCACGATCAGGATGACCGACAGCGGCAGGGTCAGGCTTTCGTACTGCGCCGCCAGCACGAGATAGACGAACACCACGCCCAGAACGAACGCGAAGATCGCGGTGTTGCCGGCGCGGATCTGCTGGTAGGCGAGCGCCGTCCACTCGTAGGCGAAGCCCGGCGGCAGGGTTTCCGCCGCGAGCTTCTGCATGATCTCGATCGCCTGCCCCTGCGAGTAGCCGGGCGCGGCCGAGCCATCCAGCTCGGCGGCCGGATAGATGTTGTAGCGCGGCATCCGGTAAGGGCCGGAGATGTCGGAGACGGTCGTGAACGAGCCAAGCGGCACGGTCTCTCCCGCGCTGTTGCGGACCCGCAGGGCCAGAACGTCCCTGGCTTCGAGCCGGTACGGCGCCTCCGCCTGCGCCTGGACGCGGAAGGTGCGGCCGAACAGGTTGAAGTCGTTGATATAGGCCGAGCCGATGTAGACCTGGAGCGCGTTGAACACGTCCGGCATGTTGATGCCGAGAAGCTGCGCCTTGGTACGGTCGATGTCGAGGTAGAGCTGCGGCGTCTGGGTCTCGAACAGCGAGAAGACCTGCTGCAGGCCCGGCGTCTGCGCTGCGCGGCCCATCATGGCATAGACCGCGCCCTGCAGCGCCTGCGGACCCTGGCCGCTGCGGTCTTCGACCATCATGCGGAAGCCGCCGGCGTTGCCGATGCCCTGCACCGGCGGCGGCTGCACCACGATCATCATCGAGTCCTGGATCACGGCGAGCTTGCCGAACAGCGCGCCCTGGATGGCGGCCGCGGTCTGGCCCTGCTGCTTGAGCCTGTTCTCGAACGAATCCAGCACCACGAACATCGCGCCGGCGTTCGGCGCGACGGAGAAGGTCGCGCCGGAGAAGCCGACGATGTTGATCACATGCGCGACGCCCGGCTGCGCCCGAACGATCTCCGCCGCCCGTTTCATGACGGCGTCGGTCCGCGCCAGCGCCGAGCCGGGCGGAAGCTGCGCGGCCACGATCAGGTAGCCGCGGTCCTGCTGCGGGATGAAGCCCTGCGGCGCCTTGCGGAACTCGTTGAGGCCGAAGGCAAGCAGGCCGGCGTAGAGCACCAGCATGATGGCAGCGAAGCGCACGGTCCTGGCGGCGAGCCAGCCGTAGCCACGGCTGAAGGAATCGAAGCCGCGGTTGAAGCCGCGGAAGAATCCGTGGATCGGCCGCTCCCACCAGCGGTCGCGATGCGACGGATCGTGCCGCTTGAGCAGCAACGCGCACAGGGCCGGCGGCCACCATCATCTCGCTGTTCGTGTCGCTGACGCTGTCGCCGGCCC
>CAZZCV010000041.1:0-182 GCA_964653225.1 uncultured Rhodoplanes sp. | reverse complement strand
CCGGAAATGCCGGTGATGAAGGCCGAGGGGATGAACACCGAGGACAGCACCAGCGCGATCGCGACCAGCGCGCCGCCGACCTCGTCCATGCTCTTGATCGACGCCTCGCGCGGCGAAAGGCCCTTGGCGATGTTGCGCTCGACGTTCTCCACCACGACGATGGCGTCGTCCACCACGATGCC
>CAZZCV010000040.1:0-31646 GCA_964653225.1 uncultured Rhodoplanes sp. | reverse complement strand
TCGACCTCGTAGGCGAGGTGGCCGAAGTGGCGCGCCTCGCCGTAGTCCTCGGTGTCCCAGTTGTAGGTCAGCTCGATCACCGGGGCGTCGCGCCGGCCCTCCTTCTGCGCCGCGGTCACCGCCGTCTCGTCGCCGGGGGCCGCGAGGAAGACCAGCGTGTAGCGTCCCTTGTCGTCGTCCCGCCGGCGGACCTCCTTCAGTCCCAGCAGGCCGACATAGAAGGCGAGCGCCGCGTCCAGATTGCGCACGCGCAGCATTGTGTGGAGAAATCGCATCGTATCCTCTCGATGGTTCGGCCATTCGCCCGTCCGCAGGAACCATAGCAATGATCGCTCCCGATCTGGAGACCGGCATCGAGCGCCTGCGACAGCTTGTCGGCGAGGCGGAGCGGGTGCTGCCGTTCACCGGGGCCGGCATCTCCACCGAATGCGGCATTCCGGACTTCCGCTCGCCCGGCGGGCTCTGGACGAAGATGAAGCCGATCGACTTCGGCGATTTCCTGGCGAGCCGGGAGGCGCGGGACGAAAGCTGGCGTCGCCGCTTCGTCATGGAGGCGCAGTTCGGCGCGGCCCGGCCGGGACGCGGGCACCGTGCGCTGGCGAGCCTGTACCGGGCCGGCAGGGCGCCCGCAGTGCTGACGCAGAACATCGACAATCTGCATCAGGCGTCCGGGATTTCCCCAGGCGATGTGGTCGAGCTGCACGGCAACACGACCTATGCGACCTGCCTCGGCTGCGCCCGGCGCTACGAGCTGGCCTGGGTCCGGGAGCGGTTCGAGGCCGCGGGCGGCCATGCGCCCGACTGCGCCTGCGGCGGCTTCATCAAGACCGCCACCGTGTCGTTCGGCCAGGCGATGCCGGAGCCGGCGATGCGCCGGGCGCAAGAGCTTGCGCAGGCTTGCGATCTCTTTCTGGCGGTCGGATCGTCGCTGGTGGTGTGGCCGGCCGCGGGCCTGCCGCTGATCGCGCGGCGCAGCGGCGCCCGCCTCGTCATCCTCAACCGCGACCCGACCGAATTCGACGACGAGGCCGATCTGGTGCTGCGTCACGACATCGGCGCGGTGCTTTCGCCCTTCATCGCGCACTGATTCGACGGGATATTCACAGGGCACGCACACCCCGATTGTGCAAGGCGATTTATTTCTTTTCGATAAAGGGGCGGGTGCTATCGTTGCTTAGAGATTCGCGAAGCGTCCTTGATTGAAGAGACGCCAAGACAGGGGCAGCCGCGGTACGTCATGGCGGCAGACAGCATACAAAAAAGCTTGGGGCTTGGGCCGGATCTCGGCGGCGATATCGCCGACGACTCCACCGCAACCATCATCGAACTCTCCGGCGCCATCAAATGGTTCGATGTCGCCAAGGGCTACGGCTTCATCGTTCCCGACAACGGACTGCCGGACATCCTCCTGCACGTCACCTGTCTGCGGCGCGACGGATTCCAGACCGCCTACGAGGGGGCGCGCATCGTCGCCGAGGTTCTGCAGCGGCCCAAGGGCCTGCAGTGCTTCCGCATCCTGTCGATGGACGAGTCGACGGCGGTGCATCCGGCGCAGCTTCCGCCGGCCCGCACCCACGTCACGGTCACGCCGACCAGCGGGCTGGAGCGGGCGCAGGTCAAGTGGTTCAACCGGCTGCGCGGCTTCGGCTTCCTGACGCGCGGGGACGGCACCGCGGACATCTTCGTCCACATGGAGACGCTGCGCCGTTACGGCATCGCCGAGCTGCGGCCCGGCCAGACCGTGCTGGTCCGCTTCGGACCCGGTCCCAAGGGCATGATGGCGGCGGAGGTGCGGCCCGACGGGGGACCGCTGGGCGGCCCGGCGTCGCACTGATCTCCGATCTGCGAGGGCGTGATCCGGAAAAGTGGGCACCGGTTTTCCGACAGGATCACGCCCAAAGGCGTTATAGTCCGGCGGCTGTTATGGGAAAGGCTTCCATGCACCGCCGGATTTTTCTTTTGCTCGCCGCCTTCGTCCTGCTGGCCGGGGCGGAGGCCGCGCAGGCTCAGAACCAGCCCCAGACGCTGCCCACCGCCGATCTGGAGATCGCGGGCCGGGGCGGCGTGCATTTCTTCGTGGTCGAGATGGCGATGACGCCGGACCAGCAGGCCACGGGCCTGATGTTCCGCAAGACGCTGCCCGAGGGCCGCGGCATGCTGTTCGATTTCCGGGAGGAACGTGAAATCTCCATGTGGATGAAGAACACCTTCGTTCCGCTGGACATGATCTTCATCCGCAGCGACGGCCGCATCCATTCCATCGCCGAGAACACCACGCCGGAATCGCTCAAGCCGATCTTCTCGCGCGGTCCGGCGCGCGCGGTGCTGGAGGTGGCGGCGGGCACCAGCCGGCGGCTCGGCCTTGCGCCCGGCGACCGGGTGCTCCATCCGGTCTTCGGAACCCGGAGATAGAGCGTTTTCGGGGCCAAGCGGGAACCGGTTCGCCTGAAGAAAACGCGACAAACGGGTCCGCGGCATCGCGTCCCGCCGCGTTGTCTTTCCGGCCTGCTCCGACTATCTGTTCGGAACAACGCCGTCCGGGCGGGGTTTGCCGCTTCGGGCGGCGTTTCCGTGCCAGGCCGGGCCGACGGAAACCGAGGGGATGAGGCGTTCTGCATGAGGGATCGGTGGCCGCTCTGGCGCGCGGCATTCTGCGGCGCCGCCCTGGCCCTCGCGGCGGGCGCCGCGGCCGCGCAGACGCTGCTGGAGCGGCGGGAGTCGACCTACAACAACATCTTCATCTTCGGCGACGCCGACAGCGTCACCATGACCTTCGGCCAGAACAAGCGCTATTACACGGAGAGCCGGATCCGGCTGTCCGATCCCCTCGGTCTCAACGTCGACTACACCCGCTACATGACCCTCGGCGTGGCCTACGCGCCGAAGGCGGAGCGCATCCTGGAGATCGGGCTCGGCGGCGGCAGCACGGTGTCCTATCTCGCCGCGGCCCTGCCGGAGGCCACGATCACCGCGGTCGAACTGGACGGCGCGGTGGTGGACATGGCGAAGAAATATTTCCATTTCAGGGAGACCGAGCGCCTGAAGGCCGTGGTCGCGGACGGACGCAGCTTCCTGCTGCGCAACGACGAGCGCTACGACCTGATCCTGATCGACGCTTACCGCGGCCCGTTCGTGCCGTTCCACCTGCTCACGAAGGAGTTCTACGCACTGGTCAAGTCGCGGCTCGCGCCCGGCGGGGTGGTGGTGCAGAATATCGAGCCCTCCACCATGCTGTTCGATTCCGCGACCGCCACGCTCAACAGCGTGTTCCCGGCGGTCGATCTCTACGAGGCCGGCGGCAACGTGGTCGCCATCGGCCATGCGGGGCCGCAGCTTGCGCGCGACGAGCTTCTGGCGCGCGCCGCCCGCGCGCAGGCGCGCTACGAGATGCGCTACGACCTGCGCACCATGGCGGAGGCCCGCCGCGTGCTGACGCGGCCCACGGGCAAGATCCTGACCGACGATTTCGCGCCGGTGGAGACGCTGCGCGCCATCGAGAAGCACAATGAGAAGTGGAAGGAGCAGACCGATCCGCCGCGCTGACCGTTCGAAGCACGGGGGCCGCCCGTGACGCCGCACTCGCTGCCGCGCGGCATGGTCCTGCTGACGCTGGCCTTCATCCTCGGCTTCGCGCTGATGGGCTTCGAGATGCTGGCGAGCCGCTACCTCAATCCGTATTTCGGCGGCGGCATCAACACCTGGGCCGCGCTGATCGCGGTCGTGCTGGTGGCGATGACGCTCGGCTATCTGGTCGGCGGCGCACTGGTGGACCGCACCATGAGCCCGCGCCTGTGCGGCGTGCTGCTGATCGGGGCCGGGCTCAGCCTCGCGCTGATCCCGCTGTGGGTCGATGCCGTGTTCGGCGCGCTGCTGCGCGGGCTTGGCGACGGCATGGCCGGCGTGGTGACGGCCGCGACCGCGCTTCTCCTGCTGCCGCTGACGCTGATCAGCGTGTTCACGCCGTTCGCGGTGCGGCTGCTGCTGACCTCGGTCAGCGTCGGCGGCCGGGTCACGAGCTATGTCTACGGCGTCTCCACCATCGGCAACGTGCTCGGCACGCTCGTCACCGTGTTCACGCTGATGCCGCTCGCGGGCTCGCGCGCGCTGACCATGAGCTTCGCCGCCGTGATCGCGGCCTGCGGTCTGGTCATGATCGCGGGGCACCGCTTCCTGCGCGGCGACGAAGCATGAGGCGCGCTTCGCTCGCGGCCGTGCTGTGCTGGTTCGCGGCGACGTCGACGGCGGCGCAGGCGCAGTCCGTGCCCGTGGCGCAGGGGCATTATTCCGAGGGCCTGCTCTGGCACGGCGGGCGGATGCTGTTCGCGGAGATGGGCGCCGACCGCGTCTCCGTGATCGAAGGCAACGCCGTGCGGCCGTTGTGGAGCGAGCGGGGGTGCGGCCCCACGTCGGTCGCGCCGTTCGGGCCGGGCTTTCTCGTCAACTGCCATCTGGGCAAGGCGCTGGTGGAGGTGACGGCGTCGGGCGCGACCGGCCGCCGGTTCGGGCAGGCCGCTGGCGGTCCCAGCGTCGGCGATCCGAACGCCTCGGCCGGCGACGGAAGGGGCGGGGTGTATGTCTCCGATTCCGGGACCTTCAGCCTCAAGGCGTCCGCCACGGGTCGCGTCATCCATCTCGCCTTCGACGGCACCATGACGGAGGTGACGGCCGGCCTGCGCTACGCCAACGGCGTGGCCTTCGACCCGGCCTCGCGAACGCTCTACGTCTCCGAGCATCTGGCGCGCCGCATCCATGCGCTGACCCTCGACGCCGGGCACCGTGTCACCGCCCGCCGCGTGCTGGTGGACTTTGCCAGCTTGCCGAACGCGCGCTCCTACACCTATCCCGAGGCCGGGCCGGACGGGCTCGCGCTGCGGCCGGGCCTGATCGCGGCGGCCGAATACGGCGAGGGCAGGGTGCACCTGTTCGACCGCGACGGCCGCCATCGCCGCACGCTCCCGGTGCCCATGCGGTTCGTCGACACCGTGGCCTGGGACGTCGCCGGCAATCTCTATGCGGGGGGCGCGTTCCAGAACCTGCGGCCGCCCTTCGAAGGGCTGGTGGTGCGGTTTCGGCCCGCGGACTGGCAGGCGCGTTAGAGTATGGTCCCGAAAAAAGCGGCAACCGGCTTCCGGACAAGATATGCTCCGTACAAGGCCCGGATTGACCCGGACCGGGCATCGTGCGATTCCACGCGGCGCTCGGAGCATAGCGCAGCCTGGTAGCGCACCTGCTTTGGGAGCAGGGGGTCGCAGGTTCGAATCCTGCTGCTCCGACCACCCAGTCGATTGATCCGGCTGGAGTTTCCAGAAGTGTTTCTGACGCGATTCTGACGAGGGCCGAGAGACCGACGATGACCGCCCGCATCTACCGCCCCGCCAAGACCGCGATGCAATCCGGCAAGGCCAAGACCCGGGACTGGCTCCTCGACTACGAGCCCGAGGAGCCGCGCGTGGTCGAATCGCTGATGGGCTGGACCTCGTCCGGCGACATGAAGAGTCAGTTGCGGCTGCGGTTTCCGAGCCGCGAGGAGGCGGTGGCCTATTGCGAGCGCCACGGCATTCCCTACCAGGTGGCGGAGCCGCATCCGGTGGCCCGGCGCGGCCAGGCCTATGCCGACAACTTCGCCTTCACCCGGCGCGGCGCCTGGACGCACTGAGTCTTCCCGGCCGGAAGTCTCCCGGCTGAATCCTTTTGTCGACCCGCTCCGGTTCGGGCAACCTTGCGCCCGCGCAGGGGCGTCCTGCGCGTGCCAAGCGCAAGGACGGTTCCGATGTCATCCAGCATCCGCTTCCTGAATCCCGAGAGCATCGCCCGGCCCAAGGGCTATTCGCATGTCGTCGAGATCGCGGGACCGGCCCGCGTCGTCTGCATCTCCGGTCAGCTTGGCGTGAAGCCGGACGGCGCGATCGCCGGCGACGCGCGGGCGCAGGTGGTGCAGGCTTACGAGAACCTGAAGGCGGCGCTGGCGGCGGTGGGCGCCTCGTTCGGCGACGTGGTGAAGCTCAACACCTACATCGTCGATATCGCCGTCAACATCGCGCACCACCGCGAGGTCCGCGACCTCTACGTGAACGCGGCCCGGCCGCCGGCCAGCACCACCGTGGGGGTGACGGGACTGGCGCGCGCCGACGCACTCTACGAGGTTGAGGCCGTGGCGCTGCTGTCGCCATAGATGCAGCCGTCCGCGCGTTTGGTCGCGACGGGGGGGCGCTTTCGCGCCGCCGATTCGGTGCTACGCTCCCGTCAACCGCCTCGCGCGACTGCGCAGCGAAGGGGCGACAGCGAGAGGGAGGGAAACGATGGCCAGGAGATGGATGCAGCTTGCCGCCGTGGCGTTGGCCGCGACCTTTGCCGGCGGAGCCGCAGCGCAGAATTATCCCGACCGTCCGGTTCGCATCCTGGTGACGATCCCGCCGGGCGGCGCGCCCGACGTGGCCGCACGTCTGCTGGCGGCGCGGCTGTCCGAGACGATGGGCCAGCCGGTGCTGGTGGAGAACCGGACCGGAGCCAACGGCAACGTGGCGGCGGATGTGGTCGTCAAGGCCGCGCCGGACGGCCACACCCTGCTGCTGGCTGCCGACAGCCTGCTGACGATCAATCCGCACGTCTATTCCAAGATACCGTTCGACACGCTGAAGGACCTCAAGCCGGTGTCGAGCGTGGCGTCGAACCAGTTCTTCCTCTCCGTCAATCCCGGTCTTCCGGTGAAGACGCTGCCGGAGCTGGTCGAGTACGCGAAGAAGGCCAAGCCGGCGCTGGCCTATGCCTCAGGCGGCAACGGCAGCCAGCACCAGCTCGGCATCGAGATGCTCAAGCAGCGCGCAGGCATCGAGCTGCGGCATGTGCCCTATCGCGGCGGCGCGCCGGCGGGCACCGCGACGGTGGCCGGCGAGACGATGGTGGTGCTGGCCGGCGCCTCCAACGCGGGCCTGCTGCGCTCCGGCAAGCTGCGCGGGCTGGCCACCACCGGCAGGCAGCGCTCGCCGTCCTTCCCAGACATGCCGACCATCGGCGAGTTCTATCCAGGCTACGACCTCACGATCTGGCTCGGCGTGTTCGCGCCGCCGGCCACGCCGGAGCCGATCGTCGCGCATCTGCGCAACGCCATCCACAAGGCGCTCGGCGAAAAGGACCTGATCGAGAAGCTCAACGTGACCGGCCGGATGGCGCCGCTGGTGCTGCCGCCGGACGAGTTCTCCGCCCTGATCCGCCGCGACTACGACAAGTACGGCAAGCTGGTGAAGGACGTCGGCATCAAGGTGCAATAGTCATCGCGGGGGGCCTCCGTCACCGCGAGGCGGTGAGGGCGGCGGCCGCGATGCGCCTTCGCTCCGGCGGCCCGCCGCCGAGGGGCCGATCCGGGCGATGCCCGCCTGTCGTTTTGTTTACTGGGGAAGAGCCCGGATGTTTCGTGGCCTGTCTGTCAATCGGGATCTGGTTTCCGGACTGATGTTCGCGGGCTGGGGCGTGGCCGGTTTGTGGGTCGGCCGCGAATACCCGGCGGGCACCGCGCTCGAGATGGGGCCGGGCTACATGCCGCGCCTGCTGTGCTGGGGCCTCATCCTGCTCGGCGCCATGATCGCGGTGCGGGGCGCGCGCGGCGAGGGCGCTCCGCTGGAGCGCTGGCACTGGCGGCCGCTGATCGTGGTGTCGATCGCCATCCTGGCCTTTGCCTTCCTCCTCCAGCCCGCCGGGCTGGTGGCGGCGACGCTCGCGATCGTGATGATCGGCGCGCTCGCCGGCTCCGAATTCCGGGTGCTGGAGGCTCTGATCCTGGCTGCGGGACTGGCGCTCGGAGCGGTCGCGATCTTCATCTACGGGCTCAAGCTGCCGCTGCCGGTCTGGCCGGCGTTCCTGGCCTGACGGGCGCGACCGCATGGAGCTTCTCGACAACCTGATCCTCGGCCTCGGCGTCTCGCTGACCTGGCAGAACCTGCTGTTCTGCTTCATCGGCGCGGTGCTCGGCACCCTGATCGGCGTTCTGCCCGGCGTCGGCCCGATCCCGACCATCGCGATGTTGCTGCCGATGACCTTCTACCTGCCGCCGCTGCCGGCGCTGATCATGCTGGCCGGCATCTATTACGGCGCGCAATATGGCGGATCGACCACCGCGATCCTGGTCAACATGCCAGGCGAATCGTCGGCGGTCGTGACCTGTCTCGACGGCTACCAGATGGCGCGCAACGGACGTGCCGGCGCCGCGCTTGCGGTCGCCGCCGTGGGCTCGCTGTTCGCGGGCACGGTCGCGACCTTCCTGATCGCTGCGGCGAGCCCGCCGCTGTCGCAGCTCGCGCTCAAGTTCCTGGCCGCGGAATATTTCTCGCTGATGGTGCTGGGCCTCGTGGGCTCGATCGTGCTGGCGCACGGCTCGCTGCTCAAGGCGCTGGCGATGGTGTTGCTCGGGCTGCTGCTCGGCCTCGTGGGCACCGACGTCAACGCCGGCTACGAGCGCTTCACCTTCGGCGTGGCCGAGTTCAGCGACGGCATCGGCTTCGTGGTGGTTGCCATCGGCCTATTCGGACTGACCGAGGTGCTCGCCAACCTCGAGAAGCGCGAGGAGCGCAGGGTCGATCCGGTGGTCGGCAGCCTGATGCCCGACCGCGAGGAGGTGCGGCGCGCCTGGCCTGCGGTGATCCGCGGCACGCTGCTGGGCTCGATCCTGGGCGTGCTGCCGGGCGGCGGCGCGCTGCTGGCCTCGTTCGCGGCCTATGCTTTCGAGAAGAAGGTGTCGCGCGAGCCGGAGCGTTTCGGCAAGGGCGCGGTCGAGGGGGTGGCGGCGCCCGAATCCGCCAACAACGCCGGCGCGCAGACCTCGTTCATCCCGCTGCTGACGCTCGGCATCCCGGGCAACCCGGTGATGGCGCTGATGATCGGCGCCATGATGATCCAGGGCATCGCGCCGGGCCCGCAGGTGATGACGCAGCAGCCGGAGCTGTTCTGGGGCCTGATCGCCTCGATGTGGATCGGCAATCTCATGCTGGTCGTCATCAACCTGCCGATGATCGGCATCTGGGTGCGGCTCTTGCGGGTGCCGTACCGGCTGATGTTTCCGACCATCCTGCTGTTCTGCGCGGTCGGCATCTACAGCCTGAACAATTCGGCCTTCGAGGTCATGCTGGCGGTGGGCTTCGGCCTGCTGGGATATGTCTTCTACAAGCTCGATTGCGAGCCCGCGCCGCTCATCCTCGGTTTCATCCTGGGACCGCTGATGGAGGAGAACCTGCGGCGGGCGCTGCTGCTGTCGGAGGGCGATCCCCTGGTTTTCGTGCAGCGGCCGATCAGCCTGGTCCTGCTGCTGATGGCGGCGGGCCTGCTGCTGCTGGTGGTGATGCCGGCGTTCCGCAGGACGCGGGACGAGGCCTTCAAGGAGTCCTGAAGGCCGGCGGCACGCGCCCGCCGGCCACGGCCTGGCGGGTTCGATAGCGCCGTTCCTCTTTCTCCCCGCCCGAATGGGCTCGTTCCACAGGACGTTAACCTGAAACGGCCGCGCCGGGGGGGCTTGCCACGCGGATGACACGATTGGGACGGAAGCCTGTGGTGTCCGCGAGAATGAAAACAATTAAAATCAGCAGCCGGCGCGCAGAGGATCCTTCGTCTTGTCGATGCTTCAGAATGTCCGGTTCGGCGCCGCGGTCCTGTTTGCGGGATCGCTGCTTGCGCCGGCCGGCGAGTCGCTGGCCCAGGGCCGGCTCGATGCCCGCTACGGAATCTCGATGGCGGGCATTGCCATCGGCAAGGCCGCCTGGACGCTGGAGACCGATGGCGGCCGCTACGTCACGGCGGCGACCGGAAGCGCGAGCGGGCTCCTGAGCGTGCTGTTCGACGGCGAGGGCCGGGCCTCGACGCGGGGCACGCTGGAGCACGGTCGTCCGGTCCCCGACCATTTCGCGGCGCAGAATGTCGGCGAGGGCGACCGCACGGAAGTCAGGATGCGCTTCGAGGACGGCTCGGTGGCGGACCTGCGCGTCGTCGGCGCGCCGCCGGTGGCGGACCGGGTGCCGCTCATGCCCGGCGACCGGCTCGGCGTGCTCGATCCGCTGAGCGCGCTGCTGTTGCCGATCGCGGGCGCATTCGACGTGCTGTCGCCCGAAATCTGCCAGCGCACGCTGCCGGTGTTCGACGGCCGCCGCCGCTACGACCTGCGGCTGTCGTTCAAGCGCATGGAGCATGTGAAGTCGGCGGGCGGCTATTCCGGGGCGGCGATCGTCTGCGCGATGACGTTCAAGGCCCATGCCGGGCACAGCGCGGGCAGCCTGCTGGTGAAATATCTCTCCGAAGGGCGCGACATGGAGCTGTGGCTCGCGCCGGTTGCGGGCACGCGGGTCGTCGCCCCGCTGCGGGCGCAGGTGGCGGGCCTGCTCGGAAACCTGGTGGTGCAGGCCACCCGGTTCGACATGCCTGCCCGCGCCACCGCTTCCGCGCACGGCATCGGCCGGTTGCCTTAATCTCGAGAGCCGCTACGGGATCAGCACCACCGAGCCCGTGGTCCTGCGGCCCTCGACGTCGCGGTGCGCCTGCGCGGCTTCGGCCAGCGGATAGGAGCGGCTGATCCCGATCCGGACCTTGCCGGCCGCGACCATGGCGAACAGCTCGCCCGCTGTTTCCAGAAGCTCCTCGCGGGTGGCGGTGTAGTCCGGCAGGCTCGGGTGGGTCAGGAAGATCGAGCCGAGCTGACCCAGCCGGCGCGGCGGCACCGGATCGGGATCGCCGGACGCCTCGCCATAGGAGGCCAGCACGCCCCGGCGTGCCAGCGCGCGCAGCGAGCCTTCGAAGGTGGCGCGGCCGACCGAGTCGTAGACCGCCACCACGCCGCGGCCGCCGGTCAGCTCGCGAACGCGTTCGGCGAAGTCGTCGTAAGAGAACACGTGATCGCAGCCGTAATCGCGGGCCACGGCCTCCTTCTCGCGGCTGCCCACCGTGCCGATGACGGTGGCGCCCAGATACTTGGCCCACTGGCACAGGATCAGGCCGACGCCGCCGGCGGCGGCGTGCACCAGGATGGTGTCGCCGGCCTTCACCGGGCAGACGGCGCGCAGCAGGGCGCGGGCGGTCATGCCGCGCACCATCATCGCGGCGGCGGTGTGGTCGTCGATGGCGTCCGGGATCTTCACGGCGCGCGCGGCGGGAACGTTGCGCGCCTCGGCATAGGCGTTGTCCGGACCCGCGACGCACACCACCCGCTGGCCCGGCAAAAAGCCCGACACCTCGGGTCCCAGCGCCTCCACCGTTCCGGCGCTTTCCAGTCCCAGCCCGGAGGGGAGGGACGCCACCGCGTGCTGGCCGCGCCGGACGAGAATGTCGCGAAAGTTGAGCGCCACGGCCGTATGGCGGATGCGGATCTGTCCGGGGCCGGGGGGCGGCAGTTCGACGTTCACCCAGCGCAGCACCTCGGGTCCGCCGGTCTGGTGGAATCGGATCGCTTTCATGGAAGTCGTCTCCCCCGCTCCGGACTGATGCCACGGATGCGCTGGGTGAAAAAGGCCGGTTCCCGCCCGAACGCGCCGGGCGGACCGCCCCTGTGCGGGGCTTGACGCCCGCGCGGCAGTTGCGGCCTAAGTGCCTGCCATGAACGTCGAGACGAATCCCGGGACGGACGCTCCCGCACCCTCCGAACTGATCGCGCGGGCGCGTGCCATGATCCCCGTGCTGCGCGAGCGCGGGCCGCAGGGGGATCGCGAGCGGCGGCTGCCCGCGCAGACCATCGCCGATATGAAGGCGGCGGGCTTCTTCAAGGTGCTCCAGCCGAAGCGCTGGGGCGGCTACGAGATGGACCTGCCGTCCTGTTTCGAGCTGCAGCTCGCGCTGGGCGAGGGCGACATGTCCACCGCGTGGATTTACGGCGTGGTCGGTCTGCACGGCTGGCTGCTCGCGCTCTACGACGACCGCGCCGCGCAGGAGGTCTGGGGGACCGATCCCGGAACGCTGATGTCGTCGTCGCTGATGCCGGCGGGGACCGCCGTGCCGGTGGAGGGTGGTTTCAGGCTCAGCGGCCACTGGAAATACTCCAGCGGCTGCGACCATTGCGATTGGGTGTTCATCGGCGGCCGCGTCAAGGTCGCGGACGGCGAGCCGGAGAACCGGCGGCTGTTTCTGCTGCCGAAGCGCGACTACACCATCGTCGACACCTGGCACGTGCCCGGCCTCAAGGCCACCGGCAGCAACGACATCGTCGTGAAGGACGTGTTCGTGCCCGATTACCGCACGATCGGATTCCTCGACATGTTCCACGGCGTGGCGCCCGGCCACGAGGTCAACACGTCGCTGCTCTACAAGCTGCCGTTCGGGCAGGTGTTCTTCCGCGGCATTTCCAACGCCTCGCTGGGAGCGCTGCAGGGGATGCTCGACGCCTTCATCGGCTATGCGGGCGGCCGCGCGAGCTGGCAGTTCGGCAGCGCGCGCGAGGACCATCTGATTCAGGAAACCTGCGCCGAGGTTGCGCTCGGCATCGACGAGATGAAGACCCTGCTGATGCGCAACGTGCGCAAGCTCGAGGGCTACGCCGTGCGCGGCGAGATGCCGCCGCTCGAGGAGCGGATGCTCTACAAGTATCATTCCGCCGCGGTGGGAGAGCGCTGCGCCACGCTCGCCGCGAGGCTGTTCAAGTGCACCGGCGGCGCGGGACTGTTCGCGGATCAGCCGTTCGGTCGCATGCTGGCCGACATCACCGCGGCGCGTCAGCATCTCTCCAACCAGTCCGAGCAGTTCGGCCGTGCCTATGGCGCGACGCTGTTCGGGATCGTCAACAACAAGGATCTCGTGCTTTAGCCGCTGCATGCGGCGCGCACGGACGGAGCAGGCCATGAAGCTTTGCCGTTTCAACGACGACCGGCTCGGTGTGGTGATCGGCGACAAGGTGCACGACGTGACCTCGGCGCAGACCGAGATCCGCGCGGCCGCGCCCTACACGTTCGTCGGCGATCCGGTGATCGCGGCGCTGCCGCAGTGGCGCGGCCGGCTGGAGAGCATGGCCGCCGAGGTGGCGGGCACGCCGCTGGCGCAGGTCAGGCTGCTGTCGCCGGTGGCGCGGCCCTCCAAGCTGCTCGCCGCGCCGACGAACTACAGGAAGCACATCGACGAGATGCAGAAGCCGGAGAACCTCGCCAACAGCGGTGGTCGGTTTCCGATGGACATCGGCACGGCCGGCATCTTCCTCAAGTCGAACTCGTCGCTGGTGGGGCCCTCCGAGGGCATTCCGCTGCGCTTCCCCGACCGGCGCAACGACCACGAGGGCGAGATCTGCATCGTGATCGGCAAGACCGGCAGCGACATCCCGCGCGAGCGTGCGATGGAGTATGTAGCGGCGTATGCGCTGGGCCTCGACATGAGCGTGCGCGGCCCCGAGGACCGCAGCTTCCGCAAGTCCTGCGACGGCTATTCGGTGCTGGGGCCCTGGCTCGTCACGCCGGACGAGATCGCCGACCCGGCGGACCTCCCGATCGTGCTGCAGGTCAACGGCGAGACCCGGCAGAGCGCCAGCACCGCGGACCTGATCTACGACATCCCGCGGCTGATCGAGTTCGCCTCGCAGTTCTACACGCTCCATCCGGGCGACGTGTATTACACCGGCACGCCGGACGGCGTGGGGCCGGTGCTGCCCGGCGACACCGTGACCTGCCGCTCGGCCCCCGTGCTGGGCGAGCTTGCGACCGCGGTGAGGGCCCACCGGCCGGGCTGACGCACCGGATGGGGCACCGTCGCCGCCACCTGCGACGCCATGGCGCGGAGCGATCGTTTTCCGCGAGCGCGGTCCGAGGGATCGTTCCGCCTGCGGCGAGGGCTTTCGCTGAAATCGCATTCTTATTTTTGCGATGCAGCGTGCGGTGAATTGCGGGCTTTGGTGAAATGCGCATAGTTCGCGTGTTTCATCGGAGGGTCCGCCATGAACCGCCGTCACTTCGTCACCTCAGGTCTTGCCGCGTCGGCGCTCTTGGTCGCGCCGCGGTCGCTACCCGCTCAGACAAGCTATCCCGACCGGCCGATCCGGCTGGTGGTGCCGTTCTCGGCCGGTGGCGTGGTGGACGTGATCGGACGGCTCTGGGCCGAGGAGGTCCGCACCGCGCTCGGCACCGTGGTGGTCGACAACCAGGGCGGGGCCGGTGGCGTCATCGGCGCGGGCGAGGTCTCGCGCGCGCAGCCCGACGGCTACACGGTGCTGCTCGGCAACACCAGCACCCAGATCCTCAACCCCGCGATCATGCCGAAGGCGCCCTACGATCCGGCGGCCGCCTTCCAGACCGTGAGCATCCTTGCGAACTCGGCGGTGTCGATCGCGGTCAACGCCGAGCTGCCGGTGAAGTCGCTCAAGGAGCTGGTCGCCTACATCAAGGCCAACCCCGGCAAGGCGTCTTACGGCTCGCCCGGCGCCGGCACGTTCACGCATCTGGCCGGCGAGATGTTCAAGCGCGCGGCCGGGATTACGGACCTGACGCACATTCCTTACAAGGGGGCGGGCCCCGGCATCACCAATCTGGTGAGCGGCCACATCCCGATGATGGCGCTCAACATCACCAACCAGGTGATCGCGCTGCACAACAGCGGCAAGATCCGTATCCTCGCTTCGCTCACGCCCAAGCGGCTCGGCGTGCTCCCGGACGTGCCGGCCGGTGTCGAGACCTATCCCGATCTGGTGGCGATGCTGTTCACCGGCCTGTTCGTGCCCAAGGCCACGCCCGCCGCCGTCGTGGAGCGGATCGCCCGGGCGAGCGGTGCCGCGATGGCTGGGGCCGAGATCAGGAAGAAGCTCGTGGCCGCGGGGTTCGATCCGGTGACGGATACGCCGGCCGAGGCGCAGAGGTTCGTCGACGTCGAGCGCGCCCGGCTGCTGCCGCTGGTGAAGGTGATCGGGTTCAAGCTCGGCTAGAGCGTTTTCGCAGCGAAGCGATGCAGCACTCCGGGGCGCCGCCGGGCAGGGCGCGACCCTGCCGGCACGGGATGGCCGCGAAAGCCGGCGCGTGGTAGGTTTTGCGTAATCGAGGGCCTGGCAAGGCCCGGCAGAACGTTCGTGCGCGACGCATTTGAACGCGACTCATATGAAAGGGAGAAGATCATGTCGGCCAAGCCAATGCCCGTCGTCCGCATCGCCCCCAACAATCCGGTGTTCGACCTGCCGGTGATCGTCGGCATCGAAGAGGGCCTGTTCGCCAAGGCCGGCCTCGACGTGTCGTTCTCCGCCACCTATGCCGACCGCGAGAAGGACGACGCCGCGCGGCCGATCATGACACGCCTGAAGGAGCAGATGTTCGATTGCGGCAGCGCCGACAGCTACAACGTCTGCGAATGGGCCAGCATCGACCGGCTTGAGCGCGGCAACCGCGGCGGCAACATCGCGGCGCTGCGCGCGGCCGTGGCCGCGCAGGCGATCGTGACCTTCGACGAGACGCTGCAGGTGCCGCGCGACATGGCCGACGTGCCGGTCTGCGTGCAGGAGCTGACCGGCTCGCACTACACCACGATCCAGATGCTGGAGAGTGCGGTCGGCGCCGACCACGTCAAGATCGTCAATGGCCGGCTGCCGCAGATGCGCTGGGCCGGCCTCAAGGACGGCACCTACCGCGCGGTGACGCTGATGGAGCCGTTCATCAGCCTCGCCCTGAAGGAGGGCGCGCACATCATCGCAGCCTCGTTCTACCGCGGCGGCGAGGTGGTGGCGCGCGAGCTGTCGCCGGAGCAGCGCAAGGCCTATTACGAGGCCGAGAACGAGGCGGTCGATCTGATCAACGCCGACTTCTACAAATACGCCCACCACGTCGCGGCGCATGCCAGGGGCGCGCTTCAGCCGAACGAGCTGCTGCGCGCCTTCGTGCGCTACAAGCACGTCGACACCTACGATCTGGTGCTGTTCGACCGCGCCTACGACTGGATGAAGGCGCGCGGCCTGAGCGAAGGCCAGAGCCAGCACTCCGCGCTCGTGGTCGGCTGACCGCAGGCGTCGGGACGGATTTCGGCCGCGGCGGAGCGATCCGCCGCGGCTTTCTTGTGCCCGTCCGGGCGGACGGGACGGGCGCGGCGACATCCGTTGCGGCCGCACCGGGGCGCCATCCCCAAGATTTCGCGACTTCCCGGAAACCCGGCTGAACGATCGTAAGGTTGCATGCTATGAAGGGTTCGCGGCCCGCGGGCCGCGGGGAAACCCGTTCAAGATTATCGGTTGGAATTTCCGGGGGGAAATCATGACTCAAGCACGTGCGATGCCGCTTGCGGCATCGATCGTCCTGGCCGCATGTGTTGCGGCCGGGGCGCAGACCGCGCCGAACTATCCCAGCCAGACCGTGCGCATCGTCGTGCCGTTCTCCGCCGGCAGCACCACCGACGGGCTGGCGCGCATCCTGGCCGAGAAGCTCGGCGAGACCTGGAAGCAGACGGTGCTGGTGGAGAACCGTCCGGGCATCGCCGGGACCAACGGCGTCGCCAAGAGTGCCGCCGACGGGCTGACGCTGCTGCTCACCTCCAACGGCCATACCATCGCGGCGGTGGTGAACAAGCAGCTTCCGTTCGATCCTGCGAAGGATTTCGTCGGCGTGGCTCCGGTCGCCAGCGTGCCGCAGGTGCTGCTGGTGCCCAAGGAGCTTCAGGCCAAGACCGTCGGCGACTGGATCGCGCTCGCCCGCGCCCGGCCCGGCCAGATGAACTTCTCCTCGGGCGGGCTCGCCAGCACGTCCTATCTCGGCGCGGAGCGGCTCAAGCAGCTTGCGAAAATCGACATCGTCCACATTCCGCAGCGCGGATCGCCCGAGGGCGTGACCAGCCTGATGCGTGGCGAGGCCCAGCTGTTCTTCCTCAGCGTGCATCTGGCCGCCGAACTGCACCAGAGCGGCAAGGTGCGCGCGATGGCGATCGCGCGCACGCAGCGCACGCCGGCGCTGCCCAACGTGCCGACCGTCGCGGAATCCGGCCTGCCGCAATACGATTACGATGCCTGGTTCGGGGTGCTGGCCCCGGCCGGAACGCCCAGGGCGGTGCTGAACAAGATCAACCAGGGCATCGCGGGGGTTCTGAAGATGCCGGACGTGGCCGGCCGGCTGTCCAAGCAGGGCGTCGACATCGTCTTCAAGTCCGTCGACGAGTTCGATGCTCAGCTCAAGGCCGAGGTGGTCAGCAACTCCGCGATGCTTCGCGCAGCCGGCGTCGGCGACAAGTGACGTCGGCCGTCCGACGCACTCGTTCCGGCCTCGCGGTCGGTCCGGGCGTGACGGCGTGTGCAGGAAACGGCGGCGGGGCGCGCGGGACGGGCCTCGCACCCGGACATTCAACAAGGGGGAAAGCATGAAACGACATCTGATTGCGTGCGGGGCTCTGGCCGCCCTGATGGCCGCGGCCGGTCCGGCCCAGGCGCAGACCTATCCGAGCCGCCACATCACCATCATCGTGCCGTTCACCGCGGGCGCGGTCGCCGACACGGTGGCGCGGCTGCTGGCTCCGGGGCTGAGCCAGCAGCTCGGCCAGCAGGTGGTGGTGGAGAACGTCGGCGGCGCGGGCGGCACCACCGGCGTCACCCGCGCCTCGCGCGCGGCGCCGGACGGCTACACCATCGCCTATGCCTCGACCGGCACGCACGCGGGCGCGCTCGCGCTCTATCCGAACCTCGGCTACCATCCGGTGGACAGCTTCGAGAGCATCGGCCTTGTCGGCTCCACGCCGGTCGCGATCATCGCGCGCCGGGATCTGCCGCCGAAGTCGCTCAAGGAGTTCGTCGCCTATCTCAAGGCGAACGAGAAGAAGGCGACGCTGGGCCATTCCGGCGTCGGCTCCATCAGCCACATCTTTTGCGCCTATTTCCAGAGCCTGATCGGCGTGCGGCCGGTGGCCGTGCCCTATCGCGGGCTCGGCGATTCCACGCAGGCGCTGCTCTCCGGTCAGGTCGATTACAGCTGCAACCAGGCGCCGCTCACCGTCGAGCACGTCAACACCGGGCAGCTCCAGGCCTATCTCATCACCAGCGAGAAGCGCTCGCCGCTGCTGCCGAATCTGCCGACCGCCGCGGAATCCGGCATGCCGAACATGACGCTCGGAGCGTGGAACGGCCTGCAATTCCCGAAGGGCACACCCGCGCCGATCGTGAAGCAGGTCAACGCCGCGCTGTCCAAAGTGCTCGACGCTCCGGAGACGCGCAAGCGGCTCGAAGCCATCGGCATCGAGGTCGCGCCGCCCGCGCGCCGCGCGCCGGAATGGTTCGGGCCATTCATCCGCAGCGAGATCGACCGCTGGAAGCCGCTGCTCGAGGCGGAACTGGCCAGCCAGAAGAAGTAAGGCCGGCTCGCGGAGCCGATGACCGCGGCGGAGCGATCCGCCGCGGTTCCGTTTGTCGGGAGGGGCGAATTCGGGCAGGGTTGCCGGCGTAGCTGAAGCGTGGGTGCGACCATGACCGACACTCTCATCACCGGCCGTCTGATCGCGGCCGCCCGTGCGCTGACCGGAATCAGCCAGGCCGACCTGGCCATCGCCGCGGCCATTCCGGTGGCGCGGCTCGCGGAAATCGAAGCGGGCGGCGCCGCGCCCGTGCGTCCCGCCGCGCAGGCCGAATCCCTCGGCCGCGCGCTCGAGCGGTTCGGCGCGCTGTTCGTCGCCGAGGGCGACGGCATGGGAGCCGGAGTCCGCCTCAAGTTCTCGCGGCAGGATGCCCGGCAGATCGCGCGGCTGGAGGGCGAGGGCGGCCGGGTCGCGGACGACGACGTGCCGTAGGACCGTCGGTGCGGGACTGGCGACCCCGGCAGGATTCGAACCTGCGACCTGCCGCTTAGAAGGCGGCTGCTCTATCCAACTGAGCTACGGGGTCGTGCCATCGCGGCGGTGCGGCCGTCCGGCAGCTTTTAACCGGATCGGGCGCCAGCGGATAGGGCCGGCCCTGCCCGGGTCCGGAATCGGCGGCCGTCGCAGGCGGATATCCACCGTCCGTCCGTCGTCACGGCTTCGACACGATTCGGATTTCTGCTCCACTCTCGCTCGTCGCCGGTCATTCCACCGGCGGCGCGCAGGAGGTTCTCCCATGATCGCGACCGTTCGCGCCGGCCTTGCCGCCGTGTTCGTGGCCCTGGCCTGCGTGCCGGTCTTCATCCATGCGGCCTCCGCCCAGGAAAAATCCTACCGGCGCGGCGATCTCGCCGAGGCCGCGATCCGGCTCGAAGCCCAGATCAAGAGCGACGCCGGCACCGCCGCGCGGCCGCTCGCGCAACTGCGGCGCGAGGCCGACGCTGCCTTCCAGCGCGGCGACCATCGTGCCGGCATGGTCGTGCTCGGGCGGATCGTGGCGCAAGCGCCGGACGAGAGCGCGCACTGGCTGCGGCTCGCCCAGGCGATCCGGCAGATCCGCGCCAACGACGCGCGCGAGCGCACGCTGCTGCTGGAGCGGGCCGGCACCGCCGCCTACGCTGCCTATCTGCGCGCGGCGAACCGCGGCGAGGAGGCGCAGGCGCTGGCCATCGTCGGGCAGGCTTACGGCGACCGGCGGATGTGGCGGCCCGCGCTCGACGCGCTGCGGCTTTCGCTCGAATTGCGCGAGACCGCCGAACTGCGCGGGACCTACGAGCGCATGCGCGCGGACCACGGCTTCCGCCTGCTGGAGAACACCGTGGACGCGGACGCGGCCTCGCCGCGCGCCTGCTTCCAGTTTTCCGAGCCGCTGCCGGCGCGGCGCACCGATTTCTCGCCCTTCGTCGCGGTCGCAGGGCTCGACCGGCCGGCGCTGTCGGTCGAGGATCGCCAGCTCTGCGTCGAGGGCCTCCGCCACGGCGAGCGCTACAGCGTGACGCTGCGCGCGGGCCTGCCGTCCACGGTGCACGAGACGCTGCCGAGATCGTCCGAGATCGTGGTCTACGTGCGCGACCGCAAGCCGATGGCGCGCTTCGCCGGCCGCTCCTACGTTCTGCCGCGCGCTGGCCAGCGCGGCATTCCGGTGGTCAGCGTCAACACCCGCGCCGTGGACGTGCAGATCTTCCGGATCGGCGACCGCAACCTGATCGACACCGTGGTCGGCGGCGACTTCCAGCGCGGCCTCAGCCGCTACGAGATCGAGCAGTTCTCCGAGACCCGCGGCATTCCGGTCTGGAAGGGCGAGCTGGCGGTCGAGCAGCAGGCGGTCAACGCCGAGACGACGACCGCGTTTCCGGTCGATCAGGCGACCGGCGACCTGCGGCCCGGCGTCTACGTTATGACCGCGGCCGCGCGCGGCGCGCCGCAGGACGACGGCGGCAATCTGGCGACCCAGTGGTTCGTGGTCTCGGACCTGGGGCTCACGGCCTATTCCGGCAGCGACGGCATCCATGCCTTCGTGCATTCGCTGGCCTCGACCGACGCGCGGGCGCAGGTCGAGGTGCGGCTGGTCTCGCGCGGCAACGAGGTGCTGGCGACGCGGCGCACCGATGCGAACGGCCGCGTGCATTTCGAGCCGGGGCTTGCGCGCGGCGAGGGCGGACTGTCGCCGGCGCTACTGGTCGCGGCCGACGCCGGGGGCGATTACGGCTTTCTCAATCTCAAGGGGCCTGCGTTCGACCTCACAGACCGCGGGGTCGCGGGCCGCGCGGTGCCGGCCGGCCTCGATGCCTTCGTGTTCACGGAGCGCGGCGTCTACCGCTCCGGCGAGACCGTGCATGTCACGGCGCTGCTGCGCGATCCGCGCGGGGTGGCGGCGGCGGGCGTGCCGCTGACGCTGGTGTTCGAGCGGCCGGACGGGCTGGAGTATCGCCGCGCCGTGGTGGCCGATCAGGGGCAGGGCGGCCGCTCGCTCGGCGTGCCGATCAATCCCGCGGCCTCGACCGGCACCTGGCGCGTGCGCGCCTACGTCGATCCCAAGCGTCCGCCGGTCGGCGAGGCCACGTTCCTGGTCGAGGACTACGTGCCCGACCGCATGGAGTTCGAGCTTGCCGCCGGAGCGCCCGTGCTGTCGCGCGCCGCGCCCGCCGAGGTCTCGCTGCAGGGCCGCTACCTCTACGGCGCGCCGGCGGCCGGGCTTTCGCTGGAGGGCGAGCTTGCGGTGTCGCCCGCCGCGGAGCGGCCGGGCTTTCCCGGCTATCGCTTCGGGCTTGCCGACGAGGAGGTCACGGGCGGCCGCCAGCCGCTCGACGAACTGCCGGAGACCGACGCCGGCGGCAAGGCGACCTTCAAGGTCGATCTCGGCAAGGTGCCGGCCTCCACGCGCCCGCTGGAGGCGCAGGTCACGGTGCGGATGGCCGAGCCCGGCGGCCGCGCGGTCGAGCGCAAGCTGACGTTGCCGGTCGCACCAGATGCCATGATGATCGGTGTGCGGCCGCAGTTTGCGGGTCGCTCCCTGGGCGAAGGCGAGACTGCGGCGTTCGACGTCGTGGTTGTCTCGCCCGAGGGCAAGCCGGTGGCACAGAGCGGGCTGCGCTACGAGCTGCTTAAGATCGAGCGGCGCTATCAGTACTACCGGCGCGACGGAATCTGGAGCTACGAGCCGATTGCGATGACGCGGCGCGTGGCCGACGGCCGGATAGACGTGTCGGCCGATGCGCCTTCGCGCATCGCGGCTCCGGTGGCATGGGGTCGCTACCGCCTCGAGGTCTCGACCGGCGAGCCGGACGGCCCCGCGACCTCGGTGCCGTTCGACGCAGGCTGGTACGAGGAGGCCGGCGCGGACACGCCCGACATGCTGGAGATCGCGCTCGACAAGCCGGAGTACCGGGCGGGCGAGGCCATGACCGTGGCCGTGACCGCGCGCACCGCGGGCAAGGTGACGCTGAACGTGATCGGCGACCGCCTGCTGTCCTCCACCACCCACGACGTGAAACCGGGCACGGCACGACTCGCGGTCAACGTCGGCAAGGACTGGGGCGCCGGGGCCTATGTGGTCGCGACGCTGCGCCGGCCGCTCGATGCGGACGCGCAGCGCATGCCGGGCCGCGCCATTGGCGTGCGCTGGTTCGCGGTGGACCGCGCCGCGCGCACGCTCGCGCTCGACGTGGCGCTGCCGAAGCTCCAGCGGCCCAATTCGTCGATGACCTTGCCGATCCGGCTCGCCGGGCTCGCGCCGGGCGAGGAGGCGCGCGTCGTGGTGGCCGCCGTCGACGTCGGTATCCTCAACCTGACGCATTACAAGCCGCCCGCGCCGACCGATCACTATCTCGGCCAGCGCCGGCTCACCGCCGAGGTCCGCGACCTCTACGGACAGCTCATCGACGGCATGTCCGGCGCGCGCGGCCAGATCAGGACCGGCGGCGACATCGCCGCGGTGGAACTGTCCGGCAGCCCGCCCGCGCAGGCGCCGCTCGCGCTCCACTCCGGCATCGTGACGGTGAAGCCGGACGGCACCGCCGAGGTGACGTTCGACATCCCCGCCTTCGCCGGCACCGCCCGCGTCATGGCGGTGGCGTGGAGCCGCGACCGGGTGGGGCAATTCACGGGCGACGTGACGATCCGAGATTCGCTGGTGCTGACTGCCACGCTGCCGCGCTTCCTGCTGACCGGTGACCGCAGCACGCTCCACCTCGACCTCGACAACGTCGAAGGCCCGGCGGGCGATTACCGGCTTTCGGTGCAGGGCGAGGGGGCGGTGGCGGTCGGCGGCGATCCCGCGCAGGCCGTGCGGCTCGACGCCAGGCAGCGCCGCCAGGTTTCGCTGCCGCTGGCTGCGTCGGCGGCCGGAGCGTCGTCCGTGACCGTGCAGGTGGCGGGGCCGGAGGGGTTTTCGCTGGAGCGCCGCTACGCGCTCGAGGTCAGGCCCGCGAGCCGGACCCTGACGCGCCGCACCGTGCGGCCGCTCGCGAAGGGCGAGAGCGTCACGCTCTCGAACGACCTGTTCGCGGATCTGGTGCCGGGCACCGGCTCGGTCGCGCTGTCGGTCAGCGCCTCGACCGCGCTCGATGCGGCCACGCTCCTGCGCGCGCTCGACCGCTATCCGTTCGGCTGCTCCGAGCAGATCGCGAGCCGCGCGCTGCCGCTCCTCTACGTCAACGATCTGGCGGCGGAGGCGCATCTCGCCCTCGACGTCGCCGTGGACCAGCGCATCCGCGACGCCATCGAGCGCCTGCTGGCGCGGCAGTCGTCCAACGGCTCGTTCGGCCTGTGGGGCGTGGGGGGCGACGACGCCTGGCTCGACGCCTACGTCGCCGACTTCCTGACGCGGGCTCGCGAGCGCGGCTTCGCGGTGCCGGACGTGGCGTTCCGTCTGGCGCTCGACCGGCTTCGCAACGTCGCCGACAGCGCGCCCGAGCCCGCCAAGGACGGCGGCCGCAACCTCGCCTATGCGCTCTATGTGCTGGCGCGCAACGGCCAGGCGCCGCTCGGCGATCTGCGCTATCTGGCCGACGCCCGGCTCGGCGATCTCGCCACGCCGATCGCCAAGGCGCAGGTGGCGGCGGCGCTCGGCATGCTGGGCGACCGCACCCGCGCCGAGCGGGTCTATGCGGACGCGCTCGCCATGATCCGGCCGCCGCAGCAGGCGGAGCTGCTCAGCCGCGCCGATTACGGCTCGACGCTGCGCGACGCGGCGGCGCTTGTGACGCTCGCGGCTGAGGGCAATGGCCCGCGGCCGACCATTGGCACGGCGCTCCAGCGCATCGAGCAGACCCGCGCGCTCGCGGGAAGGACCTCGACCCAGGAGCAGGCCTGGCTGGTGCTGGCCGCCCGCGCCATCGCGCGGGACGCCGCCGGCGTCACGCTCGACGTCGCCGGGGAGACCCGCAAGGGCGCGTTCTTCCGCACCGCGCGTGCGGACGATCTCGGCAAGCCGCTCCAGGTCCGCAACGCCGGCGAGGGCACGTTGCAGGCTGTGGTCTCGGTGAGCGGCGCGCCGCTCACGCCGGAGCCCGCGGCCGAGCGCGGCTTCAGGATCGAGCGCAGCTTCCACACGCTCGACGGAGAGGCCGCTGATCCGTCACGGGCGCGGCAGAACCAGCGCTTCGTCGTGGTGCTGAAGGTCACCGAGTCGCAGCCCCAGTTCGGCCGCCTGATCCTGGCCGATGACCTGCCGGCCGGGTTCGAGATCGACAACCCGCGGCTGGTGTCCTCGGGCGAGACCGGGACGCTCGGCTGGATCGAGAACGCGGCCGAGCCCGAACACGCCGAGTTCCGCGACGACCGGTTCAGCGCGGCGTTCGAGCGCAAGGCCGGCGACAAGCCGGTCTTCGCGGTGGCTTATGTGGTGCGGGCGGTGTCGCCCGGCCGCTACGTGCTGCCGCAGGCATTCGTCGAGGACATGTACCGGCCCGAGCGGTTCGGCCGCACGGCGACGGGCCGCATCGAGGTGGTGGCGAAGTAGCGCAGCATGAGGTCCGGCCGCGTCGTCCTCGCCTTTGCAGCCGCCGCGGTCGCAACCGCGGCGCTCGGGCTGGCTTGGTGGGTGCATGCGCTCGGTCCCGCGCCGCGTGGCGAGGGTCTCGCGTTCTCCACGATGGTGGTGGACCGCGAGGGCCGGCTGCTGCGACCCTACGCCACGGCGGATGGCCGCTGGCGGCTGCCGGTCGCGCTGGATGCCGTCGATCCCCGCACGGTGGCGCTGCTGCTGGCCTACGAGGACCGCCGCTTCCGCTCGCATCCGGGCGTCGATCCGCTCGCGCTGCTCCGCGCCGCCGGGCAATGGGTTGCGAGCGGCCGGATCGTGTCCGGCGGCTCGACCGTCACGATGCAGGTCGCGCGCCTGCTGGAGCCGCGAGCCGAGCGGTCGCTTTCGGCCAAGCTGCGGCAGATGGCGCGGGCCGTCGAACTCGAACGGCATCTGAGCAAGGACGACGTCCTGGCGCTGTACCTGAACCTCGCGCCCTACGGCGGCAACCTGGAAGGCATCCGCGCCGCGTCGCTGTCCTACTTCGGGAAGGAGCCCCGGCGGCTGTCGCTCGCCGAATCCGCGCTGCTGGTGGCGCTGCCGCAGTCGCCCGAGGCGCGGCGTCCCGACCGCTCGCAGGCCGCCGCGCGGGCCGCGCGCGACCGCGTGCTGGCGCGCGCCGTGCAGGCCGGTCTGCTGCCCGCCGACGAGGCGGTGCAGGCCATGCGCGAGGCCGTGCCGCGGGGCCGCCGTCCGATGCCGATGCACGCGCCGCACGCCGCCGACCAGGCGGTGGCCGCGGCCCCGCAGCGCCGGCTGCATCCGCTCACTCTCGACATGCCGTTGCAGGCCGCGTTGCAGGATCTGGCGCGCGACCGCGCGCGGACGCTCGGCCCCGACGTGTCGGTGGCGATCGTCGCGGTCGACCATGCCACCGGGGAAATCCGCGCCCGCGTGGCCTCGGCCGATTACTTCGACGTGCGCCGCGCCGGCCAGGTCGATCTCACCCAGGCGTTGCGCTCGCCCGGCTCGGCGCTCAAGCCGTTCATCTACGGGCTCGCCTTCGAAGACGGCGCGGTGCATCCCGAGACCCTGATCGACGATCGTCCGGTGCGCTACGGCGTCTATGCGCCGGAGAACTTCGACATGACTTTTCAGGGCACGGTGTCGGTGCGGCGTGCGTTGCAACTGTCGCTGAACGTCCCGGCGGTGGCGCTGCTCGACAAGGTCGGCGCGAGTCGGCTCGCGGCGCGGCTGGCGCAGGCCGGCGCGCCGCTGGTGCTGCCGCGGAACGAAACGCCGGGGCTTGCGATGGCGCTCGGCGGCGTAGGCGTGCGCCTTGCGGACCTCACCATGCTCTATGCGGGTCTGGCGCGCGGCGGGTTCGCGCTGCCGCTGCGCGAGCGTGCCGACGTCGGGGCTGAGGAGCCCGCGCCGCTGCGCCTGCTCGATCCGGTCGCGGCCTGGCACGTCGGTCATGTGCTGGCCGGCACGCCCGCGCCGGAGAGCGCCGCGACCGGTCGCCTCGCCTACAAGACCGGCACGTCCTACGGCTACCGCGACGCCTGGGCCATCGGCTTCGATGGCCGCCGCACCATTGGGGTCTGGGCCGGACGGCCCGACGGCGCGCCGGTGGCGGGCCTGACCGGGCGGGTGGCCGCGGCCCCTATCCTGTTCGACGCCTTCGCCCGCGCCGGGCAGGGCACTGGGCCGTTGCCGCCCGCGCCGCGCGGCACGCTCGTCGCCGCCAACGGACGGCTGCCGCCGCCGCTGCAACGCTTCCGGCCTGGCCTTCTGCCGGACAACGATGCGGCGCCACCGCTGCGGATCATGTACCCGCCGGACGGCGCGCGCATCGAATTGGCCGCCGAGGGCGGCCGGCTCGATCCGGTGGCGCTCAAGATCGCCGGCGGCGCGGAGCCGCTCAGCGTGATGGCCAACGGGGTGCCGGTGGCGACGCGGCGGGGCGCGCGCACGCTGCTGGTGGAGCCGGACGGCCCCGGCTTCCTGCGCCTGACCGTGGTGGACGCCAAAGGCGCCGCCGACAGCGTTGTGGTGCGGCTGCAATAGCCCGCCACTATCGCAGGGCGAGCCCGCAAATACCGCAGGGAACAGTTGGGCGCGGTTCTTTCCCGCCCCGGGCCTTTTCTCTATTGTTCGGCCGTTTTCGGAACGCGGGGAACGGTGAGCAGCACCTCTCAAGACGGCCTTCGGCTCAAGCGGCGCGGCAACGACCTCCTCCGTGCGCTCGATCATGCCGCCGCGTCCCATGCGCGGGCGGTGGCGGCGCTGGTGATCGTGGCGTTGCTGGCGTTCCTGCCGGGGTTCTTCCAGATTCCGCCGGTGGACCGCGACGAGGCGCGCTTCGCCCAGGCGACCAAGCAGATGGTGGAGACCGGCGACTACGTCGATATCCGCTACCAGGACGAGGTTCGCTACAAGAAGCCGGTCGGCATCTACTGGCTGCAGTCGGTCTGGGTGAAGGGCGCGGAGGCGGTCGGCGTCTACAAGCCGCAATCGGCGATCTGGATCTACCGGCTGCCGTCGCTGTTCGGTGCGATCGGCGCGGTGCTGCTGACCTACTGGGCGGCGCTGGCCTTCGTTCCGCGGCGGGCCGCGCTGATGGCCGGCCTGATGATGGCGACGTCGGTGCTGCTCGGGGTCGAGGCGCGGCTGGCCAAGACCGACGCCGCGCTGCTGGCCGCCGCCATGGCCGCGATGGCGGTGATGGCGCGGGCCTATCTCGGCTCGCCGGGGTTCGCGCGGCCGGGCCTGGCAGGCTGGGGACTGCCGGCGGCGTTCTGGACCGCGCTGGCCATCGGCATCCTCCTCAAGGGGCCGCTGATCCTGCTGTTCGTAGGGCTTGCGGCCGGCGCGCTGTTCATCGCCGACCGCGCGTGGCGCTGGATTCTCCTGCTGCGCCCGCTGCCGGGCCTCGCCTGGATGCTGTTGCTGGTGTTGCCCTGGTTCCTCGCCATCGTCGGCCGGGCGGGCGACGACTTCTTTGCGGCTTCGCTCGGCCAGGACATGCTGAGCAAGGTGACCAGCGGACAGGAATCGCACGGCGCGCCGCCGGGCTACTACCTGCTGCTGTACTGGGCCACGTTCTGGCCTGCGGCGACGCTGACGCTGATGGCGCTGCCGGCGATCTGGGCGGCGCGCGAGGAGAGGGGAGCGCGCTTCCTCATCGCCTGGATCGTTCCCGCCTGGGTGGTGTTCGAACTGGTGATGACCAAGCTGCCGCATTACGTGCTGCCGCTCTATCCGGCGATCGCGATCCTGATCGCCGGCGTGGTGGAGGCGCAGGAATTGCGGCGCGACCGCTGGCTGACGCGCGGTGCGTCGTGGTGGTTCGTGCTGCCCGCGATCCTGGGCGTGGGCGGCGTGGTGGCGCTGATCGTGCTGGGCCGCCAGATCGGGCTGTTCGCCTGGCCGTTCGCGGCGGGCTCCATCATCTGCGGCCTGCTGGCGTGGCGTCTCTACGAGGCGGACGGGGCCGAGCGCTCGCTGCTGCGGGCGATGGCGGCATCGGTGCTGATCGCTTTCGGGATTTACGGCGTGGTGCTGCCGTCGCTGCCGTCGCTGTTCCCGAGCAACAGCCTGGCGCGCATCCTGCGCGCCGCCGGGTGCGAGAATCCGGTGGCCGCCTCGGCCGGCTATCACGAGCCGAGCCTGGTGTTTTTGGCCGGCACGCAGACGCGCCTGACGGACGGCGTGGGCGCTGCCGACTTCCTGCGGCAGGGGCCGTGCCGCTTCGCCTTCGTCGAGGCGCGCAGCGAGCGCAGCTTCCTGCGCCGTGCGGAGGCCATCGGCCTGCGCTACCGCACCGCCTCGCGTGTCGAGGGCTTCAACATCGCCGCCGGCCGCTCGGTGTCGATCGCGGTCTATCGCTCCGAGGGCGAGCCGTGACGGCCGGCCGCGCGGTGCGGCCGGGGGGCGAGTCCTTCATCCGCAGGTTCGGCCGCAACCTCGCCACCGGGTTTGCCTGCGCCGCCCGCAGGCCGCCGCGGGGCGCGTGGCGGCCGGCAAGGCCCGCGCGCAGCCATCTGGTGTGGGGGGCGGTGATTTCCATCGGTGCGGTCGTGCTGGTGATGCTGCTGCTTGACGCCCCGTCGCTCGGCAGCGTGCGGGAACTTCCGCCGCGGCTGATCGAGGCGGCCCGGATCGTCACCGACTTCGGCCTGTCGGGCTGGTTCCTGTATCCGCTCGGCACCGCGCTGCTGGCGCTGGCGGCACTCGCCGCGTTCGATGCGCCGCGCTTCGTCCGCGACGCGCTCGCCGCGCTCTCGATCCGGCTCGGCTTTCTGTTCGCGGCCATCGCCGTGCCCGGCCTCGCCGTGGCCATCGTCAAGCGGCTGATCGGCCGTGCCCGGCCGTTCGTGGAGGGGCAGGATCCCTTTGCCTATCAATGGCCGGTCTGGCGCTCGGATTACGCGAGCTTGCCGTCCGGCCATTCGACCTCGGCCTTCGCGGCCGCGGTCGCCATCGGCGCGGTCTGGCCGCGGGCGCGGCCGTTCATGTGGGCCTATGCGGTGCTGATCGCGCTGAGCCGGGTGGCCGTCACCGCGCATCATCCCAGCGACGTGGTGGCGGGCGCGATCTTCGGCACGGTGGGGGCGCTCCTGGTGCGGAACTGGTTCGCGCACCGCCGGCTCGGCTTCGTGGTGACGCGCGAAGGCGCGATCCGGGCCTTGCGCTGGCCGTCGTGGGGACGCCTCAAGGCGGTTGCCCGCCGGCTGGTCTCTGCTAAAAGCCCGGCCAGATGAGCAACGCCCCATTGAATCCCGCGATTTCCGTGATCGTCCCGGTCCGCAACGAGGCCGGCAACGTCGCGCCGCTGGTGAACGAGATCGCGGCCGCGCTCTCGGGCCGCGCGTTCGAGGTGGTTTACGTCAACGACGGCTCCACCGACGGCACCGAGGCCGGGCTTCTGGAACTGATGGCGGATCGGCCGTGGCTGCGGCAGGTGCGGCACGCGCAGTCCTGCGGACAGTCGGCCGCGATCCGCACCGGGGCCCGGGCCGCGCGAGGCCGCATCGTCGTGACCATCGACGGCGACGGCCAGAACGATCCGGCCTTCATCCCCAAACTGGTCGAGGCGCTGGAGCAGGGCGCGCCGCGCATCGGCCTCGTGGCCGGCCAGCGCGTCGGCCGCAAGGCCACCGGCTTCAAGCGGTTTCAGTCGCGCGTGGCCAACGGAGTCCGCTCCAGGGTTCTGCGCGACGGCACCCGCGACACCGGCTGCGGGCTCAAGGCGATCGAGCGCGAGTTGTTCCTGTCGCTGCCCTATTTCGACGCCCTGCACCGATTCCTGCCGGCGCTGGTGCGGCGCGAGGGCCGGGAGATCGGTTACGTCGACGTGGTCGACCGGCCGCGCGGCGCGGGCGTGTCCAACTACGGCTTCTTCGACCGGCTGTGGGTCGGCATCCTCGATCTCGCCGGCGTATGGTGGCTGGTCCGCCGCCGCAGGCGCGTGCCCGAGGCGACGGAGATCCGCTGAGTTTTGCTCATTTGAGCATGATCCTTTCCGAAAGCCGGTTCCCACTTTTCGGAGATCATGCTCGCGCCATCGCCGCGAAGCCGTGCTCCAGGTCCGCGATCAGGTCGCCCACGTCCTCCAGCCCGATGTGGATGCGCACGCAGGGGCCGCCCGGATTCCACGCCGTGGCCGTGCGGTCCTCGGTGCAGTCGAACGGGATCGCGAGGCTCTCGTAGCCGCCCCACGACGCGCCGATCCCGTACAGCGCCAGCGCGTTGAGGAACGCGAACACCGCGGCCTCGGGCGCGGGCTTGAGCACCACGCCGAACAGGCCCGACGCGCCGGTGAAGTCGCGCTGCCAGATCGCGTGGCCCGGATGGCTCGGCAGCGCGGGATGCAGGACCCGCAGGACTTCGGGCCGCTGTTCCAGCCAGCGCGCCACCGCGACGCCTGCCTCGTGGTGGTGCCTGAGGCGCACGCCCATCGTGCGCAGGCCGCGCAGCGCCATGTTCATGTCGTCCGGGCCCACGCACAGGCCGGAATCGAACACGGTGTGCGACAGCGCCGGCCAGGTCTTCCCCGTCGCCGCGACCGCGCCGATCATCAGGTCGGAGTGGCCGCCGATGTACTTGGTGCCGGACTGGATCGAAAGATCGACGCCCTTGTCGAGCGCCGGGAAATACAGCGGCGTGGCCCATGTGTTGTCCATCAGCACCAGCGCGCCGCGGGCGTGCGCGGCCTCGGCGATCGCCGGGATGTCCTGCATCTCGAAGGTGAGCGAGCCTGGCGCCTCGGTGAACACCGCGGCGGTGTTGGGTTGCATCAGGTTCGCGATGCCCGCGCCGATGAGCGGGTCGTAATAGGTCGTGGTCACGCCGAATCGCGCCAGCACGGTGTTGCAGAACCTGCGGGTCGGGCCGTAGGCGCTGTCGGTCACGAGCAGATGGTCGCCGCTCTTGAGCACCGAGAGCAGGGCCGCCGAGATCGCGCCGAGCCCGGACGGCAGCAGGCAGACGCCCGCGCAGGCCGGTCCCTCGATGTCCCGCAGCGCATCCTGCAGCGCTTCGGAGGTGGGCGTGCCGCGCCGGCCGTAGGAGTAGCGGCTGCGCCGCGCCAGGAAGTCCTCGGCAGTGCGATAGAGCAGCGTGGAGGCGTGGTAGACCGGCGTGTTGACGTAGCCGTGATGGGCGAAGGGATCGCGGCCGCCCACGGCGAGCCGGGTGTCGGGCTTGAGGCCGGTCCGGCCGTTCTGCGGTTTGCTCATGAAATAATCCTTTGAACCTGCGCATTTAGGTCGCCCTCGTGCGATGCCGCAACCCCTTGACCTGCAACCCGTGCCGTTCTCAGATGGCCGGACCGAGGGGATTCAGGAGCGGCTCGCGAGGGTGCACGCGAACCGGCCGTGCGCCCGTGGCCTTGTTTGTGGGAGACTTCCGTGATGACACGCGCGGCACTTCGTATCGCCCTGGCGACCGGGGCTCTAGCCCTGATGGCCGGCGACTTCGCCTCGGCCCAGACGCTGAACACGGTGCGGCAGCGCGGAGTGCTGCATTGCGGCGCCAACGGCACCCTGGCGGGCTTCGGCCTGCCGGACCCGCAGGGCCGCTGGAGCGGCCTCGACGTGGACTTCTGCCGCGCCATCGCCGCCGCGGTGTTCAACGATCCCAACAAGATCAAGTTCGTTCCGCTCTCCGCCAAGGATCGCTTCACCGCGCTGCAGTCCGGCGAGGTGGACGTGCTGGCTCGCAACACCACCTGGACCTCGTCGCGCGACACCTCGCTCGGGCTGAACTTCACCGGCATCAACTACTACGACGGCCAGGGCTTCATGGTCCGCAAGGCGCTGAAGGTGAACTCGGCGCTGGAGCTGAGCGACGCATCGGTCTGCGTGCAGCAGGGCACCACCACCGAGCTGAACCTGGCCGACTACTTCCGCGCCAACAAGATGAAGCTCAA
>CAZZCV010000039.1:0-31902 GCA_964653225.1 uncultured Rhodoplanes sp. | reverse complement strand
TCGCCTCGATGGCGCTCGGCGCCTTCGCCGCCATCGGCCAGCGCAACATCAAGCGGCTTCTGGCGTATTCCTCCATCGGCCACATGGGCTTCGCGCTGGTGGGGCTCGCCGCCGGCTCCGCCGAAGGCGTGCAGGGCGTTCTGGTCTATGTGGCGATCTATGTCGCCATGACCCTCGGCTCCTTCGCCGTGGTGCTGTCGATGCGGCGCGAGGAGGGGAGCGTCGAGCAGATCACCGACCTCGCAGGGCTCGCCCGCACAAATCCGGCTCTGGCCTTCTTCCTTGCGATGCTGCTGTTCTCGCTCGCCGGCATCCCGCCGCTCGCCGGCTTCTTCGCGAAATATTACGTGTTCCTCGCTGCCATCAAGGCCGGCCTGTTCGGTCTCGCGGTGATCGGCGTGCTGGCGAGCGTGGTCGGCGCCTATTACTACCTGCTGATCGTCAAGATCATGTATTTCGACGAGCCGGCCAGGGGCTTCGTGCCGATGCCGATGGAGCTGAAGGCCGTGGTCGGCGTGACCGGCCTGTTCAACCTCCTGTTCTTCCTCTATCCGGCGCCGCTGATCGCGGCCGCCGGCGCTGCTGCGAAGTCCCTGTTCTGATGCGGCTTGATCCCGCCGCCGAAACGGCCGGCGTGGGGCTTTCGACCCACGACACCCTCGGCTCCACCAGTTCGGAGGCGCTGCGGCTCGCCCGCGCCGGCGAGCGCGGCCCGCTCTGGATCGTGGCGCGGGCGCAGACCGCGGGCCGCGGCCGCCGCGGCCGGACCTGGGTGTCGGAGCCGGGCAACCTCTACGCCAGCCTCCTGCTGACCGACCCCGCGCCGCCGGAGCATGCGGCGGGCCTGTCGTTCGTGGCCGCGCTCGCGGTCCACGACGCGCTCGCGGACATCCTTCCCGGCGCGGGAGACCGCCTCACACTCAAATGGCCCAACGACGTGCTGCTCGACGGGCGCAAGCTGTCGGGCATTCTGGTCGAAGGCGAGGGACCTGCGGTCGCGGTCGGGATCGGGATCAACTGTGCGCATCACCCCGAGGGCACCGCCACGCCCGCCACCGATCTTGCAACGGCCGGTGCCGCCGCGCCGCCGGAGGCCGTGTTCGCGCCGCTTTCGGCCGCGATGCTGCGGCGGCTCGCGCAATGGCGGCGGGGCGAAGGTTTCACGGCGGTGCGGGCCGACTGGCTCGCGCGGGCAGGGGGTCTGGGAACCATGGTGCGGATCGCGCTTCCCGACGGCGAGCGCGCCGGCCGCTTCGAAACCCTCGACGAGCGCGGCCGCCTGCTGCTGCGGCTCAAGGACGGGACGATGGAAACGGTGACGGCGGGCGACCTGCTGGCGGGCTTCGCCGCCGGCCACGAGGCCCCGGTCGCGGGTCACGGATCATGACCGCGCAGCCGCAGCAACTGGTGTTCGCGCCGCTCGGCGGGGTCGGCGAGATCGGCATGAATCTCGCCATCTACGGGCTTGGCGACGAGCGCCGCCGGACATGGCTGATCGTGGACGTCGGCGTGTCGTTCGCGCAGGAGGAAAACCTGCCCGGGATCGATCTGGTGTTTCCCGACATCCGCTATCTGGTCGAGGAAAAGAAGAACCTCGCAGGCATCGTGCTCACCCACGCCCACGAGGACCATTTCGGCGCGATCCTCGACCTGTGGCCGAAGCTCAAGGTGCCGCTCTACGCCACGCCGTTCACGGCGGCGCTGCTCACCGCCAAGCGACTATCGGAGCCGGGGGCTCCCGAAATCCCGATCGAGGTGGTGCAGCCGGGCTCGCGCTTCGGGGTCGGCCCCTTCGACGTGGAACTGGTCTCGGTCGCGCATTCGATCCCGGAATCCAACGCGCTGATCCTGCGCACGCCGTTCGGCAGCGTGCTCCACACCGGCGACTGGAAACTCGATCCCACGCCGGTCGTGGGCGCGCCGACCGACGAGAGGAAGCTGCGCGCGCTCGGCGACGAAGGCTGCATGGTGCTGATCGGCGATTCCACCAACGCGGTGCGGGAGGGGCGCTCGCCTTCAGAAGCCGACGTCGCGAAATCGCTCAGGGAGATCATCCGCACGGCGTCCGGCCGCGTCGCCGTGACCACCTTCGCCTCCAACGTGGCGCGACTGCGGGCGGTTGCGGACGCGGCGCGTGCCGCCGATCGCGAGGTGGTGGTGGTCGGCCGCGCCATGGAGCGGGTGGTGCAGGTGGCGCGCGAGACCGGCCATCTCGACGGCGTGCAGCCGTTCCGCTCGCAGGAGGCTTATGGCTACCTACCGCCGGACAAGGTGCTGGCGCTCTGCACCGGCAGCCAGGGCGAGCCGCGCGCGGCGCTGTCGCGGATCGCACAGGACGAGCACCCTGAGGTGACGTTGTCGCGCGGCGACATGGTGATCTTCTCCTCGCGCACCATTCCCGGCAACGAGAAGGCGGTCGGCCGCGTGGTCAACGGCCTGATCGAGCAGGGCATCGAGGTGGTCACCGACCGCACCCATCTGGTCCACGTCTCCGGCCATCCGCGGCAGGCCGAGATGGAGGAGATGTACGGCTGGGTCCGCCCCCGCACGGTGATCCCGGTGCACGGCGAGGCCCTGCATCTGCACGAACATGCGAAGCTGGCGCGGCGCTGCGGGGCGTCCGTGCTGACCTGCCGCAACGGCGACCTGGTGCAGCTTGCGCCGGGCAGGCCCGAAATCGTCGACGAGGTGCCGGCGGGGCGGCTCTACAAGGACGGCTCGATCCTGGTGGCGGCGCAGGCGCGCACGGTCGCCGACCGCAAGCGGCTGGCGTTCGGCGGCGTCGTGGTGGTGGCTCTCGCCGTCACCGAGAAGGGCGATCTCGCCGCCGATCCCGAGGTCGAGTTGTTCGGCATTCCGGAGACCGCGCCGGACGGCGACACCATGCTGGAGATCGTCCACCGGACCGTGGAGCGCACCTTCGACGCCCTGCCCAAGGCGCGGCGGCGCGATCCGGACGCGCTCGCCGAATCCATGCGCCGGAGCGTGCGCGCGGCCATTGCTTCGCACTGGCGCAAGAAGCCGAACTGCATCGTGCAGGTGCTGGAGGTCTGACGGACCGGGTAGACTGCGGCGTCGCAGGTCCCGGGCCGGAAGGAGACAGGAACATGATCGGTCGGCTCAACCATGTCGCCATCGCCGTGAAGGACATCGCCGCGGCGTCGAAGGTCTATCGCACCACGCTGGGAGCCGAGGTCTCGGCCGCCGTACCGCTGCCCGCGCACGGCGTCACCACGGTTTTCGTCACGCTGCCCAACACCAAGATCGAGCTGCTCGAACCGCTGGGCGACGGTTCGCCAATCGCGAAATTCCTGGAGAAGAATGCCGACGGCGGCATCCACCACGTCTGCTACGAGGTGGACGACATCGTCGCCGCGCGCGACCGGCTGACGGCTGCCGGCGCGCGCGTGCTCGGCGACGGCGAACCCAAAACCGGCGCGCACGGCAAGCCGGTGCTGTTCCTGCATCCCAAGGACTTCTGCGGGACGCTGGTGGAGCTTGAGCAGGCCTGACATGAGCATCACGACCGCAATCGCGATCTATTTCCTGATCTGGTGGGTGACGCTGTTCGCGGTCCTGCCCTGGGGCGTGCGCGCGCAGGGCGCGGACGGCGAGCCCGGCACCGACCCGGGCGCGCCGGTCGCGGCCCGGATCGCGATGAAGTTGCTCTGGACCACCGTGGTCTCGGCCGTGATCTTCGCGGTCTGCGCGGTGCTCTACGTCAACCGGATCGTGACGCTGGACGATCTGGCCCGTCCCTTTGGATTCTGAGCCCCCAGACACGCCGGCCAGACCCGCCGGCCGCGGCTCGGAATAAAAAAAGAGCAGGGCCGTGCCCTGCTCGGTCTTCAAAGTCCTTTGATCCAACGCCCCGCTACTCGGTACGTCTGCGAGGCAAAGGCGCTATTCGCGCGCTTTGGATACCCCCTCCCAAGAACTTGAGCCGCATTCCTTGACCCGGCGGTGCCCCGCCGGACCGGACGGCAGCAGGACGGTAGCCCATTGCGGCGGCGCTGTCATTATTTCATTTTGAGCCGTTTTACGGGTCCAAAACCTCCACAACAGCCGCCCTGGCGAAAGATCGTTGCGCGGAGACGCGCCAAGCTCCTAGCGGCGCTTGTGTTTTCCCGCCCGATCCGGTTTCACTCCGGCGACGCCCGTGGCGGGCGATTCCCCGAGAGTGCAATGCGACTGTCCCGATACTTCCTGCCGATCCTCAAGGAGCCTCCGAGGGAGGCCGAGATCGTTTCGCACCGGCTGATGCTGCGCGCCGGCATGCTGCGCCAGCAGGCGGCGGGCATCTATACGCTGCTGCCGATCGGTCTTCGCGTTCTCAACAAGGTCAACGCCATCGTCCGGGAGGAGCAGAATCGCGCCGGCGCGATCGAGCTTCTGATGCCGACCATCCAGTCGGCGGATCTCTGGCGCGAGAGCGGACGCTACGAGGACTACGGCAAGGAGATGCTGCGCATCACCGACCGCAACGAGCGCGAGATGCTCTACGGGCCGACCAACGAGGAAATGATCACGGAGATCTTCCGCGCCTACGTGCGCTCCTACAAGGATCTGCCGCTCAATCTCTACCACATCCAGCTCAAGTTCCGTGACGAGCGCAGGCCGCGCTTCGGCCTGATGCGCGGCCGCGAGTTCCTGATGAAGGACGCCTATTCGTTCGACATCGACCAGGCTTCGGCCCGACATTCCTACAACAGGATGTTCGTGGCCTATCTGCGCACCTTCGCGCGGCTGGGCCTGCGCGCGATCCCGATGGTGGCCGACACCGGCCCGATCGGCGGCAACCTGTCCCACGAGTTCATCATCCTGGCTTCGACCGGCGAATCCGAAGTCTATTGCCACAAGGATTATCTCGACTTCGAAGTGCCGGCCGCGGACGTGAACTTCGACGACGTGGCGGGCCTCCAGGGCATCGTGGACGGTTGGACCTCGCTCTATGCCGCCACCTCCGAGAAGCACGACCCGGCCGCCTTCGCGCAGGTTCCAACCGAGCGGCAGGTGTCGGCGCGCGGCATCGAGGTCGGCCACATCTTCTACTTCGGAACCAAATATTCCGAGCCCATGAAGGCGCTGGTCGCGGGCCCCGACGGGGCGGACCATCCCGTGCACATGGGCTCTTACGGCATCGGCCCGACGCGCCTCGTGGCGGCGCTGATCGAGGCGTTCCACGACGACGCCGGCATCCAGTGGCCGGAGGCCGTGGCGCCGTTCAAGGTCGCGATCCTCAACCTCAAGCAGGGCGATTCGTCCTGCGATGCCGCCTGCGAAAGCCTGTATCGCGACCTTTCGGCCAGGGGCGTGGAGGTGCTCTACGACGACCAGGACCAGCGGCCGGGCGCGAAGTTCGCCACCGCCGACCTGATCGGCATTCCGTATCAGGTTCTGATCGGCCCCAAGGGGCTTGCGGCGGGAACCGTGGAGATCAAGCGGCGCGCCGACGGCAGCCGCGAGAATCTGAGCCCCGCCGCGGCGCTGGACCTGCTAAGCCGCTGACGGCGGCCCGCCCATGATTCTGTGTGCGAATGGCCGCACGGTGCGGTCCGCACCGGTGTTCCGAATCCGAAGTCCACTTCATTCCTCTGCGCGCCCGTGAGCGGACTTCGGATTCGCGGGACACCAGCAAACCTTGGATTTCAGTGTCGTTTGGTTCAGAAATCCGCTTGGATGAGTCGCGGCGACAATGAAGCGGATTTCTGAACCAGGACACTGGCTTGAATCCGCCAGAATCGGATGAAATCCCTGCCTGAGAGCATTTGATGACCGAACCGACCGGGACACGTCCCTTTGCACCCTTCGAATGGATGCTGTCGCTGCGCTACCTGCGGGCGCGGCGCAAGGAGGGATTCGTCTCGGTCATCGCCTGGTTCTCGTTCCTCGGCATCATGCTGGGCGTGGCCACGCTCATCATCGTGATGGCGGTGATGAACGGCTTCCGCAAGGAGTTGCTCGACAAGATCCTCGGGCTGAACGGCCACTTGCTGGTGCAGCCGCTGGAATCGCCGCTCACCGACTACGAGGCCGTGGCCGCGCGCATCGCGGGCGTGCAGGGCGTGCGGCTCGCCGCCCCGATCGTGGAGGGGCAGGCGCTGGCCTCCTCGCCGTTCAATGCCGCGGGCGTTCTGGTGCGCGGCGTTCGCGCCGCCGACCTCGAGAAGCTCACCTCGATCGCGAAGAACATCAAGCAGGGCACGCTCGAGGGCTTCGACCAGGGGCAGGGCGTGATGATCGGGCGCAGGCTCGCCGACCAGCTCACCCTGCGCGCCGGCGACAGCGTGTCGCTCGTCGCCCCGCGCGGCGCGGTGACGCCGATGGGCACCACGCCGCGGATCAAGGCCTACAAGGTCGCCGCCGTGTTCGAGATCGGCATGTCGGAATACGATTCCGCCTTCGTCTTCATGCCGCTCCCCGAGGCGCAGGCCTATTTCAACCGCAACGGCGACGTCACCGCGATCGAGGTCTATACCGATGCGCCTGACCGCATCCAGGGGTTCCGCCAGACCGTGAGCGAGGCCGCCCAGAGGCCGATCTTCATGATCGACTGGCGGCAGCGCAACTCGACCTTCTTCAACGCGCTTCAGGTCGAGCGCAACGTGATGTTCCTGATTCTCACGCTGATCATCGTGGTCGCGGCCTTCAATATCATTTCCAGCCTGATCATGCTGGTGAAGGACAAGGGCAGGGACATCGGCATCCTGCGCACCATGGGCGCGACTCAGGGCGCGATCATGCGAGTGTTCCTGATCACCGGGGCTTCTATCGGCTGCGTCGGCGCGCTGACCGGCTTCGTGGTCGGCCTGACCGTGTGCCTGAACATCGAATCGATCCGCCAGTTCATGTCCTGGCTCACCAACACCGAGCTGTTCTCGCCGGAGCTTTACTTCCTGTCGCGGCTGCCGGCCGAGCTCGACGCTGGCGAGACCACGGCCGTGGTGGTGATGGCGCTGGCGCTCTCGCTCCTGGCGACGCTCTATCCGTCCTGGCGGGCCGCGCGGCTCGATCCGGTCGAAGCCCTGCGGTACGAGTGAGCCGATGGCGGATCAGGAAACACCAGTCGTTTTTCTCCACCAGGTGGAGCGCCGCTATCACCAGGGGGAAACCGTCCTCGAAATTCTCAAGGGCGCGGAGCTTGCGGTGTGGCCCGGCCAGACCGTGGCGCTGGTGGCGCCGTCTGGCACCGGCAAGTCCACGCTCCTGCACGTCGCGGGCCTGCTGGAGCACCCCGACGCCGGCGAGGTCTATCTGGAGGGCCAGCCGACCGCGGGCCTGAGCGATGCCGAACGCACGCGGCTGCGCCGCACCGAGGTCGGCTTCGTCTACCAGGCGCATTACCTGCTGCCGGAGTTCTCGGCGCTGGAGAACGTGATGCTGCCGCAGATGGTGCGCGGGCTGGCGCGACCTGAGGCGAAGCTGCGGGCGAGCGAGCTTCTGAGCTATCTCGGCCTGAAGGAGCGCCTGTCGCATCGCCCGGCCGAGCTGTCCGGCGGCGAGCAGCAGCGGGTCGCGATCGCGCGCGCGGTGGCCAATGCGCCGCGCATCCTGTTCGCCGACGAGCCGACTGGAAACCTCGACCCGCACACCTCCGAGCATGTCTTCAACGCTCTGGCGCAGCTCGTGCGCGCTTCCGGCCTGACCGTGGTGCTGGCCACTCACAACATGGACATCGCCGCGCGCATGGACCGCAGGGTCACCCTGCGCGAGGGCAAGGTGGTCGAGCTGCAATAGCCGGCGGGCGGCGGTTCAATCCGGAATTCAATGACTTACGAACGGTGTGGAGAACCCCAAAAATTTCCGTTGACCGAAGAACAAAAGATGAACTATGTTCTCTCTATGTTCAGGGAGGAGATCATGTTCCGCGCCGTTGTCGAAGAAGCCGCCGCTCTCGCTTCGATCAGCCTGTTCCTCGGAATGATCGCCGTCTGGGCCCAGGTGATTTCGAGCCTCTAGTTGCCAGGCGGCGCGGGTTTGTTGTCGCCGCGTGTGTTTGTAGCGTCCGCGTAACCCTGCGTACCCCTCGTCATGCCTGCCGGATGCGGGCATCCATATCCCGCCCCACCCCGAACGGATGTGGATGGCATCGGAACCCCGGGCTGGTCCCGGCTCCGCTGCCATGACGCAGGAGCGCCCCATGGATGCGCTCCCGCAGGTGTGTCTGTGTGCCTGAGGGGGGCGGCCCCCAAGGGGAAACGGCCACGCCCCGGCTGGGGATAGCAGGCAGGACCGCAGGCTCCGGCCCGCCTGCAGGGTGGACAGGGCGGCCCACGATCCGCACTCTCGGAGGCAGATCGGTGCGGCGGGAATCGCGTAGGCAGTTCCGGAAACCGCCGCCAGCCGACCCTGAGGATCATCCACCTCCGAGGCTCAAAGTGTCCGATCCCGGCTTCGTGCACCTGCACGTCCATTCCGCCTATTCGCTGCTGGAGGGTGCGCTGACCATCGGCAGGCTCGCCGAGCTTGCGAAGGCCGACCAGCAGCCGGCGCTGGCGCTCACCGACACCGACAACATGTTCGGCGTGCTGGAGTTCTCCGAGAAGCTCGCCTCGTCGGGCCTCCAGCCGATCGTGGGCTGCGCGCTGGCGCTGGACTTCGGCGACGAAAGCCGCGACCCGCGCCAGCAGGGCAAGGCGCGCGCGCTGCCGCGCATCGTGCTGCTGGCGGCCACGGAAGAGGGCTACCGCAACCTGATCCAGCTCAACTCGCAGGCGTTTCTCGAGACCCCGGCGAACGAGAGGTCGCATCTCGGGCTCGCCGCGCTGGAGGGCAGGACCGACGGCCTGATCGCGCTCACCGGCGGGCCGTCCGGCCCGCTCGACGTCGCCGTCGCGGGCGGCCAGACCGAGTTGGCGGAGGCCCGCGCGGCCGCGCTGCTGCGGCTGTTCGGCGACCGCCTCTATCTGGAGCTTCAGCGTCACGGCACCGCCGCCGGAAAGGCGGTCGAGCCGGGGCTCCTCGACATCGCCTATGCGCAGGGCATTCCGCTGGTCGCCACCAACGAGCCGTTCTTCGCCAGACGCGAGGACTACGAGGCCCACGACGGCCTGATCTGCATCGCCGAGGGCCGCGCGATCGCCGAGACCGACCGCCGCCAGCTCACGGCGGAACACTATTTCAAGAGCCGCAAGGAGATGGCGGCGCTGTTCGCCGACCTGCCGGAGGCGCTGACCTCCACCGTGGAGATCGCACAGCGCTGCTCCTATCGTCCGAAGACCCGCAAGCCGATCCTGCCGCGCTTCACGGTCGGCGACGGCGAGGCCGACGAGGGCGCGGAGCTGCGCGCTCGCGCCGAAGCCGGGCTCGAGCGCCGCTTGCGCGCGCACGGCCTCGCCCCCGGCCGCACCCTCGAGGAATATGCCGAGCGGCTGGCCTTCGAGCTGAAGGTCATCGAGGGCATGAAGTATCCGGGCTACTTCCTGATCGTGTCCGACTTCATCCAGTGGGCCAAGGAGCAGGGCATCCCGGTCGGCCCCGGCCGCGGCTCCGGCGCGGGCTCCCTCGTGGCCTATGCGCTCACCATCACCGACCTCGATCCGCTGCGCTTCGACCTGCTGTTCGAGCGCTTCCTCAACCCCGAGCGCGTGTCGATGCCGGACTTCGACATCGACTTCTGCCAGGACCGGCGCGACGAGGTGATCCGCTACGTCCAGCAACGCTACGGCCGCGACCAGGTGGCGCAGATCATCACTTTCGGCACGCTGCAGGCGCGCGGCGTGCTGCGCGACGTCGGCCGGGTGCTGGAGATGCCCTACGGCCACGTCGACAAGCTCTGCAAGCTGGTGCCGCAGAATCCGGCCGCGCCGGTGACGCTGGCGAAGGCGATCGAGGGCGAGCCGAAGCTGCAGGCTGAGCGTGACGACGATCCGCGCGTCAAGCGCGCCTTCGAGATCGCGCTCAAGCTCGAAGGGCTCTACCGCCACGCTTCGACCCACGCCGCCGGCATCGTGATCGGCGACCGGGCGCTTTCGGAACTGGTGCCGATGTACCGCGATCCGAAGTCGGACATGCCCGTCACCCAGTTCAACATGAAATGGGTGGAGCAGGCCGGTCTCGTGAAGTTCGACTTCCTCGGCCTCAAGACGCTCACGGTGCTCGACACCGCGGTCAAGCTGCTCAAGCGCCGCGGCATCGACCTCGATCTGTCATCGATTCCCCTCGACGACCGGAAGACCTACGATCTTCTGTCGCGGGCCGAGGCGGTGGGCGTGTTCCAGCTGGAAAGTCAGGGCATGCGCCGCGCGCTGCTCGACATGAAGCCGGACCGCTTCGAGGACATCATCGCGCTGGTCGCGCTCTACCGGCCGGGCCCGATGGCCAACATCCCGACCTATTGCGCGCGCAAGCACGGCGACGAGGAGCCGGAATACATCCATCCCAAGCTGGAGCCGATCCTGCGCGAGACCTTCGGAGTGATCGTCTATCAGGAGCAGGTGATGCAGGCCGCGCAGATCCTCGCCGGCTATTCGCTCGGCCAGGCAGACCTGCTGCGCCGCGCGATGGGCAAGAAGATCCGCTCCGAGATGGCCGCGCAGCGCGCCGAATTCGTGAAGGGCGCGACCGAGCGCGGCATCGAGAAGGCGCAGGCCGACGCGATCTTCGACCTGCTGGAGCGGTTCGCCGAGTACGGCTTCAACAAGAGCCACGCCGCGGCCTATGCACTCGTCGCCTACCAGACCGCCTACCTGAAGGCCAATTATCCGGTCGAGTTCATCGCCGCCTCGATGACCCTCGACATGGGCAACACCGACAAGCTGTCGGAGTTTCGCGCCGAGGCGAACCGGCTCGGCCTCAAGGTCGAGCCGCCGTCGGTCAACCGCTCCGGCGTGGCCTTCGAGGTCGAAGGGAACACGATCCACTACGCCCTGGCGGCGCTCAAGGGGGTCGGCAAACAGGCCGTGGAGTCGATCGTCGAGGCCCGCGGCGACAGGCCGTTTTCCGACCTCGCCGACTTCGCGCGCCGCATCAACCCGCGCGCGGTCAACAAGCGTGTGCTGGAGAGCCTCGCCGCCGCCGGAGCCTTCGACGCGCTGGAGCGCAACCGCGCCCGCGTCTTCGCCGGCGTCGACCGCATCATGGCCGAGGCGCAGCGCCAGCACGAGACCGCGACCACCGGCGCGCTCGAGTTCTCGTTCGGCGGCCCCGCGAGCCGGGACGATCTGCCGATCCCGATGGTCGATGCCTGGCTTCCGGCCGACAAGCTGCAGCGCGAATACGATGCGATCGGCTTCTTCCTCTCGGGCCATCCGCTCGACGACTACGCCGAGCTGATGAAGCGGCTGAAGCTGCAGTCCTGGACCGAATTCTGCCGTTCCGTGAAGGCGGGGGCGAGCGCGGGCCGCGTCGCCGCCACGGTGGTGTCGCGCCTCGAGCGCCGCACCAAGACCGGCAACAAGATGGGCATCGTCGGCCTCTCGGATCCGTCGGGGCACTACGAGGCGATCCTGTTCGCGGAGGGCCTGCAGCAGTTCCGCGACCTGCTCGAACCTGGCTCTCCCGTGCTGCTGTTCCTCACCGCCGAGGCGCAGGGCGACGAGGTGCGCGCCCGCATCCAGTCGGCCGAACCGCTGGATCAGGCCGCGGCCAAGCTCCAGAAGGGGCTGCGGGTGTTCCTCAACAACGCCGCGCCCATCGAGCCGCTGGCGAAGCGGCTGGAGGGCCGCGGCGACGGCGAGGTCAACGTGGTGCTGCAGCTTCCCGACGGCGCCGAGGTGGAGGTGAAGCTTCCCGGCCGCTTCAAGGTGTCGCCGCAGATCGCCGGCGCGATCAAGGCGGTTCCCGGCGTGCTCACCGTCGAGTTGATGTAGCCGCGGGTCGCAGCGGCGGGGCGGGCTCGATGCCGAGGCCGCGACAGCGAGCCCCCAGCCGGATTTGCAGCGCCGGTCTGGGCCGCGCACCCGGCGCTGGCGCGAGGTCGCCGGGAGCCGTAAACTCGATCGAGGGCAACAGGGTCGGGTCGGGACAAAACGCATGACGGATCAAAGCAAGACCCGCGTCGTGATCGTCGGCGCGGGTCCGGTGGGGATGGTCTGCGCGCTGGCGCTCAACCGCCGCGGCGTGCCCGTCACCGTGTTCGAGCAGGAGCCCGCGCCGGTGAAGGACCAGCGCGCGGCCACCATCCACCCGACCACGCTGGAGATGCTCGACGAGCTGGACATCACCGAGAAGATCAAGCCGCTCAGCATGGTCTCGACCACCTATCGCTTCCACGACCGGCCGTCCGGCGAGGTGGTGGCGGAGTTCGATCTCGACCGGCTCAAGGGCGAGATCAGGTTTCCCTTCGTGCTGCAATACGAGCAGTACAAGCTCACCGCTTCGATCGCCGCCGAATATGCCAACGAATCCGATTTCGACGTGCGGTTCTCGCACACCGTTACCGGGCTGACCGAGACCGCCGGCGGCGTCGTGGTGGAATACGATGCTCCCGACGGCCCGCAGACGATGACCGCGACCTATGTCATCGGCTGCGACGGCGGCCGCAGCACCGTGCGCAAGATCGCCGGCATCGACTTCGAAGGCTTCACCTGGCCGGAGCGCTTCATCAAGATCGCGACCAGCTTCGACTTCGCGACCGTCAACCCGAACCTGTGCCTGCGCAACTATTTCTCCGATCCGGACGAATGGGCCAACCTGTTCAAGGTGCGCGGCGAGACGCCGGAGGGACTGTGGCGGGTAATCCTGCCGGTCGCCGAGGGCGAGGACGACGCCACCGCGCTGTCGCCGGAGCGGGTCGAGGAACGGCTGCAGAAGTTCTTCCCCAAAGGGACACCGTATCACGTCGAATACGTCAACGTGTACGGCGTGCACCAGCGGGTGGCCGCGACCTTCCGCAAGGGCCGTATCCTGCTCGCGGGCGACTCCGCCCACGCCAACAATCCGATCGGCGGCATGGGCCTGAACGGTGGCATCCACGACGCCATCAACCTCGCCGAGAAGCTGGCCAGGGTCATCCACGGCGAGGCCGGCGACGAGCTGCTCGACCTCTACAGCCGGCAGCGCCACCACGCCGCGGTGAAGTACGTCCAGGCCCAGACCATCGCCAACAAGCGGCTGATGGAGGAGCGCGATCCGGCCGTGCGCCGGAAGAACTTCGACGAGTTGCGCCGCACCTCGGAGAACATCGACACGGCGCGTGCCTACATGCGCCGCGCCGCCCTGTTCGACAGCCTGCGGGACGCCGCTTCCGTGACCTGACCTTGCACCGCCGGCCCCGAAGGGCCACATGCTTGCGGCCGTGACGCCGTCCTTCTCCCAGATCGTCGAACAGGCCCGCCTGGCCGCCCGCGCGCTCGGCGAATTCAGCCAGGGCCTGTTCGATTCCACGCTGCGCCTGGGTATCACCGGGCTGTCGCGCGCGGGCAAGACCGTGTTCATCACCGCGCTGGTGCACGGCCTCGTGCGGGGCGGGCGGTTTCCCGTGTTCGAGCCGCTGGCGAGCGGACGGATCGCGGGCGCGCGGCTTGCGCCGCAGCCCGACGACGCCGTCCCCCGCTTCGACTACGAGGGCCATCTCAGGGCGCTGGTCGAGGACCGGCTGTGGCCGGACTCGACGCGGCAGATCGGCGAGCTGCGCGTGGTCATCGACTACCAGTCGCAGGGCGGGGCGATGCGCAAGCTGACGCTCGACATCGTGGACTATCCCGGCGAGTGGCTGCTCGACCTGCCGCTCCTCGACAAGCCTTACGAGCAGTGGGCGACCGAGAGCCTCGCGCAGTCGCGACAGGGCGCGCGGCTCGCCCATGCCGGTGCGTGGCACGCACATCTGGCGACGCTCGACCCGCTGGCACCGGCCGACGAGACCGCCGCGATCGAGGCCTCGCGGCTGTTCACCGCCTACCTGCAGGCCTGCCGCGACGAGCGCACCGCCATGAGCCTGCTGCCGCCCGGCCGCTTCCTGATGCCCGGCGACATGGCGGGCTCGCCCGCGCTCACCTTCGCGCCGCTGGACCTCGACCCCGCCGTCGAGCCGCCTGCGGGATCGCTCGCGGCGATGATGCGGCGGCGCTACGACGCCTATCGCGAGGTCGTGGTGCGGCCGTTCTTCCGCGACCACTTCGCCCGCCTCGACCGGCAGATCGTGCTGGTGGACGCGCTCGCGGCCTTCAACGCCGGCCCCGAGGCGCTGCGCGATCTTCAAGGCGCGCTGGTCTCGATCCTCGACTGCTTCCGCATCGGCCGCGGCGGCATCCTGTCCGCGCTGTTCAGTCCGCGCATCGACCGGCTCCTGTTCGCGGCCACCAAGGCCGACCACCTGCACCACGCCGGCCACGACCGCCTCGAAGCGATCCTGCGGCGCATGACCGACAAGGCGATCGCGCAGGCCGGCTTCGCCGGCGCGGAGGTGGACGTGATCGCGCTCGCCGCCGTGCGCGCCACCCGCGAGGCCACGCTGCGCGGCGAGGGCGGGCCGCTGCCGGTGATCGCCGGCACGCCGCTGCCGGGCGAAAGCGCGGGCGGCCGCAGCTTCGACGGCAAGACCGAGACGGCGGTGTTCCCCGGCGACCTGCCGGCCGATCCGGCCGTGCTGTTCGACGCCGACGGCGCGGAGTTCCGCGGGCTCGCGCATGCGCGCTCCGATGACGTCGATTACCGCTTCGTCCGGTTCCGACCGCCCGCGCTGGAGCTGACCGACGACGGCGTGCCGGCGCTGCCGCACATCCGCCTCGACCGCGCGCTGCAGTTCCTGATTGGAGACCGGCTGCGATGAGCGAATCCTCCCGCCGGCCGGCGGCCTTCGGCCTCGACGATCCACGCCTGGAACTGGCCGCGCGCGAGGAGCCCGCGGCCGCGGCGCCCGAACCGCAACTGCCGGACCTCGTGGCCGCCACCCCGCCGCCGCGCCGGCGGTTCGGCTGGGGCGCACTGTTCTGGTCGGCGCTGTCGGGACTGGTGATGCTGGGGCTCGGCATGGCGGTCACGGGCTTCGTCGAAGATCTGTTCGCGCGCTCGCCCTGGCTGGGCGGCCTGGGGCTGGCGCTGGCGTCGCTGGCCGGGCTCGCCCTGCTGGCGATGATCGCGCGCGAGGTCTACGGGCTGGCGCGGCTCGCCACCATCGAAAGCCTGCGCGGCCGCGCGCTCGAAGCCGTGGCCGGCGACGACCGCGAGCAGGGCCGGGCGGTGGTGCGCGATCTGCTTTCGCTCACCGCGCCGATGCCGCGGCTGGCGCGCGGCCGCGCCCGGCTCGAAGGCCACCTGTCCGACATCATCGACGGCCGCGACATGGTGCGGCTCGCCGAGCGCGAGCTGATGCCACCGCTCGACGCGGAGGCCCGCCGGCTGGTCTCGGCCGCCGCCCGGCGCGTATCCGTGGTGACGGCGGTGAGCCCGCGCGCGGCTGTGGACATGATCTTCGTGCTGATCAACACGCTGGCGCTGATCCGCAAGCTCGCGGTGCTCTACGGCGGGCGGCCCGGCACGCTGGGGGTGCTGCGGCTCTTGCGCCAGACCGTCTCGCATCTCGCCGTCACCGGCGGGGTGGCGGTCACGGACAGCCTGCTCCAGCAGGTGATCGGCCACGGGGTGGCGGCCCGGCTGTCGGCTAAGCTCGGGGAGGGGGTGCTCAACGGCCTCCTGACCGCCCGGCTCGGGCTTCTGGCCATCGAGCACACGCGGCCCCTGCCGTTCGCGGAGCTGCCCCGCCCGGCGCTCAACGACCTCGCGGGCGGACTTCTGCGCGGCTCGGGCGAGCGGCCGCCTGCGTCCTAGGCCTCGCGTCCCGCCGCCCGGTTCTTGTTGCGCTGCGGCCGTCCGGCCGCTATATGCACGCCCATCTCACACGCGGACAAAGGCCTTCGGGCCGTCCGGTGGCCCGGCGCAGACCGCGTTCCGGGTCCACAGGTCCGCGGCGGAACAACCGGAGAATGACAATGGCGCTGCCCGAATTCAGCATGCGTCAGCTCTTGGAAGCTGGCGTTCACTTCGGCCATCAGGCCCACCGCTGGAACCCGAAGATGGGCGAATACATCTTCGGCGTCCGCAACAACATCCACATCGTCGATCTCGCGCAGAGCGTGCCGATGCTGCACCAGGCGCTTCAGGCCGTGAGCGACACGGTCGCCAAGGGCGGCCGCATCCTGTTCGTCGGCACCAAGCGCCAGGCGCAGGACCCGGTCGCGGAGGCAGCCAAGCGCTGCGCGCAGTATTACGTCAACTCGCGCTGGCTCGGCGGCACGCTGACCAACTGGAAGACCATCTCCGGCTCGATCTCCCGCCTGCGCAAGCTTGAGGAGATGCTCGCCTCCAACGAGGCCCAGGGCTACACCAAGAAGGAGCGCCTCGACCTGCAGCGCGAGCGCGACAAGCTCGACCGCGCGCTGGGCGGCATCAAGGACATGGGCGGCCTGCCCGACATGCTGTTCGTGATCGACACCAACAAGGAAGACATCGCGATCAAGGAGGCCAACCGCCTGAACGTTCCGGTCGCGGCCGTGGTCGACACCAACTGTAATCCGGACGGCATCGCCTTCGTGGTTCCGGGCAACGACGACGCCAGCCGCGCGATCTCGCTCTACTGCGACCTGATCGCGCGCGCCGCCATCGACGGCATCTCTCGCGCCCAGGGCGGCGCCGGCATCGACCTCGGCGCATCCGAGAAGCCGATGGTGGAAGAGCTGCCCGCGCCGGCCGGCGCCGGGCTCGGCTTCGAGCCGCTGCCGGGGCCGCGCGGCGCGGCCGACGACCTCAAGAAGCTGGCCGGCGTCTCGCCGACCATCGAGAAGAAGCTCAACGACCTCGGCATCTTCCACTATTCGCAGATCGCCGAATTCACTCCGGAAGCCGCGCACAACGTGGGCGAGGAGGTCGGTCTGCCCGGGCGCGTGCAGGGCTGGGTCGCCAAGGCCAAGGAACTGACGGCCGAGTGAGCCGCGCGCGCGGACCGGACCATCCGGTCCGCGCATTCCCACTTCGAGCCGAAACGGAAGAAGACGATGGCAAACATCACCGCATCCATGGTCAAGGAGCTGCGCGACCAGACCGGCGCCGGCATGATGGACTGCAAGGCTGCGCTCGCCGAGACCGACGGCAACGTCGAGGCCGCGATCGACTGGCTGCGCAAGAAGGGCCTGTCCAAGGCCGCCAAGAAGGCCGGCCGCGTCGCGGCCGAGGGCCTGATCGGCGTCGCGGTCAAGGGCACCAAGGGCGTGGTGGTGGAGGTCAACTCCGAAACCGACTTCGTCGCGCGCAACGACCTGTTCCAGGGTCTCGTGAAGATGATCGCGGGCGTGGCGCTCGAGGTCGGCGCCGACATCGAGACGATCAAGGCCGCCAAGGCCGGCAGCATCACCATCGCCGATACGATCTCTGAGACCATCGCCAAGGTCGGCGAGAACATGACGCTGCGCCGCGCCGCGGCGCTGTCGGTCGGGCAGGGCGTGGTCGGCAGCTACGTGCACAACGCCGTCATCGACGGGCTGGGCAAGATCGGCGTGATCGTGGCGCTGGAATCCTCCGGCAAGGCCGACGAGCTGGCGGCCCTCGGCCGTCTGGTCGCGATGCATGTGGCGGCGTCCAATCCGCTCGCCGTGGATTCCTCCGGCCTCGATCCGGCGGTGGTCCAGCGCGAGAAGGACGTGCTCGCCGACAAGTTCCGCCAGCAGGGCAAGCCCGAGGCGATGATCGAGAAGATCGTCGAGTCCGGCCTCAAGACCTTCTACAAGGAGGTCACGCTCCTGGAGCAGCCCTACATCCACGACTCGGGCAAGAGCGTCGCCCAGGCGCTCAAGGAGGCCGAGGGCAAGGTCGGCGGTCCGGTCAAGGTCACGGGCTTCGTGCGCTACGCGCTCGGCGAGGGCATCGAGAAGCAGGAATCCGACTTCGCCGCGGAGGTCGCGGCCCAGGCCGGCGTCAAGAGCTGACGCGGAGACCGGCGCCGCACGGGAGAGCCGCACGATGGCCAGTCCGTCCCAGAGCCGTTCCGCGTACCGCCGCGTGATCGTGAAGGTGTCCGGCGAGGTGCTCGCCGGGCCGGGCGGCTTCGGCCTGCACCAGCCGACGATCGACGCCATCGCGAAGGACCTGATCGCCGCGCGCGCGCTCGGCGTGACCATCGGCGTGGTGGTCGGCGGCGGCAACATCCTGCGCGGCGTGCGCATGTCGGGCGAAGGCCTGTCGCGCCCGACCGCCGACTCGATGGGAATGCTCGCCACGGTGATGAACGGGCTGGTGCTGGAGGCCGCCATCGAGCGGCTCGGCGCGCCGGCCCGCACCATGACGGCGCTGGCCATGCCCCAGGTCTGCGAGACCTACGAGCGGACGCGGGCGCTGCGCCATTTCGACGAGAACCGGGTGGTGGTGTTCGCCGGCGGCACCGGCAATCCGTTCTTCACGACCGACACCACGGCCGTGCTGCGCGCCGCCGAGATGGGCTGCGACGCGGTTCTGAAGGCCACCAACGTCGACGGCATCTACACCGCCGATCCCAAGAAGGATCCCACGGCCACGCGCTACGAGCGGCTGACCCATCAGGAGGCGCTCGACCGCGACCTCAAGGTGATGGACGCCACCGCCTTCGCGCTTGCCCGGGAAAACCGGACGCCTATCATCGTATTCTCGATCGAGGTGCCGGGCGCCATCGAGCAGGTTCTCAGCGGCCACGGCCGTTCCACCCTGGTCGGCGGATGAGCATCCGGCGCGCCATGCGCCGGTCCAGTGACAGGCAAGCAGGCGGCCGGCGGCCGCGGTCGGGAGGGGCCCAATGACGGCGGCAACACACGACATCAACGAGATCAAGCGCCGGATGCAGGGCGCGCTCTCCGTGCTCAGGACCGAGCTGAACGGACTGCGCACCGGACGCGCCTCCGCGCACCTGCTCGATCCGATCCAGGTCGAGGCCTACGGCTCGTCGATGCCGCTGAACCAGGTGGCCACCGTCACCGTGCCGCAGCCGCGCATGATCAGCGTCCAGGTCTGGGACCGCTCGATGGTCAACGCCGTGGAGAAGGCGATCCAGGCCGCCAACCTCGGCCTCAATCCCTCGATCGAAGGCCAGGTGCTGCACCTGCGCATCCCCGAGCTGAACACCGAGCGCCGCAAGGAGCTGGTGAAGATCGCGCACAAATACGCCGAGACCGCCAAGGTCGCGGTGCGCCACGTGCGCCGCGACGGGATGGACGCGCTCAAGAAGATGGAGAAGGATAGCGCGCTCAGCCAGGACGATCACAAGCGCATGGATTCGGAGGTCCAGAAGGCGACGGACCAGGCGATCGCGGACATCGACCAGCTTCTGGCGACCAAAGAAAAAGAGATCATGACGGTCTGATCCGCAGACGGCCGGCGATGAATCGGGCAGCATCCACCCGGGCCGAATCGGACGTCGAGGAAAGGCCGCGAAGGCACCCAGCACATGTCCCAGGCCCAGGCGCCGCTTCCCCAGCCGAACCCGCCCGATGACGTGCCGCGCCACGTCGCCATCATCATGGATGGCAACGGGCGCTGGGCTGCGGCGCGCGGGCTTCCCCGCACCGAGGGTCACCGGCGGGGCGTGGAGGCGCTGCGCAGGGCGGTGCGGACGGCGGGCGAGCTTGGAATCGCGTATCTCACCATCTTCTCCTTCAGCTCCGAGAACTGGTCGCGCCCGGCCTCCGAAATCCGCGACCTGATGGGCCTGCTGCGCTTCTTCATCCGCCACGACCTCGCCGAGCTGCACCAGAACCGCGTCAAGGTCCGCGTCATCGGCGAGCGCGGCGACCTCGACCCCGATATCCGGCGGCTGCTCGAAGAGGCCGAGGATCTGACCCGCAACAACGACGGCCTCATGCTGGTGGTCGCCTTCAACTACGGCGCCCGCCAGGAGATCGCGCGCGCGGTCGGGCGGATCGCGGAGGAGATCGCGGCCGGCCGGCTGCCGCCGCAGGCGGTCACGGCCGAGCTGATCGGCCAGCACCTCGATGCGCCCGATCTGCCCGATCCCGACCTGATCGTCCGCACCAGCGGCGAGCAGCGGCTGTCGAACTTCCTGCTGTGGCAGGCGGCCTACAGCGAGCTGGTGTTCGTGCCGGTCTACTGGCCCGACTTCGACCGCGCCGCCTTCGAGGGCGCGATCGCCGAATACCGGCGGCGCGAGCGTCGATTCGGCGGCCTCGCCGCGAAAGCCGGATCATGACGGTCCCGGACGGGAAACCCGCCCCGCGACCGGCCACGACGGCACCCAGCCCCTCCGGTCCCAGCAACCTGATGCTGCGCGTTCTGTCGGCGCTGGTCATGGTTCCGCTGGCGCTCGGCATCACCTGGTGGGGCGGCTGGCCGTTCGTGCTGCTCTGGCTCGCGGCGGGCGCGATCGTGCTCTGGGAATGGGCCGCTCTGGCCAGCCGCGGCAGCCCGCTGGCGACGTGGCCGTGGAGCGCGCGCCAATCGCTCTGGATCGCAGGCGGCCTTGCCTATGCGGCCGCCCTCGTGGCCGCCGCGCTCGTCCTGCGCGCCGACGCCGCGGCCGGCTTTGCTGCGATTCTGTTCCTGTTCGCCGTGGTCTGGCTCACGGACATTGCGGCCTATTTCACCGGCCGCGCCATCGGCGGCCCCAAGCTGATGCCGCGCGTGAGCCCGAAGAAGACGTGGTCCGGCGCACTCGGCGGCACTGCGGCCGGCGTCGCCGGAGGACTCGCGGTAGCGGCCGGTTTCGGTTTCGGCGGTCTGTTCGCGGTCGCGCTGGTCGCACTGGCGCTTTCGGTCGTCTCGCAGGCCGGCGACCTTCTCGAATCCGCGTTCAAGCGCCGGTTCGACGCCAAGGATTCCGGCGGCCTGATTCCAGGGCACGGCGGCCTGATGGACCGGCTCGACGGCTTTGCCGCGGCCGCCATGGCCGGCGCCCTGATCGGCGTGACGCGCGGCGGGCTCGAGGCGCCGGGCCGCGGGCTTCTCGCCTGGTGACGCCATGACCGCTCCAGGTTCACAGGCGTTCGAACCGGGCCCCGCCGCCCGCAGCCTCACCCTGCTGGGCGCGACCGGCTCGATCGGCGCCAGCACGGTCGATCTGGTCCGGCGGGGTGGCGGCCGCTATCGCGTCGAAGCCGTGACGGCACACCGCAACGCGGCGGCCCTCGCCCGGCTCGCGGTCGATCTCGGGGCCCGCTTCGCGGCCGTCGCCGACCCGGCGGCCCATGCCGATCTGAAGGCCGCGCTGGCCGGCACCGGCATCGCGTCCGGCGCGGGTGAAGAGGCGCTGATCGAAGCGGCCGAGCGGCCGGCCGACTGGCTGCTCGCCGCGATCAGCGGGGCCGCGGGTCTCAAGTCCGCGCTGGCCGCGCTCCGCCGCGGCGCGACCGTGGCCTTGGCCAACAAGGAATGTCTGGTCTGCGCCGGCGGGCTGTTCATGCGCACCGCCGCGGCCTCCGGCGCGACCGTGCTGCCGGTCGATTCCGAGCACAACGCGCTGTTTCAGGCGCTGGGCGCCGGCCGTCGCGAGGACCTGCGGCGGGCGATCCTGACCGCGTCGGGCGGCCCGTTCCGCACATGGACCGCGGAGCAGATGCGGGCCGCCACGCCCGAGCAGGCGCTGCGGCATCCGAACTGGAGCATGGGCCCGAAAATCACGATCGATTCCGCCACGCTGATGAACAAGGGCCTCGAGCTGATCGAGGCGCATCACCTGTTCGCGCTGAAGCCGTCCGAGCTGGACGTGCTGGTGCATCCGCAATCCGTGATTCACGGTCTGGTCGAGTTCCGCGACGGCTCGGTGGTGGCCCAGCTCGGCGCCCCGGACATGCGGATTCCCATCGCCCATTGCCTGGCCTGGCCCGACCGGATCGACGGCCCCGCGCCGCGCCTCGACCTGGCGGCGATCGCCAACCTGACGTTCGAGGCCCCCGATGCGGCGCGCTTTCCGGCCCTGCGGCTGGCCCGCAGGGTGCTGGAGGAGGGCGGGGCCGCCGCCACAATCTTCAACGCCGCCAACGAGATCGCGGTGGAAGCCTTCGTCGCGCGCCGGCTCGGATTCGCGGGCATCGCGGCGCTGGTCGAGGCCACGCTCGACGCGGCCGAGCGGCGCGGCGCACGGGGCGAGCCGCAGGATGTCGCAGCCGCGCTGGCCGTTGACCATATGGCAAGAATGCTGGCGCTAGATTTGTTGCCTGAAATCGCCGCAAACGCTTCGTAGTAGAGTGCGGGATCGAGGCATGTCGGGTTTGCGGGGACGAAGACCACAATGGGTTTTCTAAGCGATTTCGGTCTGTGGGGAGCCGGCTGGACCGGCTGGATCATCCCGTTCCTGTTCGGGCTCAGCGTCGTGGTCTTCTTCCACGAGCTTGGCCATTTCCTGGTGGCGCGCTGGTGCGGCGTCCGGGTGCTGGTGTTCTCGGTCGGTTTCGGCCCCGAGATTGCAGGCTTTAACGACCGTCACGGCACGCGCTGGAAGATCTCGGCGATCCCGCTCGGCGGCTACGTGAAGTTCTTCGGCGACGAGAACGCCGCCAGCATGCCTGACACGGCGGCCGCAGCCGCGATGAACGCCGAGGAGCGAAAGCACAGCTTCTTCCACAAGACCGTGGGCCAGCGCGCGGCCATCGTCGCCGCCGGTCCGATCGCCAACTTCATCCTCGCCATCGTGATCTTCGCCACCGTGTTCGCGCTGTTCGGCCGGCAGACCACGCTGGCCCGCATCGATTCGGTGCAGCCGGAATCGCCTGCGGCAGCCGCTGGCTTCCGCTCCGGGGACGTCGTGCTCGCCATCGACGGCCGGCGGATCGAGAGCTTCTCCGACATGCAGCGGATCGTGAGCGCCAACGCCGACCGTACGCTGCAGTTCCAGATCGAGCGCGGCGGCGCGCCGATGACGCTGACCGCGACGCCCGCGCTGCGCCGCGGCAAGGACAATTTCGGCAACGCCACCTGCCATGCGGTGCTGGGTGTCAGCCGCGCGATGCGGGCGGACGACGTCAAGACCGAGACGGTCGGGCCTCTGGCCGCGGTCTGGCTGGGCGCCAAGGAAAGCTGGTTCATCGTCGACCGGACGATCTCCTACATCGGCGGCCTGTTCGCCGGCCGCGAGTGCGTCGACCAGCTCGGCGGCCCGATCCGGATCGCGCAGATTTCGGGGCAGGTCGCCACCATGGGCTTCGTGCCGATTCTGCACCTGGCCGGCATGCTTTCGGTCTCGATCGGCCTCCTGAATCTGTTCCCGGTGCCGCTGCTCGATGGCGGTCACCTTTTGTTCTATGCGATCGAGAAGGTCCGCGGGCGGCCGCTGTCCGAGCGCGCCCAGGAGATGGGATTCCGGGTCGGCCTCGCGCTGGTGCTGATGCTGATGATCTTTACGACCTTTAACGACACCCTTCAGCTGCTTCCGCGGCTGTGGGCGTCCTGAGGTTGCGGGAGGGGAAGGCTGCGGAACCCGTGGCATCAGGGCAACTTCCTGCGGGTAACGGGGCGGTTTCGGTCGAGGTGTGTTGCGGTGTTGGAAAAACCCTGTACAAACATGGCGGTGTGCGGGTTTCGCAACCACGCCGCTAAGTCGGTCTTAAGGGTCAAGAAGGGCGCGTTGCGCATGATTCGGTGGGTGGGGTTGTTTCGGGGACTGGGCCTGGCCGGTCTGGTGCTCGGCGGGGTGGCTTTCGGCGCCGTCACGGTGCAGCTCGGCACGGCCGGGCAGGCCGTGGCGCAGACCGCCAGCTCGATCGTCGTGCAGGGCAACCGCCGGGTCGAGGCCGACACCATCCGTTCCTATTTCGGCTCCGGCCGCCTGGATGCGGCCGCCATCGACGACGCGCTGAAGGCGCTCTACTCCACCGGCCTGTTCCAGGACGTCCGGATTCAGCCCTCCGGCGGGCGAATCGTGGTGACGGTGGTCGAGAACGCCGTGATCAACCGCGTTGCCTTCGAGGGCAACAAGAAGGTCAAGGACGAGCAGCTCGCGACCGAGGTGCAGTCCAAGGCGCGCGGAACCCTGTCGCGGCCGGCGGTTCAGGCGGACACCCAGCGGATCGTGGAAATCTACCGCCGCAACGGCCGTTTCGACGTGCGCGTCGTTCCGAAAATGATCGAGCTTCCGAACAACCGCGTCGACCTCGTGTTCGAGATCAACGAGGGCGAGAAGACCAGCGTGCGGTCGATCAACTTCGTCGGCAACAACAGCTTCTCCGCCACGCGGCTGCGCGACGAGATTCGCACCTCCTACACCTTCCTGCCGAGCTTCCTGTCGTTCCTGCAGTCGAACGACATCTACGACGCCGACCGCCTGGAGGCCGACCGCGACCTGCTGCGCCGCTTCTATCTGAAGAAGGGCTACGCCGACGTGCGCATCGTGTCCGCCACCGGCGAGTACGTCCCGGAGCGCAACGGCTTTGTCGTCACCTTCGTGATCGACGAGGGGCAGCTCTACCGCTTCGGCAGCGTCGACGTTCAGTCCAGCGTGACCGCGGTGGAGAGCCAGACCGTCCGGTCCGGGCTGCGCACCGGTGCTGGCAGCGTCTACAACGCCGAATCGGTCGAGAAGACGGTCGAGAATCTTTCGATCGAGGTGGCCCGGCGCGGCTATCCGTTTGCCGTCGTTCGCCCGCGCGGCGACCGCAATCCGGAGACTGCGACGATCAACGTGGTCTACACCATCGAGGAGGGGCCGCGCGTCTATATCGAGCGCATCAACATCCGCGGCAACACCCGCACACGCGACTACGTGATTCGCCGCGAGTTCGACGTGGCCGAGGGCGACGCCTACAACCGCGCGCTGGTCGACCGCGCCGAGCGGCGCCTGAAGAACCTCAACTATTTCAAGACCGTCAAGATCGGCAACGAGCCGGGCTCCGCGCCCGACCGCATCGTGCTCAACGTGGACGTCGAGGAAATTCCGACCGGTGAGTTCTCCATCGCCGGCGGCTATTCGACCGCCGACGGCTTCATGGGCGAGATCAGCGTCGGCGAGCGCAACCTGCTGGGCCGCGGCCAGTACGCCCGTGCGTCGGTGCAGTACGGCCAGCGCGCGCGCGGGTTCGAGCTGTCCTTCGCCGAGCCGTTCTTCCTGGGATACCGTCTCGCCGCCGGCGCGGACCTGTATGCCAAGCAGACGCTGGCTTCGAGCTACTATTCCTACGACAACAAGATCGTGGGCACGGGCCTTCGCGCCGGCTTCTCGCTGAGCGAGGAGCTGAGCTTCCAGGCCCGCTATTCGATCTACCAGCAGGAAATCGCGCTGCCGCCGGGCTACACGAACTGCACCGCGGCGACGCTCGCCGGCTGCCCCTCGCTTCCGGTCCGCAAGGAGCTGGCCGACGGACGTTCGCTGGTCTCGCTGGTCGGCTACACGCTCGCCTACAACACGCTGGACAACAACAAGAATCCGACCAGCGGCCTGCTGGCCGAGTTCAAGCAGGACTTCGCCGGCGTGGGCGGGGACGTGAACTTCATCCGTTCGACCGCGGACGTGCGCTCCTACTACGAGCTGTTCTCCGACGTGGTGGCGGTGTTCCGCGTGCAGGGCGGCCATCTCGGCGGCTGGGGCAGCAAGGACCTGCGCATGCTCGACCACTTCCAGATGGGCCCCAACCTGGTTCGCGGCTTCGCCACCGCCGGCCTCGGCCCGCGCGACATGACGGTCAACAGCTCGCAGGATGCGCTCGGCGGCACGATGTACTGGGGCGCCAGCGTGGAGGCGCAGGCGCCGATCACCTTCCTGCCGCGCGACGTCGGCATCAAGATGGCGGTGTTCGCGGATGCCGGCTCGCTCTGGAGCTACAAGGGACCGACCACCTACCTCGGCGACAGCATCAATCCGATCGATTCGAACGCCATGAGGGCGTCGGTCGGCGCCGGCCTGATCTGGAACTCGCCGTTCGGTCCGCTGCGGTTCGACTATGCGGTTCCGCTGATGAAGCAGGGCACCGACCGGGTGCAGCAGTTCCGCTTCGGCGGCGGCACGAGGTTCTGACCGCCCCGGTTGGCGCGGCCACGGACGGGTGGCATGACCGAACCGATCTTCTTCCCGGCCGCGAACGCAATGAGCGTGGCGCAGATCGCCACGCTCACCGGAGCGGAGCCGGCTCCGGGCTGCGATGTTGATCGCCAGGTCACCGGCATCGCGCCGCTGGACCTCGCGGGTCCTTACGATCTTGTGTTTCTCGACAAGCCGAAGCTGGCGGACGCTCTCGGGCGCAGCAGCGCGCGGGTCTGCCTGACCACGCCGCAACTGGCGGCAGCCGCGCCCTCGGCGATGTCGGTGCTGCGGACTGGCGACCCCTACCGTGCGTTCGTGACGGTCGCCGCGGCGCTGTTCCCGGATGCCCTGCGTCCTTCGACGATGTACGCCGCGCCCGGCCGCACGGACGGGGCCTTCGTGCATCCGGAGGCGCGGCTCGAGGACGGCGTGACCGTCGATCCGGGCGTGGTCGTGGGACCGGGCGCGGAGATCGGCAGCGGCACCGTTCTGGCGGCAGGCGCGGTGATCGGCCCGCAGGTGCGGATCGGCCGGAATTGCGCGGTCGGAGCCGGCGCGACCGTGACCCATGCCCTGATCGGCGACCGGGTGGTGCTGCACCCCGGCGTCCGGATCGGCCAGGACGGCTATGGCTACCTGCCGGGCCGCGCGCACCGCAAGGTGCCGCAGGTCGGCCGCGTGATCGTGCAGGACGACGTGGAGATCGGAGCCAACACCACCATCGACCGGGGCGGCGTGCGGGACACCGTGATCGGCGAGGGCACCAAGATCGACAACCTGGTGCAGATCGGCCACAACGTCCGGATCGGGCGGCACTGCATTCTCGTGGCGCAGGTCGGCGTGGCCGGAAGCTGCGTGATCGGCGACTATGCGATGCTGGGCGGGCAGGTCGGCCTCGCCGACCACGCCGAGGTGGGCGAGGGCGCGCAGGTCGCCGCCCAGAGCGGCGTGATGGATTCGGTGCCCGCCGGCGAACGCTGGGGCGGCTCGCCTGCCATGCCGCTCAAGGACTTCTTTCGCGCCACGCTCGGATTCCGCAGCCTGGCGAAGCGTGACGACGCCCGGCGTGCGAGGCCTGCAGCCGGCAAGGACGGAGAGGGAGCATGAGCGGGGAGACGGTCGACGCCATCGGGATTCGCGAGGTGCTCGCCGCGCTGCCGCACCGCTATCCGTTCCTGCTGGTCGACCGGGTCAAGGACATCCGCGGCGACGAGAGCGGCATCGGCATCAAGAACGTCACGATCAACGAGCCGCACTTCCTCGGCCACTTCCCGAACAACCCGGTCATGCCCGGCGTGCTGGTGCTGGAGGGCATGGCCCAGACCGCGGGCGTTCTCTGCATCCGCTCGATGCCGGAAAAGGCGAGCCCGTCGCTGGTCTATTTCATGACCATCGACAAGGCCAAGTTCCGCAAGCCGGTGCTGCCGGGCGACGTGCTGGAGTACCACATGACGCGGATCGCGCGGCGCAGGAACATGTGGTGGTACCGCGGCGAGGGCAAGGTCGACGGCCAGATCGTGGCCGAGGCCGAGCTCGGCGCGATGATCGTAGACAGCTGACCATGTCCCGCGTCGATCCGTCCGCGCGCGTGGCCGACGGCGCACGGCTTGCCGACGATGTGGAGATCGGCCCGTTCTGCGTCGTCGGTCCCGATGTCGAACTGGCCGCCGGTGTCCGCCTTCTCTCGCATGTCGTCATCGCCGGCGTCACCACGGTCGGCGAGGGGACGACGGTGCATCCGTTCGCCACGCTCGGCGGCGCGCCGCAGTCCACCGGCTATCGCGGCGAGCCGACCCGGCTCACGATCGGCGCGGGATGCACGATCCGCGAAGGCGTGACGATGAGCACGGGCACGGTCTCGGGCGGCGGCGTCACCGCGGTGGGCGACCGCGGCTTCTTCATGGCCTACAGCCACGTCGGGCACGACTGCCGGATCGGCAGCGACGTCATCTTCGCCAACAACGTTCTGCTGGCAGGCCATTGCGTGGTCGGCGACCACGTCTTCATGTCGGGGGCGGCCTCCGCGCACCAGTTCACCCACATCGGCGCGCACGCCATGATCAGCGGCCTCACGGGCCTGCGGGGCGACGTGATTCCGTTCGGTATGGCGGCGGGTCCGTTCGCGCGGCTCAGCGGCATCAACGCCGTGGGCATGAAGCGGCGCAGATATTCGCTCGAATCCGTGCGCGCGGTGCGCGACGCCTACAGGCTGCTGTTCTCCGGCGAGGGGACGCTCGCAGGCCGCATCGACGCCGTCGAGGCCCGGCATGGCGGCGATCCCGCGGTGGCTCAGATCGTCGCGTTCGTCCGCAGCCCGCGGGACAAGCGGCCGCTGTGCCATCCCGGCGCGCAGGCCGGGGACTAGACGCGATGGCCGACGCGGTCGATACGCATTCCGCCCTGGCGATCATCTGCGGCGGCGGATCGCTGCCGTTCGCCGTGGCCGAGGCCGCGCAACGCAGCGGCCGGCCGGTGGTGCTGTTCCCGCTGCAGGGGATCGCGGATCCCGCCCGCGTCGAAGCCCATCCGCATCACTGGATCGGCGCGGCCCAGTTCGGCCGCTTCCGCAGGCTCGCCCGCTCGGCCGGCTGTCGCGACGTGGTGATGATCGGCGCGGTGGTGCGGCCCACTGTGGCGCAGCTTTGGCCCGACCTTGCGACCCTGCGGCTGCTGCCGCGGCTGGTCGGCGTGTTTCGCGGCGGCGACGACCATCTCCTGAAGGGGATTGCGGCGATCTTCGAGGAGAGCGGTTTCCGTCTCGTCGGCGCCCACGAGATCGCGCCCGAGATCGCCATGCCTCCGGGCTGCATCGGCCGCGTCCAGCCGGACGGGCGCGACCGCGCCGACATCGCGCGCGGGCTTGCCGTGCTGCGCGCCACCGGACCGTTCGACATCGGCCAGGCCGTGGTGGTCGCCGACCAGCGTGTGCTCGCGATCGAGGGCGCGGAGGGCACGGACCTGATGCTCGAGCGCCTCGCCGATCTGCGGGCGAAGGGCCATGTGCGCGCGCCCAAGGGTGCGGGCGTTCTGGTCAAGGCGCCCAAGCCCGGCCAGGACCGCAGGCTCGATCTGCCGTCCATCGGCCCCCGCACCGTCGAGGGCGCGGCGCGGGCCGGGCTGGCCGGCATCGCGGTGGTGGCGGGCAGCGCGGTGGTGGCCGAGATCGGCCAGATCGCGACGCTTGCCGACCGTGTCGGCCTGTTCGTGGCTGGCGTGACCGAAGACGGATCGACCGGATGAGCGCGCAAGGCCCGGCCGGGAATGCACCGCAGGCCGTCCGGCCGCTGCGCTTCTTCGTCGTGGCGGGCGAGGAATCGGGCGACCGGCTCGGCGCGGCCCTGATCCGTGCGCTGCGCGAGCGCACCCCGCCGGGGACCGAGTTCCTGGGCGTGGGCGGCCGCGACATGGCGGCGGAAGGACTCGCCAGCCTGTTCCCGATCGACGATCTGGCCATCATCGGCTTTTCGGCCATCCCGCGCCGCCTGCCCGACATCCTGCGCCGTATCCGGCAGGCGGCCGACGCCGCCGTGGCGTCGCGGCCCGACGCGCTGGTGATCATCGACAGCCCGGAGTTCAGCCATCGCGTGGCGCGGCGGGTGCGCCGGGCCGCGCCGGGCATCCCGATCATCGACTACGTCTCCCCCTCGGTCTGGGCCTGGCGGCCGTGGCGGGCGCGGTCCATGCGCCGCTATGTGGACCACGTTCTGGCCCTGCTGCCGTTCGAGCCGCAGGCGCATCGCGACCTGGGCGGCCCGCCCTGCACCTATGTGGGCCATCCACTGACCGAGCAGGTGGGCCGGCTGCGGCCGGGCCCGGACGAGGCCCGCCGCCGGCTCGCGGAGCCGCCCGTCCTGCTCGTTCTTCCGGGCAGCCGCAGGGGGGAAATCGATCGTCTAGCCAGCATCTTCGGAGAAACCATTAAACTTCTTTCGGAGCGAACCGCTTGCTTCGATGTCGTGGTGCCGACCGCGCCGCACCTGGCCGGCCGGGTGGCCTCCGCCTGCGCCGCATGGCCGGTCGCGCCCCGGATCGTCACCGATGCCGCCGGCAAGCACGCCGCCATCCGGGTGGCGCGGGCGGCGCTCGCCAAGTCCGGCACCGTGACCCTGGAGCTGGCGCTGGCCGGCGTGCCGATGGTCGCGGCCTACCGGGTTTCGTTCGCCGAGCACCTGATCGCCAGGGCGATGATCCACGCGCCTTCGGCGATCCTACCTAACCTGGTGCTGGGCGAGAACGCGGTGCCCGAGTTCCTGCAGCACGACTGCACCCCGGAGCGGCTGGCGGCAGCCCTGGCTCCGCTGCTGGCCGACACGCCCGAGCGCCGGCGGCAGGTGGAGGCCTTCGGACGACTCGATTCCATCATGGAAATCGGCGCGGCAGCCCCGGCGGGCCGGGCCGCCGAAGCGATACTTTCGGCATTGAAGCCCTGCAGGCCGGCTTTGCCGAAACCCCACGAAATCGGCTAGGTTCCCCCCGGCGATGACCATACCCCTTCCCATCCGCGCAGCGATCACCGGCGTCCACGGCTATGTGCCGGACTATGTGCTGACCAACGCCGAGATCGCGAAAATGGTCGACACCAGCGACGCCTGGATCACGGAGCGCACGGGGATCAAGGAGCGGCGCATCCTCAAGGGCGAGGGGCTCGGCACCTCCCACATGGCGGCTGAGGCGGTGCGCGGCCTGTTCGCCAGCACCGGCACCCGGCCGGAGGACGTCGATCTGCTGATCTGCGCGACCACCACGCCGGACATGGTGTTCCCCTCCACCGCCAACCTGATCTGCGACATGGTCGGCGTCCGCAACATCGGCTCCTTCGACATCCAGGCTGCCTGTTCGGGCTTCGTCTACGCGCTGACGGTGGCCTCCCAGTTCATCGCCACCGGCCATTGCCGCAAGGTGGTGGTGGTCGGCGCCGACAAGATGTCGGCGATCATCGACTACACCGACCGCGCAACCTGCGTGCTGTTCGGCGACGGCGCGGGCGCTGTGCTGCTGGAGCCGAGCCGCAACGGCCACGGTATCCTCGACACGCTGATCCGCTCCGACGGCGCGGGCATGCAGCACCTGCATCAGAAGGCCGGCGGCAGCCGCATGCCGCCGACGGCGGAAACCGTCGCCCGGCGTCAGCACTACGTCTACCAGGAGGGGGCCGCGGTCTATAAGTTCGCCATCGCCAACATGGCCCAGGTCGCCACCGAGTTGATGGCGCGCAACAACCTTAAGGCCGACATGGTGGACTGGCTGGTGCCGCACCAGGCCAACCGACGGATCATCGAGTCCACGGCCGAGCGCATGCGCCTGCCGATGGACAAGGTGATGATGACGATCCAGAAATACGGCAACACCACCGCCGCCACGATCCCGCTCTGCCTGTGGGATTACGAGAGCCGGCTCAAGGCCGGCGACCGGCTGCTCCTCGCCGCCTTCGGCGGCGGCTTCACATGGGGCGGCGCCTATGTGACCTGGGCCTATAACGGCCACTGACGCCGGCCGCGCGGGCGGCGGCTCCAGCGGAAAGGACGCACAACGAAAAAGGGGCGCCGCGCGGCGCCCCTTCGCTTTCCGGAACGGCGGCCGGCTACTTGCGCCGCGAGATCTGCACGTAGTCGCGGCGCGGGGCGCCGGTGTAGAGCTGGCGCGGACGGCCGATGCGCTGGCCCGGGTCCTCGATCATCTCCTTCCACTGCGCGATCCAGCCGACCGCGCGCGCCACCGCGAACAGCACGGTGAACATGGTGGTGGGGAAGCCCATCGCCTTGAGCGTGATGCCCGAATAGAAGTCGACGTTCGGATAGAGCTTCTTCTCGATGAAGTACTCGTCCGAGAGCGCGACGCGCTCCAGCTCGATCGCAACCTGCAGGAGCGGGTCGTCGCGGTGGCCCAGCTCGTTGAGGACCTCGTGCGCGGTCTTCTGCATGATCTTGGCGCGCGGATCGTAGTTCTTGTAGACGCGGTGGCCGAAGCCCATCAGGCGGAAGCCCGAGCTCTTGTCCTTGGCTTTCTTGACGAACTCGCCGACGCGGTCGGGGGTGCCGATC
>CAZZCV010000038.1:0-32245 GCA_964653225.1 uncultured Rhodoplanes sp. | reverse complement strand
ACAGACGCGGCCCTGCCGGAGACTGCCGTGGCTGTCAGTGAAATCCGGACTGGCGGCGGAGGTTTGCGGCTCGCCGCGTCCCGCGGCGGAAGCGCCGGCGATCGACGCCCGCACGGCAAACCGGATCGTCGCTGGTGGTGAGCCCGCTGGTTGCAACATCGAGCCGTGAAAACAACGACTTAGAATGTCAAACCTCAGCATCCGTCGCCTTTGACCATCAAAGGGATTTTCCGGGAATGGCAAACCCGGAATTGTTTTCCTCAGCGCCGACCACGCCGATCGCAGCCGCCCTCGCCGGCCACTTCGCCGCCGGTGGCTCCTCCGACGACGCGGTCCGCCTTGTCGAGCTGATGGAGTTGCGAACCAGGCGGCGCATCATCCCGCCAATGGCGGCATCACAACCGCGCGGATCGCGCCTTTCGGTTGACTGGTGCCCATCCTCTGTCGATTACGCCTTCGCCAAGCAGCGCGGCTTGCCCGCACATCGGATCGACACCGAGGCGGAGCGGTTCCGCAACTACTGGACCGCCAAGGGCGGCGCAGCCGCCGTCAAGCTCGATTGGGCCGCCACATGGCGGAACTGGATCATCAACACCACGGAGAAGGGTTATGGTCCCGCAAGTCGTCAGGGTCATAACCCTGGAACCGATTCCCCTGCCCGACGTGCGCCGACTGGATCGGATGCCATCCTGGCCGGCATGGCTGGCCTCGCGCGCCGCGTCGATGAAAGACGTGGAGCAGCGGTCGATAGCGGACGGCCGGCACCGCGCGGTGCCGACGCTACCGGCCAGCTTGCTCTTGGGCGCGGGGGAGCGCGCTGAGGTGGAACGCCACATTCAGGCGCTGGACGACCTGCTCGACCAGACGCCCTACATGGACCCGCAGCGCGAAGGCGAGACGCTGGTTCTGTTGACCAAGATGATGCTCGCCCTGCCGGCCACCACCCAGAACGAGGCGGGCGTCCAGGCGAGCGGCGAGGCGTATCAGGTGGCCCTTGAGGATGTGCCCACCTGGGCCGTCGCCGCCGCCTTGCGACGCTGGTATCGCGGCGAGTGCGGCGAGGATGAACGCGGCCGGCCCTACGATTACCGCTGGCGGCCAGCGCCGGCCGATCTACGCCGCATCGCGCTGGTCGAGAAATGGCGGGTGGCTGCACGCGGCGCGACGCTGCGCAAGCTCCTCGCCGCCGAACCGCTGATCGAGTTCTCCGAGGCTCACTGCAAGGACATGCGTACGCGCATCGCAGCGTTGATGCGCCCTGCCCCTGCAGTCTGAGCATCGCCAGTAGCGTGTTGCGTCTGCGTTCGGTCGCGCCGGTCGGTTAACGGCGGCGGTGCGACCGATCTTGCCACCGTGGGACCGCAGCCAAAGCAAAGCCCGGCCTGAAGCATGAGGGCGGCTGCCAGCGAGACGGATCATCGCTGCAAGTAGATGCGACCTGCGCGCCACCGTCGGCAGCGCAGGGTCCGAAGCGACGGGCCTGGCTCCGCCGAGCATGATCGCTGAGGGCATAGGAAGCGTCTCGCTGCGACAGCAGCGGGACGGCTTCGCCTATGTCCTTCGCAACAAACCATCACCACCGAGCATTTGTCACGATGTGATGTCGAACAGGACGTGCCCACCTCCCGCCGCCGCAATCTGCAACATATCTGTTGGATGCAGCTTTGCTTTGATCTCAAGCTTCACGCCGGCGATCCGTGCTTGTGCCGCCATCTTCAGAAGATCGGCCGGATGCATTGATCCAACCCGCAAGCTTGCTCCTGCCGCCAGCACACGAAGCGTATCAGTCGGATGCATTGATCTATCCCCCCTGTGACCGTTTGTGGCGCCATCGTAGCAATCGATAGCACCGGCGGGGTAGAAAAACTTTCGAGATGATCGGCCGGACCGGTTGGTCCCCATCGCGCAAGATGGGGCCGAATTCCACGCTCATTTTTCCCCAGCCATGAGCGAGGTTGATAGTGGTTGATTGTGGTCTGTCGCTTTTCGCGCGAGCGACAGACCTTCTTTATTGAAGCGCCTGCTGAATTGATTCATCCGTCGATGTGGACGGTGAACTCGCGATGCTCGACGCATTTCTCAAACTCTTCGAACGGAAAAATGACGCCTACTCCGCATTGCTCGGGGTAGGCTTGCAGACGGCCGCGAACATCGCGGTGTCGCCCGGGATCGCGCTCCGTTGTGTTCCTGTCTACGCCGGCGTGCGCGTGCGGTGCGAAACGCTCGGATCCCTGCCTTTCATGCTGTACGAGCGCCGCGATGACGGCGGCAAGGATCGCGCGAAGGACCATCCGCTCTATCGGCTGATCCATGACCGGCCGAACGCCTGGACCAGCGCCGCCGATTTTATGATGCAGATCGAGAAGGATTGCATCACCGATGGACGTGGCATCGCAGTTGCGAACCGAGCCGGCGAGACGATCATCGAATTGATCCGGATCGAGCCGAAGTCGGTCGAGGTCAAGACCGACGACGTCACGCTCGAACCCAAATACGAGGTCGCGCTAAAGGGAGGTGGCAAGCGCACCTATCGGTGGCGCGACATCCTGCACGTTCCCGCCACCTGCGGACTGTCTCCAATCCATCAGGCCCGTGAGGCCATCGGTCTGTGCATGGCGATGGAGCGCCACGCCGGTCGCCTATTCGGCAGCGGTGGGCGCCCCAGCGGGGTGCTTAAGATCAGGGGCAAGTTGAATCCGCAGAGCCACGAGCGCATTCGTGCATCATGGCAAGCCGTTCACGCGGGTGAGAACGCTGGCGGAACGGCAATCCTTGAAGACGGTGTCGAGTTCACACCGCTCACGTTCAGCTCGGTCGATCTTCAATTCCAAGAGTTGCGATCGTTCCAAGTGATCGAGATCGCCCGCGCTCTCGGCGTTCCGCCGATGCTGCTCATGGACTTCGGCCGTGCGACCTGGGGCAACTCCGAGCAGATGGCCCAGGCGTTCCTGACCTTCACCATCCTGCCTCGGCTCAAGCTCTGGCAAGGCGCAGTATCGCGCCTCCTCTCGGAGGACGAGCAGGCGAAATTCGTTCCCGAATTCCTGGTCGACGAGCTGGTCAAAGCCGAGGTCGCCGCCCGATTCGAGGCATACGCCAAGGCCATCACGAACGGGATCCTTAATCCGAACGAGGTTCGCGCGCTTGAGAACCGCCCTCCCTACAACGGCGGCAACGAGTTCCGCGTGCCCATGAACACCGAACCGCCAGGCGAAGCATCCAAGCCGAGGCTAGCAGCATGAAAAACGAAACAGGTTTCGTTTTTGATCTCGACTGCAAGTCGGTCAGCGCCGAAGGCGAGTTCAAGGGCTACGCCTCGGTATTCAACAACCAGGACCACGGCCGCGACATCGTGGTGCCCGGTGCCTTCGCGAAGTCCCTGCAGCGACGGCCGGCTGGCAAGGTGAAGATGCTCCGCCAGCATGACGCGGACGAGCCCATCGGCGTCTGGCTGGATCTGACCGAAGACGCCAAAGGTCTCCATGTCAAAGGCAAGCTGATCCTCGACACCGTGAAGGGTCGCGAGACCCACGCGCTCATGCGCGCTGGCGCGCTCGATGGCCTCTCCATCGGCTACCGCACGATCAAGGACCGCTACGACCGGGCCAAGGGCGTTCGCTACCTCGAGGAGCTCGACGTTCCCGAGATTTCCATCGTGACATTCCCGATGAACCCCCGCGCAACCGTTGCATCGGTCAAGGGGCATGACCCGGAGCGTGCGCGGGCGCTCGTGGCTGCCATCAACCGCGCCAAGGAGGCGCTTCGAGCATGACGAAACACTACCTGCGCAGCGAGTGGAGCGGCTGCCCGTCGCTGGAGCGCAAGGACGAGAGCGGCGGCGCCGACGATGCCGATCCTGTCAAGGCCCTCGAGGGCCTGAGCGAGGAGATCGGCAAGAAGTTCTCGTCCCTCACTGTCGACCTCAAGAAGATGAACGACCGTCTCGACGCCGAAGTCGCCAGGCGGAACCGGCCTGGTACCGAGAGCAAGGACGAGATGGCCGAGACCGAGCGCAAGGCGTTTGGGGCCTTCCTCCGCAAGGGCAAGGAGGCGCTGACGCCGGACGAGGTGAAGACCCTCCGCGTCGCCGACGACACGTCCGGCGGCTACCTGGCCGCGCCGGAGTTCAGCGCGGAGGTGGACAAGCATCTCGTGCAGTTCTCGCCGGTCCGGGCGGCAGCGCGCGTCGGACAGACCAGCTCCGGGTCCGTCATCGTTCCCAAGCGCATCGGCCGGCCGACCGGCTCTTGGGTCGGAGAGACCGAGCAGCGCTCCGGCACGGAATCCAGCTACGGCCAAGTCGAGGTGCCGATCGACGAGATGGCCGCCTACGTCGACGTCTCCAACAGGCTCCTCGAGGATGCTGCAGTCAATGTCGAGGCCGAAGTCGCGTTCGACCTCGCCGAGGAGTTCGGCCGGATGGAGGGCGCGAGCTTCGTTGCCGGCAACGGCGCGAAGAAGCCGCTCGGCTTCATGGCCGACCCGAACGTTCAGTTCTCCGTCTCCGGCTCGGCGTCGGTCATTGCCGATATCGACGGCGGTGTGAACGGCCTGATCGATCTGATGTACGCGCTGCATCCGTTCTATCGCAGCCGTGGCGTGTTCATGGCGAACGGCCTCACCATCGCCGCCCTGCGCAAGCTGAAGGATGGCGACAAGAACTATATCTGGCAGCCATCGGTGCAAGCTGGCCAGCCGGACACCCTACTCGGCCGGCCGATCATCGAGGCGCCGGACATGCCGAATGTCACCGGCGGCGCCTTCCCCCTGGTCTTTGGTGACTTCGCCAGCGCCTACCGCATCTACGACCGGGTGGGCATGTCGATCCTCCGCGATCCCTACTCGCTCGCCACCACGGGCTGCACCCGCTTCCACGCGCGCAAGCGCGTCGGTGGCCGGCTGATCCGCCCGGAGGCGATCCGCAAGCTCAAGATCGGCACAAGCTGATCCGCCCCTCCCTCCAAGAATTACAGGAGATCTCCAATGCTTCGGGACTTTGCTCACAACGCGGTGGTGAAACGGGTTATCAGCCCGGTGTCATCGTCCAATGACGCCCCGCTCGTCGGCGAGGTGATCGATATCCTCGGCGCCAAGAGCTGCACCTTCCTGATCGCGACTGGCTCGCTCGCCGACGCCGACATGACCGCCGCGGTGCTCCTTGAGGAGTCGGACGCGGCGAACATGGACGGGGCAACGCCCGTGGTGGATGCCGACATGATCAGCCAAACCGCCGGCGTCGCGCCGGAGGCCGCTGCCGGCTTCCAGTTCGACGACGACAACGAGGTGCGCAAGCTCGGCTACATCGGGAACAAGCGTTATGTGCGCCTGACCGTCACGCCGAGCAACAACGCAAGCGCCGCCCTCGTGGCCGCGGTCGCGTTGCTGGAGATGGAATCGCGGCCGGTCGTTCAGGCTGCAGCATAGTTCGGCGGGGGCATTGAGGGCACCGCGTCCTGTCCAACAACGGATTGTCACCTCCCTCCCGCCGAACCTTTGAGCGATGGGGTCAAGGTGACAAGGGCGCAGCGCGCCGGCGGATGTACCCGCCGCGCAAATTTCCGATCCTGCCTTGCAGGTAGGACGCGGCGGGCGCGAGCCGATGCGCAGCGCGCCGTCCCAGCCCGAGCCATTGGGCTCGCGCCCGCCGCACATTCGAGAGGTGAGCCGTGTCGCTGATCCTGATCGAACCGCCGCAGAGCGATCCCGCTACCCTTGACGAGGTGAAGCAGCACATTCGCGTCGATCACGACGACGAGGATGAGCGGATCGTGGATTTCATCCGGACCGCCACGCAACATCTCGATGGTTACGACGGGATCCTTGGCCGGTGTCTTTCAATCCAGACCTGGCGCCTGACGCTCGACCGCCTCGCTGGCGAAATCGTCCTGCCCCTGCCTCCATGCCAGGAGGTGGTCTCAATCACGTACAAGGACACGGCCGGCGCGATCCAGACCATGCCGCCGGCCACCTACGAGGTGCTCGGCCTGGGCGATTCCTCCGGCGCACGGATACGGCCTGCCCCAGGGCAGGCTTGGCCGAGCGTCCAGGCTACGCCGGAGGTTGCGAGCATCACCTTCATCGCCGGCTATCCCGACGACGCCGGCAGCCCGCCGTCTTCCACCGTTCCGGAGCCAATCCGCACAGCCATCAAACTCCACGCGGCCCACCTCTTTGCAAACCGGGAGAGCGTCCTTGTTGGCGACAGCGGCGCCCGCATGTTGCCACACGGCTACGACGGGCTGATCCAGAATTTCCGGATGTGGAGCTTCTGACGCCATGCCGATGAAGCCACCCCGCATCTGCTCTCCCTGCGGCCTCCGGGTGGCTGCCGGCGAGCGCTGTCCGTGCGAACGGCGGCGTGCGGCGGCCGGGCGGGCCCGGCATGACGCCACCCGCCCTTCGGCGCGGCAGCGCGGCTATGACGCGGATTGGGAGCGCGTCAGGGCGGATTTCCTGGCCCGCCCCGAAAACCGTTATTGCGTATGCGGCTGCGGCCGCCGGGCCGATGTGGTCGACCACATCAAACCCCACAAGGGCGACCGAACGCTGTTCTGGGACCGTGCGAACTGGCAGCCGATGGCCTTCGGCTGCAACTCGAGAAAGGCCGCCCGCCAGGAAGGCGGCTTTGGGCATCCTCAACGCAAGCCGGGGGCATTCCGATGAGAGGAGCGCGCCCGGAGCTGCGGATTGTGGATGAGCAAGATGCAATGTTGCATCTTGAAAAAGATGCCGTGCCGGAAGCTGTATTCCTTCAAGATTCCAAATCGGGATCTTGCTCCGCCGGTTCAAGTCGCCAAGTTGACGACTTGATCGAGCCTCCTACTTCTCTGCCATTGGATATCGCGGCCGAGTGGCGGCGTATCGTGAGCGATCTCCGCGACCGCCGACTTTGGAAGGACAGCATGGGCGGTCTGGTCACCAGCTATGTGCTGGCCCAGGCCACCGCGCTCCGCCTTGAACTGCAGATCGCGACGGAGGGCGCATCCGTACCCGGCGCCGGCGGCGCGCTCAAACCGCACCCAGCGACCGGCCTGCTGCGCAGTTCGCGTGAGACCGTGGCGCGGCTCGGAGCCGAGCTTGGATTGACGCCCACGGCCCGCTCCCGCAAGGCGCTGCAGCCGGCTGCGCCGACCCGCGACCTATTCAACGCCCATGAATGGGACCTGTGATGTACGGGCCCGCATGGCTCACGGACGGTTCAGAGATTCCCGACCCGCTCGGGCACGGACAGCGCGCCGTCGACTTCCTGCGCTTCCTGCGCCATCCCAAGTCCCGCGCCCCGAACCGCGCTCTCACGCTCGACCCATGGCTGGAACGGATCGTACGGCGGATCTACGGACCATGTCATCCGGACGGGCGGCGCATCGTGCGCACGGTGGTGGCTCTGGTCCCAAGGGGAAATCGGAAAACGACGCTCGGCGCGGCCCTCGCCCTGCTCCACACCTTCGGTCCGGAGCGTGTCCCCAGCGGCCAGGTGCTCGCCGCGGCCGCGGACCGCAAACAGGCCCGCCTCAGCTACGAGGAGGCACTGGGCGTCGTGCAGGCCACGCCGCCGCTCGCGGCGGCGGCCCAGCCGCAGGACTTCAAGAACCGCCTGCGTCATCCCAAGAGCGGCGCGGTGTTCGAGGCGATCTCGGCCGACGCCGACACCCAGCACGGCCGCACGCCGATGTTCGTCCTGGCCGACGAATTGCATGCGTGGAAGAATCGGAACCTGTTCGACGTGCTGCGCACCGGCCTCGTGAAGGTGTCGGGCTCGCTGCTCGTCATCATCACCACGGCCGGCCGCGGCCAGGAGAATGTGGCCTGGCAGATCGTCGAGGATGCCCGGCGCATCCAGCGCGGCGAGGTCGAAGACCCCGCCATCCTGCCGGTCCTGTTTGAAGCCCCCCGCGACTGCGACTGGCGCGACGAAGAGGTCTGGCGCGCTGTCAATCCCGGCCTAGCTCACGGTTATCCGGACCTGGACGGGCTCCGCCAGTTCGCCCGAGAGGCCGACCGCGTTCCAGCACTCCGGGAGGCGTTCCGCCAGCTCCATCTCAACATCTGGCTCGATCATTCCATCGATCCCTTCGTTGACATGGACGTGTACGACCAGGGCGACGAGCCGGTCGACCTCGAGGCGCTGAAGGGCGAGCCGTGCTGGATCGCTGTCGACATTGGCCTCACCACGGACCTGACCGCCGTCGTGGCCTGCTGGCGCGACGGCGAGGATGGATACCAAGTGTGGCCCTGGTTCTTCTGCCCGGCCGACAACCTCCGCGGCCGCGCCGAGCGGGACAACGTTCCCTATCCACGCTGGGCCGAAGAAGGCCACATCATCCCGACGCCCGGCAACGTGACCGACTACCGCGCCGTCGGGCAGCATATCCGTGGCCTCTGCGACGAGTTTGCGGTGCAGGAGATCGCCTTCGATCCGGCTTACGCCCAGGCGGTCATGGCGCCGCTGCAGGAGGACAGTCTGCCCGTCGTCACAATGCGCCAAGGCTGGCTCACCATGGCGCCTGCGATCAAGGAGCTGGAACGCGCCGTCGTCGGTCGAAAGCTGCGCCACGGCGGGCACCCCGTCCTGCGATGGAATTTTGAGAACGTCGCGGTCGAGACGGACCGCGCCGGCAACCGTCTCTTCACGAAGAGCAAGAGCCGGGACCGCATTGACGGCGCCGTGGCATCCGCGATGGCGGTCGCGCGCGCATCCGCCGGCGACGGCGCGACCTCGATCTACGATTCGGATGAGCGGCCTGCGGGCCTGCTTGTGATCTAGGGGGAACCAATGGCACCCGCACTTCGCATTCCTGTGGCCCTCGATATGGATTCGTTCAAGCGGCAGACCGAGGAATCGGCCAGCCGCGTTGGCAGTACTCTGAAGGTGATCGCGCGCGACTTCGCCCGAGTGAACGGTGAAATCGCGGACGCCTCGCTCCGGACTGCCAATGCTTACGGAGGATCCTGGGCTAATGCCATCGGTCGCGTCGTCGGAGCTATCACGATCAAGAGGACGGCTCTCGTGGGTGCAGCCTTTGCAATGGGCGGAGCCCTTCAGGCAGCCCGCAAACAACTCGAAGAGATGGTCGAGGTCGGGGAAAAGGCGAGCCGCAGCACGGTGTCGCCAGAGTTCTTCCAGGCGTTTACCGCGGAAGCGCGGAAAGCGAGGGTCGAGGTCGAAACGCTGGAACAGGCACTGGAAACTGCGTTCGACCGTCTCAAGCCGAAATTAGACCAAGATTGGTCAAGCTGGGATGTCGGCAAGCAGAAGATCAGCGAGGCGGAGAAAAAGCTCCGGGAGTTCTACCTCGAGCTGTTCGACAAGTCGCAGCGCGATCCAGGATTTGTCCAGGACTTCGAAAACGCCGCGGGCAACCTTGAAGCCCAGATTGTTGCGGTTTTGCGTGGTGCAGTCGAACTGGAAAATGCCGGCTATAAACTCCAGGCGCTAGACCTGCTGGAGTCTCTGTTTCCGCAGCGGCTCGTCGACAACATCCGCCAGGGGAAGACGTCGGCGCAGGAAATGCTTCAGACCGTGGAGCAAATGAAAACCACTGCCGGTCAATCCGGAGGCATCTTCTCCGACGAGTTGGTGGAGCGTGCACGGGAGACCGATCGCCAACTCAAGGTCGCCCATGACACTCTCACCCGCAATCTTAAGCCAGCGTGGGACGGGCTCGCTGATGTGGCGGTTACCATCAAGGGCGTCTGGGTCGAGATCGTGAGCCTTCTGGCCAAGGCCGCCAGCATCACGCAGGTCTTCAGCCGCGACGCCGCGCTGCAGCAGAAGGTTCAGCGCAGGGCCTTCCTTGAGCAGGTGCTGGCTGATCCGAGCACCGTGCCGGCGCAGCGAAATCTCCGATCGAAGGAACTGGAACGGCTGAACGCCGAACTCGCCGACTTCGACCGTCGCATGGCAGCCGCGTCCGATCTGGCACGCTCGGCCGGTATCGGCGACGTCGGCAAGGAGGGAGTGACAGTGCCCCTGCCCCGGCCGCGCCCCGCGGAGATGCCGCGCTCCGTTGCGTCGTCCGAGCGGGATCGGTTCTCGAGTGCTGCTGACAGCATCGAGCGCCGCATTGCGGGCTTGAAGGCCGAAGCGGACGCCATAGACCTCGGCACAGCCGCCCGCGAGAAGGCGCGTATCGCAGCCGAACTCAAGACTGTTGCCGAGCAGGCCAACATCGCGGCCGGCCTCAAGAACACCGAGGTGACGGCCGAGCAGCAGGCCACGATCGACAAGCTGGCGGGCGCCTACGGACGCGCAGCCGCGCAGATGGAGAACGCCCGCTCGCCCTTGGCAACGTTCGCGCGCGAAAGCCAGAACCTGGGATCACAGCTCAATCGCATGGCTGCGGACTCGCTGCGTTCGATGACGAACGAGCTGACCGGACTTGTAACGGGAACGCAATCCGCCAGCGAAGCCTTCAGCCGCATGGCCAACTCTATCATCAACGATCTGACGCGCATCATGATCCAAAAGCATATCACGGGACCACTGGCCAGCAGCTTCCGGTTCGGGGGCAGATCATGACTGCTGTTGCCGTCATCCCGTATCCCGACCAGGTCGTCATTCTCAGCGACGGCGCGCACTTCAGCGGAGGTGTGGTTCACGCGATAGGGCCAAAGGCCCTTGCCCTGCCTCATCTTCCGGCGGCGTTTGTCGTGCGTGGGCCAACCGAGCTTGGGCCATTCATTCAGTGGATGATGCCTCACTTCGGAGCGTTTGACGATCTGATCAAAGGCATGCCCATCATGCTCCCGCTCATCCACGACAAATTTCCAACTGCCGTTCCCCAGGACATCGACTTCGCCGCGTTCGAGATCATCATGGCGGGTTGGTCTGAGCGAGAGCAGCAAGTCGTCGCCGGCGTGATCCCCGGGCACGACGGATACGCCGCGCAGGGCGTCCCGCGCATGACCTGGGGACGCTTCCGCGATCTCGTATTCGTCCCGACGCCTACTTCGGATACAGGATGGGAAACGCCCTCCGGGGTGTTCGATCCGCGCACGGACGGCATCCGGTTGTTCGAGGCCATGCGTCGCACCAAGGAACAGCCGCACATCAATCGCCCCAACGATCCAAGAGTGCATTACACCGGCGGCCTGCTGCAACTCACCAGCGTGACACGCGCCGGCGTGTGGTCGGAGATCATCCACCGCTGGCCGGATGAGATCGGGAAAGAGCTATGCCCATTTAACTAACTCGCGAACACCATACGCAGCTCGCGGCGTCGATCGCCACGCAAGGCGTTCAGAAATCACGAAGTCTTCCTGTCTTTTTTGCAGTATCTGCGACCATACACACCTTCAATGCACCGGATCCGTTGTCATAAGCGTTTGATGTGCGTTGCATCGCGGCAATCTGAGCTGCAAGGAGATCAGGATCGGTGGGAATCTCGGTCACTCGCATTGGGAGGGATGGGCCATCTCCACCGAGTAGGCGTTCAAGTCTTATGAGGATATTGCGTTGCCGTTCCTCAAGTTCGCCGTGTCCTCGTGGATAATAAGCACCCCGCATAATTTGCACACGATCAAAGTCAAACCCTAGGCATTTTGACATCGTATAGACGAGTTCGGTGAACAACGAGTCACGGGCACTCGCCCAGGTTTGCATGACGACTGGGTCGTCATCGGGGAATCGCTCATTGAGCTTATCGGCATATAGCCGCCAGGCATCTCTGACTGCTTTTTCTTTTGTGCTTCTGCCTCGAAACTCGAGTTCAATTTTGTTCAGCGCTTGCACATGCTCTGGTGCTAACCGAGTCGCCCGCGTCGCCATCAGCCAGTAGAAAACTGACATCTGCCCATTACGCCGCTCCCGACTGCGCTCGATCCACTTCTGCGACTGCACTGCTAGGATTGGGCCGGAGACCGTGGCGAGTACTATCAGGATGTCCGTCAATGTCATATCTAGAACCCTCCTCCCCCCGACACTCCAGTCTGCTTGCGCGCAGACCTTAACGCCAGAGGGGACGGCAGACGGTTCCACAATTCAAAATTCGCCCGTACTTGTATAAGTGCTTATTACATCGTTGCGCGTGCGAAAGCGTCCCCAGCAGGGGTTGCACTCGCTTTGCAAATCGCTGAATCTATCCGTGGGCTTAAGAACCCGGACCGAGAATATCGCCGCAGCATTCCCTGGCAGGAATGAGGCCGGTCGCCTGGCAGCGACGAGGGCAGCGGCTGAATAGAACTGGCTAAATTCGCCAGTTCAACGGACGCGCTTGGCGGCGCGGCTCCGACCCGACCGATATTGGCCGGGGGCGGACGTGCTGTCCAGAGGGGCAACCCTTAAAAGCGTTCGGCCAGTCTTCTCGGCTGGTTCTTAACCCCCGGCTGCCGGTCTGCCACCGGCGACGGCCTTAAGAAGCCGAAACCGAGAAGCCAGCACCATGCACACCGAAAATTCGTCATCGGGACGCGACGATCGCGCGCCCGCGCATGTCGCGTCTTCTCAGCTTGCTCAACTTGAGCAAGCTGAGCCTCGCGACGATCGCGCACCCGCGCATGTCGCGTCGGGCCAATCAATGAGCAGGAGAAGCGTTCTGATGAACACCGTTGTAAGCGTTGCGTCCCTTGCGTCCGCGTCGGCTGTTGCAGCGCCTTCGAACGTTACAAGCGCCATTAGCGATTACGACAAAGGTGATGCCCAACTACGTCATCTTTGGGAGGAATATTTGACGCGGTCCAAGATCGCGCTCCAGGTCGCACAGGAGTACAAAGGACCGCGCAAAGCCTATGACGAAGCGTGCGATCGTTTGTCGGAAGATCTGTCATGGGATGATCATCTGAAAGCCTGCAAGCGCCTTTGGCGAAAACACAAAGTCGGGCGGACTAGCCGCGCAGCGAATGTTGCATGGGGCGCTCTCAACGAAACCGTCAGAACGATCCGAGCTACCGAATCTGAGTCCATGTTCGGCATTTGCGTGAAGCTCTTCGCTTTCGAATCTCCGCTATTTCTTGCTGGAAGCAGACCTGCCCCCGAGGATTATCAAGATGCGATGATCGCGGCACTCCGAGACATCGACAGGGTGATGGCTACAAAATTTTCGGACGCCCCTGCCATAAATGGCTGGGGAGCGACTGACGACGACCCAGACGAGAATTCCTGAACTTCGCGCCATATACGCCCACAAGATCCCCGCCGGCGAAAACCGGCCTGATCAGCCCCACCTGATCAGCCCCAAATGAAAACCCGCCCCGGATCACTCCTGGGCGGGCCCACACATCTCAAGCGCCAAAACCAATCCCGGTACATCCGCGGTGATCAGGCCGTCGCGAGCGACAGAAGTACCTTGGAGCTTAATGGTAACTTTTTGATGAACGCCGGCCATCCCCACCCGGCCGGTGAAAGCCGGCCGAGTAATCTGTTGCGGCTCAGCGCCTACTTCGCCTCTGGCGGTCTGGCGTTGGAAACCGCAGAAATGCACATCTCCTTATAAGTTGGCCATTGCATTCTTCGGTAAAGCGGCGCATAGTGGCATTCGCCAACTTATGAGGTCGCGCGCATGAATGTCTTCCACGACCAGTTCTCGACAGGAAAAATCGTCGAGGCGACGGGCGTGCCGAACGCCACATTGCAGAGCTGGCTTAAGCGCGGCGTCATCACTTCCCACCCCCCCAAAGGGTCTGAGACCGATGCTCGTATCACCGGCGGCGGAACGCCTGGCGCGCATCGTCGGTTTTCGTTCTTCAATGCCGTCGAGATTGCGATCGCCAAAGCGTTGCTCGAGGCTGGCCTGTCCAGGCCTGAGCACGCCTTCCAGGCGGCAACCAGTTTTGCCCACTTCGGCGTTGAGGCGACAAACCTCCATCCTGCACGAGTTCCGGGTTGCCCCTACGACAGCGCCGGCGCCGCAGGCGAGACCCTGCTTTGCGTTCGCGCCGATCGCAGCAGCATCGTGTGGCACCGTCTCGGCCGAGACGTGCTGCCAAATGTCTACGCCGAACTGGGCGATGGATTCGTGCTCATCCGCACCGACCCAGTTTTTGAGCGCACGGTCACTGCCCTGGGGTACCAGGGGCTGGACGTTCTCAACCTGGCCTATGGCCGACAGGGAGCGCGCAAATGAACGATAAGACGAAATGGTCCCGCATCCCCCAAGACAAGCTAGCGGAGATCGCGAACAGATACGAAGCGGCGTGTCTTATAGCTGCCCAGCGCGCGCGTGATCTCGAAAGCGATGACGCGCAATTCGCTGCTCGTTTCGAAAAGCTGCGTGCCGGCATTTGGGCCGGTGTCGCGCAAGAGCTTCGCGATCTGGGTTGTCCGGCCGACAAGTTGGCGGCTGAGGTCGCCAACATCATTAATTTCGCTGCCCGTAAGCGCGCGCTTGTAGGACTCCCTGCGAAGGGGCGCGCGTGACGGCAAATAGCAGAGCGCACGAGTTCCTATTTCCCCGCGTTGTTTGAGTTGTTGTGTTCTGCGTCGCGTACCTATGGACTAGCTGGGACAACACGACCATGAACAGCGAACTCGTCATTCGCGGCACGAAGGAGCTGGCAGCCGAGAGCGGCATGTCGCCAGCGACCGTGCTGCGGTCGATCAAGACCGGCCGACTGAAGAGGCTGGTCGATCAGGGGATCATCTGGAAGGACAACGACCACAGCTCGCCGTGGAAGTGCTTGCGGAAGCATGCCCCTCTTCTGCGCAGCTCTCAGGCATAATTCAATGCCGCGCGGCTCATGCAACATCCGGCAAAGCGACATCACGAAGGCAATAAAGGCTGCGAAGGACGCAGGCCTGTCTATCGCTCGCTATGAGATCGACAGCAGGACCGGAAAGATTGTCGTCGTGCCGGGCTCGCCGCCGGAAAGTTCCATGGCTGCATCGCCCGACACTTCTAATACCAACGATTTCGGAGGCTGAATGCGACGCCCTCCCAAATACACGCGCGGGTTCGTCGATCGTCACGGCAAGCCGCGCTGGTACTATCGCCGCGCTGACCACCCCAGTGTCGCCCTCCCCGGCCTTCCATGGTCGCCGGAATTCATGGCCGCCTACGACCAAGCCACAAGCGGATTGCCGGCCGAACGAGCCGCGATTGGCTCGGGCAGAACGCAACCAGGGACGTTTGATGACCTCATCGTCCGCTTCTACGACAGCACCGTGTTCCTGGGATGGGCGGAGGAAACGAAGCGAACCCGGCGCAATGTCCTTGAGCGGTTTCGTGCAGATACCATGCCGGGCGCGAAGCTGAACAACGGGAGATGCCGCGTCGCGCATCTCATGACCAAGCACGCCGACGCGATGGTGGCCGCTAAGATGGCGACGCCCTTCGCGGCGAAGAACTTTCGAAAGACGCTCCACGCCTTGATGAAGTTCGCCGTCTCCGAAGGATATCGAAAAGACAACCCGGTTGCGGCAAGCGCCACGCCGAAGGTCAAGTCAACCGAAGGATTCAAGAGCTGGGGTGAGGAGCAGATCGCGCTCTTCGAGTCCCATCATGCCATTGGGACGCGGCCAAGGCTTGCACTGGCGCTCCTGCTCTATACCGCTCAACGTCGCCGCGATGTCATCCGGATGGGCCATCAGCATCTTGATGGCGACCTGATCGAGGTCCGCCAGCACAAGACGGGCACGGCACTGAAGATCCCGGTTCACCCCGCCCTTCAGTCGATCATTGATGCTACCCCGCGCGACAACCTGACCTTCCTCATGACCGAGTTCGGCCGGCCGTTCACGTCGAACGGGTTCGGCAACGCATTCCGGGATTGGTGCGTCGCCGCCAAGCTTCCCAAGGGATTTTCGGCTCACGGCCTACGCAAGGCCGCCTGCCGGCGGCTCGCCGAGGCAGGCTGCAGCGCCAGCCAGATCATGGCGATCAGCGGCCACAGGAGCCTCGCTGAGGCGCAGAAGTACGTCACTGCGGCGAACCAGGTCACCCTGGCACGTTCGGCCTTCAAGCGGACCTACGCCGAAGGTGGAAACGAGAACGGAAGTGGCAAACCTGATGACCGGGTTGCCACTCAGGAGAAATTCTCGTGAAAGATCAAATGCAAAATTCAGGGGTGGTGAGCCCGCTGGGACTCGAACCCAGGACCCCGTGATTAAAAGTCACGTGCTCTAACCGGCTGAGCTACGGGCTCTCCCACGCGCACATCTAGGCCACCCGTCCCCGCTTTCCAAGCACAAATTGGCCCGGCCCGGACGAACGGATTGAAATCGCACAGCATTTTGCGGGCCCGCGGACGCGCAATTGTCATCAGCAATTCACCGGACGGACTCGTTGCAGCCACACGCCGCGATCACCGTGCGTCCATCGAAGCGCCAGAAGAATCGCCGCAACGGACAGGAGCCCGGCATGTCGCTGCAACTCGCCACCCCGGTCACGATCGCGCGGTCCGCGGATCGCTTCTTCGCAAGACCCTGCTGCCCGCGCTGCGGGATCGAGCAGCTCGCGCCGGAGCGCTCGGCCTTCGTCGGCGACGGCGAGGTCAAGCACCTGTGGGCCTGCGAGGATTGCGGCACCGCCTTCACCACCGTCGCCGCCTTCGGCGCGTTCCGGGGTTGAGCGTCAGCCGGATGCGGGCCGCGCGGCACGGAGCGCCGTCCGCAGCAGCAGATAGAGCACGACCGCGTTGAGGATGTGCCACAGGAAATGCGTGCCGGACGGAAACGCATCGCAGAGCGTGCGATCGAGCGTGCGCAGCGCAAGCGACACCGCGAACACCGCGCCCGCCAGCAGCAGTCCCCGGCCGGCCGGCTCGCGCCGCACCAGCCAGCCGATCGCCAGCATCGCGCACAGCGCCGGCACATAATGCGCCGAGCCGCCGCGGAGCACGCCCGGCATCAGGGCCGGCAGCCCGTATGAGACCGCGACGAAGCCCGCCAGCACGGCCAGCGCCGCCGCGACCGACAAGCGCAGGAAGCGCGTCAGCGCCAGCACCAGATAGCCGTAGATGAACGCCGCGATCGGCAGCGTGTCGGCCAGCGCCGCCCAGCGCGTCGCGAAGGTGTGGAACAGGAACGAGCCGATTCCCACCAGCACCACGATGGCGATCAGCACCGCCGCCGGCCGGTCGCGGCTGCCGGCGGCGCGCCAGTGCGCGAAGGCTGCCGCCGCTGCGATCAGGAACGCGAGATTGGTGAATGCGTTGAGCGGCTCGGCCCAGAACTGCGGGCCGGTGCGCTCGCAATAGAAACCGACGGTGGTGAACCAGGACGAGGCGGCCATGCCGCCATGTCAGCAGCACCCGGGCACAAAATCAAACGGCCCGGGCCAAGCCCGGGCCGTTCGCATTCGAGGCGGGCGAAGCGGATCAGCGCCGCTCGATCTTGGCCTTCTGGATCACCGCGGTCCACTTCTGGATTTCGGACTTCATGCGGGCGTCCAGCTCGGCCGGCGTGCTGGCGACCAGCTCGATGCCCATCTCCAGCGCGCGCTTCTTCAGCGCTTCGTCGGCCAGCACCTCCCTTATCGCCTTGTTCAGCGTGGCGATCACCGCCGGCGGCGTGCCGGCCGGGGCATACATCGCGTTCCACGATTCCGTCTCGAAGCCGGGCACCGTGGCGATCGCCGCCGGAATCGCCGGCAGCACCGGCGAGGCCTTGGGACCGGCCCAGGCCAGCGCCGTGATCTTCTTGTCGGCGAGATTGGCGCGCAGCGCCGGCAGGAAGTCGACCACCATGTCCACGTCGTTGCGCAGCAGCGCCACCACAGCCTCGCCGCTGGTCTTGAACGGAACGATGATGAAGTCGAGGCCGGCCGTGGACTTGAACAGCTCCGCGGTCAGGTGCTGGGTGGAGCCGGCCGCGATGGTCGCGACGTTGACCTTGCCGGGCCGCTCCTTCGACGATTTCACGAAATCGGCGAGCGTCTTGTAGGGGGAGCCCGCGTTCACCACCATCAGGCACTGGAAGTTGCCGATGTTGGAGACCGGCACGAAGTCCTTGAGCGGGTCGAACGGCAGGCTCTTGAACAGCGGCACGCTGATCGAGGTGCTGTTGGCGAGCAGCGCCAGCGTGTAGCCCTCCTTGTCGCCGGTGAGCGCCGCGCGCGCGGCGGCGATGCCGCCCGCTCCGGGCATGTTCTCGATCACGAAGCGCTGGCCGAGCTTGTCGCCGAGCTTCTCCGCCACCAGCCGGGAGGTGGTGTCGGCCACGCCGCCCGCGCCGAACGGCAGGATGAAGCGGACCGGCCGGGTGGGATAGCTCTGTGCCTGCGCGAGTCCGGCCGGCAGCGAGGCCAGCAGCGGGGCCAGCGCCACCGACTTGCAGAAATCGCGGCGCGAAGCGAAGGGACGGACTGGCTTGGTCATGGCGTGGGTTCTCCATAAGCAGGTCGGGATCGGCCGCACATAGGCGCATGCCTCCCGCATTTGCAAGCACCGCGCGCAGGGGCGCGACGCCGTGTCGGCCCGGGATCGCCCGGAGCCCGCGGACAGCACCCGCCAAGCTATTCATTCCAAAACGGAAATATCGCCCCTCGCCCACCCCTCCCGGATTTCGGCCCGGAAATCGCGGAAACGACCGGCCGCAATCGCGGCCCGCATTCCGCTCATCAACTCCTGGTAATAGGCCAGGTTGACGGTCGAGAGCAGGATCGCGCCCAGCATCTCGCCGGCGCGGACCAGATGGTGCAGGTAGGCCCGCGAATAGATCCGCGCGACCGGATGCGGGCTTTCCTCGTCGAGCGGCCGGGGGTCGTCGCGGTGGCGGGCGTTGGCGAGGTTGACCGGACCGAAACGGGTGAACACCTGGCCATGGCGGCCGTTGCGGGTGGGCATCACGCAGTCGAACATGTCCACGCCCCGCGCCACGCCCTCCAGCAGGTCGTCAGGCGTGCCCACGCCCATCAGGTAGCGCGGATGGTCCGCGGGGAGCTGCGGCGTGACCTCCTCGACCACCTTGAGCATGACCGCCTGCGGCTCCCCCACCGCGAGCCCGCCGATGGCGTAACCGTGGAAACCGATCTCCGTGAGCGCGCGTGCGCTCCATGCCCGCAAGGCCGCGTCGTCTCCACCCTGCACGATGCCGAACAGCGCATAGCCCTCGCGCGCCCGCGCCTCGAAGGCACGCTTGCAGCGCTCCGCCCAGCGCAGCGACAGCGCCATCGCGCGCTCGATATCCCCGCGCGGGCTCGGCAGCTTGATGCACTCGTCGAGTTGCATCGAGATGTCGGCGCCGAGCAACGCCTGGATCTCGATCGCACGCTCCGGCGTGAGTTCGAACATCGCGCCGTCGATGTGCGAGCGAAAGGTGACGCCTGCCTCCGTGATCTTGCGCAGCCCGGAGAGCGACATGACCTGGAAGCCGCCGGAATCGGTGAGGATCGGCCCCGGCCAGTTCATGAAACGGTGCAGGCCGCCGAGCGCCGCCACCCGCTCCGCGCCGGGCCGCAGCATGAGGTGGTAGGTGTTGCCGAGCAGGATGTCGGCGCCAGTGTCGCGCACCGCCTCGGGAAGAATCCCCTTCACCGTGCCTTGCGTTCCCACCGGCATGAATGCCGGCGTGCGCACCGCGCCGTGGGGCGTGGCGAGCGCGCCGAGGCGGGCCATGCCATCGGTCTTCTGCAGCGTGAAAGAGAAGGCGGCCGGCATCACGACATCCGGAACAGGAGCGAAGCGTCGCCGTAGGAGTAGAAGCGATACCCCGTGGCGATGGCGTGCGCATAGGCGCGCTGCATCGTCTCCAGCCCGCAGAACGCCGCCACCAGCATGAACAGCGTGGAGCGCGGCAGGTGGAAGTTGGTCAGCATCGCGTCGACCGCGCGAAAGCGATAGCCCGGCGTGATGAAGATCGCCGTTTCATCCGCAAAGGGGCGGACGACGCCGTCCTCTCCGGCCGCGCTTTCGAGCGTGCGCAGCGCAGTCGAACCGACCGCGACCACGCGGCGGCCGGCCGCGCGCACCGCGTTGAGCGCATCGGCGGTCTCCGCGGTCACGACCGCATATTCGGAGTGCATCCTGTGGTCCGCGGTGTCCTCGGCATGCACCGGCAGGAAGGTGCCGGGCCCGACATGGAGCGTGACCTTGTGCAGCCCGATGCCGCGCGCCTGGAGCCGCGCCAGCAACTCGTCGGTGAAATGCAGTCCCGCGGTGGGGGCCGCCACCGAGCCGTCCTGCTGCGCGAACATCGTCTGGTAGTCGGCGCGGTCCTGATCGTCAGGCCTGCGCTTCGACGCGATATAGGGCGGCAGCGGCATGTCGCCCCGCTCCGCGATCGCCTGGTCCAGCACCGGGCCGTGGAAGGCGAACGAAAGCGTCACCTCGCCGCCCTCGCCCCTGCTCTCCACCGTGGCGTCGAGCTGGCCGAGGAAGCACACCCGGCCCTCGTCGCCGAAGCGGATCGTGTCGCCCGCCGCGAGCTTCTTGGCGGGCCGCACGAAGGCGCGCCAGCGCGAGCCGTCGAGCCGTTTCGTCAGCGTGGCCTCGATCTTCGGCTCGGTCTCGCGGCCGAGCCTGCGACCCATCAACCGTGCGGCGATGACGCGGGTGTCGTTGACCACCAGCGCGTCGCCGGGAGCCAGCAGGTCCGGCAGGTCACGCACCGTGCGGTCTTCGAGCAAGGGCGCAGCCCCCGGCCGCACCGCGAGCAGCCGCGCCGCGTCGCGCGGCGACGCCGGCCGCAGCGCGATCCGTTCCGGTGGAAGCTCGAAGTCGAAGAGGTCGGTGCGCACGCTGTCATGCATGGCCGGGCCTGTCCCGGCCATCCCGCTTAGGTGAGTTCAGTGCCTAATGAATCGAGATGGCCGGGACAAGCCCGGCCATGACGACGCCGACGGAAGATGGAGCCTATGCCCCCATCGTCGCCTTGACGATCCGGTCCGGGTTCTGCACCGGCTCGCCGCGCTTGATCTTGTCCACGTTCTCCATGCCCTCGATCACCTTGCCCCAGGCCGTGTACTGGCCGTCCAGGAAGGTCGCGTCGTCGAAGCAGATGAAGAACTGGCTGTCGCCGGAATCCGGGTTCTGCGCGCGCGCCATCGAGACCGTGCCGCGCACGTGCGGCTCGCGGTTGAACTCGGCCTTGAGCTTTTGGCCGGAGCCGCCGGTGCCGGTGCCGTGCGGGCAGCCGGTCTGGGCCATGAAGCCCTCGATCACGCGATGGAACACGATGCCGTCGTAGAAGCCGTCCTTCACCAGCTCCTTGATGCGGGCGACGTGGCCCGGCGCGAGGTCCGGGCGCATCTCGATCACGACTTTGCCCTGCGTGGTTTCGAGGATCATGGTGTCTTCGGGCTTGGCCATTCGCTGGTTCCTTGTTGAGCGTCTTAGATGGGTGCGCAGTTGCGCGTTACTTCTCGATCGTGGCCTTCTTGACGAAGTCCATGCGGGGAAACGCCTTGGCGAGGTAGGCGTTGCCCTCCATCTGGACCCGCCCCTGGTCGGGGCCGCGGCCGCGCGGCGCGCCCTCGCCGTATTCGGCGTTGAGCGCGTCGACCACGTTCATGCCGGAGATCACCTGCCCGAACGGCGCGAAGCCCTGGCTGTCGAGGGCGGCGTTGTCGCCGAAGTTGATGAACACCTGGCTGGTGCGGGTGTTGGGGCCGGCCATCGCATAGGTGATGAAGCCGCGCTTGTTGCTCTGGCGCACCGGGTCGTCGGCGATGCGCGCCTCCCGCCACTGGGCGGACAGCTTGGGATCGCCGTTGATGCCGAACTGCACCATGAAGCCGGAGATCACGCGGAAGAAGCGGACGTTGTCGTAGAAGCCGTTCTTCACGAGATTATAGAAGCGGTCGGCGCCGTTGGGCGCCCAGGCCCGGTTCACCTGCACGACGAAGACGCCCTTGGAGGTGTCGAAGCGCACCTTGTAGGTCGCGGGCGCCTGCTCCTTCAGCGCGGCCGGATTGGACAGGCTCGGAGACTGGGCCGCGGCGGGAGCGGCCAACGGAGCAGCCATGACAGCCAGAAGCGCGAGCGAGCCGGCGAACAGACGAAGCATGGGGTCTCCTCTTTTGTGAGCACGGCCCCGGCGGGGCCCTGCGGCTGGCGGGTCAGCCGGCCCTGCCGGCAAATCTTTTCTTCAGGCGGGCCTCGACCTCGGGCGGCACGAAGGCCGAGACGTCGCCGCCCATGCCAGCGATCTGCCGGACCAAAGTGGCGGTGATCGGGCGGACCGAAGGCGAGGCCGGCAGGAACACGGTCTGCACCTGCGGCGCCATCGCGCCGTTCATCCCGGCCATCTGCATCTCGTAGTCGAAATCGGTGGCGTCGCGCAGGCCCCGGATCAGGATCGTGGCTCCGGCCTTGCGGGCGGCGTCCACCACCAGCCCGTCGAAGGTCACGGTGCCGATCTCGCAGCCCGAGGACGCCAACGGCCGACAGGTCTCCGCCAGCATGTCGAGCCGCTCCTCCGCCGGAAACAGGGGGCTCTTGCCGGGATGGACGCCCACGGCCAGCACCAGCCGGTCGGCCAGCGCCGCGGCCTGCCGGACCACGTCGAGGTGGCCGTTGGTGACGGGGTCGAACGACCCGGCGTAGAGGGCGATCCGCGGCATCGGGCGGGTCTAACCCGCCGCCCGCGGCCCGGCAAGGCCGCAGACAGGATCATTTTCCGCAGAAATTCGGCCCTTCGAGGACGATTTCCCGCGGGCGCGGGACTCGGGCCCGCACGCAGGACGCGAAAAAATCTCCCGGCCCGGTGAACCTGCGGCCGCGCTGCTGCAACCAATTCCATGAAAGGCCGTTCTTAGAAGGCCGGATTTGAGGGGCGCGTCATGAACAGGACCTTCTCCCGTACCGTTTCCGCCATCGCCGCCGCGGCTGCCGTCGCCGGCCTGATGATGATCCTGCCGGGCGCCAGCGAACAGGTCTCGGCCTCCGCCCCGCTGAACGCCGGCAAGGGCGACAGGGTCGATATCCGCGTCACAGCCGCGGAATGCACTCTCCAGACCTGGCCGAATATCGACGCCGCCTGCGTCAAGGACCGCCGTCAGCCCATGAGCCAGGCCCGCCAGGTCCGCGTCATCAACCTCGACCGCGCGGTGCGGTAGGTTTACACCGCCACGCCCATGGCGTCGTAGGTGAACAGCCACTCGTAGCGCGCCTTCACCCTGTCCTCCTGCCACTCGCGCGTGACGTAGGCCTCCGCGCCGGCGGCGTGCGCCATGTCGGGATTGTGAAAGCGCCGGCCGTTCTCGATCGAGGCCTGCACCACCCGGTTGGCGCGCTCGCGCCGCGCCGCCTCGTAAGCCAGCAGCGCCTCGGGCCGCACGCCGTGCGCGGCGACTGCACGCGCCAGCACCATGCCGTCCTCGATCGCCATCACCGCGCCCTGCGCCATCATCGGCAGCATGGAGTGGCAGGCATCGCCAAGCAGCGTCACCCGGCCTTGGGTCCACGTCTGCATCGGCGGCCGGTTGAACAGCGCCCACTTGTAGGGCACGTCCACGGCCCGGATCATGGCGTGGATGTCCGCATGCCAGCCGCGAAAGTCGCCGGCGAACTCGTCGTGGCTGCCCTGCACGGTCCACGATTCCACCCGCCAGTCGTCGCGCTCCAGCAGACCCACGAAATTCATCAGCGCGCCGCCGCGCACCGGGTAATGCACCACATGGCCGCCCGGCCCGACCCAGTTGGTGCCGACCTCGCAACGGATGCCCGGCGGCACCCGCTCCCGCGGCACCAGCCCTCGCCAGGCGACGATGCCTGTGAACTCGGGCCGGTCGGCGCCGAAGAGCGAGGCGCGCACGCGCGACTGCACGCCGTCCGCGCCCACGACGAGCGGCGCACGCGCGCTGCCGCCGTCCTCGAACGACAGCGTCGCGCCCTCGCCGTCCTGCGAAACGCCGGTGCAGCGGCGGCCGAGCCGGATCGCGTCCGGCTTCTCCTTCCGGATCGCGTCGAGCAGGATCGCGTGCAGATCGCCGCGGTGGAACATCACATAAGGCGCGCCGTAGCGCGCGACCGACTGCGCGCCGAGGTCGAACAGCTTCCAGGTCTGGCCCGTGCTCCAGAGCCGGATCTCCTTGCCCGCCACCACCACGCCGAGCCGTTCGATCCCATCCCCGAGGCCGAGTGCGTAAAGTACGCGGGTGCCGTTCGACGAGATCTGCACGCCCGCGCCCAGTTCGCGCAGCTCGGGGGCCTGCTCGTAGACCGTCACGTCGATGCCCTGCCGCAGCAGGGCGAGTGCCGCGGTCAGCCCGCCGATGCCGCCGCCCACGACCGCCAGGGAGCTTGCAATCCCGTTTCCGCCCGCCATTGCTTGTCTGCCGTCCGGTTTCAGCGCAGGATTTTGCCTGATCATAGGGTGCGATCCGGAAAAGTGGGAACCGGTTTTCCGACAGGATCACGCCCAAAACGTAAGACAGCGAGCCTCGAGCGATTCAATCTCAACGAATCCGACTCCAGCCAAAGCCGTGGATCGGGCGACAGGGAGGATGGCATGGCGTTCATGCGCGCCGCATTGATGGCAGCGGCCCTTGCCGTGTGGGCGGCCACGCCTCCGTCGCCCGCGCAGGCCCAGACCGCGCCCTCGCCGGCCGAGCTGAAGATCTACGCCGGCCTGCACGACGCGGCCGCGCGCGGCGACGCCGCCGAAATCGCGCAGCTCGTCAAGGAGGGCGAGAATCCGAACATCCAGGACAGCCGCAGCCGCACGCCGCTGCACGTGGCGGCCTTCTTCAGGCACCGAGACGCGGTGCGGATGCTGGTGAAGCTGGGCGCCGACCCCAACGCGCTGGAAACCGACCGCTACGACATCGTCACCATCGCCGCGGTGGCGGACGACATCCCGATGCTGCGGCTGGCGCTGGAGCTGGGATGCAGCGCCCGCAACGTCACCAGCCGCTACGACGGCACCGCGCTGATCGCGGCCGCGCACCTCGGCCACGCCGAGGCGGTGCGCATCCTGATCGCGGCGAAGGCACCGCTCAACCACGTCAACAACCTGGGCTGGACCGCGCTGATGGAGAGTATCGTGCTGGGTCAGGGCGGGCGGGGTCACACCGACACGCTGCGGGCGCTGGTCGAGGCCGGCGCGGATGTGAACATCGCCGACCGCAACGGCGTCTCCCCGTTGCAGCATGCCCGCCGCCGCGGCTATGTCGAGATGGCCCGCATCCTCGAGGCCGCCGGAGCGCGCTGACCGCATGTCGTTCGACACCAAGGGGACCGCCGAGGCCGGCGGCGCATCGCGCCTCGACCTGAGCATCGCACTTTCCGACAACGAGAACACGCGGCCGCTGCTCGACGGCACGATCCAGCCGCAGGGCGTCCGGCTGCTGCCGACCGCGGTGCATCCCTCCGAGATGTTCTGGCGGCAGCTCCGGTTCGGCGACTTCGACGTCTCCGAGATGTCGATGTCCTCGCTCACGATCGCCACGGCCCAGGCGCAGACGCCCTGGGTGGCGCTGCCGGTGTTCACCTCGCGCGAGTTCTTCCACACCCGCATCCTGGTGCGCGCAGACGCCGGTCTCGACGTGCCGGCGGACCTGCGCAACACGCGGCTCGGCGTGCCGGAGTATCAGCAGACCGCGGCGATCTGGGGCCGCGGTGTGCTGGAGCACGAGTTCGGCGTGCAGCCGCGCGAGATCGACTGGTACATGGAGCGCACGCCCGACAGGAGCCACGGCGGCGCCACCGCCTTCGCGCCGCCGCCGGGCGTGCGCGTCACGCAAATCCCGGCGAACACCAACCTGGGCGAGATGCTGCTGCGCGGCGAACTGCACGGCACGCTGCTCTACCTCACCAACCGCAACCTGGTGGACCGCAGCCGAGCCGACCTGCTGGCGGACCCGCGCTTCAAGTACCTGTTTGCCGACCGCAAGGTGGAAGGGCGGCGCTATTTCGCCAAGACCGGCATCTATCCGATCAACCACACGGTGGTGGTGCGGCGCGCCCTGCTGGAGCGCCATCCGTGGCTCGCGCTCAACCTGCTCCATGCCTTCACGGCGGCACGCAACGAGGTGCTGCGGCGCGGCCAGCAGATGCTCCGCCCCTACGACGATCTGGGGCTGGTCGGCCCGGAGACCCAGCGCGCGCTGGCCTACGATCCGATGGCCTATGGCGTGAAGGCGAACCGCCGGGTGCTGGAGACCATCGTGCAATACGTCCACGAGCAGGGCCTCACTGCCCGCCGCGTCGGGCTCGACGAGATCTTCGCGCCGCAGACGCTGGACATCTGAATGTCTGCTTGAGGGAACCGCCGCGTCGGCTCGGGCGAACCGGATGCCGGTGGTGTTTCCGCTCCCGAACCTCCTTGCGTTAACCATCTAACAGGCAGAAAATCCTGATCTTCTACGGTCCTGCGACTGAGGGAGGCCATCATGAGAGGCTTGTTTGGGGCCCTGTGCGCGGCGACGCTGGCCGCGCTGTCGTTCGGCCCGACGCCGGCACGCGCGATGATAATGCCCGCGTCCGCGGGGCTCGCGGGAGCCGCCGCGCAGATCGATCCGGTCGAGACGGTGGCGTGCCGGAGGGTCTGGCGCTGCGGCCCTTACGGCTGCGGCTGGCGGACGGCGTGCTCGGGACCACGCCATTATGCGCCCTACAGCGCATATCGGCCTTACCGCTACGGCTATCGGCCCTATCACTACGGATATTCGCGCCCGTATTATCGACCGTATCGCCCCGCCTACGGGCCGTATTACCGTCCGTACCGGCCCTATTACGGCTACCGGACCCCCTATCGTCCACGCCCGTACTGGGGCGGCCGCATGATCTACGGGCCGCACGGCTACGGCGTCTACGATCCGCGCAATGTGTGGTGGTGACCGCGGCGCGTGAGGCTGGGTGAGCGGCGGCGTCAGCCGCCGCCGTTCTCATCCTCGCCGCTCTCCTCGCTCAGCCGCTCGACCGAGACCACGCGCTCGCCCTCGGCGGTGTCGAACACGATCACGCCCTGCGTCGAGCGGCCGGCGATGCGGATGCCGGAAACCGGTGTGCGGATCAGTTGCCCGCCGTCCGTCACCAACATGATCTGGTCGCTCTCCTCGACCGGGAACGAGGCCGCGAGCCGCCCGGTCTTGGCGGTGACCGCCATCGCGGTGATGCCCTTGCCGCCGCGGCCGGTGGTGCGGACCTCGTAGGACGAGGTGCGCTTGCCGTAGCCCAGTTCGGAGACCGTGAGCACGAACTGCTCGGCCGCCGACAGCTCGACGTAACGCTTCTCGCCCAGCTCGATCGCGCCGGAGGCCGTCTCCTGCGCTTCCTCGGCGTCGCCCGCGACCGCCTCCGGCTCCTCACCGTTCTGGCCGCGCCGCACCGCGCCCGCGCGCTTGAGGTAGGCCGCGCGCTCCTCACCCTCCACGTCCACATGGCGCAGGATCGACAGCGAGATCACCCGGTCGTCCTTGCCGAGGTTGATGCCGCGCACGCCCATCGAGGTGCGGCCGGTGAACACCCGCACCTCCGGCACCGCGAAGCGGATACACTGGCCGGCCGCGGTGGTCAGCAGCACGTCGTCCCTCTCGGTGCAGATCTGCACGTCGAGGATCGACTCGCCCTCCTCCAGCTTCATGGCGATGATGCCGGAGCGGCGCACGTCCACGAAGTCGGACAGCTTGTTGCGCCGGACCGTGCCGCGGGTGGTGGCGAACATCACGTCCAGCTCGGCCCAGGTCTTCTCGTCCTCCGGCAGCGGCATGATCGTGGTCATGCGCTCGCCCTGCTCGATCGGCAGGATGTTGATCAGCGGCTTGCCGCGCGCCTGCGGCGCGGCTGCGGGCAGACGCCAGACCTTTTCCTTGTAGACGCGGCCTCGGCTGGTGAAGAACAGCACCGGCGTGTGCGTGTTGGCCACGAACAGCCGCGACACGAAATCCTCGTCGCGGGTCTGCATGCCGGAGCGGCCCTTGCCGCCGCGCTTCTGCGCCCGGTAGGTCGAGAGCGGCACCCGCTTGACGTAGCCGACGTGCGAGACGGTCACCACCATGTCCTCGCGCGCGATCAGGTCCTCGTCCTCCATCTCCCCGTCCTGGTCGAGGATGACGGTGCGGCGCGGCGTGGCGAACTCGGACCGGACGGCGGAAAGCTCGTCCTTGACGATGGTCTGGATGCGGGCGCGCGAGCGCAGGATGTCGAGATAGTCGGCGATCTCGGCGGCAAGCTTGTCCAGCTCCTCCTGGATCTCGTCGCGGCCGAGCGCCGTGAGGCGCTGCAGGCGCAGGTCGAGGATCGCCTTCGCCTGCTCGGCCGACAGCCGGTAGGTCTCGCCCGGCCCCATGCGATGACGCGGGTCGTCGATCAGCAGAAGCAGCGCCGCTACGTCGCGCGCCGGCCAGTCGCGCGACATCAGGCCCTCGCGCGCCTCGTTGGCGTCCTTCGAGCCGCGGATCAGGCGGATCACCTCGTCGATGTTGGCCACCGCGATGGCAAGGCCGACCAGCACGTGGGCGCGGTCGCGCGCCTTGCCGAGCAGGAACTTGGTGCGCCGCGACACCACCTCCTCGCGGAACGCGACGAAGGCCGTCAGCATGTCCTTGAGGTTCATGGTCAGCGGCCGGCCGCCGTCGAGCGCGACCACGTTGGCGCCGAAGGTCGATTGCAACTGCGTGAAGCGGTAGAGCTGGTTGAGCACCACGTCGGGGATCGCGTCGCGTTTCAGCTCCACCACGACGCGGTAGCCGTCACGGTCGGACTCGTCGCGCAGCGCCGAGATGCCCTCGATCTTCTTCTCGCGCACCAGCTCGCCGATGCGCTCGACCATCGCCGCCTTGTTCACCTGGTAGGGGATTTCCGAGACGACGATGGCCTCGCGCTCGCCGCGCAGGGTTTCGAATTCGACCTTGCCGCGCATCACGATGGAGCCGCGGCCCAGGTGATAGGCGGCGCGGATTCCGGCGCGGCCGAGGATCACGCCGCCGGTCGGGAAGTCCGGCCCCGGCACGATGTCGAGCAGCGCAAGATCATCCATCGCCGGATTGTCGATCAACTCGATCGCGGCGGTGATCACTTCGCCCAGATTGTGCGGCGGCACGTTCGTCGCCATACCCACGGCAATGCCGCCCGCGCCGTTGACTAGCAGGTTCGGATACACTGCCGGCAGAACGCTCGGCTCCAGTTCCTTGCCGTCATAGTTGTCGACGAAATCAACCGCATCCTGCCGGATATCCTGCACCAGGCCCATTGCGGCCTTGGACATCCGGCTTTCCGTATAGCGCATGGCCGCCGCGGAATCGCCGTCGACCGAGCCGAAGTTGCCTTGGCCATCAACCAGGATCATGCCCATCGAGAAGGGCTGCGCCATGCGCACCAGCGCATCATAAACCGACTGGTCGCCGTGCGGGTGGAAGCGGGCCAGCACGTCGCCAACGACCCGTGCAGACTTCGAGAACGGCTTGTCCGGCGTCATGCCGATGTCGAACATCGAATACACGATACGGCGGTGCACAGGCTTCAGGCCGTCGCGCACGTCGGGCAGCGCACGGCTCACGATCACGCTCATCGCGTAGTCGAGATATGACTTCTTCAGTTCGTCCGTGATCGAGATCGGCGAAATATCGCCCGCCCCGTTGTCGTCGCGCGGAGCCGGCAGGTCAGGTGTATCGCTCAAGAAACGGCGTCCGGAGAAAGGCGGCGCGAAGCCGCTGTGAATCGGGACTTTCTTCTAGCCTCTCCAGCCATGCGGGACAAATCCCGAAGGCGGTTATTCACAGGCTGAGAAGCATGAAAAACGGGCGTCTGGAAATATCCAGACGCCCTGCCCGGCCAACAGGCCAGAATGGCTTTCTAGAAAGGGATTTCGTCGTCGAAATCCGGACGGGAGAAGTCCTCCTTCTCGCCGCGGCCACCCCCGCGCGAGGAGCCCCCGCCCCCACCGCCGCCGCCCCGCGACGAGCCGCCGCGGTCGTCGGAGTAGCTGGACCGGTCGCCGCCGCCTTCGCTGCGGCCGTCCAGCATGGTCAGCACCGAGTTGAAGTTGCGCAGCACGACCTCGGTCGAATACTTATCGTTGCCGTCTTTGTCCTGCCATTTGCGGGTTTCGAGCTGGCCTTCGAGGTAAATCTTTGCGCCCTTCTTCAGGTACTGCTCGATCACCCGGACCAGGCCGTCATTGAACACCACGACGCGGTGCCATTCCGTGCGCTCCTTGCGCTCGCCGGAGGCCTTGTCGCGCCAGCTCTCGGACGTCGCCACCGAAAGGTTGGCGATCGACGAACCGCTCGGCAATTGCTTGATCTCGGGGTCCCGGCCCAGATTGCCGACGAGGATCACCTTGTTCACTGATCCGGCCATGTTCGTCTCCGTTCTCTGCTCCGGCCCCGGCCGATATCCTCGGTCCGCTCCGGTTCCTGACATTTACAGGCGGCCAACCTAAAGCTGGCCGCGACCATACGCGACTGACAAACACCACCGCCTGCCCGCCATCCACATCTATTGCGGGCAAAGAGCATACGTCGCCGTTTGCAGCAGGCGCCCTAGCAATCAAGTTCCTTTTTTGTTCTTTTTTTGCCGGGGCTGTCAACCCGGATGCAAACCCGGATTGCGCCGGCGCGATTCCCGCTGTTTATCGTCGCCTCCCGATGCGCCTCGGCGCCTACAGGTTCGCCGGAGTGACGGAGCAGATGTCGTCCAGCATGCGCAAATTGTTGAAGCCCGCGCTGTTCGCGACGGGGCTGGTTCGCCCGGCCTATCGCCTGCACGAGTGGCTCAGCAGCCTGAAGCCTACTCCGCCGCCTGCATCGACAGACGGCCCGCCGCTGCCGCCACCCTACCTGATGCAGATCATCATCGGCTATTCGGACGCCGCCGTTTTCCTTGAGACAGGGCAGCAGGCCGCCGCCGCCTTCGCCGGTCTGTTCCGTGAAGCCGGCCACGATCTCGCAAACTGCCAGCGTATCCTGGATTTCGGCTGCGGTTGCGGCCGCCTCGCGCGCCACATGCCGTCCCACACAGCCGCCAACCTCTACGGCGTGGACTACAATGCGCGCCTGATCGCCTGGTGCCGCCGGAATCTTCCCGGCATCTACGCGCGCAACAAACTCACCCCGCCGCTGAACCTGCCGGACAACCATTTCGACGCCATCTACGCGCTGTCCGTGTTCACCCACCTGCGGCAACGCACGCAAGAGCAGTGGCTTCAGGAACTCGAACGCGTCCTTCGTCCCGGGGGCATGGCGCTGATCACCTTCCACGACGAACATCACGCACGCGCTACGCCAGCCGTGCGCGAACGCCTGCAACACGAGGGCATGGTGATCGAGAACGATGCGCTCGAAGGGTCCAACCTGATCGGCGCCTTCCAGTCGTGGGAAAGCGCACGCCGGATGTTCGCGAACCGCTTCGATATCGTGATCGAGCGGCCCAGTAACCTCAACGCCTTTGGACAGGCGGCCGTCGTGCTTCGGAAGCGGCCCGCCTGACGGCTGGTTTGGCGGCGGACTTGGCCTTCAACCGTTTGCCCTCGCACTTCACGCACAGGCAGTTCTTGCCGATATAGGCGTTGAAATATTCTTTGCCGTAATCGTAGGTGATCTCTTCACCCGGCTGGATGGCCCGCACCGAGCCGACATAGATCTTGCCCCGATAGGTGTACATGTGGGCGTTGGGCCGGCACGAGTGGTTGGCGTACCGTCCCACATTGCTGCGCGGGGACCCGTCCACGGTGAACTTGTTGTTCAGGTTGGCGAGATACCGTGGTGTGCCCTTCATGGCGTCCGCCTCGGCATTGGTGATCAGCTTGCCGGTGTACTCGAAGATGCGCTTGCCCTTCGGGATCGCCTCAGTGGCGAACAGCCCGAAACCGGTTTTGGACTTGCCGATACGAAAAGGTGCGTCTGACATGGGGCGCGAGGTAGCGCCACACGGCGCCGCATTCAACTGCCCATCGTATCGCCGTCCACAGTTCGCGGCGCCTGACCGTTAACCGGCCTCCTCAAAGCCAACTGGCTGCGCCGCCGCCAATGCTGCCACCTCCTGTCAGCAACCACAGTTCCGCATATTGCGGATGCGGCCGCAGAACCAATATTCGCGTCATGGCTGAATTCGGCGGAAGTGGGGAAGACACCGGCATTCGTTCACGTTACGTTTCGGCGGTTGGCAATCGACTCGCCGCCCGCCCATCTGCCACAAGAACCGAGCAAACTCCCCGGGGCCGACATGACAGAATTGTCCCACATCCGCGTGCGCGGCGCGCGCGAGCACAATCTCAAGAACGTCGATGTGGACATTCCCCGCAACGAACTTGTGGTCATTACCGGCCTGTCCGGCTCCGGCAAATCCTCGCTGGCGTTTGATACGATCTATGCCGAGGGCCAGCGCCGCTATGTGGAATCGCTGTCCGCCTACGCCCGCCAGTTCCTCGAACTGATGCAAAAGCCGGACGTGGAAAGGATTGAGGGCCCCTCCCCCGCCATCTCGATCGAGC
>CAZZCV010000037.1:0-32982 GCA_964653225.1 uncultured Rhodoplanes sp. | reverse complement strand
AGATCGCGCCGCTCGTCGTCTATCTCGGCTCCGACCGTGCAGAGGGCGTGTCCGGGCAGATCTTCTCGGTGCGCAACAACGAGATCTTCCTGTTCAGCCAGACCCGGCCCATCCGCTCGATCCACCGCTCCGACGGCTGGACGCCGGAGCGGCTCGAGGCGCAGCTCATCGGGGCGTTCGGCCCTTCGCTCACGCCGCTGGACCGCTCCGGCGACGTGTTCGCCTGGGATCCGATCTGATGGCGATCGACTACGACAGGCTGCTGGCGCTGAAATTCCCCGAGGTCGAGCACGCCTACATCGATCGGGATGCGATGCTCTACGCGCTCGGTGTCGGGCTCGGCCACGATCCGCTCGATCCGCGGCAGCTCGATTTCGTCTGCGAGACGAATCTCAGGACGCTTCCCACCTTCGCCACCGTTCTCGGCTATCCCGGCTTCTGGGCGCGCGATCTCGACACCGGCATCGACTGGCTCCGCCTCGTCAACGGCGAGCAGGGCGTGACGCTGCACCGGCTGCCCGCGCCCGCGGGCACCGTGGTGGGCCGCATGCGCATTGTCGAGGCGGTGGACAAGGGCGCGGGAAAGGGCGCGCTGGTCTACAGCGAGCGCGTCATTTCCGACAAGGCCACCGGCGAGCGGATCGCCAGCGTGACGCAGACCACGTTCTGCCGCGCGGACGGCGGCTTCGGCGGCCCACCGCGGCAGAGCCCGCCGGCGCATCCGCTGCCGGCGCGCGCGCCCGATCTTGTCTGCGATCTCGCCACGCGGCCCGAGCAGGCGCTGCTCTATCGCCTTTCGGGCGATCGCAATCCGCTGCATTCCGACCCCGAAGTGGCGAAGGCCGCGGGCTTTCCGCGCCCGATCCTGCACGGGCTCGCCACCTTCGGCGTGGCCGGCCACGCGGTGCTGAAATCCGTCTGCGGCTACGATCCCGTCCGGCTCGCCTCGTTCGCCGGCCGGTTCTCGTCGCCGGTGTTTCCGGGCGAAACCGTCCGCACCGAGATGTGGGTGGACGGCTCCGTCGTCAGCTTCCGCGCGGTGGTGCGGGAACGCGATATCGTGGCCATGACCAGCGGCCGCGCCGAATTGAGGTGAAGCATGACCGGACCTCGCTCCAAGGACCAGTCCGAACTCGAGCCGATCCGCGAGGCGGTGCGCGCGCTGTGCGCTGACTTCCCCGGCGAATACTGGCGCGGGGTGGACCGCGAGCGTGAATATCCCGCCGCGTTCGTGAAGGCGCTGACCGAGGCCGGCTTTCTCGCCGCGCTCATTCCGGAGGAGTACGGCGGCAGCGGGCTCGCCATGACCGCGGCGGCCGCGATCATGGAGGAAATCCACGCCGCGGGCTGCAACGGCGCGGCCTGCCACGCGCAGATGTACACGATGGGCACGCTGCTGCGGCACGGCAGCCCCGAGCAGAAGCAGAAGTGGCTGCCCGGCATCGCCTCCGGCGCGCTGCGCCTGCAGGCGTTCGGCGTCACCGAGCCCACGTCCGGCACCGACACGCTCAGCCTGCGCACGGTCGCCGAGAAGAAGGGCGACCGCTACGTCGTCAACGGCCAGAAGATCTGGACCTCGCGCGCTGAACATTCCGACCTGATGCTGCTGCTCGCGCGCACCACGCCGCGCGACCGCGTGGAGAAGCGCACCGACGGCCTGTCGGTGCTGCTGGTGGACATGCGCACGGTGAAGAACAGGGGCCTCACCATCCGGCCGATCCGCACCATGATGAACCACGCCACCACCGAGGTGTTCTTCGACAACATGGAGGTGCCGGCGGAGAACCTGATCGGCGAAGAGGGCCGGGGCTTCCGCTATATCCTCTCCGGCATGAACGCCGAGCGCATCCTGATTGCGTCGGAGTGCATCGGCGACGCCCGCTGGTTCGTGGAGAAGGCCGTGGCCTATGCGAAGGAGCGCGTGCTGTTCGGCCGGCCGATCGGCCAGAACCAGGGCGTGCAGTTTCCCATCGCGCGCGCCCACATGCAGATGCGCGCGGCCGAGCTGATGGTGCACGAAGCCGCCGCGCTCTACGAAGCCGGCCGTGACTGCGGCGCGGAGGCCAACATGGCCAAGCAGCTCGCGGCGGAGGCCTCGTGGGCCGCTGCCGACATGTGCGTGCAGACCCATGGCGGTTTCGGCTTCGCCGAGGAGTTCGACGTCGAGCGCAAGTTCCGCGAGACCCGGCTCTATACGGTGGCGCCGATCTCGACCAACATGGTGCTGTCCTATCTCGCCGAGCATGTGCTAGGCCTGCCGCGGTCGTATTAAGCTGGCGCCGCACGGGGACCCCGCCTCTCCCCGCAAGCGCGGGGAGGTCGTGTGACGCTGCCACTGGAAGGCATCCTCGTCGTCTCGCTCGAGCAGGCCGTGGCTGCGCCGATGTGCACCTGCCGGCTTGCGGATGCCGGGGCGCGCGTCATCAAGATCGAGCGGCCGGAGGGCGACTTCGCCCGCGGCTACGACGACACCGTGAACGGCCAGGCGAGCTACTTCGTCTGGCTCAACCGCGGCAAGGAATCGCTGGTCCTCGATCTCACGAAGGACGACGACAGGGCGCTGCTCGCCGCGATGATCGCCAGGGCCGACGTGTTCGTGCAGAACCTCAAGCCCGGCTCGGCGGAGAAGCTCGGCTTCGGCGTCGAGAGCTTGAGGAAGAAGCACCCGCGGCTGATCGTCTGCTCGGTGTCCGGCTACGGCGAGGACGGACCCTATGCCCAGCGGAAGGCCTACGACATGCTGATCCAGGCGGAGTCCGGCCTGGCCTCCGTCACGGGCGCGCCCGAGTCTCCGGCGCGCGTCGGCGTCTCGGTCTGCGACATCGCTTCGGGCATGAACGCCTACGAGGCGGTGCTGGAGGCCCTGATCGCGCGCGGCCGCACTGGCGAGGGTGCGGCGATCTCGGTGTCGATGTTCGACGCGATGGCGGACTGGATGACGGTGCCGCTTCTTCAGCACGAAGGCGGCAAGCCGCCGAAGCGCGTCGGGCTCGCCCACACTTCGATCGCGCCCTACGGCGTGTTCAAGACCCGTGACGGTGCGGACATCCTGATCTCGATCCAGAGCGACCGCGAATGGCGCGTGCTGGCGAAGGAGGTGCTGGGCGACGCGGCGCTCGCGGCCGATCCGGACTTCGCCAACAACGTCGAGCGGGTGAAGCGCCGCGCGCAGACCGATGGCAGGGTCGCGGCCGTGTTCGGCGCGCTCGACGCGGATGCGCTGATCCAGCGGCTCGCCAGGGCGGACATCGCCTTCGCCCGCGTCAGCGAGCCGGCCGATCTCGCAAAGCACCCGCAGCTTCGCCGCATCACGGTGGCGACCGAATCCGGCTCCGCGTCCTATCCCGCGCCGGCGGCCCGGCGCTCCGGCCCGCCGCGTGCCTATGGCGCGGTGCCGGCGCTGGGCGAGCACAGCGACAAAATCCGGGCCGAGTTCGCGGCCCCGAAAGCCTGACGCGGCCTAAGCCGCCTTCCGCTCTTCCGTTTCCAGCGTTCCGCGCACGCCGATGTCGTCGAAATGCGCGTCGAGAAAGCGCCGCGCCGCGCGCCGGCCGGCGTGATGCAGGCTTTCGAGGAACTCGTAGTCGGTGTTCAGCCGGCTCTCCGGCGTCACCCCCGGCCCGCCGTCGAGGGCGATCCGGTGCAGGTTGACCGGCCGGTAGTCCGGGCCGGGCTTGAGCCGCCCCTCGGCGATCAGCCCCTCGATGGTCTCGAGCGTCTTCAGCTCCGCCGCGAGCGAGGCGTTGAAGGTGATCTCGTTGATCCGGTCCACGATCTCCTGCGACGTGCTCGGCGTGCCGGTGCGCACCCGCGGGTTGATCTGCACCACCAGCACGTCGGCGCCCGGCGTGGCGCGAGCCAGCGGCAGGATCGCGGGGTTGGCGCCGTAGCCGCCGTCCCAATAGGGCACACCATCGATCTCGACCGCCCGGAACAGCAGCGGCAGCGCCGCCGAGGCCATCACCGCGTCCGCCGTGATCTCCTCGCGCGTGAACACCCGCGCCGCGCCGGTGCGCACGTCCGTCGCCGACACGAACAGCTCCAGCTCCTCGAGCCTGCGCACCGCCTCGAAGTCGACCTGGCTCGCAATCAGGTCGCGCAGCGGGTTGATGTTGAGCGGGTTGAGGTCGTAGGGCGAGAGGAACCGGGCGAGCCCCCGCACATAGGCCTGCATCGGCGAGGGGCCGGGCATGAACGACAGCAGCCGGTCGAGCGCGGTGCGCTGCGGCGCAGGCAGGCTGCCGCCGATGCTCGCCGCGCGCCAGAAGTCGGCGAGCCGCCGGCGCGCCTCCTCCGGTCCGCTGCGGGCCAGTCCGTCTGCGGCCATGACCGCGTTCACGGCTCCCGCGGACGTGCCGGACAGGCCCCGGATATCGAGCCGTCCGTCCTCCAGCAGGCGGTCGAGCACGCCCCAGGTAAATGCGCCGTGTGCCCCGCCGCCCTGCAACGCGAGCGCGACCGGCTTGCGGGGGCCATCAGGGGTGCGGCGGCGCGGCCGCGCTTTTTGCTGCGCCGCCGGGTTTTTCGCCGGTGCAGCAAAGACTGCGGTAAGTGCTTCCCAAATCGTTAGAATTGCCGGTATGGCCAGCACGGTTCAAACTCCGCCAGAGTCATCCTAGACTCATTATATTGCATCGCAATATCATAATTTGTGCATTGCATATAAGGCGGAAATGCGGGCATTCCAGCCCGCAGCGCTCATGCCGGGGAGGTGCAACCGGCGGCGCGACCGCCTATGTTGCGGGGGCAGGTCGCGAATCCCCGAAAGCCGATGTCCCAGCCCGTCTTCCACGAGCCCGACCACGACCACGGCCGCTGCACGGCGGATGCGCTCGCCCATGCCGAGGCTCTGTGCGCGGCGCGGGCGCAGCGGCTCACGCCGATCCGGCGCCGGGTGCTGGAGGTCCTGCTGGAGAACCACAAGCCGCTCGGAGCCTACGAGATCATCGAGCACGCCGTCACCGAAGGCCCGCGGCCCGCACCGATCACCGTCTACCGGGCGCTGGATTTCCTGCGCGAGCAGGGCTTGGTGCATCGGATCGAGAGCCGCAACGCCTTCGTCGCCTGCGTCAGCCACCACGATCAGGGGGACCTCGTGGTGTTTCTTATCTGCGAACGCTGCGGCACGGTGGGCGAGGCGTCCTCGGCCGCGGTGGCCGAGCAGCTCCGCAAGGCGGCGGGCGCGGCCGGTTTCGTGCCGAAAATTCCGGTGATCGAGATCTCCGGGGTGTGCTCGCACTGTCAGAGCGAGTGACGGCGGGGCGTGCGCCGGCCGCGCGTCCGGTCTATAGGTCCATCATGTCCGAGATTGCCCTTCAGCCGCGCCGCAACACCGTGCCGGTGGACGTCGGCGGCGTCACCGTCGGCGGCGGCGCGCCGATCGTGGTGCAGTCCATGACCAACACCGACACGGCGGACGTGGATTCCACCGTCCGCCAGGTCGCGGCGCTGGCGCTCGCCGGTTCCGAACTGGTGCGCATCACCGTGGACCGCGACGAGGCCGCGGCCGCGGTGCCGAGGATCAAGGAACGACTGCTGCGCATGGGCGTCGCCGTGCCGATCGTCGGCGACTTCCACTACATCGGCCACAAGCTGCTCGCCGATCATCCCGGCTGCGCCGAGGCGCTCGACAAGTACCGCATCAACCCCGGCAACGTCGGCTTCAGGGACAAGCGCGACCGCCAGTTTTCCGCCATCGTCGAGACGGCCATCAAACACAACAAGCCGGTGCGCATCGGCGCCAACTGGGGCTCGCTCGACCAGGAATTACTGACGCATCTGATGGACGAAAACAGCCGCTCCGAAGCGCCGAAGGATGCGCGTGCGGTGATGCGCGAGGCGATGGTGCAGTCGGCGCTGCTGTCGGCGGCTCGCGCCGAGGAGATCGGCCTGCCGCGCAGCCGGATCATCCTGTCGGCCAAGGTGTCCGCGGTGCAGGACCTGATCGAGGTCTATGCCGAGCTTTCGCGCCGCTCCGACTACGCGATCCACCTCGGGCTCACCGAGGCCGGCATGGGCTCCAAGGGCATCGTCGCCTCGTCGGCCGCGATGGGCATCCTGCTCCAGCAGGGCATCGGCGACACGATCCGCGTCTCGCTCACGCCGGAGCCCGGCGGCGACCGCACGCTCGAGGTGAAGGTCGCGCAGGAATTGCTGCAGACGATGGGCTTCCGTACCTTCGTCCCGCTGGTTGCGGCCTGCCCCGGCTGCGGCCGCACCACATCGACCACGTTCCAGGAGCTGGCGCGGGACATCCAGAGCTTCATCCACACGTCGATGCCGGAATGGCGCCGGCGCTACCCCGGCGTCGAGGGGCTGAACGTCGCGGTGATGGGCTGCATCGTCAACGGCCCCGGCGAGAGCAAGCACGCCGACATCGGCATCTCGCTGCCCGGCACCGGCGAGCAGCCGACCGCGCCGGTGTTCGTCGACGGCCGCAAGGCCGCGACGCTGCGCGGGCCCACGCTCGCGGACGACTTCAAGCAGATGGTGGTCGACTACATCGAGCGAAGGTATGGGCAGCAGGGCGGAGCGGGCCGGACGGCGGCTGAGTAGGGCTGCCGTGCCGCCGGCGCGCATCGGCCGCACCGCATTGCCGTCATCCCTCCACGATCCCACATGGCAGGCATGACCCACGATCTCAAACCCGGCACGCCCGAACAGCCCCGCTCCGAGCCCGAAATCATTCCGCCGGACCGCGGCGGCGGGCCGAAGCCTGACGCGGACGGCGGCTTTTTCCGCTTCGAGGAGCAGGGCGGCGTGCATCGCGTGTTCATGGCGCGGGTTGGCTGGCCGCGCCTGATCCTGACGCTGCTGGCGGTGGGCGTGATCGCGACGCTCGCGGTGCTGCTCTTCGCCGGGCTGCTGCTGATCCTGATCCCCGTCCTGGTCGGCGGCTCGATCTTGGCGCTGGTGTCCGGCGCGTTCCGGCAGCGCCTTGCGGCCTGGCGCGCGCGGTGGCCCGGACGTTAGGCCGCCGCGCCGGCCGGCGACGGGGACCTGCTCCAACTGGAACTGTCACGCCCTAAAACGCATTCGCCGCCATGTTCACGGTCAGCGCAATGATCGTGGTGTTGAAGAAGAACGACAGCAGGCTGTGCACGGTCGCGGCGCGGCGGATCTGCCGGTCGGAGATCGCCACGTCCGACACCTGGAAGGTCATGCCGATCACCACCGCGAAATAGACGAAATCCCAGTAGTCCGGCGCCTTCTCGTCGGGGAAGTCGAGGCCGCGCGTGCTCGAGCCGTCGCCGTAGAACTCGTAGGCGTAGTGCAGCGCGAAGATCATGTGCGTGAACAGCCATGACAGGATCACGGTGGCGATGGCCAGCAGATAGGAGCCTGCGCCGCCCTGCTCCCTCGCTGCCGCCAGCTCCGCGAAGATCGCGACCAGGCTTGCGGCCACCGCGATCAGCGTGAGCGCCATGATGGCAAGCGCGCCTTCGTCCTGCGCGCCCGCATGCTTGGCGATGTCGCCGGCCGAGGCGCGCGCCATCATCAGCGCGGTGGCGGCGAGATAGATGGCCAGCGCCGCGTCCCAGCCGATCAGCAGCCGGGTGGCGAGCCGAAGGTCCGGAGCCGCCGCAGACATCAGGCCGCAGACGAGCGCGCCCAAGGCGGCTGCGATCACGAGCCGCCGGTGGCCCCGCGCCACGCGCACGATCCAGAATCGGGATTTCATCGTCACGGGACGCACTCGTGCCTGCCTGCTCATGCCGGACATCCGACGCAGTGAGAGTTTTAAGCCTGCCGCTCCGCCACGAACCGCGCCGCCGCGACCAGGGTTCCGGCCGCGTCGCCGAAACCGGCCAGTGCCGCTTCCGCCTCCTTCACCAGCGCGCCGAGCCGCGCATGCGCCCCGGCGCGGCCGAGGATATCGACCAGCGTGGCCTTGCCGTGCGCCGCATCCTTGCCGGTGGCCTTGCCGACCACGGCGCTGTCGCCCTCCACGTCGAGAAGGTCGTCGGCGATCTGGAACGCCTGGCCGAGCGCGTTGCCGTAGCGCGCCACGGCGTCCCGGTCGTCCGCACAGGCCGCGCCGAGGATCGCGCCGGCCGTGCAGGCGAAGCGGATCAGCGCGCCGGTCTTCATCGCCTGCATCTGCAAGGTCGCGGCCTCGCCGCGCGGCGCCTGCGCGGGGCCGAAGCGGCCTTCGGCGGCGAGATCGAGCATCTGGCCGCCCACCATGCCGCCGAGACCCGATGCGCGAGCGAGGCCCGTGACCAGCGCGATCCGCACTGCGGGGTCGGGGTGGGTCTCCTCCCGGCCCAGAATGTCGAAGGCGAAGGTCAGCAGGCCGTCGCCGGCCAGGATCGCGGTGGCCTCGTCGAAGGCCACATGCACGGTCGGCCGTCCGCGCCGCAGGTCGTCGTCGTCCATCGCCGGCAGGTCGTCGTGCGCCAGCGAGTAGCAATGCACGCACTCGATGGCGGCCGCGGCCATCAGCGCGCGCTCGCGCGGCACATGGAACAGGGCGGCGGTCTCGACCGTTAGAAACGGCCGCAGCCGCTTGCCGCCGCCCAGCGCGGCGTGGCGCATCGCCTCCATCAGGCGACGCGGCCGGGCGATCTCGCCGTCCGCCGGCACGTCCGCCAGCAGGAAGCCGAGCAGCCGCTCGCTCTCCGCCGCGGCGGACGCGAGCCGTCCGGCGAAATCGTCGCCTGTCGTGGCGTGATGAAGGGCCGCGTTCGACATGGAGCGATTTGTGCTTAACTCGGAGGCGATGACAAGCGCCGACGCATCGCGGCCGGGACGCCTGACGCCGGGACGCGTGCTCCGCTGGCTGGTGCTGGCGCTGCTGGCGATCCTGCTGCTGCCCTACCTGCTCGCGCCGCTGTATCGCTTCGTCGATCCGGGCTCGACGCTGATGCTGTGGCGCAAGCTGCGCGGCGCGCCGGTGGAGCAGACCTGGGTGCCGCTGGGCGACATCTCGCCGATCCTGGTGCGCTCGGTGATCGCCTCCGAGGACGCGCGGTTCTGCACCCACGGCGGCATCGACTGGCGGGAGGTGCAGGCCGCGATCGAGGATGCCGAGGACCTGTCCGAGATGCGTGGCGGCTCGACCATCACCCAGCAGACGGCCAAGAACCTGTTCCTGTGGCCGGGCCGCAGCCTGGTCCGCAAGGCGCTGGAGGCGCCGCTGGCGATGTGGATGGAGCTGGTCCTGCCCAAGCGCCGGATCCTGGAAATCTACCTCAACGTGGCGGAATGGGGGCCGCGCGGCCAGTTCGGGGTCGAGGCCGGTGCGCGGCGGGCCTTCAACAAGTCCGCGAAGGGGCTGAATGCGGGCGAAGCCGCCCTGATGGCGGCGGTTTTGCCCAATCCGATCCGCCGGAATGCCCAGAAACCGGGTCCGGCGGTGCGGCGGATCGCGGCGCGGGTGCAGGCGCGGGCGGCGGGGTCCGGCCCCGTCGATGCCTGCGTCCGAAGTCCGTAACAGGCTCTAGCTTTGTCGCAGCCGTTCCTCTATAAGCCCGGCTTCCCAATGGATTTGGCCGTCTGGCAGCCCCGCGGGGCGCCGCAGTTCGAGGAGACCGACCCATGGCCGTGCCAAAACGCAAGACCTCGCCGTCCCGTCGCGGCATGCGCCGTTCGGCCGACGCCCTGAAGCAGCCGAGCTACATCGAGGACAAGGATTCGGGCGAGAACCGCCGCCCGCACCACATCGACCTCAAGACCGGCATGTACAAGGGCCGGGCCGTCCTCAAGGTGAAGACCGAGGCCTGACCGCGCCCTTGCGCCGTCGAGCTGCGTCGTGGCCGGGCTCGCCCCGGCCATTCGCGTTTCTGCCGCCGGCGCGGTTTTGCTAGGTTCCGCGGCTACGTTTCCGGAGGCTCGGCCATGTACCTGATCGGTTTCCCGCTGCTGGTGGTTCCGTTCGCGATCTACAACATGATCGCGTTCCTCACGCCGGGCGTGAACTGGACCGACAGCGTGACCCACTTCACGCTGGTCTCGGGGCAGGTCTGGACCATGACGCCGCAGGACCTGCTGCTGGCGCTGGCCGTGGTTCTGCTGCCGCTCGAAATCCTCAAGGCCACGCGCATCGGCATGCGCTCGGTCATCGATCACGTTCTGTCGCTGGTGCTGTTCATCGTCATGCTGATCGAGTTCCTGCTGGTGCGCGAGGCCGGCACCTCGACCTTCTTCATCCTGATGATGATCAGCCTGGTGGACGTGATCGGCGGCTTCATGGTGACCCTGCGCACCGCGCAGCGCGACTTCAGCATCGAGAAGCTCGAAGGCATCTCGTCATAGAAGCGATCGGCCTTGAGGACGCTCCGCGGTCCTTCATCGATGCCCGGTTGTTGAGGCGGAATTTACCTTGCGGCGAGACGGAGCATCGCCGCGCGATAGGCGGCGACCGCTTCGGCCGGTTCGGCCCGGCGACGCTCACGGGCCTGCGGCACCTGCTTCGCCGCTGCGATCAGATGAGCCAGGAAGGCAGGCGAACGCGCTTCCACGCAGGCCGCATGCGCACGGTTTTCGATCCGCTCCAGCGGAACCAGCGCGCGATGCGAAGATGGTGAATCCTTTTTCAACCGATGCGTCCCTGTCTCATCGCGGGACATCGCCGTCCCGCCAGACCAGACATCGCAAACGGCGTGCCGGACAATTCCGGGTTCCATTTTGCTGAATCTTAGGGGTTCGACCGTAAGCTCCGCTCGGAAGTCCGGTTGCACCGTCCGTTCGCGGGACAACGCGGCCCGTGCCGAAAAGGTTCAAGCGTGACAGACCGCAACTCTCGCAGCCGAAGCTTCGACGATCCGGCCCAGCCCGACGTGTTCGCGCCCGCCGACGTGTTCGCGGCGCCGGCCGCGCAGCCGGCCAACGTGTTCGCGTCCGCACCTGCGCGCGCACTGGCGCAGCCGGAGCGGCGGATGGAGGACGCGCTCGATTCCTCCGGCATCATGGCCTCGGTCGGCGAGGTGCCCTACGAGTGGACGATCGCCACCGACGCGCTGTGCTGGGGCGGCAACGCCGCTGCGGTGCTCGGCGTGTCCGACGGCGCGGCGCTCGCCAGCGGCCGCGCCTTCGCCAAGCTGCAGGACCCCAACGCCGTCGCCACGCGCTTCGACGCGGTGATGAAGTCGCCTGCGCGCGACGCCGGTCCCGGCGTGGCCTATCAGGTGCAGTATGCGCTGCGTCCGGCCGAGGGCGCGGCCGCGATCTGGGTCGAGGACACCGGCCGCTGGTTCGCGGGCGGCGACGGACGCCCGGCGCGCGCGCACGGCATCGTGCGGGTCATCAACGAGCGCCACGAGCAGGAGGAGAAGCTCTCCTTCCTGTCGCGCTTCGACGGCCTCACCGGCGAGATGAACCGCTTCCACCTCACCGAGGTCCTGACCGCGACGCTGGACGAGACCGTGCAGCAGCGCGGCTCCTGCGGCTTCCTGCTGGTGGGGATCGACAACCTGGCGCGGCTCAACGAGGCCTACGGCTTCGACATCGCCGACGAGGTGATCGACGCGGTCGCCAAGCGCCTGCGCGCCAAGATGCGCGGCGGCGACCATCTCGGCCGCTTCTCCGGCAACAAGTTCGCGCTGATCCTCAACAGCTGCACGCCCGAGGACATGGATGTCGCCGCCGAGCGCCTCCTCGCCGGCGTGCGCGACGACGTGGTTCGCACCTCGGCCGGCCCGGTCGCCGTCACCGTCACCATCGGCGGCGTGACCGCGCCCCGCCACGCGCGCACGGTGCATGAAATCCTGACGCGGGCGCAGGAGATCCTGGCTGCCGCCAAGGCCAAGCGCCAGGGCTCGTTCCAGGCCTACCGGCCAAACATCGAGCGCGAGGCGATCCGCCGCGAGAACGTGCGCGCGGCCGACGAGATCGTGGCCGCTCTCAACGAGCGTCGCATCCTGCTGGCGTTCGAGCCGGTGGTGGAGACGGGCTCGCGCGAGCCGGCGTTCTACGAATGCCTGATGCGCATCCGCCGCGCCGACGGCGCGGTGGTGCCGGCCGGACAGGTGATCCCGGTCGCGGAGCGGCTGGGGCTGGTGCGGATGCTCGACCATCGCGTGCTGGAGCTGCTGGTCGGCGAGATGGCGGCGGTGCCCGCGCTCAACGCCAGCGTCAACGTCTCGCCCACGTCCACCACCGACCCGGACTGGTGGTCGGCGCTGGCCGCGCTGCTGCGCGCCAATGCGGGCGTGGCCGAGCGGCTCACCGTCGAGATCACCGAGATGACCGCGATCCACGACGTGGACGACACCCGCGGCTTCGTGGCTCGCGTGAAGGACCTTGGCTGCCGCATCGCGATCGACGACTTCGGCTCCGGCTACACTTCGTTCGGAAACCTGCGCAAGCTCGGCGTGGACGTGCTCAAGATCGACGGCGCCTTCGTGCAGGGCATGACGCGCTCGGAGGACGACCGCGCCTTTGTGCAGACGCTGATCGAACTGGCCCGACGGCTCGGTTTGAAGACCGTGGCTGAGTGGGTGCAGGACGAGGAGGCGGCTGCGCTGCTGCGCGAATGGGGCTGCGACTATCTGCAGGGCAAGCTGACCGGGCTCGCCTCGATCGAGCGGCCGTGGGGCCAGGTGGTGCCGGTGGACCGGCGGAAGGGCGCGCGCGCATAGCGGCCTGCAGGCAGGCATCCATCCTGACGGACCAAGGGATCGCCTGCTTTCGAGGGTGATCGCCGCAGGACTGCCCGGCTCTGAAGCCGGAACGGGCCGGCTACTTTTCCTTGTCGCTCAGCCGGTCGAGACGCTTCTGCATCTCCTCCATCTGCCGGCGCAGCGTGTCGATGTCGCCGGCGGGCTGCGGCGCGGCCGGGGCTGGCTTGGCAGCGGCCGTCTCTCCCTCCGCCTGCGGCTGGCCCGGCCGGGAGAACGGCGCGAACATCGAGAAGGAGCGTTCGAACATCTCCATGTTGCGGCGCACCTGCTCCTCGATCGCGCCGAAGCCGCCGATCCCGAACGCCTGCGCGATCTGGCCACGGAACTTCTCCTGCTCGCGGGTCAGCGAGTCGAGCGAGACCTCGAGATAGCGCGGCACCATCATCTGCATGCTGTCGCCATAGAAGCGGATGAGCTGGCGCAGGAAGTTGATCGGCAGCAGGTTCTGCCCTTCCTTGTTCTCCTGCTCGAAAATGATCTGGGCCAGCACCGAGCGGGTGATGTCCTCGCCCGACTTGGCGTCGAAGACCACGAAATCCTCCCCGGTCTTCACCATCGTCGCGAGGTCTTCCAGCGTGACGTAGGTGCTGGTGCCCGTGTTGTAGAGACGCCTGTTGGCGTACTTCTTGATCGTGATAGGCCCTTCCGGTTTTGCCATGTCGACCCGTGCGCCCCCGATTGCCGTCGCCGCCCTGATCCGAGGCTAAGCGGTTTCTAATCTGCCGGCCACTTGTTTGTGCAGTGCCGAGGCATCTTTGGCGGTGCCGAAAACCCCTTCCAACCCTCTGAAAAAGAGGCGATCCTTGCGGGTGCGCCGCCGCAACGTCCGATTGCCGAGGCGTATGGACAGGGCCGGCATGGGCGGGCTATCGAGGTTTCTGGTGGGATTTTGGGAGATTTTCCGATGAAAGACGACATCGTCATCGTCAGTGCCGCCCGCACCCCGGTGGGGGCTTTCAACGGGTCGCTGTCCGGCCTTCCGGCCCACGAGCTGGGCAAGGTCGCGATCGCAGAGGCCCTGAAACGGGCCGGGATCGAGGGCGGGCGGGTCTCCGAGGTCATCCTCGGGCAGATCCTGACCGCTGGGCAGGGCCAGAATCCCGCCCGGCAGGCCTCGATCGCCGCTGGCATCCCGGTCGAGAGCCCGGCCTGGGGCGTGAACCAGCTCTGCGGCTCCGGCCTGCGTGCGGTGGCGCTCGGCTACCAGGCGATCCTCAACGGCGACAGCGACGTCGTGGTGGCCGGCGGCCAGGAATCCATGAGCATGGCGCCGCATGCAGCCCATCTGCGCAACGGCACCAAGATGGGCTCGCTGGAGATGGTCGACACCATGATCAAGGACGGCCTGTGGGACGCCTTCAACGGCTACCACATGGGCACGACCGCCGAGAACGTTGCCAAGAAGTGGCAGATCACCCGCCAGCAGCAGGACGAGTTCGCCGTCGCCTCGCAGAACAAGGCCGAGGCTGCGATGAAGGCTGGCCGGTTCAAGGATGAGATCGCGCCGGTGACGATCAAGACGCGCAAGGGCGACGTGGTGGTGGACACCGACGAATATCCCAAGGCCGGCGTGACGCTGGACTCCATCGCCAAGCTGCGTCCGGCCTTCGACAAGGAGGGCACCGTGACCGCCGCGAACGCCTCGGGCATCAACGACGGTGCGGCCGTCGTGGTGCTGATGAAGGCGAGCGAGGCGGCGAAGCTCGGCAGGACGCCGCTGGCGCGGATCGTGTCCTGGGCGCATGCCGGCGTGGATCCCGCGATCATGGGCACCGGCCCGATCCCGGCCTCGCGCGCCGCTTTGCAGAAGGCGGGATGGAAGCCCGAGGATCTCGATCTGGTCGAGGCTAACGAGGCGTTCGCGGCGCAGGCTTGCGCGGTCAACAAGGACCTCGGCTGGGATACGTCCAAGGTCAACGTCAACGGCGGCGCCATCGCCATCGGTCATCCGATCGGCGCGTCGGGCGCGCGCGTGCTGGTGACGCTGCTGCACGAGATGGGCAAGCGCGACGCCAAGAAGGGCCTCGCCACGCTGTGCATCGGCGGCGGCATGGGCATCGCCATGTGCGTTGAGCGCTAAGATGCCTTGAGCGCCAGGTTGCCCTGAGCACCGAGCGTTTTTTGCACTGCACTTGCGACCAATGGCCGGGCTTGTCCCGGCCATTTCCGTCTCTAAGCTGTCGGTTGCGGCGCCAGCCTGGCGGCGTCGAACAGAGGGAGAAATTGAATGTCTCGCGTGGCGGTCGTGACGGGTGGAACGCGCGGTATCGGCGCTGCTATCTCGAAGGCGCTGAAGGCGGCCGGATACAAGGTCGCGGCCAACTATGGCGGCAACGACGAGGCCGCGCAGAAGTTCAAGGCCGAGACCGGCATCGCCGTCTACAAGTGGGACGTCTCCTCCTATGACGCCTGCGCCGCCGGGCTGAAGCAGGTCGAGGCCGATCTCGGCCCGGTCGATGTGCTGGTCAACAACGCCGGCATCACTCGCGACGCGATGCTGCACCGGATGAAGCCCGAGCAGTGGAAGCAGGTGATCGACACCAACCTCGGCTCGCTGTTCAACATGTGCCAGCCGGTGATCAACGGCATGCGCGAGCGCAAGTTCGGCCGCATCGTCAACATCTCCTCGATCAACGGCCAGAAGGGCCAGATGGGCCAGACCAACTACTCCGCCGCCAAGGCCGGCGAGATCGGCTTCACCAAGGCGCTGGCGCAGGAGGGCGCGCGCGCCGGCATCACCGTGAACGCGATCGCGCCGGGCTACATCAACACCGAGATGGTGCAGGCGGTGCCGAAGGACGTGCTGGAGAAGAGCATCCTGCCGCAGATTCCGATCGGCCGGCTCGGCGAGGCCGAGGAGATCGCGCGCTGCGTGGTGTTCCTCGCGTCCGACGAGGCGGGGCTGATCACCGGCTCGACGATCTCGGCCAACGGCGGACAGTATTTCGCCTGAGCATGATCCGGAAAGGTCTCCGCGCGCCTCACCAGGTCGCGCGGATGCCGCCGGTGGCGCCGTAGCTGCGGCTACGGTCGGACCATTCGCCGGTCAGGTTGGCGAACAGCGCCACGCCCTCGCGCAGGGCGAGCTTCGCGCCGCCGTCGAACCGCATCGCATCACGCGCAGCCCGCGCGCCCGCGACCGTGAACGACGCCTGCGGGATGCTGACGAACGACGCGGAGATTTCCCTGTCCGGCCGGAACTCGTGGACCCACGACACCCGCGCGAACGGCGAAAGCACCGCGCCGGACGACAGCGTGCCGGAGGATTCGAACTGCACGCCGACGAAGGCGGGCAGCGAGGTCGTGGTGCGTCCGGCGACGCGGAGGCCGAGGATTCCGCCCGGCGTGGTTTCGGTGAAGCCGTGCTGCCACGTCGCCGCCGGCTCGATGGCCACGAACGGCGTGACGGCGTGGCGGCCGTAGGTCTGCTTCCAGCCCAGTTCCAGCCGCCCGCCGATCTGGTCGCTGGCGAAACGCGCGGTCGCCGTTTCAGCGGGGCCGATGCCTGCGATCTGGCGCGTGGTTTCGTTCTCGAAGCGGGCGTAGCTGACGCTGCCGGCCGCGTAGAACGCGCCCCAATGTTTCACCGCATAGGCGCCGAGGTGCCCGCCGGTGACGCGGCCGCTGGTGGAGAGGTCGCTGACCGAGATGCTGGTCGTGCTGCCGCCGAGCGCGACGCCGGCCACGAGGCCAGGGGCGACGAAGTGCTCGACGCCGAACGCGCCGCCGCCGGTGCGCAGCGACTGGCCGGCGCTACCGGGGTTGCTTTCGCCATCGAGTTTGCGCGCCGCGCCGAAGCCCAGCGTCCACAGCCGCCAGCCGCCGGGCTGTCCAGCCGCCGGCTGCGCCTTCAACGTCGCGAACGCCTCGTGGCCTCGCGGCGCGGAGACCGGCGCATAGGCGGCCGGCGCGACGAACACGCTCGCGCCGCCGCCATTGAGGCCTTGCGTCAGCATCCCGGTATTGAACTGCGCGCCTGCGCCGAAGGCCGCACTCTGCGCGGCGGCGAGTCCCTGGCCGGAGAGCCGGTCGAGGATGCCGACGGAGGTTGTCGCGAACAGGTTGGCGTAGAAGGTCGCCGCATTTCCGGTGGGAACGCCTGAGGCGTAGACTGTTTCCAGCGCGTTGCCGACCGCCTGCTGGTTCGGCGTCATGCCGGGCACGGAGCCGAAGCCGAGACGGTAGAGCTGCAGGGTAAGAAAGCTATAATCCGCGGGCAATCCGGCGCCGCCGTTATAAATCGGCGTGACGGTGAAAAACGGCGACGACGACACGAAGCGGTCGAATGTCGTTGTGATGTTCGCAGCGCCGTTCCCGGTCAGCGACACCGCAGCGTTCGAAGTCGTGGTGTTGTCGTAGAGGCCAGGTTGAATGGCGGCGTGCAGCGTGCCGGCCAGCGTGATGGTGTCTCCGAGGAGGCCATCGACCGGCGCAGGGGCGCCCGGCCGGATACGCATCGAAAGCGTGCCGCTGGAGAACTGCTCGAACGTGGCCGTCCCGGCGCCGCCGAAGTGGCTGATGTTGAAACTGAACGGTCCGATCGGTGTAACCGCTTCCGGATCGGTGATTCCGATCAGTCCGCGATTCTGGAAGGCGGTCGCGCCGCGCATCTCGATCAGGCCATCCAGCGTGCCGAGGTTGTTGACGGTCGCGTCCACGCAGTCGCAGGAGAAGACGCTGTATCCGCTGCCGGTCGAGCCGATGAACCCCGTGTTCGTCAGCGCGCCGGCGCCGTCGAATTTGACGCCGGTGCCTCCGGGCCCGACTGAAATGGTGCCCGAATTCTGCACCACCGCGTCCAGCGCCCCGGTCCAGATGTTGATGCCGGTGCCGCTCGCGCCCGTCGCGATCGTGCCAGCGTTGGAGATCCGGGCGTCGTCGCCGATTGCGGCGATGCCGATGGCGTCCGAACCGGCGGTGATCGTGCCGGTGTTCGTAACCGTGCCGCTGCGGAAGAAGATGCCGACGGAGGCGATGCCGTCGCCCACGGCGATGATGCCGCGGTTGTCGATATTCATCCCGTCGAACTGGCTCCAGATGCCGATCGACTGGTTGCCGGCGCGGATGGTTCCCTGGTTCGTGATCGTGTTGGCGCCGCCGAAGACGTCGTCGACCCCGATGCCCTGGGCGAGATTGCCGACAGTGATCGTGCCGGAATTGGTGACGGTGTTGCCGTTCGCCATCCGGATTCCATACGCATAGAATCCAGGAAGGCCGTTTCCGGCCGTGATCCGTCCGGTGTTGACCACGGTGTTGTTGTCCTGCACGTCGATGCCGACAGCGGCGTTGCCGACCCCCGGCGCGAGAACGTTTCCGACCGTGATCGCGCCTTCGTTGACGATGGTGTTTCCGTCAGAGGCCGCAATGCCGAATCCGTAATCGCCGAGCGTGATACTGCCCGTCGCCGTGTTGACGATGACGTTGTCGCAGCAGGCGAAGACTCCGTACGAGAAGTCGCCGCCGACGATCCGGCCGTTGTTCGTCACCCTTGATTCGTCGAAGACGGAAATTCCGAACGTCGGGATCGCAGCGGAGACGCCGTTGCCGACCTGGACGAGGCCGTTGTTGGTGACCTGGCCGTTGAGGCCGAAAATCTGAATGCCGGTGGTCCAGCTGGTGACGGCGTTTCCTCCGATGATGCTCCCGTTGTTGACCACCGTGTTGTCGTCGCCGAACAGCGCGATCCCGACGCTTGGAAAGACGCCCGTCCCGTCGCCCGTGCTGATCGTGCCATGGTTGACGATGCGGTTCTGCTGGTCGAGCACGATGGCGACGCCACCGTCGCCCACGGCAATCGATGCGCCCGGCGCAACGTTGACGGTGACCTGACTGGCCGGTGGCAAAAGGATGTCGCCGATCGGATTGGTTTCCTGGCCGACGCAATTGACCGTGTCGCCGTCGTTCGGCGCGGTCGTGCTGCACGCGGCGAGCGCCTGCGGGCTCATCAGGAAGACGGCCAGCGCGGCGGGTGCGACCAGTGCCGTGCCGGCGAGCAGCGCACCCTGCGCGCGGGCCCGGCCGTCCCTCAAAACAGGCTTGTCTGCCCCCCACATCGACGCAACACCCCAACCCGCGACCGGCCCGCCGGTCCATCGGTCATTCTAGCACGGTGCCTGCGCCGCCGCAGCCTTTGCAGACGCGACAAAGCGGCAGTGGATTGCGGTCTCACGGCCGACCGGCGCCGCGCTCAGATCGGCTCCCAGCCTCTCGGCGCAAGCTCGAAGCCGGCGAACTCGAAGCCGGGCGCGACCGTGCAACCCGTCAGCGTCCACTCGCCCAGCGTTTCCGCCGCCTGCCAGGCGTGCGCGGGCACGATGCCCTGCGGCCGCGCGCCCGCGGCGAGGTCGGGGCCGAGGGTGAGGCTTTCGCGCCCTGTCGCGGCGGCGACCGACAGGCGCAGGGCTGCGCCCGCATGCCAGTGCCAGGTCTCCACGGCGTCGACGCGGTGCCAGTGCGACCGCTCCCCGCGCGCCAGCAGGAAATAGATCGCGGTCGAGGCGGCGCGGCCGCCGTCCACGGTGCGGGTGTCGCGGAAGGTCTCGCGATAGTGCCCGCCCTCGGGATGCGGCCTGAGGTCGAGCAGCCGGATCACCTCCTGCGCGGTCAGGGTTTGGGAGGTCAGGTTTTGGGCGGATAGCAATGCCGTCCTCCGTTGTAGTCCTCGACCCTATGCCGTTCCGGCCCGTCCTCGACGAGATAGCAAGGACCGACCGGCGATTTTCCGTGGCCGCCGGGAATGTCGAGGACATACTCGGGCTGGCACAGGCCGCTGTAGCGGCCGCGCAGCGCGCGCATCAGCGCCTGTCCTTCGGCGATGGAGGTGCGCAGGTGCGAGGTGCCGGGCGCGAGGTCGCCGTGGTGCAGGTAGTAAGGCTTGATCCGGGTCTCGACGAAGGCGCGCATCAGCGCGCCGAGCGTCTCCGCATCGTCGTTGACGCCTCTGAGCAGCACCGACTGGCTCAGCATCGGAATGCCGGCGTCGATCAGGCGGGCGCAGGCCGCGCGCGCGTCGGCCGTGAGTTCGCGCGCATGGTTGGCGTGCAGCACCACATAGGTCGCCTTGCCTTCGGCTTTCAGTGCCCGGACCAGCTCCGGCGTGATGCGCTCGGGATCGACCGCGGGAATGCGGGTGTGCAGGCGCACCACCTTCACATGCGCGATCGCCGCAAGCCGCGTCATCACCGTCTCGAGCCGGCGCGGCGACAGCACCAGCGGATCGCCCCCGGTGAGGATCACCTCCCAGATGCCGTCATGTTCGGCGACGTAGCGGAGCGCATCCTCGACTTGCTGCGGCGTCAGCGCCTTCGCGCCGGGGCCGACCGTCTCGCGGCGGAAGCAGAACCGGCAGTAGACCGCGCACGCCGCCGTGAGCTTGAGCAGCACGCGGTCGGGATAGCGGTGGACGATGCCCGGGACCGGGCTGTGGGCGTCGTCGCCGATCGGGTCGGCGGTCTCCTCGGGCTGCGCGACCAGTTCGGCCGCGTCCGGCACGAACTGCCGCGCCAGCGGATCGTGCGGATCGGCGCGGTCGATCAGCCCGTCCATCGCCGGGGTGATTGCGACCGCGTAGCGCGCCGCGACCTGCTCCAGCGCGGCGTGCTGGTCTTCGGACGTCAGGCCCGCGGCGCGCAGCTCGGACAGCCGGCGCAGCGTCTTGGGGGCGGCGTTCATGGCGCAGGTTCCGGCGCGGGTTTCTGTTCTAGCGCCTCTATGCGCCGGCCTGCGCCGCGCGTCCAGCGCGCGACGGTCAGGCCTCGGGCGCGGCCGCAACAGGCGCCCACAGCACCTGCTCGATGCGGGATGCGCCGGTGGTCAGCATCGCCAGCCGGTCGAAGCCGAGCGCGATGCCCGAGGCCTCCGGCATGGCGGCGAGTGCGGCGAGGAAATCCTCGTCGACCGGCGGAGCCGTGCCGTAGATGCGCCGCTTCTCCGCCATTGCCTGCTCGAAGCGCCGGCGCTGCTCGGCCGGGTCGGTCAACTCGCCGAAGGCGTTCGCAAGCTCCACGCCGCAGGCGTAAAGCTCGAACCGCTGGGCCAGCCGCGGGTCCGCGGCCGGCCGCGCCAGCGCCGCCTCGGGGATGGGATATTCGTAGAGGATCGTCGGCCGGCCGAGGCCGAGCCTGTGCTCGACGCGCTCGCTCAGGATGCGGCTGAAGATGTCCGACCAGGTGTCGTCGTCCGCGGTGCGGATGCCGATCGCGCCGGCCGCGGCCTTGAGCGCCTCGCGGTCCGGCCGTCCTTCGGGCAGCGTCGCCAGCAGGTCGACGCCGGCATGGAGCGTGAAGGCCGCGGCGACCGTCAGCCGCTCCGGTGTCGCATAGGGGTCCGCCGTGCGGTCGCGCCAGCGCAGCGCCAGGCAGCCGGCGGCCTTCGCGGCCTCCGCCAGCACGGCCGCGCAGTCGTCCATCAGCGTCTCGTAGGGCTCCTCGGCGCGATACCATTCCAGCATGGTGAATTCGGGATGGTGCAGCGGGCCGCGCTCGCGGTCGCGGAACACCCGCGCGAAGGTCGCGATCTTCGGCTCGCCGGCGGCCAGCAGCTTCTTGCAGGCGAACTCGGGCGAGGTGTGCAGGTGGAGCGGCGTCTGGCGGCCGTCCGGGCCGGTCAGCGCGGTGGCGAGCGCATGCAGGTGGGTCTCGTTGCCGGGCGAGACCTGGAGCGCCGGGGTCTCGACCTCGACGAAGCCCTTCTGCCGGAACCAGTCCCGCAGCGCGCCCAGGATGCGGGCGCGGCCGAGCAGGAACGGCCGCCGGTCGGCGTAGACGGCGGCCTTCCACCAGGGCGAGGGTCGGGGCGGAGCGGGGGTCACGGGAGCCTCATGGTCCCCGGTTTAGCCGGTCCGGGCGGCCGGGAAAATGCTGGCGCATGGGCTCAGGATCGGTATGTTGCGGGCGAAATCGGAGGGCCGGTCCCTCCGCTCCCCGTTCATCGAAGCCAAGGAAGCCGCCTGTGAGGGTCATCGCCAGCTCTGTCCGCAAGGGCAACATTCTCGAAATCGACGGCAAGCTCTACGCTGTCCTGACCGCCGAGAGCTTCCACCCCGGCAAGGGTACGCCCACCACGCAGATCGACATGCGCCGGATCAGTGACGGCGTGAAGACCACCCAGCGCTACAAGACCACCGAGCAGGTCGAGCGCGCTCATGTCGAGGAGCGCGACTACCAGTTCCTCTACAACGACGCCGACGGCTTCCACTTCATGAACCTGGAGAACTACGAGCAGATCCAGGTGGGGGAGGACGTGATCGGCGACGGCGCCGCCTATCTCCAGCCCGAGATGATGGTGAAGCTCGCCGTGTTCGAAGGCAACGCGGTGTCGATCGAGCTGCCGCAGCGCGCCGTGCTCGAAGTGGTCGAGACCGAGCCGGCGACCAAGGGCCAGACCGCATCCTCGTCCTACAAGCCGGCGCTGCTGTCCAACGGTGTGAAGACGTCGGTACCGCCGTTCATCTCGACCGGTACGAAAATCGTCGTGATGACCGAGGATGGCTCCTACGTCGAGCGCGCCAAGGAGTAACGCCTGTGCGGCGAAGCGCGACCGGCTGGCTCGCCGCTTCGCTGCTCCTGCTGTCCGGCGCGGCGTGGGGTGATACCCCGCGCCGCGTCGTTTCGTTCAACCTCTGCGCCGACCAGCTCGTGCTGGCGCTCGCCGATCCGGAGCAGATCGCGGGCCTCTCGCCCTACGCCGCCGATCCCCGCCTGTCGGTGATGGCGGAGAAGGCGCGCGTGCATCCGCGGCTCGACTGGCAGGCCGAATCGATCGTGGCCTTTGCGCCCGACCTGGTGCTGACCGGCTCCTGGGACCGCTCGATCACGCGGCGGATGCTGGGCCGGCTCGGCTTCCGCGCGGTCACGGTCGAGGAGATCGCGGACCTCGAGACGGCGCGGAAGCAGGTTCGGGAGGTCGCGGCGCTGCTCGGCCATCCGGATCGCGGCGAGCGGCTGCTCGCGGACCTCGATGCCGCCCGCGCGCGGCTGGCCGCCGTTCGCGGCGCGTCCTCCGCGACGGCCATGATCGTCGAGCGCGGCGGCTTCTCGGCCGGGCCGGACAGTCTAGCGGCCACGCTGCTGCGCGAAGCGGGGCTGCGGCCGCCGCAGGGTGCGCCGGGCGGCATCGGCGGCTTCGTCTCGCTGGAGCGGCTGCTCGCGTTCCGGCCGGATTTCGTGTTCCTGAAGGATCCGCCGGACGCACCCGAGGACCAGGGCTCGCTGCGGTTCAGCCATCCGGCGCTGCTGGGCGCGTGGCCGGCGGAGCGGCGGATCGCGTTTCCGACGCGCTACACGCTTTGCGGCGGGCCTTCGCTGGTGGCGGCGCTCGACCATCTGGCGACGGTCATGGCCGCCGCGCGGCGGTAGAGCGCTTGCGAGTGAAAGTGGCGCGGGTTCGCGTGACGAAGCATGCGACAAAAAGGAAATCCGGAGTCAGGCCGCGCTTTTCGTATCGAGCTGCTCCAGCCCGCCGACGCCGGTCACCTGACCGCGCTCGATCCGCACCACCTGCTGCGCCACCTCGCGAATCTCCTCGGCCTGGTGGCTGACGTAAATCATCGGCACCCTGGCCTCGTCACGCAGTCGCGCGAGATAGGGCAGAATCTCCTGCTTGCGGGCGCGGTCGAGCGAGGCGAGCGGCTCGTCGAACAGCAGGAGCCGCGGCTTGGTCAACAGGGCGCGGCCGATGGCGACGCGCTGGCGTTCGCCGCCCGACAGCCGGCCGGGGCGCCGGTCGAGCAGGTGGCCGATGTTGAGCAGCTCGACGATGCGCTCGCGCTCCGCGGGATCGGGAGCGATCCCGTTCATCCAGCGGCCGTAGTCCAGGTTGCGACCCACGCTCATGTGCGGGAACAGCCGGCCCTCCTGGAAGACGTAGCCGATCCGCCTCCGGTGTGCTGGCACGTTCACGCGCGTGGCGGAATCGAACAGCACCGTGTCGCCGAGCGCGATGCGTCCGCGATCCGGCCGCAGCAGTCCGGCAATCATGCTCACCAGCGAGGTCTTGCCCGCGCCGGAAGGACCGAACAGCGCGGTTGCGCCGCGCTCGGTCTCGAACCGGATCGCGAGCGTGAAATGTCCGAGCTTCTTCTCCACGTCCACGGACAGCACGTCAGTCTCCGTGATAGCGCATGCCGGCACGGCGGGCGAAGAACTCGGAAGCGACAAGTGCCGCCAGCGCGATCACGATGGCGAAGATCACGAGCCGCATCGCGGCCTCGTCGCCGCCCGGCACCTGGGTCAGCGTGTAGATCGCCGCGGAAAGGGTCTGGGTCTCGCCCGGGATATTGGAGACGAAGGTGATGGTGGCGCCGAACTCGCCGAGCGCCTTGGCGAAACTCAGCACCATGCCGGCGATCACGCCGGGAAGCGCCAGCGGCAGCGTCACCGTGATAAAAACCCAGAGGCCGTTCGCGCCCAGCGTCGAGGCCGCATCCTCCAGCCGGCGGTCGATGGATTCGAACGACAGCCGGATGGCGCGCACCATGAGCGGGAACGCCATCACCGCGCAGGCGAGCGCCGCGCCGGTCCAGCGGAACGAGAACACGATGCCGAAGGTCTGGTCGAGGAACGAGCCGATGGGGCCCCGGCGGCCGAACCAGATCAGCAGCAGATAGCCGGTGACGACCGGCGGCAGCACCAGCGGCAGGTGCACCAGGCCGTCGAGCAGCGACTTGCCCCAGAAGTCCTTTCGCGCCAGCACCCATGCCACGGCGATGCCGAACGGCAGCGAGGCCACGGTCGCCACCAGCGCGATCCGCAGCGAAAGATGGATCGCCGTCCATTCCTCGGGGGTGAGATCGAACATGCGCGTCAGGCCTTGCCCTTGCCTCCCCCGCGAGCGGGGGAGGCAAACGGTCATGCCGTCGTGAGGCTCAATCCTTCACCAGATAGGTGAAGCCGTGACGCTCGAACGTTGTGGCCGCGGGCTTCGAGCGCAGGAACGTCAGATAGGCGTCGGCCTCCGGCTTCGCCTTGGCCGTCACGGCCGCGGGATAGATCACCGGCGGATGCGAGCCCTCGGGGAAGGCGCCGACGATCTTTACGCCCGGCTCGACCTTGGCGTCGGTCTCGTAGACGATGCCGAGGGCGGCTTCGCCGCGCGACACCAGCAGCAGGGCGGCGCGCACGTTGTCGGCCATCGCGAACTTGCTCTCGGCCTTGGCCCAGGAGCCGAGCTTCTCCAGCGCGGCCTTGGCGTAGCGGCCCACCGGGACGGCCTTGACGTCGCCGGTGGCGATGCGCCCGTTGCCGGCGAGCGCGGCGAGGTCGAAGCCCTGGCCGATATTGACCTTGTCGATCTTGGAATCCTTGGGCGCGATCAGCACCAGCCGGTTGCCCACCAGGTTGAAGCGGCTGGGCACCTTGATGGCGCTGAGCTTCTCGACGTGGTCCATCCACGGGATGTCGGCCGAGATGAAGACGTCGGCGGGGGCGCCCTGTTCGATCTGCCGCGCCAGCGCGGACGAGGCGGCGTAGCTGGCCGTGACCTTGACGCCGCCCTGCTTGGTGAAGGCGGCGTTCAGCTCGTCCACGACGTTTTTCATCGACGCCGCCGCGAAGACCGTGATGAGCTTCTCCTGGGCCTGCGCGTAAGAGGCCGTGACGATGACGAACAGGGACAGGAAGGCGAGCAGGCGTGTCCGCATGGCGGTTCTCCTCGGGCGCAATACGCCCTTGTCAGGGGGCGCGCAGAGCGCCCTGTCAGGTCGAATGGAAAGATCGACTGGCCGGAACCGCCGTTCCGATCGGCGCGGTCGCACGCGCAGCGCGACGCGGTCGTGGCCGGACCCTAGCAATCAATGGTGGGATCGCAAAGCGGTTTTGAAGCCGCACGCGAGGGCGCGCGTTCAGTTGCGCTCGTCGGGCAGCACCGGCAGCGGGTGGAATTCGATGCCCTCGTCGAGCATCTCCTTCGCCTCATCCGGCGAGGCCACGCCGTGGATCGGGCGATGTTCGGCCTCCCCGTAGTGCATCTTGCGCGCTTCTTCCGGAAAGCGGGCGCCGACGTTGTCGGAGTTTTTCGTCAGTTGCTCGCGCAGTTCCCGGAGCTTGGCGCGCAGCTCGCTCTCCTGCGGCGATATCACCACCGGGGCGGCGGCCGGCTCCGCAGGAGCGTTCTCGACCGGCGCCGCGGGCTTGCCTTTCCGGCTGCCACGGCCGAGCTGCGGCGTCATCAGCGTCTTCTCGACCTTTTCCGAGCCGCAGACCGGACAGGTCACGAGCTTCCGCTTGCGCTGCCTGTCGTAGTCCGCCGAGTTCTGGAACCAGATTTCGAAGGCATGCGCCCTGTCGCACGCCAGCGCGTAACGGATCATGCCGGGCCCCGCACCGACCGCAGATGCGCCGGCTCCGCGATGGGCTCGACCAGATCGAAGCGGCGGCCGTGCTGCAGCGACGGCACGCGGCCGCGGGCGAGCGCGACCTGCGCCGGGTCGATGTCCGCCAGGATCACGCCGGGCTCGTCGCCGCCTTCGGCCACGATCCGGCCCCAGGGATCGACCACCAGCGAGTGTCCGTAGGTGGCACGGCCGTTCTCGTGCATGCCGCCCTGCGCTGCGGCAAGGACGTAGCAGCCGTTCTCGATCGCGCGGGCGCGGTTGAGCACGTGCCAGTGCGCCTCGCCGGTCTGCCGCGTGAACGCCGACGGGATCGCCAGGAACGAGGCGCCGGCCTCGGCCAGCGCGCGGAACAGCGCCGGAAAGCGCAGGTCGTAGCACACGGTCAGCCCGAGCCGGCCCCACGGCAGGTCGCCCAGCACCGCGCTTTCGCCGGGCTTGTAGTTGCGCGATTCGCGATAGCTCTCGCCGTTGGCGAGGTCCACGTCGAACATGTGAATCTTGTCGTAGCGGGCGACGATCTCGCCCTCGCGGTCGATCAGGAACGAGCGGTTGGCCGCCTTCTCCGGCGATACCCTGACCGCCAGCGATCCGACGTGGACGAAGATCGACAGCGAGCGCGCCAGTTCGCGGAAGGTCGCAAGCCCGGAGTCGTTCTCCTCCTCGGCGATCGCGGCGAACAGCTTCTCCCGGCTGACCTCCATGATGTTGGTCATCTCGGGGGTCTGCACGTAGTCGGCGCCGCCGCGCCGGGCCTCGCCGATCAGACGCGCGGCGTCCGCAATGTTGGCCGCGGGCGTGCGGCCCGAGCGCATCTGGATCAGGCCGACGCGGAACGTCGAGGCGCTTCCGGTGGCCTGGGTCATGCCTGCGCGCCCAGCAGCGGGTCGAGCTTGCCCTCGCCCTCAAGCTCGTAAAGATCGTCGCAGCCGCCGACGTGGGTGTCGCCCACGAAAATCTGCGGCACCGTGCTGCGGCCGTGCGCTCGCTGCACCATCTGCGCGCGCCGCTCGCGGTCGCGTGACACGTCGAACTCGGTGAAGGCGACGCCCTTCTTCTTGAGCAGCGCCTTGGCGTCGAGGCAGTAGGGGCAATAGGGCGTGGTGTAGATTTCGACGGGGCGCATGATTTGGGGCATGATTTCAGGACCTTGCACGGCCCATTTATATGGGCGCGTGGGCGGCCTCGACAACCCGGGCGAAAACCACGATGTCGACCCGGCCGGCTCCGGCCCGAAGCAGGGCACGGGCGCAGGCGTCGGCGGTAGCGCCCGAGGTCAGCACGTCGTCCACCAGCACCAGGTTCCGTCCGGCCACCGCCGCCCTGCCGTCCGGCGGCACCCGGAATGCGCCCTGCACGTTCTGCAGCCGCTCGGACTGGCTCAGACCGACCTGCTGGGCGGTGGCCTTGATCCGCCGCAGGGCGGTGTCGGCCACTGGCAGACCGCACGCCTCGCCGACGATCCGGGCCAGCGCCGCGGACTGGTTGAAACGCCGCGCCCACAACCTGCGCCAGTGCAGCGGCACCGGCACCAGGGCGTCGGCCTCCGCCAGCAGGTCGTTTCCGGCGCGAGTCATCCAGCGGCCCATGACCGGGGCGAGGTCGAGCCGGTCGCCGTATTTCAGCGCGTGAACCATGGCGCGCGCCACGTCGTCGTAGCGCACCGCGGCGCGGGCGCGATGGTAGGCCGGCGGGTCGGCGATGGCCTGCATCGACAGCACGCCGGGGCCGGGATCATACGCGAAGGGAATGCCAAGCCGCTCGCAATAGGGCGGCGCGATCGGCGCGAGCCGCGACCAGCAAGGTCCGCACAGGCCTTCGCCGCCCATCGGCTCCCGGCAGGCCGGGCACAGCGGCGGCAGCGCCAGGTCGAGGGCCGCGCCCGCGGCCCGGCGGAACGGAGCCGCGAGGCGGGCGAGCCGGGATGGCGGCCGTGCTTCTGTCCCTGACAGGGGCATGCCGATAGGCTATCGCTGCGACAGGCCACGCTCAATGAGGGAGCCGTCCGCCGTTGCCGCAGACGCCCGTCCTGTTCGACCGTCCGCTCCTGCGCGCCCGCCGTGCGCGGGCGCTGGCGGCCGGGCCCGCGACCTTCCTGCTCGACCGGATCGCGGCCGACTTCGACGAGCGACTCGTCGCCGTGCTGCGGGACTTCGACGTGGCCGCGGATATCGGCACGCCGACCGAGGCCCTGCGCCGCGCCATCGCGGGCCGGGCGGGGACCATCGTGGCGGTCGATCCGCTGCTGCGGGCCGCGGAAGGCGTGGCGGCCGACGAGGAGGCGCTGCCGTTCGCGGACGGCGTGCTCGATCTCGCGGTGTCGGCGCTGGCGTTGCAGTTCGTCAACGACCTGCCGGGCGCGCTGGTGCAGATCCGCCGCGCGCTCAGGCCCGACGGGCTGTTCCTCGCGGCGCTGATCGGCGGCGACAGCCTGTGCGAGCTGAGGGAGGCGTTCGCCGCGGCGGAGGCCGAAGTGGAGGGGGGCGTGTCGCCGCGCGTCGCGCCGTTCGCCGATCTGCGCGATCTCGGTGCGCTGCTGCAGCGTGCGGGCTTCGCGCTGCCGGTGACGGATGTCGAGCGTATCACCGTGCGCTATGGCTCGCCGTTCGGCCTGATGCGCGACCTGCGCGGCATGGGCGCCGCCAATGCCCTGACGGAGCGCCGCCGCGTGCCGCTGCGGCGCCGGACCTTGCAGCGCGCGGCGGAGATCTACGCGGAGCGTTTCACCGATCCGGACGGGCGGGTGCGCGCGACCTTCGAGATCGTCTGGCTGTCGGGCTGGGCGCCACACGAGAGCCAGCAGAAGCCGCTGCGGCCGGGCTCGGCGAAGACGCGGCTCGCCGATGCGCTGGGCACCGCCGAGCGCCCCGCGGGCGAGAAGGCCGGCCGGTAGGCGCTACAACAGGTTCGAGAGCTTGTCGTAAAGCGTCGACCGCACGTCGCTGCCGATCATCTGGATCGTTCCGGCGATGGCGACGGCGATGCCGGCCCCGACCAGGGCATACTCGATGGCGGTGCCGCCCCTCTCGTCGGCCGCGAAGCGGCGGGCTGTGGAAAGCAGGGTGGCCGATCCGGCTTTTTGCTTTATCGCGCTTTCTTCACGCGAACCGGTGCCTACTTCGCTCGAAAACGCTCTCGTCATCGGGGCCGTCCTCGGGTCAGCGCCGCCTTCTCAGAGCAGCGTCGTCAGGTGCGAAACCAGCGGCTCGTCAGCCGGCGGCATTTTGTATTCCCGAAGGCGGTTCGGCCGGACCCACGCGAGCCTCTGCCCTTCCTTCGCCGTCACGGTCCCCTCCCAGCGCCGGCAGACGTAGAGCGGCATCAGGAGATGGAACGTGTCGTAGCCGTGGCTCGCGAACGTCAGCGGCGCCAGGCACGGCTCCCTCACGACGATCCCCAGCTCCTCGTGCAGCTCGCGGATCAGCGTGTCTTCGGGCCGCTCGCCGGTCTCGATCTTGCCGCCCGGAAACTCCCAAAGCCCTGCCATCGACTTGCCGGCGGGGCGCTCGGCGAGCAGCACGCGGCCATCGCTGTCGATGAGCGCGCATGCGGCGACGAGAACGATCTTCACGCTCACGGTCCGGCCTCGACGTTAGGCAATCGTGGTTAAAGGCGATTCAATATTTTCATGCGCGCTGTGGTTGCTGCGGGCATGGTTAACGCGATCCTGCCAGGGCGCGGCCGGATCATGAGCGATAGTCGCCGTTGATGGCGACATATTCCTTGGTCAGGTCGCAGGTCAGCACGCGATCCTTGCCCCGGCCCAGTCCGAGCTGCACCCGGATCGGGATCTTCGGCTGCCTCATCCGCTCGGAGACCTGCTTCTCGTCGTAGCCCGGATCGCGCGCGCCCCTGTGCGCGACGCGGATGCCGCCGAACCAGATCGAGAGCCGGTCGCGGTCGGCAGGCTCGCCGGCCTTGCCGACCGCCATCACCACGCGGCCCCAGTTGGCGTCCTCGCCGGCGATCGCGGTCTTCACCAGCGGCGAGTTGGCGATGGACATCGCGATCCGGCGCGCGGAGGCATTCGACACCGCGCCTTCGACCTCGATTTCCACGAGCTTCCGCGCACCTTCGCCGTCACGCGCGACCTGCTCGGCGAGGTCGGCCAGCACCATCCTGAACGCCTTGCGGAAGCCGCGCAGCCGGGGGTCGTCGGGCTTGGCGATCTTCGGCGCGCCGCGCTTCGCCGCCGCGCCGGTGGCGAAGGCCATCAGCGTATCCGACGTGGAGGTGTCGCCGTCGATGGTCACGGCGTTGAACGTGTCGTTCACGCCCTCGCTCAGCAGCGATTGCAGCACCCGCGCCGACAGCGGCGCGTCGGTGAACACATAGGACAGCATGGTCGCCATGTCGGGCGCGATCATGCCGGCGCCCTTGGCGAAGCCATTGATCGTGACCCTGGCCTTGCCGATGCTGGTCTGCGCGGTCGCGACCTTGGGGAACGTGTCGGTGGTCATGATCGCCTTCGCGGCCTCGAGCCACGGCTCGGCCCGCGCCGCCGCCACCATGCCTTCCATCACGCCGTCGAAGGCGCTGGCGTCGAGCGGCTCGCCGATCACGCCGGTCGAGGCCAGGAACACGTCCTCCGGCTTGCAGCCGACGGCGCGCGCCGCGATCTTCGCGGTGAAGGCGCAGGCCTGGCGGCCGGTCCGACCGGTGAAGGCGTTGGCGTTGCCGGAGTTGACCACGAGCGCGCGCGGCTTCGCGCCCTTAAGCCTGTCGCGGCACCACTCCACCGGGGCCGAGGGGCACTTCGACTTGGTGAACACGCCGGCTGCGACCGTGCCCGGATCGAACAGCGCCAGCAGCACGTCGGTGCGGTCGCGGTACTTGATGCCGGCGGCGGCGGTGGCGAGCCTGACGCCCTCGACGGGCCGCAGCGTCGGGACATCGGTGGGAGCGAGCGGGGAAACCGGGGAGGGCTTGGCCATGAAAATTGTCTTCGCTTTTTGTCATGCCCGGCACGGAGCCGGCCTTTGCCCGGCCCGGGGACAAACCTCAGGCCGGGCATCCATGTCGTCGTTGCAGGATAGTAAGACGGGGATGGCCGGAGACAAAGGGCGGTTACGCCCGTCTTCGACGGGCGACGCCCGGCCATGACAGCGTCGCCGGAACGAAATCCGGATACGGCGCGGCTGTGTGCTTATTTCTTGTCGGCGGGGACCGCCGGCGCGGCCGCGGGCTTGTCGAGGCGCTCCACCTTGGTGTCGGCGCGCAGTTTGGTGACGAACTCGGCCTGCGCCTTGCGCACCACATAGGTCTCGACCTGCTCCTTGACCGCGTCGAACGCCGGCGGCTGCTTGGAGCGCTTGTCCTCGACCCGGATGATGTGCCACCCGAACTGCGACTTCACCGGGTCGGAGAGCTGGCCCTTGTCGAGCTTGAACGCCACCTCGGCGAACTCCGGGACCATCTGGTCCTTGGTGAAATAGCCGAGGTCGCCGCCCTGCGCGGCGGCGCCCGGGTCCTTCGACTTCTCCTTGGCGATGGCCTCGAAGTTGCCGCCCTTCTTGAGGTCGGCCAGGATCGCCTTGGCCTCGTCCTCGCTGGGCACCAGGATGTGGCGCGCGCGCACCTCCTGCTCGCTGCCCATCTGCTTGACCGCCTCCTGGTAGGTCGCCTGAAGCGCCTTGTCGGTGACGGCGGCCTTGCCCTCGGACTGGAGGATGGCCTCCATCAGCAGCTTGTTGCGGGCAAAGGCGAGGCGGCGGCGGAAGTCGGCTTGATCGCCGACCTTTTTGCCCTCGGCGGCCTTCGCCACCATGAGGATGTCGGAGACGTAGGAGATCAGGTATTCGCGCTTCTGCTCGGGCGTCATCTGCGCGCCCTGCTGCCCGAGGTCTTCTTCGGCCAGCGTGATGTCGCTCTGGCGGATTTCGGTGCCGTTGACCCGCGCGATGACCGGATCGGCGTCCTGCGCGAAGGCCGGCACGGCCGTCAGCAGAAGCAGGGCCGTGGCCGCTGCGGCGCCGAGCGGGCTGGCGCGCCGGGCCGGCTGGGCGGGACGGGCAGGGAAATGCGAGGTCATGAGTCGATCCTATCGAGGAGAGGGGCCGGCCTGCAGCGGAGCGGCGACTTGTCGCGCAATCGGGGGTGGTTGGCAACGTTGGAATGCCCCGGCCTCCTAACGACCCCGTGAAGGCCGGGCCGCCGCCCCAGGAGCGCCCGAAAGCCGCCAAAACCGGATAATTGACAAGGCTTTGACCCCCTCCTATCTCTGCCGGGGCCGCGCGGCTCCGCTCGAAGCGTGCTGTTTCGTGCCCACTGCCCCGAGAAGGGCCGCGTTTTCCGAGGCTTGCCGCCACCCCGGCAGGCCTGCCCGGCGTCCCGCCGGTGACCCGATACGATAAGGATCCGCCCGAATGTTCGGCGCCGTCGCTCGCAAGTTTTTCGGCTCGGCCAACGACCGCCGCGTCCGCAAGTACCAGCCGCGGGTGGACGCGATCGCGGCGCTCGAGAAGGATCTGGTGGGCCTGTCCGACGAGGCGCTGCGGGCCCGCACGGAGCAGTTCCGGAAGGAACTCGCCGAGGGCAAGACGCTCGACGACATTCTCGTGCCGGCCTTCGCCACCGTGCGCGAGGCGGCCCGACGCACGCTCGGCCAGCGGCACTTCGACGTGCAGATGATCGGCGGCATGGTCCTGCACGAGGGCATGATTGCCGAGATGAAGACCGGCGAGGGCAAGACGCTGGTGGCGACGCTTCCGGTCTACCTCAACGCGCTGGCCGGCAAGGGCGTGCACGTCGTCACCGTCAACGACTACCTCGCCAAGCGCGACTCCGAATGGATGAGCAAGGTCTACGGCTTCCTCGGCCTCACCACGGGCGTCATCGTGCACGGCCTCGACGACGAAGAGCGCAAGAAGGCCTACGAGTGCGACGTCACCTACGCCACCAACAACGAGCTGGGCTTCGATTACCTGCGCGACAACATGAAGTATCGCGTCGAGGACATGGTGCAGCGCGGCCACGCCTTCGCCATCGTCGACGAGGTCGACTCGATCCTGATCGACGAGGCGCGCACGCCGC
>CAZZCV010000036.1:0-33857 GCA_964653225.1 uncultured Rhodoplanes sp. | reverse complement strand
AGCTCGCGGGCGGCGTCGCGGTGATCCGCGTCGGCGGCGCGACCGAGGTCGAGGTCAAGGAGAAGAAGGACCGCGTCGAGGACGCGCTCAACGCCACCCGCGCCGCGGTGGAAGAGGGCATTGTTCCGGGCGGCGGCACCGCGCTGCTGCGCGCCAAGAAGGCGGTCGGCAAGCTCGCCAACGACAACGCGGACGTCCAGGCCGGCATCAACATCGTGCTCAAGGCGCTCGAGGCTCCGGTACGCCAGATCGCCGAGAACGCCGGCGTCGAGGGCTCGATCGTGGTCGGCAAGATCCTGGAGTCGAAGTCCGAGACCTTCGGCTTCGACGCCCAGAACGAGGAGTACGTCGACCTGATCGACAAGGGCATCGTCGACCCGGCCAAGGTGGTGCGCCGCGCGCTCACCGACGCGGCCTCGGTCGCCGGCCTGCTCGTCACCACCGAGGCGATGGTCGCCGAGGTGCCGAAGGAGGCCGCGGCTCCGGCGATGCCGGGCGGCGGCATGGGCGGAATGGGCGGCATGATGTAAGCGACGCCGCAGGCGTCTTCCCGAATGCGAGGGCCCGGCGCTAGCCGGGCCCTTTTTTTTGCGCGCTACCAGCCGATCGCCTGGGGCAGCCAAGTGGCGAGGGCGGGAAAGCAGAACACCAGCACAAGCGCCGAGAGCTGCATGATGATGAACGGGATCACGCCGCGGAAGATCTCCGCGGTCGAGACCTCGGGCGGCGCCACCCCGCGCAGGAAGATCAGCGCCCAGCCGAACGGCGGCGTCAGGAACGAGGTCTGCAGGTTCACGCAGATCAGGATCGCGAGCCACACCATGTCCGTCTGCGACGCGATGAAGACCGGGAGGAACAGCGGCACCGCGATATAGGAAATCTCGATCCACTCGATGAAGAAACCCAGCACGAAGATGATGAGCATCAGGAACCAGATGTTCGCCATGTCGCCGCCGGGCAGCATGTCGAAGAAGTCCTTCACCAGTTCCTCGCCGCGCAGCCCCCGGAACGCCAGCGCGAACACCTGGGCGCAGATCAGGATGAACATCATCATCGCCGTGATCTTGAGGGTGGCCTGCACGGTCTCGCGCAGCATGCCCCACCGCAGCCGGCCCATCAGCGCCACGATCGCGATCGCCCCCAGCGCGCCCATCGAGGCCGCCTCCGAGGGCGCCGCGACTCCGCCGATGATCGAGCCGAGCACGGCGATCACGAGCCCTATCGGCGGCAGCACCACCCGGAACAGCTTGTTTGCCAGCTGCCTTCTGGACAGCAGGTCGCGCTCCTCCTTCGGGATCGCCGGCACCATGTCGGGCCGCACCATGCCAAGAACGATGGTGTAGACGGCGTAGATGCCGGCCAGGATCAGGCCGGGGATCATCGCCGCCGCGAACAGCGTGCCGACCGATTCCTGCATGATGTCGGCGAGCAGGATCAGCACCAGGCTCGGCGGGATGATCTGCCCGAGCGTGCCCGACGCGCAGATCACGCCGGAGGCGAAGCCCTTGTCGTAGCCGCGCCGGATCATGCCCGGCAGCGTCAGCAGGCCGAGCATGACCACCGTGGCGCCGACGATGCCCGTGGTCGCCCCCATCAGAACGCCGACCACGACGATGCCGAGGCCGAGCCCGCCGCGAAGGGAGCCGGCCAGATGCCCGATCACGTCCATCAGGTCTTCGGCCAGCCGCGATCGTTCGAGGATCATGCCCATGAACACGAACAGCGGGATCGCGAGCAGCGTTGTGTTGGTGACGACCCCGAAAATGCGGTGCGGCAGGAGATTGAACAGCATCGGCCCGAAGCCGATGTAGCCGAACACGAAGCCGACGCTGGCGATCGACAGCGCCACCGGGATGCCGATCATCAGCATCGCGAAGAACGACAGCAGCATCAGGATCGCGAGAATTTCCAGCGTCAGCATCGCACGCTCATCTGTTGTGTTCTGTTGGCTTGTTGCAGGAGTCGGACGGCGGAAACGACTCGCTCACGACCGCAGAAGTGTGACGCCCTTGATGGTCTCCGACAGCGATTGCAGGAAGAACAGCGAGAAGCCGATCGGGATCAGGGATTTGACGATGTAGCGGTGGTCGAGCCCGCCGGGATTGGCCGATCCCTCCGTGATCGTCCAGGACTGCACGACGTAATGCAGCGACAGCCAGACCACGATCACGGACAGCAGCATGCCGATCACGGCTCCGGCGACCTCGACGCGCAGCTTGGTCCGCGGCGAATAACGCTGGAACAGCACGTCCACGCGGACGTGCTCCTTGTGCAGCAGCGCGTAGGCCGCGCCGAGCATGCAGATCGGCACCATCAGGTGCCACTCCAGCTCCTGCGTCCAGATCCAGCCGAGCGAGAAGCCGTAGCGCAGCAGCACGTTCGCGCCCATCACCAGAGCGAGACCGAGCACCACCCAGGCGGTGGCGCGGCCGACGAGATCGGTGAAGCGGTCGATCCAGCCGGCGAGCTTCAACGCGGCCTGCACGGACTCACGCCTTGCGGATCTTGTTGTGGTAGACGGCTTCGCTGAGGTCGGACCAGGCGTCGTACTTGGCCTTGTACGCCATGTAGGACTCATGGACCTTCCGCGTCACAGGATCCTTCGCCACCGCTTCGGCGAGAATCTTGGTGGTGGCTTCGCGCAGCGCCTTCACCACCTCGTCCGGCAGCGGACCCGCGGTCACGCCCTGGTTCTTCACCAGGTCCTCCATCGCCTCGGCGTTGTTCTTCTGGCACCACGCCTCGCTGATGACGTTGCAGGCGGCGCAGGCGTTCTCGACGATGGCCTGGAGGTCCTTCGGCAGGCTCGCCCACCTGGCCTTGTTGACGATGACCTCGGAGGCGGTCGCCATCTCGTGCCAGCCGGTGGTGTAGTAGTATTTCGCGACCTTTTGCAGGCCGAGCTGGCGGTCGAGATAGGGACCGACGAACTCGGCGGCATCGATCACGCCGCGCTCCAGGCTCGGGAAGATCTCGCCCGGCGCGATCAGGCGCGCGTCCACGCCGAGCTCGCGGTAGACGCGGCCGGCGAGGCCCGGAATGCGCATCTTGACGCCCTTGAGATCGTTGACGGACTTGATCTCCTTGCGGAACCAGCCTGTCATCTGCACGCCGGTGTTGCCGGCGAGGATCGGCACCAGATTGAATCGGTCGTAGACCTCGCGCCAGAGCTGGGCGCCGCCGCCGTCGTAGTACCAGCCGTTGAAGCCTTGGAAGTTCAAGCCGAAGGGCACCGCGGTGAAGTATTGTGCGGCAAAGCTCTTGCCGGTCCAGAAGTAGGAGTTGGCGTAGTTCATCTCGACCACGCCGGACGACACCGCGTCGAAGCCCTCGGCCGCCGGGATCAATTCGCCCGCGCCGTAGAACTGGATCTTGAGGCGGCCGTTCGACATCGCCTCGATGCGGCTGCACAGGTCCTTCGCGCTGCCCGGTCCGGTCGAATAGAACGCCGCGTTCGGGCCGTAGAAGCTCGTCATCTTCCAGTTGAACGTGGTCTGCGCGCGCGCCACCGCCGGCGCGGCCACGGTCCCAGCGGCGCCCGCCAGGGCAAGCTTGGTGAAATCTCTGCGTCGCATGGCACTCTCCCGTTGGTTGGTTCGGGAGCAAAGCAAGCAGCGGGCCAAACCGCCCGCACAGGGAGATGCCGTCCGGAGCGCCCTTCTTTCGGCTCAATGCGGAGAGAATACGCGCCCGCCCGTAACCTTGCCCGGCGAGCGATCAGTGGATCGCTCGGCTGCTCAATTCGTCGGCACGCGGAAGCGCAGCGTGGCGGCACCGGTCAGCGTCAGCATCGCGCCGTCGCGCCGCCAGCCCGTGACGCCCGCGAGCGCGGCCAGCAGTGCCTCGTCGGCCCGCATCTGCGCGGGCGGACAGGCGCGCTCCGTGACCGGGCCCGTCAGCACGCTGAGGGTCGGCCCCGCCACCACGAACCGACCCTGCATCCGGTTGCACCACATCTCGAGGTCCAGCCCGCCCCGGTCGTCCACCTCCATGTTGGGAATCCGGCGCGAGCCGGGCATCCGGTCCGCGTCCATGATCAGCTCGCTGCCGAACGGGAAATCCGTCTGGGCGTGGACCGGCTCCGCAGCCCACGCCAGAGCGGCGCAGGCCGCGCCCGTCAGCCATCGCGACATCGTCATGGTCTCGTTCGCCTCCCGAATCCCGGACGTAGAGCCGGCAGGCTTGGCACGGCCACCGCCCCCGGCCAAGCCCCCGCAACCTTTGCCGCGCCTCCTGCACGGAATATCTCCGGTGGCGGCGTGTTATGCTGGAAACCTTCCGGGAGAGCGCCCATGGATCAACGCATCATCGACCTGTACGACGATTTCACCCACGGCGGCATGACCCGCCGCTCGTTCCTCGATCGCCTCGCCACGCTCGCGGGCTCCACCGCGGCGGCAACAGCGCTGCTGCCGCTGCTCCAGAACGACTACGCGCAGGCCGCCATCGTGGCGGAGAACGACCCGCGCCTCGTGACCGAACGGCAGGCCTACGACTCGCCCAAGGGCAGAATCAACGGCTATCTCGCGCGGCCCAAGGCCAGGGGCAAGCGCCCGGTCGTGCTGGTGATCCACGAGAACCGCGGGCTGAACCCGCACCTGGAGGACGTGGCCCGCCGCTTCGCCGCGGAGGGCTTCCTGGCCTATGCGGTGGACCTGCTCTCGCTCGTCGGCGGCACGCCGCCGAACGAGGACGACGCCCGCAACCTGCACCCCAAGATGAACCCGGACGACGCCGTGACTGCGCTGGTGGCCGCCGTGTCGTTCCTCAGGACGCACCCGGAATCGACCGGCAAGGTCGGAGCGGTCGGCTTCTGCTTCGGCGGGCTGATGGTCAACAGGCTGGCCGCGTCGAGCCCGGAGCTGGACGCGGGCGTCGCCTATTACGGCCGGCAGGTGCCCGCGGCGCAGGTGCCCAACATCCGCGCCGCGCTGATGCTGCACTATGCCGAGAAGGACGATGGCGTGAACGCCGGCATCGCGGCCTACGAGGCCGCGCTGAAGGAGAACAAGAAGAACCACGTCATCCACCACTATCCGGGCACGCAGCACGCCTTCAGCAACGACCTCGGCGCGGCCCGCTACAACAAGGCCGCGGCCGACCTCGCCTGGCAGCGCACGCTGGCGTTCTTCAAGCAGCACCTCGGCGCGCCGCCGAGCGCCGCCTGACGGCATCCGCCGGAAACGGGAGCGCCGCCTTCGCAGGAAGGCGGCGCTTTCATTTTCGGCCCCAGGCCATGCACGCGGATCAGCCGTAGAGCGTGATCAGCCCCGACAGCGTCATCGTGAACCCGAGCGCCACGCCCGCGCAGAGCGCGACCGCGACATAGGGCTCCCATTCTGTGTTGGCCCACCGATGCAGCTTCTCGCCGCGCGGCCGCAGCAGCATCAGGACCGCGAAGGTCACGATCAGAACGACGATCCCGGCAATGAGCGCAAGCATCTGCAATCCTCCGGACGGGCGTTACCGATAGAGCACGCTCGGCAGCCACAGGCCGATCTGCGGGAACGTGTAGAGCATGATCATGGAGATGATGACGATGAACAGGAACGGCAGCACGCCCCGGAAGATGTCGTTGATGCTGACCCATTTCGGCGCCACGCCCTTGAGGTAGAACGGCGCCATCGCCACCGGCGGCGACAGGAACGAGGTCTGGATGTTCAGCGCCACCAGCAGCCCGAAGAACAGCGGATCGACGTTGAAGGTCTTCAGCAACGGCAGGAAGATCGGCATGAAGATGACGATGATCTCCGTCCATTCCAGCGGCCAGCCCAGGATGAAGATGATGACCTGGGCCAGGATCATGAATCCGATGGTGTCGAGATTCATCGCCAGCACGAACTTCTCGATCGGCTCGTGGCCGCCGAGATAGGCGAAGATCGCCGAGAACGCGAACGAGCCGATGAACAGCCAGCACACCATCGCGGTGGTGCGCGCGGTCAGGAACACCGATTCCTTCAGCTGGCCGAAGGTGAAGCGCGTGCCGGGCAGCAGCGCCAGCGTGACGGCGAAGGTCACGATCACCACCGCGAGCAGCACCTGCCGGCTGACCGGCGTGCCGATGTATCCGCAGACGATCATGTAGATCGCGACGCCCGCCATGAACAGGCCGTAGGCCTGCACCAGACGGACGTTGCGGATCTTGCCGTAGTCGGCGCCGTAGCCGACCGCCAGAAGCAGCGCGCCGAGCGCACCCATCGCGGCGGCCTCGGACGGCGTGGCGAGGCCGAAGATGATCGAGCCGAGCGCGGCGGCGATCAGCGCGGCCAGCGGCAGGAACGAGGTGACCATCGCCACGACCACCTCCCGGAAGGGCGCGCTGCGCTCCTCCGGCGGAAGCTGCGGCGCGAGCTTCGGGTTGAGCAGCGTCATGATCACGACGTAGAGCATGTAGAGCCCGGCCAGCATCAGGCCGGGGAAGAACGCACCGGCGTAGAGCTTGACCACCGACACGCCCGCGGTGGCGCCGTACAGGATCAGCATGACGCTCGGCGGGATCAGGATGCCGAGGCAGCCGCCGGCGCAGACCACGCCGGCCGAGAGTTTGTGGTCGTAGCCCGCGCGCAGCATCGCCGGATAGGCCAGGAGACCCATCAGCGTCACCACCGCGCCGACGATTCCGGTGGCGGTGGCGAAGATCGCACAGGTCGCCAGCGTCGCGATCGCGAGCGAGCCCGGCAACGGCCCCGCGGCCAGTTGCAGCGACCGGAACAGCCGGTCGAGGATGTTGGCGCGCTCGATCAGGTATCCCATGAACACGAACAGCGGGATCGAGATCAGCACGTCGTTGGTCATCACCGAATAGGTGCGCTGGACCAGCAGGTTGAACACCAGGTCGCCCATCGCGAAGTAGCCGAAGAACACCGCCAGCGCCATCAGCGTGAAGGCGATGGGGAAGCCGAACATGATGAACACGACGAACAGGAAGAGCATCAGCACGCCGAGCTCGGGATTGCCCATTCCGAACATCAGACGGCTCCCTTGCGCTGGCCGATCTCTTCCATCTTCGTCACCAGATCCAGATCGTCCAGCTTGCCCTGCTCGGCCTTCTCGAGGATGACCTTGTCCAACTCCTCGACGTCGTGCAGGCGCCTGGGCCATTCGCCGGTCCGGATGCACTGCACGCAGCGCACGACCTCGACGATGCCCTGCGCCACCATCAGGACGCCGGTGATCGGGATGAGGGTCTTGAAATGGTAGACCGGCGGCCCGAACGGGCTCGCCGACGAGCGCTCCTTCATCATCCATGACAGCTCGGCGTATTTGTAGCCGGCGTAGATGAAGGCGAGCATGCCGGGAAAGAAGAACAGGACGTAGAGGACGAGGTCCCACTTGGCCTGCGTCCGCGGCGTCCAGGAGCGGTAGATGAAGTCGCCGCGCACATGGGCGTTGCGCGACAGCGTGTAGGCGCCGGCCAGCATGAACAGCGTGCCGTAGAGCATGTAGCTGGCGTCGAACGCCCACTCGGTCGGCGCCAGGAACAGATAGCGCATGAAGACTTCGTAGCTGGTGCTGAACGTCAGGATCAGGATGCACCAGCCGGCGGTCTGGCCGATCCAGGTGTTGACCTTGTCGACGAGAAGCAGGATGCGATCCATTGGCTCCCCCAAAGAGGCTCCCCCAGGAGCCCCGCCCCGTGGCGCTGGGCGGACATTCGAAACTGGTGTTGTGCCCTGCGGAGGATGAAGCCCGCGCGTATCGCTACGCGCGGGCCACATGCTCGTTCCGGTCAATCGGCCATTAGCCGAAGAAGTGCTTGTAGGCGGCTTCGAGAGCGGTGCTGTTGAGATTGTTCGCCTGCAGATAGGCGGAGGTGCGCTTCACCCATTCCTTCTGCGAGTCGATCACCTTCTTGAAGAACGGCTCCTTGGACTGCTCGGCCAGCACCTTGTCCCAGGCCTGGAGCTGGGCGTTGAGCACGGAGTCCGGCGTCTTGATGACGTTGACGCCGCGCTTCTTGATCGCCTCGAAGTCCTTCGAGTAGCGGTCGTAGGCCATACCGAGCTGGTCGGACGAGGCCGCGAACGCCGCGTAGCGCACGATCGCCTTCAGCTCGTTCGGCAGCTTTTCGTAACGCGCCTTGTTGAAGATGATCTCGAACGGCTCCACCTGCTGGTGGTGGCTTTGCACCATGAAGACCTTGGAGACGTCCGGGAAGCCGAGCAGGATGTCGGACGAAGGATTGTTGAACTCGGCGGCGTCGAGCAGGCCGCGGTCCATCGCCGGGACGATCTCGCCGCCCGGAAGGATCGTCACCGCCGCGCCCATCTCGCGGAACAGGTCCGCCGACAGGCCCACGGTGCGATACTTGATGCCCTTGAGGTCCTGCGGGCTCGTGACCGGCTTCTTGAACCAGCCGAGCGGCTGGGTCGGCATCGGGAAGTAGAGCACGCCGACAACGTTGAGCTTGAGGACGTTGTTGACCAGCTCATTGTACAGCGCCTCGCCGCCGCCGTGATAGAACCAGCCGAGCATGCTGGTGGCGTCCCAGCCGAAGGACGGCGGGGTGCCGAACAGCGAGAACGCCTTGTGCTTGCCGTACCAATAGGCGCAGACGCCGTGGCCGGCGTCGAGAATGCCGGAATGCACCGCGTCCTGCATCTGGAAGGCGGGAACCACCGAGCCCGCCGCCAGCACCTCGAGGCGCAGCCGGCCGCCGCTCATGTCGTTGACCTTCTTGGCATAGTCGGCGGCCATCTCGTGGAAGATGTCCTTCGTCGGCCAGGTCGACTGGTACTTCCAGGTCGTGGTCTGGGCGCGCGAGACCTGCGGCATCGCCACGGTCGCGGCCGCCGTCGCGCCGGCCGCCATGACGAATTTGCGGCGCGAGGTTTTCGGAGAATCGGATTTCTCGGTCATGGGTCGTGTCCCTCCCAGAATGGCTGCGCCTGGCGACATTTTTTATGCCGCTTGTTCGAAGAAACTCCGGCGGCGGCACCGTATTCCACCGGCACTTCGGCTAGTTTTAACGTCTTGGCCGCGGCTTACAAGCCCAGGTGGTTGCGGCCGTCAGAACTTTCGTAGGGGGCGAGGCGGAACACCGGTTTGGGTGGATTCCTTCTCCCATGACGCCCACCTTGAGGGGCGGATGCGACAGGCAGTCGCATCGCCCGGCCTGATCCACAGGAGACTTGCGTGAAAGGATTTGCCTCGACGCTCGCCACCGTCTGGCGGCTGGCCATTCCCTACTTCCGCTCCGAGGATCGATGGGCCGGACGCGGCCTGCTGGCGGCGGTGATCGCCTGCGAGCTTTCGATCGTGGCCATCACCGTGCTCATCAATCAGTGGAACAATCGCTTCTACAACGCGCTGCAGGAGCGGGACTGGGCCGCCTTCGTCAGCGAGTTGCAGTTCTTCTGCCTGCTGGCCGCGGCCTTTATCGTGCTCGCGGTCTACCAGCTCTACCTCAACCAGTGGCTCCAGATCCGCTGGCGCCGCTGGATGACGCAATCCTATCTCGGCGACTGGCTGGAACGCTCCAACCACTATCGCATGCAGCTTCTCGGCGACGCCGCCGACAATCCCGACCAGCGCATCGCCGAGGACATCCAGATGTTCGTCGAGAAAACGCTGGCGATCGGCATCGGCCTGCTCGGCGCGGTGGTGACGCTCGGCTCCTTCGTGGTGATCCTGTGGACGCTGAGCGCGGCCGCGCCGCTGCACCTGTTCGGGGAAAGCTGGAGCATTCCCGGCTATCTGGTGTGGGCCGCGCTTATCTATGCCGTGATCGGCACCCTGCTCACCCACTGGATCGGCCGGCCGCTGATCCCGCTCAACTTCAACCAGCAGCGCTACGAGGCCGACTTCCGGTTCAACCTGGTGCGGGTGCGGGAAAGCTCCGAGCAGATCGCCCTGCTCGGCGGCGAGGCGGCGGAGCGGCAGCGCCTGCTCGACCGCTTCGGCCTGGTGGTCGGCAACTTCATGCTGATCATGAGCCGGACCAAGCGGCTCACCTTCTTCACCGCGGGATACCAGCAGGTCTCGACCGTGTTCCCCTTCGTGGTGGTGAGCCCGGCCTATTTCGCAGGCGCGATGCAGCTCGGCGGCCTGATGCAGACCGCCTCCGCCTTCGACCGGGTGCAGACCTCGCTGTCGTTCTTCATCACTGCGTACCGGCAGCTCGCGGAGTGGCGCGCGGTGATCCAGCGGCTCGAGGGCTTCGGGCTCGCGGTCGCGACCGCGCGCGCGGCCGCGCAAACGCCACCCGCGGTCGAGGTGACGCCGCAGGCGGACGGCGACTCCGTGGCGCTGCACGGGCTCGCGGTGCGGCTCCCGAACGGCGCCCCGCTGGTCGCGGCGCAGGACATCGTGATGGCCGCCGGCGAGCGCGTGCTGGTCAACGGGCCGTCCGGCGCGGGCAAATCGACGCTGTTCCGTGCGGTCGCCGGCATCTGGCCGTTCGGCTCCGGCCGCGTCACCGTGCCGGCCGGCGCGCGCCTGACGATGCTGCCGCAGCGGCCGTATTTCCCGGTGGGCACGCTTGCGGCGGCGATCGCCTATCCGGCAGAGGCCGGCGCGTTCACCCAGGCGCAACTGGGCGAGGCGCTGGTGGCGGTCGGCCTGCCGCAGATGGCGGGAAGGCTCGACGAGGAGGCGCACTGGAACCGGATGCTGTCGCTCGGCGAGCAGCAGCGGCTCGGCATCGCGCGCGTCCTGCTGCAGAAGCCGGACTGGTTGTTCCTCGACGAGGCCACGGCCTCGCTCGACGAGGCGTCGGAGGCCGCGCTCTACCGACTGATCCGCGAGCGCCTGCCGGCCGCGACCATCGTCTCGATCGGCCACCGCTCGACGCTCAAGGGGCTTCACGATCGCCGGCTCGTGCTGGAGCGGGACGGCGAACGCCACCGGCTGCGCGACGCGGGCGCGATCCAGCCTGCATAAAAAGGAAGAACGGCGGCCCGAGGGCCGCCGTTCCGCTTCAAGTCTCCGACGAGGACTTACTTGATGTTGTCGAGCGTCAGGTCGACAGCCAGCTTGGCGACGAACGCCGCGCCGCACCATTTGGAGCCTGCGCCGCCGTTGATCGGCGTCACGTAGGTCGTGCCCGTGGCGGTGTGGTCCGCGGTGAGCGCGTTGCAATCACCCTTGTTGAGCGTGGTGTCGGAGTAGCGCAGGTCCACGGTGAACACCTTGTAGGACCAGCCCACGCCCACGTTCCAGTGAGTGTAGCTCGGCAGCTTGATGCTGCCGTAGAAGGCATCGGTGGTGCCAAGCCACTGGCGACCCAGCTCGCCGGAGATGTAGGGCGTGATGCCGGGGCCGAACGAACCGAACGTGTATTTGGCGTTGGCGGACAGCCAGTTGCCGGTCGCGCCGGTGTTCAGGAAATTCGGCGAGTAATTGTAGGCGACGCCGACGACGAACGGCTCGACCACGGTCCACGCAGCCTTGGCGTAGAACTCAGTGAAGCTGAAGTCGGCCTTGGCGACATTGCCGTTGAAGATCGGCCCGTCCACCGAGGTCGCGGAGAATTCACGGCCGCCTGGATACCAGTAATGCCAGATGCCGAAGTCGAAGGCGACCGGGCCCAGGGTCGGACGGATGCCGCCGTAGAAGTCGATCTCGGCCGCCGCGCGGTTCGGGAAGCTGATGCTGTTGCCCGCGATGCCGGCGTAAACCTGCAGGTTCGGGTTGATGTTGAAGCGCGGCTCGAAATAAGCCGAAACCGACGGCTTGAGGTTCGACTGCGCGATGCCGCGGAAGCGGTAATCGTTGGTCAGCGCCGCCCCGAAGGCGATGTCCCAGGCCGAGGGCGGAGCCGCAACCACGGCCGGCCGCGCCTTCGTCACCAGATCCGCGGCGAGCGCAGGCGCCGCCGTGGTCGCAAGAGCGGCCGCAGCCGCCAGAACAAACGTTTTCATCGAAAGCCCCTTCCCGTCGTGACGGGTGGAGAACCGAAAGGCTGACGTGACCAGGGGCCGCTTGACACGGCTGGCAACGCCGACCTGACCGCTCCTCACCGCTTGTTATGGGCAAACTGAAACATTCGCGGCCGAAAAGCGGCAAGGTGAAAGCATCGGCAATTGCTGCCTTCTTAGGCGTTTCAGCCTCCGGTTCACCGCTATCGACGGGAAAGGAACGGAGTGTTGCGGAATCGTCACAATTGGCGCATCCGCGCGGCGAAGCGATCCCGCCCCGGAACAGTATGACTCCCCGGTTCAGCGGGGGTGCCGAACGCAATCCGCGGGCCGTGGGGCCCGCGGAAGCCGTTCGAAGCGATTCCCTGTTGGCCCTGTACGGCGCGGCCGTCCGGAAACGGCCGGCCGCCGGTTGGGACCGTCAGGCCACCTTCTTGCGGTTGGCCTCGAGCCGAGCGTCCACCAGCGCCACCTCCGCGTCGATGGCCGGGTGGCTCAGGCCCTTCTGCCTGGCGATGAGCTGCACCAGCTTGTCGGCGCGCTCGATGTTGGGCGCGCCGTTCTGCAGCGCGCGCGCCGCCGAGGCCGGCCGCGTCAGCGACTGCGCCGCCGCTGCGTATTTCTCGAACGGCACGAGGTCCTCCGGCTTCGCCCCGAGCTTGACGCAGAGGTCGAACACGAAGTTGTAGACCGAGCGCGAGGTCTCGATGTCCGAATGCACCGCCTCCTGCGCGGTGCGCATCCCGTCCTTTGTGACGCAGCGGTAGTTGCCGGCCAGCAGCATCGACCATTTGGCGAGCGGCACGAACAGCGAATCGTGCACGCGCAGCTTCACCGGCAGCTCGATCTTCTCGCCGCCGCCGACGTCGTAGCGAACGGAATCGATGTCCTTCTCCAGGTCGCGCAGGATCGCGGTGCTCTTGTCGCTGTCGAACCGGGCGACCTTGAAGTTGGTCGGCAGCGTGACCTGCAGCACGTTGACCTTCTCCTCCGGCGGGCGGATCGCCTGCGGGTCCGGGCTGCACAGCGTCAGGCAGCCGGGATCGAAATTGTCCCACACCGTGGGATCGGTATAGGCGGGCTTGAGCAGTTCATAGTCGAGGCCGGGGATGCGCCGCACATAGGGCAGCGGCGGCATGTTCATGATCGACATGCAGGGCACGCGCGACTTCGCCACCGCGTCGAGCAGTTCGCGCACGCCCGGCGAGCGGTACTGCGGCTCCTGCATGGCGAGGCAGATGAGGTCGTAGTCGGCCGGATTCACGCCCTCCGCGCCGCCGGCCGTCACCTTGCCCGGCAGCTTGCGCGAATCCAGCTCCACCGGGTCCTTGCGGCCCCTGACCGGCAGGCGCACGCGGAAGCCCTCGGCGTTGATCAGGTCGGCCTCCGCCGGCAGGCAGATCAGGTGCACCGAATGGCCGCCGAACAGGATTTTCGAGGCCAGCAGCGACCCGTAGGACGCGCCCATGATCATGATCTTGTAGGGGCCCGGCATGGCGAACGCACTCCGCTTGTCTCTGGAAAGGATTCGAGGCTCAGCCCTCGCGGCCGAACCCGCGGCGCGATGCTATTGCGAGCCGCGCGCGCGTGCAATGTGCGGTGCAGCGAAGCGGCGCACGTTCACTGTCGACACCGGGCGCCGCTCGGCCTGTCCGGCGATCAACCGCCGGTCGGAAACGGCGACGGCCGCCGCGCGATCGGCGTGGTCTCCGGCAAGGTCGGCGGCGCGAGCGGAGCCGGACGCCGGGCCGCGGACCTCTTCGCGGCAGGCTTGCGCAGGGCGGCCTTCTTCGGTGCGGCTTTCCGGACCGCCGTCTTCGCCGCCTTTTTCGGCGCCGCCTTCTTGGCTTTTGCCTTGCGGGGCGCGGCGCGCTTCACGGCGGATTTCTTCTTCGAGGCTTTCGCAGCCGCCTTCCTCGCAGGCCCGGCTCGGCGCTTGACCGCCTTCGCCCTCGCTTTCGCCTTGGGTTTGGCTTTCTTCGTCTTCGACTTCTTCGCTCTGGATGTCTTCGCCATGTTGGTCCTCCCGGTGTCGGCACCGAACTCAAGCGTCACGCACGCGCGGCGATAATGTCCTGCAAACCTCGGGGTGGGGGCCCGCCGGTCGCCCAGTCGACAAGCTCCACAGTATGGACCACCGGGATCGCGGTGCCAGAGGCGATCTGCGTCATGCAGCCGATATTTCCGGCCGCGATCACGTCCGGCTCGACGCGGCCGATGGCGGCGATCTTGCGGTCGCGCAGGCGGCCCGCGATCTCCGGCTGCATGATGTTGTAGGTGCCGGCCGATCCGCAGCACAGGTGACTCTCGCCGGGCTCGCGCACCGTGAAGCCGAGATCCGCCAAGAGGCGCTTCGGCTCCGCCCGCACCCTCTGGCCGTGCTGCAGCGAGCACGCGGCATGATAGGCCACGGTCAGCGGCGCGCCGACGATCCGCTGCAGGGGAAGCTGCGCCAGATATTCCGACACGTCGCGCGCCCTGGCCGACACTGCGCCTGCCTTGTCCGCATAGGCCGGATCGCTGCGCAGCATGAAGCCGTAGTCCTTGATCGTGGTGCCGCAGCCCGAAATCGTGACCAGAATGGCGTCGAGCCCCTCGCCCTCCATCTCGGCGGTCCAGGCATCGACATTGGCGCGCGCGCGGTCCAGCGCCTCGTGCTCGCGGCCCATGTGATGCACCAGCGAGCCGCAGCAGCCCTCGCCGCGCGGGATCGTGACCTCGATGCCGTGCCGGTTGAGCAGCCGGACCGTGGCCTGCGTGATCTGCGGCGCGAGCGCCTCGTTGGCGCAGCCGGACAGGAGCGCAACCCGCCCCTTGCGCTCGCCCGACGCCGGATAGACCCGCTTCCTCGTGCGCGGCCCCGGCAGGCGCGGCGGCGCGAGCCGGATCGCGGCAGCGAGCGGCTTGAGACCGAGCGCGTCGAACAGCGCGGCGAAGGGCTTGGCGATCAGCGACGCCTGCAGCGCCAGCCGCAGCCGGCCGGGGTGCGGCATCACGAAGCGCAGGAAGGCGCGCAGCGCGCGGTCGAGCGGCGGGCGCTCGTAGGTCGCCTCGACGTGCGCGCGGGCGTGATCGACGAGGTGCATGTAGTGCACGCCAGAGGGACAGGTGGTCATGCAGGCGAGGCACGACAGGCAGCGGTCGATATGCTTGACCACGTCGGCGGTGGCGGGCCGCTCGTTCTCCAGCATGTCCTTGATCAGGTAGATGCGCCCGCGCGGCGAATCCAGCTCGTCGCCGAGCAGGACATAGGTCGGACAGGTCGCGGTGCAGAAGCCGCAGTGCACGCAGGCGCGGAGGATCCTGTCGGATTCCGCGACCTGCGGATCCGCGAGTTGCGCCAGGGAGAAGGAGGTCTGCATGTCTACACCCCCGCCCTCATCCGCCCCGGATTGAGCACGCCCCTGGGATCGAAGGCATCCTTCACCCGCTTCTCCAGCGCGGCGATGCCCGCCTCCTGCGGCTCGAACACATCCGTCGCGGCGCGCACCGAAGCCGGCGCGCGCACCAGCGTGGCATGGCCGCCGTGCGCCTTCACCGCGTCCCGCACCGAGATCAGCGCCGCGCCGTCCGTGGGCAGCATCGCGATCCAGATGAGCCCCCCGGCCCAGTCGTAGAACATCTGCGCCGAGGGCGAGATCGCCGTGGCGAAGCCGTGCGCCCGCGCGGGCACGGTCGAGACCCGCCAGACGAACCGCTCGCCCGAGGCGCCGTCCGCCGCAAAGGCCTTCACGTCGCGGATGCTCTTCCAGAGCGCGCGCGATTCCTCCGCGGCCACGCGCCCAACCCGGCCGAACGGCGCCAGCAGCGCGGCAAGCGCGTCCCGGCGATGCTTCACCGAGGGCGCGACGCCTTCGAGCCGGAACACGGTCGCGGCCTCCTTGAAGCCCGGCCCGTCGAAGCGGAACGCGACATGCGCCGGCAGGTGCGCCGCGCCCGACACGTCGCAGGACGAGCCCATGGCCGCGGTCATGGCACGCACCGCGGCCGCGTCGTCCTGGCCGAGCAGCGCCAGCGTCTCCTCGGTCTCGGCCTTCGGCAGAACCTTGATGGTCGCCTCGGTCATGACCGCGAGCGTGCCGAACGAGCCCGCCATCAGCTTGCAGAGATCGTAGCCGGTGACGTTCTTCACCACCCGGCCGCCGGACTTGAAGCTCTCGCCACGTCCAGACACCGCGGCCACGCCGAGGAAGTGGTCGCGCGCAGCCCCCGCCTTGATCCGGCGCGGGCCGGAGAGATTGGCGGCGAGCGCGCCGCCGAGCGATCCCGAGGCGGGCGGCGTGCCGAGCAGCGGGACGTAGTCCATCGGCTCGAAGGCCAGTTCCTGCCCCTTCGAGTCCGCCAGCGCCTCGATCTCGGCGAGCGGCGTGCCTGCACGCGCGGTCAGCACCAGCTCCTCGGGCTCGTAGAGCGTCACGCCCGAGAGGCCGGACAGGTCGAGCGTCAGGTCGGCCTGTGCGGGACGCCCGAGCGCGCGCTTGGAGCCGCGGCCCGCGACCTCCAGCGCCTTGCCCTCCGCCAGCGCCCAGCGCACGGATTCTTCCACATCCTTTGCGTCGCGGGGTTTCAGCGTCTCGGACATGCTAGGATCGGCGTTTCACAGAGGATCGGTCCTGGTCTTATGCAACGGATGGACGAGCGCTCGCTAGTGGCCGCGGCCAAGCCGGACCTTGTGGTCCTGGACACGCCGGAACTCAACGCGGAAACACCGGCCCACCTGCTGGACGACCCTATCACGCCCACGCACCGGCTGTTCGTGCGCAACACCGGCGCGGTGCCGCCGGTCACGGCGGAGCAGGCCGCGGCCTGGAGCTTCGCGGTGGACGGCTTCGTGCGCCGGCCTCGACGCTGGACCATCGCTGCACTGCGGGACGAGTTCGAGACCGTGACGCAGGCCGCGGTGATCGAATGCGCCGGCAACGGCCGGGCGTTTTTCACGGAGCCGACCGGCACGGTATTGTGGCGGCGCGGCGCGGTCGGCTGTCCGCGCTGGACCGGGGTGCGGCTCGCCGACGTGCTGCGGGCCTGCGAGGTGCGGCCTGAAGCCGTCTACACCGCCCACCACAGCCCCGACCCCGCGCTCGAGGGCGACGGACCCGCCCTGTCGCGCGGACTACCGATTGCCAAGGCGCTCTCGCCGGAGACGATGCTGGCGTTCGAGGTCAATGGCGAGCCGCTGCCGCTGCTGCACGGTGCGCCGCTGCGGGTGATCGCGCCGGGCTATCCGGGCGCGGCGTGGCAGAAGTGGCTGCAGCGGATCGAGCTTCGCGACCGCGAGCACGACGGCCCGAAGATGACCGGGCTCTGGTACCGGATGCCGCGGGTGCCGCTGCGCTACGGCGAGCCGGTGGACGAGAGCGTCATGGAGCCGATCACCGACATGCCCGTGAAGTCGGTGGTGACGTTCCCGCGGGACGGCTTCACGGCTGCGGCCGGCCAGCCGCTCACGGTGCGCGGCCATGCCTGGAGCGGGCACATTCCACTGGCGCGCGTGGAGGTGTCGTTCGACGGCAGCCGGACGTGGACGCAGGCCGCGCTCGGTCCGGCGGCCGGGCGGTTCGCGTGGCGGCGCTTCGAGGCGGTGCTGCCCGCCCCGGCGCCGGGCGGGATCGAGATCGTGGCGCGCGCCTTCGACGCCGGCGGGACCGCGCAGCCGCTTGACGAGGTGCCGTGGAATCCGCGCGGCTATTGCAACAACCTGGTGCACCGGGTGCGCGGAACGCTGGTCTGACCATTCCTCAGGGCCGCAGGATCCGGATCCAGCGCGCCACGTCGAGAAGCGTGGCGAGCGCAGCCGCGACGTAGGTGTAAGCGGCGGCGCGCAGCACGCTGCGGGCGGCCGGCATGTCCGGCCCGGACAGATAGCCGCGACCCTCCAGAACCGGAAGCGCCTTGCCGAAGCTCGCATCCAGCTCCACCGGCAGCGTCACCACATGCACCATCACGCGGATCGCCAGCAGGGCGACGCCGGCGACGATCTGGAGTGCGACCAGCCCCGGCGACCGGAACAGCACGAACGCGACCGGCGCCAGCAGCAGCACACCGGTGGCGAGCCGCTCCACCCAGAACAGCTTGCCGACCAGCTCGGTCCGCAGCGTGAAGGCGCGCTCGCCGCGGGCATGCTGGATCGCATGCGAGACCTCATGCGCGGCCACCGCCACCGCCGCGACCGAACGGCCGTCATGGTGCTGCGGCAGGAGCCGCACGGTGCGCTCGCCAGGGTCGTAGTGATCGCCGTCGCCGGTCAGCTCCACCTTGACGTCGCGCAGCTTGGCCTCGTCGAGCAGGTGGCGCGCGAACTCGCCGCCGGTGCCCGGCAGGTCGGGCCGCTCCACGCCGTGGCGCGACAGCACGCGGCCGATCCACCACCGCGGGCCGAACACCACGGCGATCACGAGCAGGATGACGAGAGCGACAAGGACGGGCATGCCGTCGGCCCGACTATCCGCCCGCCGCGATCGCCGCCGCCTCCAGGTGATCGGCCAGCACCTTCGGCAACTCCGACGTCGGCAGCCGGCCGAAGCCGCAATAGGCCCCGAGACCGAACTCGGGCAGATGCCTGCGAGCCGCCGCAAGGCGCGGCCGGAAGCTTTCCATGTTGTGGATCATGCCCAGGTACACGCGCGCGCCCTGCGGCCTGAGATTCTGCAACGGGGCGAAGAACGCATCGTCCGCCCGGTCGAGAACCGGCAGGTGAATCCAGTCCACCTTGCGGCCCGAAGCCGTGATGAAGCCGTTGGCCAGTTCCACGGCCTTGCTGAGATCGTCGGGCTGGAAGCGCGGCCAGCCGCCGAGCGTGCCGAAGCAGAAGTGGTAGCCGACCGCGACGTCGGCCGGGATGTCCGGCACCAGATTGCGGACCTCACCCAGATTGCGCTCCACCGAGCCCTCGACCGGGTAGCCCGGAATGCTGCCGTAGGCGTCCTGCACCTCGGTCGAGCAGTCCCACTGCAGCGCCAGATCCTTGCTCGGAATCTTCTCGATGATGGTCGCAATTTCCGCGCGCAGCGCCGCCTCGAATCCCGGCCTGATCTTCGCGAGATCGTTCTGGTCGGGAAAGATGCGCGGCGGCAGCACGCTGTTGACCATCGGGATGGAAACCTGGAACCGCAGGTGCGGCGGCAGCACGCCCCGCTCCTTCATTACCTGGAACACGAAATACGAGTTGAGCGCGTCGCGGGCGTAGCCGAGCCGCCAGCCGGGATCGCCGAAGCGCACCCGCTCGACGCCGTCCTTGACCTTGAACCACCACGCTTCGGAGGCATTGCGGGGATACTGGCGCTCCACGCCGTTCTCGTCGGGCGGCGGACGCTGCACGATGTCCAGCTCGGGATGCGCCGCCAGCACCTGATAATGCACGCGGCTGATCCAGTGGCGGCGCGGCCCCACCTCGCCGTCGGGCATCGCGAACAGATGCGGTCCGAGCGGCGCTCCGAAGGCCTCGAACACCTCCTGCGGCGTGTCGAAGGGGATGCTCCCCACCAGCATCAGGCCGCCACTCATGCGTGCATCCTCCCGAAAGTTTGTGTGCCGCCGCAAGTACAATACACTGTGCCGGCCATTCAAGGAACGCCGGGAGGAAGCCATGCGATTTTTCATCCGCGCGCTGCTTTGCGCGCTCGTCTCTGCGCCCGCGGTTTCGGCAGGCGCGCAGGAGTGGCCGACGCGGCCGGTCAGACTGATCGTACCCACCGGCGCGGGCGCCGCGACCGACGTGATGGCACGCCTGCTCGCGGACGGTGTGTCTAAGAAGCTGGGCCAGCCCGTGGTGGTCGAAAACATGCCGGGCGCGTCGGGCATGACGGCGCACCAGGCGGTCGCGCGCGCGGAGCCGGACGGCTACACGCTGCTCTTCACCAATACGTCCGGCATGGCGATCAACCTGATCTCCTTCCGCAAGCTGCCTTATAATCCGGAGAAGGACTTCACACCGGTGGCGATGGTCTGCAGCCTCGGCCCGCAGATGCTGTCGGTGAACGCCAACCTGCCTCCCAAGACGCTCGCCGAGTTCCTGACCTATGCGAAGGCCAACCGCGGCAAGCTGTCGATGGCCTTCGACAACACCGCGGGCGCGGCCGCCTATGCCGCGAAAATCCTCAACAAGCGGGCCGACCTCGGATTGACCGAGGTGCCCTACCGGGCCGCGGCCCAGATGGTGCAGGACATTTCCAGCGGCATCACGCAGGTCATGATCAGCTCGATCGCTGCGGCGCGCTCGGTATCCGACGCGGGCAAGGTCCGGCGCCTGGCGGTGACCTCGGAGAAGCGCTTCCCCGGTCTTCCGGACCTGCCGTCCGTCAGCGAGGCGGTGCCCGGCGTGGTCATGAATGGCTGGTTCGCGATGGTCGCGCCGACCGGCACGCCAGCGGCGGTGGTGCAGCGCCTCAATCGCGAGATCGACGCCTACCTGAAGGGCGCGGACATCCAGAAGCGCCTGCTGGCGTTCGGCCTTGCGACCGAGGGCGCCGGCACGCCGGAAAGCACGCTGGCCTTCTTCCGACAGGAGCAGGCCCAATGGCGCGCGCTCGCCAAGGAACTGGCGATCGAGCCACAATAGGCCGCCGCCAACCGGCCCGGATTGCGCTTCGGCCGATCCGGGCTACAAAGCGTGAACCCCTTCGCAAATCAGCCGGAATCCCGCCATGCCCGCCGCCACCAACCGCAAATACCGCGTCGCCGTGATCGCCGGCGACGGCATCGGCAAGGAGACCGTGCCGGAGGGCGTGCGCGCGCTGGAGAAGGCCGCGTCCTCGTTCGGCTTCGCGCTGGAGCTGGACCACTTCGACTTCGCCTCATGGGACTACTACGAGAAGCACGGCCGGATGATGCCGGAGGACTGGAAGGACAAGGTCGGCGGCCACGACGCGATCTTCTTCGGCGCGGTCGGCTGGCCGGCGAAGATCCCGGACCACGTCTCGCTGTGGGGGTCGCTGATCCTGTTCCGGCGCGAGTTCGACCAGTACGTCAACCTGCGCCCCGTGCGGCTGATGCCCGGCGTGCCCTCGCCGCTCGCCGGCCGCAAGCCTGGCGACATCGACTTCTTCGTGGTGCGCGAGAACACGGAAGGAGAATATTCGTCGGTCGGCGGCCGCATGTTCCCCGGCACCGAGCGCGAGTTCGTGATGCAGGAATCGATCTTCACGCGGAAGGGCGTGGACCGGGTGCTGGAGTTCGCCTTCAGGCTGGCGCAGACGCGCAAGCGAAAGCACGTCACCTCGGCCACCAAGTCGAACGGCATCTCGATCACCATGCCGTACTGGGACGAGCGCGTCGAGGCGATGGCGAAGAACTATCCCGGCGTGACGTGGGACAAGTATCACATCGACATCCTGGTCGCGCATTTCGTGCTCAACCCGGACCGCTTCGACGTGGTGGTGGGCTCGAACCTGTTCGGCGACATCCTCTCGGACCTGGGTCCCGCCTGCACCGGCACCATCGGCATCGCGCCGTCCGGCAACATCAACCCGGAGCGGAATTTCCCCTCGCTGTTCGAGCCCGTGCACGGCTCGGCCCCCGACATCGCAGGCCAGGGCATCGCCAATCCGGTGGGCCAGATCTGGTCGGCGGCGATGATGCTCGATCACCTCGGCGAGCCGGAAGCAGCCAAGGCCATCGTCGCGGCCATCGAGCGGACGCTCGCGGACGAGCGCACCCGCACCCGCGACCTCAAGGGCAGGGCCGGCACGGTGGAGACCGGCAAGGCCGTCGCCGCGGCGATCTGAAGCGACAGGCAGGCCGTCAGACGCCCGCACCCGGTGCGGGCGTCGCGGCCGCGTCGCGGCAATGCCACGCTGCGACCATCAGCGATATCCCCATCATCAGCAGGTTGATGCCGACCATCAGCCCGATCACCCACAGCGCGGTGCCGGGAAAGCCCGTCAGTATCAGCGCGGCCAGCACCAGATCGACCAGCCCGCTGAACAGGACCCAGAGCCACGCCTTGGGAATCTCCCGTCGGTAGCCGAACGCCATCACGAGCTTGCCGATGCCGCCGGCCAGAAGATAGGCCGCGAGCAGGATGGTCAGCGTGATGACGCCCGCCACGGGGCTGAGCAGCAGCGCAAGCCCCGCCAGCACGTAGACGATAGCCGTGAACAGGTGCCACCAGAAGCCCGCCGCGGCTTTGCCTGCGCGATAGACCGCCAGCAGCCCGAACACGCCGGCGACCAGCAGCAGCCAGCCGACCAGGATGCCGGTCGCGAGCGTGGCCACGCCCGGCAGCGCGATCGCGAGCAGGCCGAGCACGGCGAGAACCGCGCCGTAAACCATGAACCAGGTGCTGTATTTGCGGAGCGTCTCCGCGTCCATCGGCATCCCTGCTGGCATCTCGCCCTCCTGATGCGAAACCGGATCGGATGCGGCCATCCTATCGCCGCTTCGCTCAGGAGTGTAGCACGGTCCCGCGGCAGGCCCTGCCGGGCGGGTTGACTTCGACCCGCCTGCTGGCGCAAGCAGGCGGGGCATCAGCAAAGGACGAACGCATGGCATTCCGCCCCGCGGGACCGCCGCTCAGCAAGGCCGAGTTGCGCGCCCAGGCCGAGCAGGCTCTCGCCGCCGCCAAGAAGCCGGTGACGAAGCTGCCCACCAAGATCGTCCGGCAATGCGGCCGCTGCGGCGAGTCGAGCCACGTCATGGTCGAGCCGGGCGAGCCCACGCCGCCGTTCAGGTGCAAGAGCTGCGACAAGTAACGTTCCGCTGATTCCGGCATAAGCGGGAATCAACACCGCCATCGCGTCGTCGAGCGCAAGTCCGCGACGTGATGGCCGAATAAGCGCTGGGTCCCCGCTTGCGCCAGACGAGCGAGCTTGAACTTCCACCCTCAGGCCGGCACGCCGGCCGTCATTTCTCCGGATCGAACGCGAGGCCGTCGCCGATCTCGTCGAGCGACTTGAGAGGACGCTTCGGCAGCGTGGACCACGCCGTCTTCGTCTTGTCATGCTCGATGCTGCCGGTCGTGCGGCTCATGCGGCCGGTGGAATAGTTCACGCTGGTCTTGAGCATGGTGCCGGTGTTGCGCTGGGTCTCGTCGCGGTCGAAGCCGATCAGCTCGAAGCGGCCGTTCTGGAAGCGGAAGGTGAAGGTCGTCAGCGACATGCCCCAGCCGCCCGCGCTCATGAACAGGTGCAGCGCAACGCGCAGCGTGCCGCGCTCGACCGTCACCCCACCGTTCTCCGACAGCACGTCGTCCATGCTCGGGTTGTCGGGACGCGGAATCAGCGTGTGGTTCTCGGCCGCGAGCGCGTAGCCGCCGGACGCCTGCCCGAACACCACCGCGAGGATGCGCGGATTGGTGTCCATCGGATTGCGGCCAAACCCGTCCTTGTTGGCGAGCACGTTTTTCGGATCGCTCCCGCGCAGCACCAGCACGAGGTCCTGCACACCGTCGCGGTTGAGGTCGCCGGCCTCCTGCTTCTCCAGCCGCCAGCCCTTCGGCACGAAGCCCTCGGCCGCGCCCGCCTGCTTCGGCAAGGACGGGTAGACGGCCGCCGGGATTTTATCGGGATCGAAGGCGCGTGCGTGCGATGCCGCGACAACGAATGCGGCGGCCAGGGCAACCCCGACGAAGCCCGGTGCACGCATCGGCCTATTCCCCCACCAGCAGCGTCCAATACGTCCGGCCGGACTTCGACACCGCCGAACCCAGGCCGTATTTCGTGACGTCGGAGCGCAGCATGTTGGCGCGGTGGCCGGACGACCTGATCCACTGGCGGATCGTGCAGGGCGCGTCCTTACAGCCGTAGGCCACGTTCTCGGCGCGCGCGCCGCGCGGGCCGCGTTGTTCCATGAAGCCGCCGTGGTCCAGCGTCTCGCGTCGCGCCATGTCGGCGGAATGCGCGCCCGCCAGCGCCGTCAGGTTGTCGTCCTGCCCCAGCGGCTTGAGGCCGTTGGCGGCGCGGAATTCATTGAGGGAGGCGGCGTTCTCGCCGGTGCCGACGATGGTGCCGCAGCCGGCGACGGCGAGCAGCGCGGCGAGCGTCACGACGATGCGAAGGCGCATGAAGGGCTTCCGGACGGTTGCGGGGGCCCGCCCCGACGGCAAGGCTCGCGCCTTCATGCCGATCCTCTCATGGCAATTGTAAGGAATTGGCAATTGTAAGGAACGCCTTACTCCGCCGCCTTGAGCAGCGGCGGGGCAGCGGCGCGGAACCGCTCCAGCAGCGCCGCCTCGTCCGCCTTGGCGGCGGCGAGCGTGCGCGCTTTCACATGGCCGAAGCCGCGGATCTTCTCCGGGATGGCGGCAAGCCCGACCGCGACCGCATGGTTCTCGGGCGCAAGCCGCGCCAGGATCTCCTCCAGCAGCGCCTCGTAGTCGGCGACCAGCCGGCGCTCGGTGCGCCGCTCCTTCGTGTAGCCGAACGGATCGAACGCCGTGCCGCGCAGGCCCTTGAGCTTCGCGAGAATGCCGAAGGCCCGCATCATCCAGGGCCCGAAGCTCGTCTTGCGCGGCAGGCCGGTGGCGGGATCGCGGCGGGCGAATAGTGGCGGCGCGAGGTGGAACTCGAGCCGCAGGTTCTCGCCGCCGACCTCGTTCTTCAACTGTTTGAGGAACGCGCCGTCCGACCACAGCCGCGCCACCTCGTACTCGTCCTTGTAGGCCATCAGCTTGAACAGGTGGCGCGCCACCGCGTCCGCCAGCCCGCCGCAGCCCGGCGTCTTGGCGGCCTCCGCATTCTTCACGCGCTCGACCAGGGTACGGTAGCGCCGGGCATAGGCCGAATCCTGATAGTCGGTGAGGAACGCCGCCCGGCGCGCCACTGTCTCGTCGAAGGATTGCGAGAGCCTGCGGTTGCCGTCCTCCTCGCCGGGCGCGGGCTTCGCCAGCGCCTCCACCGCGGCCGGATCGTGCGCGGCGCGCCGGCCCCAGGCGAAGGCCGCCTTGTTCATCGCCACCGCCTCGCCGTTCAGTTCGATCGCCTGCTCGATGGCCGCGGCTGAGATCGGGATCGTGCCCTTCTGCCAGGCGTAGCCGACCATGAAGATGTTCTGGCCGAGCGACGACCCGAACAGCGCGGCGGCGAGCTTCGAGGCGTTGACGAAGTGCGTGCGCTCGCGGCCGGCCGCGCCCTCGATGGCGCGGCGCAGGCGCCCGGTCGGAAGCGAGAAGTCGGCGTTGCGGGTGAAGTCGCCGGGCATGAATTCGGAAGTGTTGACCACCATCGCGGTGCGGCCGGGCTTCACCGCGGCCAGCACCTTCTTGTTGCCGGCGACCACGATGTCGCCGCCGATGACCAGGTCCGCGCCGCGCGCCGCGATGCGGATGGCGTGGATGTCCTCGGGCCGCTCGGCGATCCGCATGTGGCTGTAGACCGCGCCGCCCTTCTGCGCCAGGCCAGCCATGTCGATGACGCCGACGCCCTTACCCTCGAGGTGCGCGGCCATGCCGAGGATGCCGCCGACCGTGACGATGCCGGTGCCGCCGACGCCGGTGACGATGATGCCATAGGTCTGCCCGATCTCCGGCAGCGCGGGCTCGGGCGGATCCGGCATGGCGTGGGCGGAGGCGACGCCCTCGCCGCGCTTGAGCTTCGCGCCGTGCACGGTGACGAACGACGGGCAGAAGCCCTTCAGGCAGGAGAAGTCCTTGTTGCAGGACGACTGGTCGATGGTGCGCTTGCGGCCGAACTCGGTCTCGAGCGGCTGCACCGACACGCAGTTCGACTGCACGCCGCAGTCGCCGCAGCCCTCGCAGACCAGTTCGTTGATGATGACGCGCTTGTCGGGATCGGGGAAGGCGCCGCGCTTCCGGCGGCGGCGCTTTTCGGCGGCGCAGGTCTGGTCGTAGATGAGGACCGTGCAGCCCGGGACCTCGGACAGCTCCTTCTGCACCGCCTGCAGGTCGTCGCGGTGGTGGAACGAGATGCCGTCCGGCCATTTGGTGCCGGCGGGATATTTCTTCGGCTCGTCGCTGACCACCACGACGCGCCTGGCGCCCTCGGCCGCGACCTGCATCGCGATCTGCGGCACGGTGAGGCCGCCGTCGTTGGCCTGGCCGCCGGTCATGGCGACCGCGTCGTTGAACAGGATCTTGTAGGTGACGTTGACGCCGGAGGCGATCGCGGCGCGGATCGCGAGATAGCCGGAGTGGTTGTAGGTGCCGTCGCCGATGTTCTGAAACACGTGCGGGCGCTTGGAGAACGGCGCCTCGCCGATCCAGTTCGCGCCCTCGCCGCCCATCTGGGTGTAGCCCAGCGTCTCGCGGTCCATCCACTGCACCATGTAGTGGCAGCCGATGCCGGCGTAGGCGCGCGCACCCTCGGGCAGCACGGTCGAGGAATTGTGCGGACAGCCGGAGCAGAAATACGGCACGCGCACCGCCACGTCCTGGGTCTCGGCCAGAACCCGCTGCGCCTCCTTCAGCCGCGCCACCCGCGCCCTCAGGCCGTCGTCGGCCGCGTATTTCAGCAACCGCTCGCCGATGCAGATCGCCACGTCGTTGGGATCGAGCGCGCCCTTGACCGGAAACAGCCAGCGGCCCTGCTCGTCCTTCTTCCCGATGCAGACCGGCTGGTTGGCGGTGCCGTACAGCTCCTCACGGACCTGCACCTCGATCAGCGAGCGCTTCTCCTCGACCACGACGATGAGGTCGAGCCCCTTCGCGAAGGCGATCAGCTCCTCGCGCGGGATCGGCCACGGGCAGGCGAGCTTGTGCAGGCGCAGGCCCAGCTCGTTGCAGCGCACCTCGTCGATGCCAAGCTCGTCGAGCGCCTGGCGCACATCGAGATAGGCCTTGCCGGTGGTGATGACGCCGATCTTGGCGTTCGGCCCGCCGGAGGTGATCTGCTTGTTGAGCCGGTTGGCGCGCACGAAGGCCAGCATGGCGTCGCGCTTGTGGTCGTGCAGCCGCGCCTCCTGGCCGAGCACTGTGTCGTGCAGCCGGATGTTGAGGCCGCCGGGCGGCATGGCGAAGTCGTCCGGTCCGGGGATGACGATCTTCAGCCGGTCGAGGCTGCCGTCGACCACGGCCGTCGCCTCCACGGTCTCGTGCATGCACTTGAGCCCCACCCACGCGCCGGTGAAGCGCGACATGGCGATGCCGTAGAGTCCGTAGTCGATGATCTCCTGCACCCCGGCGGGGTTGAGCACCGGGATCATGACGTCGACGAAGGTGAACTCGGACTGGTGCGCGGTGGTGGAGGATTCCGCAGTGTGGTCGTCGCCCATCAGCGCCAGCACGCCGCCGTGCTTCGAGGTGCCGGCGAAATTGGCGTGGCGCAGCGCGTCGCCGGAGCGGTCCACGCCCGGCCCCTTGCCGTACCAGATGCCGAACACGCCGTCGTATCGGCCCTCGCCACGCAGCTCCGCCTGCTGCGAGCCCCAGATCGCGGTCGCGGCCAGGTCCTCGTTGAGGCCGGGCTGGAACAGCACGTTGCGGGGGGCGAGCTGGGCCGCGGCGCGCTGGAACTGGTGATCGAGCCCGCCCAGCGGCGAGCCGCGGTAGCCGGTGACATAGCCCCCGGTGTTGAGCCCGGCGCGGCGGTCCAGCTCGTGCTGCATCATCGCCAGGCGCACGATCGCCTGATAGCCGGTGACGAACACGCGGCTTTTCGTCAGGTCGTACTTGTCGTCGAGCGTGACACGGTTGCTCGTCATTCCCGGGCCGCCTCCAGGCGGGAGTTTGCCCCGACCCCGGCGATTCCGCCAAGGGCAGCGGAATCCTCGAAAAGAAATATAGGCGGACGCCCCTGACGGCAATGCCAAGCTGTTGAAAGAAAAAGCCGTTTTGTGGGCGGCCGGGGCTCTTGCGGGCCGCGGCGGGCGCGGGTTTCCAACCCACAGGCGCGCGCATCCGCCCGCTTCCATGCCACGCGCCTTCTGCTACCGTCCCACCGATGGCGGGAGACCTTGCGCCGGCCGACGCGCCGAAATCGACATCTGGCAGGATATCGGACATCACGTCGGGCCGGGCTCGGGGCTGGAGCATCCGCCGCCGGCTGATGCTGGTCGCCCTGGGCGTCGCCCTGCCGTTCCTGCTGCTGTCCACGGGGATCGGCTGGCGGCTCGCCCAGCACGAGCGCGACACCCGCCGCGACGCCATCATGTTCTCGGCCCGCGCGCTGATGAACGCGGTCGACGTGATGCTCACCAAACAGATCGCGATGGCGGAGCTGCTGGCGACCTCGCCTGCCCTTCTCAGAGGCGACCTCGCGGGCTTCCGGCAGGAGGCCGAGCGCGCCCGCACCAGCCTTGCGCTCGGATGGGTCGTGGTCGCCGACGCGAGCGGCCAGCAGCTCCTCAACCTGACGCGGCCCGCAGGCGAGGCGCTGCCGATGCGCAGCCCGCGCGTCGTAGCCTATGGCCGCCGCGCCATCGAGACGAAGCAGGTGCAGATCTCCGACATAGGGGAAGGCCGCTTTCTCAAGCGCCACATCGTCACCATCGAGGTCCCGGTGTTCCGCGCCGGCCTGTCCCCTGTGGTGCTGTCGGTGGTGGTGGACCCGCAGGTGATCCTGCCCCTGTTCAGCCAGCCGTATCTGCCGGACGGCTGGTTCGCCGGCCTGATCGACCGCAACGGCAACTTCGTCGCCCGCTCGCGCGACCACGAAAAGACCGTGGGCAAGCCCGCCTCGCCGGGCTTTCGCGCCGCCGCGCGCGCCGCGCCGCAGGGCTGGAACCTGCTGCTCTCGCTGGAGGGCACCGCCGTCGCCAACGGCCACGTCACCTCACACCTCAGCGGCTGGGTGATGGGCGTCGCGGCCGAGACCGCGGTGTTCGAGGCGCCCGCGCGCCGCACGATGCTGATCGCCACGCTGGCCGGCGGAGCGGCCACGCTCCTCAGCGTAATCCTGGCGCTGTGGGCCGCGCGGCGGATCGTCGAGCCGATCGAGCGGATCGAGGACGGCGCGCACGCGCTGCTGGAGCGCAAATCGCTGGCATTTTCCAGCACCGGCGTGCCGGAGATCGACCGCGCGCTCGAGACCTTCACCCACACGGCCGAAGCGCTGGAGCGGCACGAGAAGGAGCGCGACGAGCGCGAGGCACACGTCCACCTGCTGATGCGCGAGCTGTCGCACCGCTCCAAGAACCTGCTCGCCATCGTGCTGGCGATCGCGCGCCAGACCTCGCGCCAGACCGCGAGCTTCGACGAGTTCGAGGTCCGCTTCAACGCGCGGATCCAGGCGCTGGCGGATGCGCACGACCTGCTGGTCGAGCGGCAATGGGTCGGCGCGCCGCTGGAGGAGATCGTCAAGGCCCAGCTTTCGGCGTTCGGGATGGAGCGCGTCGCCATGTCCGGCGAGCCGGTGATGCTCAAGGCGGAGGGCGTGCAGAACATCGGGCTGGCGCTGCACGAGCTGGCCACCAATGCCTCCAAGCACGGCGCGCTGTCGGCGCCGGAGGGACGGGTGCGGATCGAGTGGGCGCCGATCGGGGACGGCGGGCAGAACGGCGGGCAGGACGGCGGCCTGCGGCTGACCTGGCGCGAAACCGGCGGACCCAAAGTCTCCGAGCCCGCGCGCCACGGCTTCGGGCGGTTCGTGCTGGAGCGCGTCACGATCAACGCGCTCGGCCGCGGATCGCTGGCGTTTCAACCGGACGGGCTGGTCTGGACCTGCGAGATCGACCCGCAGCACCTGGTCGCGCCCGCGCAGCAACCGGGCGCGCCGCAGCGCCGGGCCGGCGATGCCAGGAACCGGCCGGCGTCGTAGATCCGCCCGGCGGCCTATATCCCGTCGCCCGCGCGCCAGCGCCAGAAGTCGCCTCCCTCCTCGCGCAGGAGCCGGGCCAGCACCATCTTGTGGACCTCATCCGCGCCGTCCACCAGCCGCGCGGCGCGCGCCGCCCGGTAGATCCACTCCGCGACCGTATCCTTCGAATAGCCGCGCGCGCCCTGGAGCTGGATCGCCACGTCGGCGGCCTGGTGCAGCGTGCTGGCGACGTGCAGCTTGGCCATCGAGACCTCCTTGCGGGCGCGGCTACCCTGATCCAGCGTCCAGGCCGCGTGCATGGTGAGCAGCCGGCCGATCTGGATGTTATGCGCGACCTCGCCGAGCTTGATCTGCACGCTCTCGCGGTCGGCGAGCGTCACGCCGAAGCCCTCGCGTCGGTTCACGTACTCCTGCGCGATCTCCATGCAGCGCTTCGACCAGCCGAGCCAGCGCATACAGTGCGTGAGCCGCGCCGGACCGAGCCGCGCCTGCACCACCTTGAGTCCGTTACCGACGCCGCCGAACACGTCCTCGTCCGCCACCTCCAGCCCGTCGAACTCCAGCTCGCAATGGCCGCCATGCTCCTCCGGCCCCATGATCGGGATGCGGCGCACGATCCGCCAGCCGGGCTGGTCCTTGTGGTAGAGGAACGTGGTGATGCCCTTGCGCGGATCGTCCGAGGTGCGCGCTGCGACGATGAAATGCGAGGCCGCGGCCGCGCCGGTGATGAACCACTTGCGGCCATAAATCCTCCAGCGGTCGCCGTGCCTCTCGGCGCGGGTGCGGATCATCGACGGGTCCGAGCCGCCGCCCGGCGCGGGCTCGGTCATGGCGATGGACGAACGCACCTGTCCCTCGACGATGGGGCGCAGCCATTTCTCCTTCTGCGCCGGCGTGCCGAGCCGCTTCAGCACGTTCATGTTGCCGTCGTCCGGAGCCATGCAGTTGAACACCAGCGGGCCGAACACCGAGCGCGCGGCCTCCTCGTACATCGCGGCCCAGGCGACGATCGGCAGATCCATGCCGCCGTAGTCCTTCGGCGACTGCGGCGCCCAGAGGCCGGCGGCCTTCGCCGTCTCGCGCACCGGCGCGAGCCGCTCGTCGGGGATGTTCTCGTGCTCGGCGAAGTTCGCAGGATCGCTTTCCAGCGGCAGCACGTGCCGCTCGACGAAGGCGCGCACGCGCAGCCGCAGGGCTTCGGTCTCGGGCGAAAGGGAGAAATCCATGCGGGCGCTTCCGGTTGGTTGCGCCCAGTGTAGCAGGCCGGCGAACGACGCTCGACGATCATTCCCGCCACAACGGCGGTGCACGCCTCAACCCCGCAGCGCCACCGTCTGGCCGCCGTCCACCACCACCGTCGTTCCGGCCATGAACGCTCCTGCGCCGGACACGAGCAGCAGCAGCGCGCCGTCGAGGTCGCCGTCGCGGCCGAAGCGGCCCACCGGAATGTCGCGCGTCATCGCCGCGCCCGCGCCTTCGAGATAGCTGCGGTTGATGTCGGTGACGAACCAGCCGGGCGCGATGGCGTTGACCCGCACGCCCCTGAACGCCAGCTCGTTGCCGAGCGCGCGGGTGAGCTGGATCACGCCGGCCTTGGAGGTGGAATAGGCCGCGGTGCCCCTGGACACGCCGAGGCCCAGCACCGAGGCGATGTTGACGATCGCGCCCGCCTTGCCGCGCGCGATCATGCGGCGCGCGCCCTCCTGCGCCCAGAAGAACACCGCGTCGAGGTTGGTGCCGAGCACGCGCCGCCATTCGTCCTCGGAAAGATCCACGGCGCGGGTGGAATGCGCCACGCCCGCGTTGTTGACGAGAATATCCACCGGGCCGAACGCCGTCTCGGCCGCGTCGAACGCACGGTTCATGGCGTCGCGGTCCAGAACATCCGCCTCGATGGCGATGGCCTGTCCGCCGGCGTCCTCGATCAGGCGAACGGCCTCGTTGAGCCTCCCGGCCCGCCGCGCCGCCAGTGCCACCGTCGCGCCGTTGGCCGCGAGCACCCGTGCGAAGCGCAGGCCGAGCCCGGACGACGCGCCGGTGACCAATGCGACACGGCCGGACAGGTCGAACAGCTCGGATGCCTTCATCTCGTCCTCCTCAGCCGCCGTAGAGCATCCGCGGCAACGCCGTGGCGAGCGCGGGCACGGTCCACAGCACGACCAGCGCCATGAGCTGGATCGCCACGAACGGCACGATGCCGATGTAAATATCGCGCGTCGTGATCTCCGGCGGCGCCACGCCGCGCAGGTAGAACAGCGTCGGCCCGAGCGGCGGGTGCATGTAGGAGGTCTGCAGGTTCACCGCGATCAGGATGCCGAGCCAGATCGGGTCCACGCCCGGCATGGCGAGCAAGGCGGGGCCGACGATCGGCACCACCACGAAGATGATCTCGAAGGCGTCCATCACGAAGCCGAGCAGGAAGATCGCCAGCATGGCGATCAGGATCGCCCCGGCCACGCCGCCCGGCAGGTCGGACAGCGCGCGGTGCACCATGTCGTCGCCGCCGAGGCCGCGGAACACGAGGCTGAACAGCGTGGCTCCGAACAGGATGAGAAAGATCATGCAGGTGATCTGCGCGGTCGAGCGCACCGCGGGGCCGAGCGTCTCCGCGAGGCGGGCGCGGCGCGCCGCCAGCACGCAGGCCCCGACCGCGCCGACCGAGGCCGCCTCGGTGGCCGTCGCGATGCCGCCGAGGATCGAACCCAGCACCGCGACGATCAGCAGCACGGGCGCGACCAGCATGCCCGCGGCCTTTCTCGCCAATGCCGCGCCACGCGGTCCACCGGGCTCCGGCGCGATGGCGGGCGACATCGCGGGGAAGCAGGCGGCGATGAACACCAGATAGAGGACGTAGAGCGCGACCAGCAGCAGGCCCGGCAGCAGCGCGCCCGCGAACAGGTCGCTTACGGTCACCGTGGCCGGCGCGAAGATGCCCTGTTTCAGTTGCGCCGCCTGATAGGCGATGCCGAGTTGGTCGCCGAGCAGCACCAGAACGGTGGACGGCGGGATGATCTGCGCCAGCGTCGCCGAGGCTGCGACCGTGCCGGCCGCCAGCGACGGCGCGTAGCCGTGGCGGAGCATCGCCGGCAGCACGATCAGGCCCATGGTCACGGCGGTCGCACCGACGATGCCGGTGGAGGCCGCGAGCAGCGCGCCCACCAGCACCACCGAGATGCCGAGGCCGCCGCGCAGGCTGCCGAACAGCCGGCCCATCGTCTCCAGCAGTTCCTCGGCGATGCGCGAACGCTCCAGCATCACGCCCATGAACACGAACATCGGGATCGCCAGCAGCACGTCGCTGGTCATGACGCCGAACACGCGCGCGGGCAGCGCGCCGAGGAAGCTGAAGGGCATCACGTCGAGCAGGTGGCCCAGCGCGGCGAAGGCGAGCGACACGCCGCCGAGCGTGAGCGCCACCGGATAGCCCGCGAACAGCGCCACGCAGACCGCAAGCACCATCAGGACGGCGAGGGTTTCAGGGAGCGGCATCAGCGGCGCACCAGCACGTCCGCCGCACGGATCGCCTGCGCCACGCCCTGCAAGGCCATCGTCAGCGCGAACAGCGGGATCAGGGTCTTGAGCAGGAACACCGCCGGGATGCCGCTGGTCTCACGCGAGCGTTCGAGAATAGCCCAGGAGCGCGCCACATAGGGCCAGGCGAACCATGCCAGAACCAGCACGAAAGGCAGCAGCAGGAGAGCCGCGCCGAGAAGGTCGATCCATGCCTTCGCGCGCGTCGAGGCATCCGCGTAGAACACATCGACCCGCACGTGGCCGCCTTCGCGCAGCGTCCAGGCCGCGGCCAGCATCAGCAGCACGGCGTGGCCGTAGATCACGCTTTCGGACAGCCAGATCGAGCCCGCGCCGAACGCATAGCGCAGCACCACCACGGCGAACTGCGCCAGCACCACGAACAGCACGGCCCAGGCCGCCGCGCGGCCGATCGCGGCGTTGAGGCGGTCTATGCGGTCTGCAACCGGAAGCAGGCGGGACGAGGAAAGCATGCTATATATAATGCCAGAACGCCGCGCCGGAGGGTCGAAATCATGACCGGAAAAGATCGCGATCATCATCACCATGATCACGACCACGATCACGGCTCGGAATTGTCCGAGACCCAGCTCCGGGTTCGCGCGCTGGAAACCATCCTGACCGAAAAGGGCTACGTCGATCCGGCCGCGCTCGACGCCATCGTCGAGGCCTACGAGACCAGGATCGGCCCGCGCAACGGCGCGCAAGTGGTGGCCAAGGCCTGGACCGATCCCGCCTTCAAGGCAGCGCTGCTCGCGGACGGCTCGAAGGCGGTGGCGACGCTCGGCCACGTCAGCAAGGTCGGCGACCACCTGGTCGCGGT
>CAZZCV010000035.1:29439-33897 GCA_964653225.1 uncultured Rhodoplanes sp. | reverse complement strand
TTCGCCCATGACGTGAAAGCCTGCGCGCTCGGCCAGGCCTCGTCCTCGATCATGGGGGCGCATGTGGTGGGCTCGAAGGCCGACGAACTGCGCGCGCTGCGCGACACCGTGCGCCGGATGCTCAAGGAGAACGGCGAGCCGCCGCGGGACGACAAGTGGGCCGACATCGCGGTGCTGGAGCCAGTGCGCGACTACAAGGCGCGGCACGCCTCCACCCTTCTGACCTTCGACGCCGTGGTCGACGCCATCGGCCAGATCGAGAAGCGACGCGCCGGGGCGAAGCAGGAGGCATGATCCGCACCCGGACCGCAGGCACAGCCCTCACCGCGGGCCTTGCCGCCGTTCTGGTGGCGGCCCTCGCCGCTCCCGTGGCCGCCCAGACCCGCAGCCGCTGCAACGAGGACATCGCGCGCCTGCGCAAGGCCGAGACCGAATTGCCCAAGGTGTCGGTCGCGCCGCCCGGCGACAAACAGATCGTGTGCATCACCCTGGAGACCAACCTGCTGTTCGCCCGCAGGCTCGCGGCGCATCTCAAGGAATGTCCGAAATCGCCGTTCATGCGCAACCGCGACGCCTGGGTCCGCGCCCGCGCGGCTTACACCGCGCAGTTCGCGGAACGCGGCTGCAAGCCCACGATCCGCGAGCCCCGGAGCTGACGGCGCTCGGCCCATCCGTCCGCTTCGCTCGAAAACGCTCCTAGCGAGGCTGGGCCTCCGCCTCGCGGCGCAGGTCGGTGCGCCGCGCCATCGGCTGGTTGCCGCAGCCTGCGGCAAGACGCGAGAAGTTCTGGGAGAGGCCGGCGTTGCCGATCCGGATGGCGGTCACGGTGTCGCCGCTGCTGGTCTCGACCGTGAGCGAGCGGCTGCGGGAATCCGCGAAGGCGCCGATGAGATCGGCCGAGACGAAGCCGTTGGCGACCGTGTCCAGCGCGCGCGGCGTGGCGCTGGTCTGCGACGAAGCCACCTTCAGCGGCACCTGCTTGCCGGACAGCGAAAGCTCGACGTCGATCAGCCGCTCCGGCGCACCGGCCCGCGCGCGGCGCTGCTCGACATAGGTCACCGCGTAGCCCTGCCCCGGCTCGGGCGCACAGGCCAGGAACAGTTCGAAAGTGCCGATGTCGTCGCCCTCGACCGTGAGCGGATGCCGGCGCGACAGCACCGGACGGCCGGAGCGTTCGGCCAGCACCCAGATGCGCTCGTTGATCGGGGTGCGCGGGCCGCTGGCCAGCACCGCCGCGGAGGACGCGGCCGCCACCGCCTGCGGCGTCGCGTCGTCGTCGTTCTCGACGGTGACGATCTTCATGCCGCGCAGCTCTTCGCGGGAAAGCAGGCGCATCGGCTCCCACGGCGGAATGCGCAACGCGGTTTCGAGAAGGTCGATCGCACCGCCCATCTCGACTGTGTATTGCGCCAGCCGGCCGATGTCGCGCTGGACCAGGACGAGGTCTTCGGCGGAATAGTTCGCAGCGGTCGGATCGTCGCGCCGGTCGCCGAGCCAGATCTGGTGCACCATGACGCGCGCCGAGGCCGGTACGATGCGCTCGACGCCGGCCAGCAGCACGAACGCGCACATCGACTCGCAATAGGCGCGCGGCAGCAGGCGTGCGCGCTTGTGGCCGGAGGCGTCGGGAGCAAGCTCCACCGTCTTTCCGACGGTCGTGGTCATGCCGAGGCCGCGCACCGCCCGGCCGAGCGCCAGCGCCCCGAGCACCGAGCCGCCGTCGGAATCGAGCGCGATGGTCTTGCCGCGAATGTCGTGCTTCCTGGCGAAGGCCTCGAAGTCGCGCGGCGTGTCCGCGGAGATCGCGCCGGTCGCCGAAACCCAGGTGCGGCAGGCGCTGCCGCAGGCGGCGGCCGGCCCCTCGATGCGCAGATCGAAGTGCATCGGCAGCGCGCGCGGCTCGGCGGTGGCATTGGGGGCCGGCGCCATTGCGGAGCCTGCGCAGAACGCAGCCGCAACACAGCCGACGATCAGTCGCTTCATTCGTGCTACCCCTGCATCGGCGCGTCATGCGGCTTCTGCTGCGAGAGCTTCTCCGAAGAGGTCTCTCGCTTGTGCAAGAAGCACGCCGCCGACTCACCCCGATGAGGCATTTAAGGGATGCGTGAGATTCGGGTCTAGTGCAAATTGGCAACGCTGATCGCGCGTCGCGCCGCGCAGCTGATGGTTCCGAATGATGGCGGCACGATGGTGCGAGGAGCCGGGGTGCGAAGAGCCCGGATTTGATTGCCCCCAAGCGTGCCGCATGGGACTTTAATCGGACGATGGAACCGGAACCGCGCCTTCCCTTCGAGGCAGCCCGCAAATGGCCGCGGCTGGCAGGCCGCGGCGCAGTGAAGGCTTACCGCTACACGCTGTCGCCGCTGATCGGGTTCCATTGCCGCTACCTGCCCACCTGCTCCGATTACGCGGACCAGGCCTTGGACCGGCACGGACTCTGGGCCGGCGGCTGGATGACCCTTGCCAGGCTCTGCCGCTGCCACCCCTGGGGCAACTCGGGCCTCGACTTCGTCTGCGAGGCCGTGCCGCCGCGGGCGCGCTGGTACCTGCCCTGGCGCTACGGCCGCTGGCGCGGCACCCATCCCGCCCCAACCGGGGCGCCCGAGACGGGCGCCTGAGCCGCAGGCCACGTTGCCTCCTGCCCTGCTCTGCCCTATGTAGCGCCCCGTCACGCTTACCTGCATTCGTAGGCAGCGAGTGAGCAATAGGAGAGAAGAATGGTCGCCCTGACCTTTCCCGACGGCGCGCGCCGCGACTACCCCGACGGCATTTCCGGTCTCGACATCGCCAAGGGCATCTCGCCATCGCTGGCCAAGCGCACGGTTGCGATGGCGCTCGACGGCGTGGTCGCCGACCTTGCCGATCCAATCGAGAAGGACGCGAAGATCGAGTTCATCGGCCGCGAGGATCCACGCGCGCTGGAGCTGATCCGGCACGACGCCGCCCACGTCATGGCCGAAGCCGTGCAGGCGCTGTGGCCCGGCACCCAGGTCACGATCGGGCCGGTGATCGAGAACGGCTTCTTCTACGACTTCCACCGCAACGAGCCGTTCACGCCCGAGGACCTGCCGGTTATCGAGAAGAAGATGCGCGAGATCATCGCGAAGGACGCACCCTTCACCCGGGAGGTGTGGCCGCGCGACGAAGCGAAGCGCGTGTTCGCCGAGAAGGGCGAGAGCTTCAAGGTGGAGCTGGTGGACGCGATCCCGCCGGGCGAGCCGCTGAAAATCTACCGGCAGGGCGAGTGGTTCGACCTGTGCCGCGGCCCGCACATGACCTCCACGGGCAAGATCGGCAGCGCCTTCAAACTGCAGAAGGTCGCAGGCGCCTACTGGCGCGGCGACTCGAAGAACCCGATGCTGACGCGCATCTACGGCACCGCCTTCGCGAAGCAGGAGGAGCTGGACGCCCACCTCAAGCAGATCGAGGAGGCCGAGAAGCGTGACCACCGCAGGCTCGGCCGCGAGATGGACCTGTTCCACTTCCAGGAGGAGGCGCCGGGCTCCGTGTTCTGGCATCCGAACGGATGGACTCTGTTCACGACGCTGGAGCAGTACATCCGCCGCCGCCAGCAGGAGGCGGGCTACCTCGAGGTCAATTCGCCCCAGCTCATGGACAAGGAGCTGTGGGTGACCACGGGCCACATCCCGACCTACTCGGACATGATCTTCCTGACCCGCGGCCGCGAGGACGACCAGCGCGAATACGCGGTCAAGCCGATGAACTGTCCGGGCCACGTGCAGATCTACAAGAACGGGCTCAAGTCCTACCGCGACCTGCCGTTCAAGATCGCCGAGTTCGGCAAGGTGCACCGCTTCGAGCCGTCCGGCGCGCTGCACGGCCTGATGCGGGTGCGCGCGTTCACGCAGGACGACGCCCACATCTTCGTGACCGAGCAGCAGATCGCCGAGGAGGTGCTCAAGGTCAACAACATGATCCTGTCGATCTACGAGGACTTCGGCTTCCCGGACGTGCGGATCAAGTTCTCCGACCGCCCGGAGAAGCGCATCGGTGACGACGCGGTCTGGGACAAGGCCGAGGGCGCGCTGATGGCCGCTCTCGAGGCCTCGGGGCGGCCTTGGACGCTCAACAAGGGCGAAGGCGCGTTCTACGGACCCAAGCTCGAATACGTCCTGCGCGATGCCATCGGCCGCGACTGGCAGTGCGGCACGGTGCAGGTGGACCTCAACCTGCCGGGGCGGCTCGGCGCGTTCTACATCGACGACCACTCCAACAAGGTCACGCCGGTGATGCTGCACCGGGCGATGTTCGGCTCGCTGGAGCGCTTCACCGGCATCCTGATCGAGCACTTCGCCGGCCACTTCCCGCTCTGGCTCTCGCCGCTGCAGGCGATGGTGACGACCATCACCTCCGACGCCGACGATTACGCCCGCGAGGTGCTCGACGCCGCGCGCAAGGCGGGCCTGCGAGCCGGCATCGACCTGCGCAACGAGAAGA
>CAZZCV010000035.1:0-29429 GCA_964653225.1 uncultured Rhodoplanes sp. | reverse complement strand
ACGACTACGCGCTTGAGGTGGTCGAGAAGGCAAAGGCCGCGGGTCTCCGCGTCGAAAGCGACCTCCGTAACGAGAAGATCAACCTCAAGGTCCGCGAGCACTCGCTGGCCAAGGTGCCGGTCCTGATGGTGGCCGGAAAGAAGGAGGCGGCCGAGCGCACGGTGTCGATCCGCAGGCTCGGCAAGGACGGCCAGACCGTCCTGCCGCTCGACGAAGCGCTGAAAGCCCTCGCGGACGAGGCGGTCGCGCCGGACATGCGGCGAAGCCGGAGCGGCTGAGGCCGCCTGCCGAACCGGTCCCGCACGCCGCGGGACCGGTTTCGCCAACCGGGGTCGCCGGACCGGCGACCCCAAGCCCCCCTCGCGGAGAAGGCGCTCCGATGACGATCCACACCGAGCCGGCCGCCGTCCCGAACTCCAAGCGGCGCGTGCTGCTCGCCAGCATGATCGGCACGACGATCGAATTCTTCGATTTCTACATCTACGCCACGGCCGCCGTGCTGGTGTTTCCGCAGTTGTTCTTCCCGAACAGCGATCCGACGACCGCGCTCCTGCAATCCTTCGCGATGTTCTCCATCGCCTTCTTCGCCCGCCCCTTCGGCGCGGCCGTGTTCGGCCATTTCGGCGACATCGTCGGCCGCAAGGCCACGCTGGTCGCGTCGCTGATGGTAATGGGCATCTCGACCGTCGTGATCGGCCTGCTGCCGACCTATCATTCCATCGGGATCATGGCGCCCCTGCTGCTGGCGGTGTGCCGGTTCGGCCAGGGCTTCGGGCTGGGCGGCGAGTGGAGCGGCGCCATCCTGCTGGCGACCGAGAACGCGCCCGCTGGGCAGCGCTCTTGGTACGGCATGTTCCCGCAGTTCGGCGCGCCGGCAGGATTCCTGCTGGCCACGGGCACGTTCCTGATCCTGACCGAAACCATGTCCGATGCGGACTTCCTGTCCTACGGCTGGCGGATTCCGTTCGTGGCCAGTCTGGTCCTCGTTCTCGTCGGTCTTCTCATCCGCCTGCGCATCGCCGAGACGCCCGAGTTCGTGCAGGCGATGCAGAAGGCCGAGCGCGTGTCGGTCCCGCTGCTGGTGCTGTTCAGGAACTACAAGCTCAGCCTTCTGCTGGGAACGTTCGGCGCGCTGGCGACCTTCATGCTGTTCTACATCATGACGGTGTTCTCGCTCGGATGGGGCACCCGCGTTCTGGGCTATACGCGCGAGCAGTTCCTCATCCTGCAGATGATCGGCGTCGTCTTCTTCGCGCTGACCATGCCGCTGTCCAGCCGGTTTGCGGACCGCGTCGGCCTGCGGGCCGCGATGATCACGGCAACGGCGGCAATCATCCTATTCGGAATCGCGACCGGGCCGCTGCTCGGCGCGGGCCTGCCGGGGGTGATGGCCTTCCTGATTCTGGGCTTCGCCGCGATGGGGCTGACCTACGCGCCGCTCGGCACGGTCCTGTCCGCGCCCTTCCCGACGGCCGTGCGCTACACGGGATCGTCCATGACCTTCAATCTGGCCGGCATTTTCGGTGCGTCGCTGGCCCCCTACATCGCCACCTGGCTCGCCACCGCCTATGGTGCGAATTCGGTCGGCCATTATATCGCCGTGACCGCCGGGATCACGCTCGTCGCCCTCGTCTTCCTGCCCCTGAAGCAGGAGATGCGTCTGGCGGAGACCGATGCCGCCGCCCCCCAGGAGCGGAAGATCGCGGGCGAGGCTTCGACCTGATCCGGCCTCAGTTCCGCTTGCGACGGCCGTCCTTCGGGCTCCGCCGCTGTCCTTTCGGTGCGGATTTCGCCTCGCCCTCCCAGCGGATGCCGGGATCGTTGCGCAGGTCGCCGGGCTGACGGAAGCGGTCGAAGAAGCGATCGCGCTCGCGGCCCGGCAGTTCGCCGTTCGGAATCTGCGGCCGCACCTGCGCCACGACAGGGGTGACGAAGGAGAGCGAGAGAAGCAGCAGCAGGGAGGACGTCGCCCTCACCGCGCCAGCACCTCGATCTCGCCGTCCACGCCCGGGATCACCTTCATGTCCTGCTGGTAAGTGCGGTTCTCGTTGCGCGCGACCACGCGGTATTCGCCTTCGGCCAGGATGACGCGCGGAAACGCGCCCTTGGTCTCGGTGACGATGTCACCGCCGGGCGACATCACGACCCACTCGGTGTTGGCCAGCGCCTCGCCGCCGCGGCGCGACACCAGCTTGAGCATGATGGCGGCGGCGCGGTGGGTCACGGTCACGTCGGTCAGCCGGCCGGCCTGCACGCGGATGTCGGAGCGCACCACTGCGTTGCCGTCGCCGTATTTCGAGAGGATGTAATAGATGCCCTCCGGCACCAGCACCGTCTCGCCAGTGGCGACGTTGGCGACGATCGGACGCTGCTCCTCGCGCTGGTCAAACTGGCTGCCGCGGTAGATGTCGAAGGCGATCTGGCCGGTCGGGATGCGCACGTCGCCGACCTGGCCCTTGATGACGAGCCCTCCGGCCGGAATCTCGAACACCTCGCGGGTGTCGCCGCGCACCTGCACGTGCCTGGCGGCGCTGGCAAGCCCGAAGGCAACATGCACGACATAGCCGCCCGGCGGCAGCGTCAGGTTCGGCTGCGCGGAACGGTCCTCGCGGACCAGACGGAAGCCGCCGGCCTGGTCGGGCCGGTCGGAGTAAACGCGCCAGTGCAAGCCGCCGGTGATGGCCGGCGCGTCGCGCCCGAAGCGGGCGACGGCGCTCAGCATGGCCTCGCCAGAACGGGTCGCCGACGCCGAGGGAACGGCGGAAAGGCCCGGCGCAGCCAGCGGCGGCGGGCTCGACGGCAGCATCAGCGGCGCTCCCGCGGGCGGCGGCGGAAAGACGCCGGGCGAAGTGAGCGTGCCGCCCGGGCTGTTGGGGATCGGCATCGGCGGGACCGGAGGCGGCATGCCGTCGGCGGGCGCCTGGAGTTGCGCCTGCGCATCCGCTTCGAACGACCCGGCCGTCAGGACGACCAGAAGCGCGGCCAGCGCGACGGCCCCCCCGGCAAGCCGGCGGCCGCAGCGGCGCGATGAGGTCCCCCGTGACATGGCGACGGTTTTCAAACGGAATCGCGGCGAATTCAAGCCGTTGGGGGGCAGTTTTGACCCGGTTCGGCCCAGCCATTAAGGATAGCGTGAAGGACCAGACGCCATGCCCGACGCCCTCGACCTGCTTAGAACCCGCCGCTCGATCAAGCCGATGGAGATGCGAGGTCCCGGCCCCTCGCCAGCCGAGATCGACGCGCTCCTGACCATCGCGTCGCGGGTGCCCGACCACGGCAAGCTGACGCCCTGGCGTTTCATCGTGTTCGAGGGCGATGCCCGGCTGAAGGCCGGCGATGCCATCTCGGCGGCCTTCGCGGCCGGCCGGCCCGACGCCACGCCCGACCAGATCGCGTTCGAACGCCAACGCCTGGCGCGCGCGCCGCTGGTGATCGCAGTGGTCAGCCGCGCCGCGCCGCACGCCAAGATTCCGGAATGGGAGCAGATTCTGTCGGCGGGCGCGGCCGCCACCAGCCTCGTGCTGGCGGCCCATGCGCTGGGCCATGCCGCGAACTGGCTGACCGAGTGGTATGCCTACGACCGCCGGGTGCTGGACGCGCTCGGCGTCGGGGCCGAAGAGCGGATCGCGGCCTTCGTTCACATCGGGCGGCCGTCAAAACCGCCGGAGGACCGGCCGCGGCCGCCGCTGGCGGAGATCGTCACGCGGTTCGGCGGCTGAGCGGAGCGGCCGCCATGTTCTACGACACCCGCAAGAACGACCACGGCCTGCCGCACAACCCGTTCAAGGCGATCGTGGCCCCGCGCCCGATCGGCTGGGTCACGACCATGAGCGCGAAGGGCGAGGTCAACCTCGCCCCCTACTCGTTCTTCAACGGCATCACCGACCGGCCGCCGATCGTGATGTTCGCGAGCGAGGGATTCAAGGATTCCGCCGCGTTCGCGGAGGAGACGAAGGAGTTCGTCTGCAGCATCGCGACCTACGACCTGCGCATGGAGATGAATGCCACGTCCGCCCCGCTGGCACGCGGCGAAAACGAGATGACCGCGGCCGGCCTCGAACCCGCGCCCTCCCGGCTCATCGCGCCGCCGCGGGTCGCGGCCTCGCCCTGCGCGCTCGAATGCCGGTGGATCAAGACCGTCTCGTTCGACGACGTGGACGGCCAGGCGCTCGACCGTTACGTCGTGTTCGGCCATGTGATCGGCGTCCATATCGACGACCGCTTCCTCAACAACGGCCGCCTCGACACCGTCGCGATCAGGCCGATCGCGCGTTGCGGCTATGACGAGTATGCGGTGGTGGACAGCGTGTTCTCGCTCAAGCGGCCGCCGGGCGGCGGCTGACAGGTCCGACCGGGGAGAGGCGATTGGTCTTCGAGCATCTGTGGGGCGGCGGCAGCGACCGCGGAGCCGACGCAAGCGCCGAGCATAAGCCGCCGACGCTGGAGCGGCCGACCATCGCGCTCGCCCTGGGCGGCGGCGCGGCCCGCGGCTTCGCGCATATCGGCGTGATCCGCACTCTGCTCAAGCATGGCATCAAGCCGGACGTGATCGTCGGCACCTCGATCGGAGCCGTCGTGGGCGGCTGCTACGCCGCAAGCAAGCTCGACGACTTCGAAGCCTGGTCGCGCACCCTGACCCGGCGCGGGCTCCTGAGCTATCTCGACATCAGCCTGTCGGGTGCGGGCCTCATCAGCGGCGACAAGCTCTCCGGCAATCTGGAGGAGGCGCTGGGCGACACGCAGATCGAGAGCCTGCCGATCATGTTCGCCACCATCGCCACCGAGGTCGGCACCGGCCACGAGATCTGGCTCCGGCGCGGCCGGCTGGTGGATGCGCTGCGCGCATCCTACGCGCTGCCCGGCATCTTCCCGCCGGTGCGGCTCGGCGGCCGCTGGCTGGTGGACGGCGCGCTGGTCAACCCGGTGCCGGTGTCGGCGGCGCGCGTGCTGGGCGCGCGGCTGGTGATCGCGGTCAATCTCAACGCCGACATCCTCGGACGCGGCGGCACGGTCGCAAGCCACGGCACCGACGAGACCGACGACTGGTTCCGCCGCGAGATGCTCAAGCAGCCGACCGGCCTGCGCGGCATGTTCGGGGCCGAGCGCGCGCTCAAGCGGCAGTTCTTCGGCAATTCCGGCCAGCCCGGAATCCCGACCGTGATGGCGGATGCCTTCAACATCATGCAGGACCGCATCACGCGGGCACGGCTGGCCGGCGATCCGCCGGACGTGACCATCACGCCGCGGCTCGGCCACATCGGCTGGTTCGAGTTTCACCGCGCGCACGAAACCATCGAGATCGGCACGCGCACCTGCGAGCGCGCGCTCGACCTGGTGGACGATGCCGTGGCTGCGCTGTCGACGCGGCCCGCGCCGATCACGCCGGCGACGGGATAGGCCGTCCGGCCGCTCCGTCAGGCGGTCTGGATGTAGTCGCGCAACGCTTCATGCTCGCGCTCCATCTCGTGCAGGCGGTGCTTGACCACGTCGCCGATCGAGACGATGCCGGCAAGCCGGCCCTGCTCCACCACCGGAACATGGCGGAATTTGCCGGAGGTCATAATCTCCATAATCGAGCTGATGGTGTCCGCCGTGCTGCAGGTCACGACCTTCCGCGTCATGATCTCGGTCAGCGACAGGTCGAGCGCGGCGGGGCCGCGCGCAGCCAGCACGCGGATCACGTCGCGCTCCGAGACGATGCCGACCACGCGCCGGTCGGGTCCCGTGACCACGAGCGAACCGATCCGGCGCTCGGCCAGAAGCTTCGCAGCCGAAGCCACGTCCGTGGTGGGCCCGATGGTGACGACGTCGCTGCCCTTGGCGTCGAGAATGGCTCTCACAGTCATGCGCAAACCTCCGTGGTTTTCGACGACTCGTTTCACCTTTGCTGGACAGCAAGGCTAGCCGGTTATGGACGGAAGTGGGTCAGGGTTCCTGTCCCGTTAGGGCGCGATCCTGCCATGCGCGGTTAGCAGGTCCGTAACAAGATGCGCTGCATCTTCGGATGCGGCGTCACGGCAGCCCTCAAGGCTCCTGGAACCCGCCAGGCTCCCGGTTCGCGGCATGTTCCGGTCGGTCCAGCATCGGAAACAGCAGCAGCCCCGCCAGGAAGCCTCCCACATGGGCCTCCCAGGCCACGTTCTGCTCGCCGCCGGTGATCGACACCGAGCCCACGCCGAACAGGAGATTGGCGGCGAACCAGACCGCGACGAAGGCAATCACCCGCGGGTTGCGCATCGCGACCGCAAGCGGCGCGGCCGGAATGCGGTCGGCGTCGCCCGGCCCGAGCCGCCATGAATCGAGCGGGCCGCCCGCCTGGAACACGAAGCGGGTGGCGGCCCCCATCGCCCCCGACACCGCGGCCGATGCCCCCACCACCGGGGCCATCTCGCCCGCGTGCGTGAGAAGATGCGCCAGCGCGCCGGCCGCCGCCGTGACCACGAACAGCACGAGAAAGCGCAGCGCGCCGAACCGGCGCGCCACCGGGCTGCCGAATGCCAGCAGCCAGATCGAATTGAAACCCAGATGCGTCAGGTCGGCGTGGATCAGCGCATAGGACACGAAGGTCCAGATCTCCGCACCCGCCCCGCCCGGCAGGATACCTCCCGGCAGCACCGTCATCTCGTAGCGTGCGGGGATGAAGGCGAAGCTCAGGAGCAGCAGGTTGTCGGCGTCGACGGACAGCAGCAGCGTGCGCACCGCGTGAACTCCGCAGAGCACAGCCAGCACGAGCAGGACGGCGCCCGGGACGTTGAAAATGGGTTCGCGGCCGTCGCTCATCAGTCGGGTTGCCTGCAGTGATATCCATCCGCCCGGACCTGTTCCGGGTCTCAGCGCTCCGGGCCGTCGAGGAGGAAAGAAAGCAGATGGCCGGAACGCGTGCCCGGCCGCAGCGCCCCGTTCGGGGACCGCGAACCGCGCCGGCCGTGGATAAGCGAGCGCCCGCCAAAGATAAAGGGGAGGGCTCGTCGCCCTCCCCTGCCGTCACATCCCCCCACTCCCCGTGGGATCGTGGAAAGCGCGATCGCTGTCGCCGCGCTCGAATTCGGCGCGGACACTAGACGCCCCGCGTCCCCTTGCCAACGCGGGTCCCGGTTTAACGCTAACGCCGCGGGCTCCCCGCCCGAGCCCCGCCGCGCTCCCCGGCGGCATGCGCCCTGCTCCCTTGTCCTCACCATCGCGGGCGTCCCGAAACCCTGTCCCGAACGGAGACAGATCGGCGGTCGCCGATGCGCGATGGCGAGACAGGGGGAGCAAAATGAAACATCCGTCCAATCGCGACCTGTTCGCCCACTGGAACGAGCGGCGCGGCGACCGGCTTGCACCGGCGCGCGGCGACGTCGATCCGGCCGCGATCCGCCAGACGCTCGGCGACACCTTCGTGCTGGCGCTGGACGGCCTCGCGCACCATCCGTTCCGGCTCGCCGGCACGAGGCTGTGCGCCCTGTTCGGGCGCGAGCTGAAGGCCGAGAGCTTCGTGAAGCTCTGGGAGAAGCCGGCCCAGACCTCGATGCGCGAGCTGATCGCTGTGGTCACCGAGGAGAAGGTCGGGGTCGTGGCGAGCGTCACGGCCCATGCCGCCAGCGACCCGGTCCTGGCCGTCAGCATGGAACTTCTGCTGCTGCCGCTCGCCCACGAAACCCGGGCCGAGGCCCGCGTGCTCGGCGCGATGGCGCCGATGGCGGTCCCCTACTGGATCGGCGCCAAGCCGGTCGGTCCGCTGCGGCTCGGCATGTTCCGTCACGTGGGGCCGGCCGTGGACGCCACCGAAGCCCCGTCCGTGGTCCCGGCCGCCGGCCGAATCCGCCACGGCCTGACGGTCTACGAGGGCGGTCGCTCCGACTGAGCCCGCGGCCTATGGAACATATGGCCGCGCAATCGCGAATAAACGGCTCGTTAACGATGGCTGCATAGTCTCGACACGAAATCGTGTGTCGAGGGTCAGCCGCCTCATGGCGATGCCGCAAGCGCAGCCGAACAGTCTTTCGCTCGCCCAGGAGCGCCGGCGCCATCAGCGGGTGCGGGTCAACCTTCTGGGCCGCTACATGCTGGCGGATCGCCGCGAGTTTCCGTGCCAGGTGATCAACATGTCGCCCGGCGGCATGGCGATGATCGCGCCGGTCTGCGGCAACGTCGGCGAGCGCGTGATCGCCTATGTCGACCATCTCGGTCGGCTGGAGGGCACGATCGCCCGCCAGTTCCCCAACGGCTTCGCCATGACGATCTCGGCCACGGCGCGCAAGCGCGACAAGCTCGCGGCCCAGCTCACATGGCTCGCCAACCGCAACATCCTCAACCTGCCGGAAGACCGCCGTCACGGTCGCGTCGTCCCGAAAAATCCGAGCGCGCGGCTGATCCTGGCCAACGGCCTCAACATCGGCGTCCGGCTGATCGACATTTCCAACTCCGGCGCCGCCATCTCGACCACCGAGCGGCCGGAAATCGGCAGCCCGGTCACGGTCGGCCGGGTGCCGGGCCGGGTGGTCCGCCACCTCGAGGACGGCTTCGCGATCGAGTTCACGCGGCTGCAGCATCCGGACTCGCTCGAAGACGAGCTGTCGGCACAGTAAACGCCGTATGACCGGGCGGGCCGCAGCCGCGCCTCCGTCCAGCCGCCTTGCCGGCCCTTGCGCCGGGTTCCCGAATTAAGATTCTCCCGTTGATCCGGTTAAGCGGGCCGCGCCGCGGCGCGCGAAAGGCCGCATGGCGTCGGGGTTTGGCTGGTGAATCCTCAAATTTGAATCAAACCGGAATATCCGGCATTTTACGCAATTACGATTTAAATGATCATAGTATTCGATCTTAGTTTTACTTGGCTTCTATTCAAAACGACTTGGGCGGATTAGCGGCGACACAAAGGCTTGCAGTCATAGTGACCCCAACAACGGGAGAGGGGTCACGTCATGTCGTGGCGTACAAAAACGAAAGCGATGCTGGGGGCGGTGCTGGCCGTGACGGCCACGGCGGCATTCGGCGCGGGTGCCAACGCCGGATCGATGCGGCCGATCCATGTCTCGGTCGGCGAGGTTTCGCGCCCGCCGATCGGCTGGGTCGAGTTCTGCCATTCCAATCCGCGCGAATGCGACACGCGGGCGACCGCGCCGCGCGACGTCGTGCTGACGCCGAAGGCCTGGCGCGATCTCGTGCGGGTCAACAAGTGGGTCAACGATACGATCCAGCCCGTCACCGACATGGATCAGTGGGGCGTGGTGGAGAAGTGGTCCTATCCCGACACCGGCAAGGGAGACTGCGAGGACTATGTCCTGCTCAAGCGGCGGATGCTGATGCAGGCCGGCTGGCCGCGCGAGGCGCTGCTGATCACCGTGGTCCGCGACAAGAAGGGCGACGGCCACGCCGTGCTCACGGTCAAGACCGACCGGGGCGACTTCGTGCTCGACAACCAGGCCGAGCCGGTCCTGCTGTGGTCCGATACCGGCTACCGCTTCGTCAGGCGCCAGTCGCAGTCCGATCCCAATGTGTGGGTGGCGCTCGGCGACCCGCGCCCCGCCACCACCACCGCGGCAGCCTCGCGCTGATCGCACGTCCGCCCTGAGCTGAGCCAACCCGACGAGTCACGCGGCCCCGGTCACATCCCCACCCCTCCCCGTCCCCAGACCGGGTTCGCGCGCGGCCGGTGTCCCCCAACACCGGCCGCACCTTTTTTCGTAACGGGAGCCAGGATCGCGACGGCGCGCGGCCTCGCCCGGTCGGGGGCGAAGCACCGGCCGGCGGACAGGGCGGGCGGAAGGGCGTGCGCGGGCCCGATATTCCCTGTAGGGATCGCCGAAGACCTCCGCACCGGACGCTCCCCGCCATGACCTCGTATGTCTTCGCCCTGACCGACGATGCCGACGATGCGCTCGTCGCGCGCGTGCTCGATGCGCTGGAAACCCAGTTTCCCGGACACGACTTTCAGTGCGTGCGGGACCCCGACCCCACGATCGAGAATTCGATCATCCCGATCCACGCCGCAGCGTCAGCCGCGGAGCCGGACGACGCGATCCCGGAGGAGCTGGATTCCGGCGAGGTCGCCGAGGTGCAGCAGGCGTTCCAGGAAACGCTGAGCGCCGTGAAGAACTGGAAGCCCTCGTGACGCAGCGGAGACCTCAGCCGATCCGCTTCAGGCCCTTCGCATACTGCTGCCAGCGCCGCACGTAGACGTCCGCGCCGCCGGCGATCATCTTCGCGGCCTTCTCATCCAGCGTGCGGATCGCGCGGGCGGGCGAACCCACGATCAGCGAATTGTCGGGGAAGGTCTTGTTCTCCGTGACCAGCGCGCCGGCGCCGACCAGCGAATTGCTGCCGATCCGCGCGCCGTTGAGCACCACCGCGCTCATGCCGATCAGGCTGTTGTCGCCGACCGTGCAGCCATGCAGCATGGCCTGGTGGCCGATCACGCAATTCGCGCCGATGGTCATGGGAAATCCCGGATCGGTGTGCAGCGTCGCGTTGTCCTGGATCTGCGAGCGCTCGCCGACCTCGATCCACTCGTTGTCGCCGCGCAGCACCGCGCCGAACCAGACGCTGGCATGGCTTCGCAGGCGCACCCGCCCGATCAGCACCGCGGTCTCCGCCACCCAGTATTGCCCGTCGGCGGGAAACTCCGGGCCCTGCCCGTCAAGCTCATAGATCGGCATGCGCACGCTCCTGCTGAAGTGGCGCACAAACTGGCATGGAGAAACCGGATTGGCGAGGGAGCCGCCTGTCAGGCGACCATGCGGCCCGCGGCCTGCAGGGCCATCACCACGAGGGTGCCCGACATGAGGCTCCAGAACCCCGCCAGCACCGTCGCCAGCATGGCGAAGCCGAAACCGCCGCCGCCGGCCCGGCTGGCCCGCAGAATGGCGTTCACGATGATGAAGGGAGCCGCGAACATCAGGAACGGCAGCGCCGCCAGCGCCTGCCGCCGCTCGGCGCGCTCGAGGAGCCGGAAACTCGCGGGCCGCTCGTTCAACACCTGGTAGCCGCTCGAGAGCAGCCCCGCGAGGCCGAATCCGAGCGCCAGCGCCAAGAGGGAGTTCAGGGAGTTGGACCAGACCAGTCCATACACCAATGCCTCGGGGGACATCGCAGGGCCTCACGCTACGCCGATGCCGCATCCTTTCCAGAAGCCGGACGCCTCCGCCAGCGCATGCTTAACACAAGGTTAACGGGTTGGCCCGATGGTGGCCGCCTGTGGAATCGCGGAACAGTTTCGATGGCTTACTCCCATACGCACGGCCGCGGACGGCACCGCACGCCTTCCGGCCACCATCTCCTGACGTTCGGCCTGATGGCCGCTGCCACGATTCTCGTGTGCGCGCCGATCGCCTACATGGTCTGGCCGAAGCCCGCGCCGGTCGCGCTCGACGCACCCTCGCTGCCGGTCACGGTCGGCGGCGTGACCTTCAACGTGCCGCCAGCCGCGATCCGCGTGGCGATGCAGCGCCGGCCCGGAACCCAGGCCCGCCTCGACCTCGTGTTCCTGTGGCCCTCGCTGAACCCGCCCGATCCCGCCGCGCGGCCCACACCGGCCGACATCCCGCACCTGACCGAGCGGCTGTTCCTGACGATCGCCGGCAGCGACAACACCCTGCCCCCGCTCGAGCGGCTGAACGTGATCTATCCCCGTTACGTCGACGCAGCCCCAGCCGCCAGCGGCGACGGGCTCACGATCCGCAGCTTCCGCGACGGCACGCCGTACCAGGGCGAAGAGCTGATCCACGACGCGGCCGCGCCGGAGCGCTTTCTGCTGCGTTGCACGCAGAATGCGGGCACCGCGCGCGGCCTGTGCCTGCATGAGCGAAGGCTGGCGGGCGCGGACCTGACGGTGCGGTTTCCGCGCGACTGGCTCGCGGACTGGCGGCCGGTCGCGGACGGGATCGACCGCCTGATCGCGGCCCTGCGGCCGCACAACGGCTGACCGGCGGCTCAGTCGCCGGGGACGAGATCCACGTCGAGGATCGGCAACTCGAAGACGTAGGACCTGCGACCCTTCTCGTTCTCCAGGAACAGCACGCCCAGGAACTCGTCGCCGAGATAGGCCTCCAGCGAATCCGTCTTCTTGGGCCGCGTCACCACGCGGATGCTCTCGTTGTCGAACTTCGCGCGAAGATAGGCGCTCAGCGTCGGCACCGGCTGCAGGCCCGGATCGCTGCTGACCTGAATGACCATCCGGAAATTGTAGGAGCGGTCGCCGTCCTCGTCGTCGACGGTGAGCTGCCCGAGATCGTCCTCGCCGACGAAAACCTCGGCCATGTCGCGCTTCTTCGGCACCACGCGAATATTCGGGTTGCCGAACAGCTTTCTGAGATAGGCGTTGAGCTGGCTGACTTCCGATACGTCCACGGACTGGCCTCCGATCCGCCGGCTTGGTAGCACGCACCGCGCCGCAACACAAAGACGGCGCGCACACCGGAATTCCCGGATCAGGGGCCGTTGTCGTAGAAGAGCTGATCCATGGTCCGCGACGGCTCCGCGCAGGGCGCGTGGCCCACGGGCTTGGCCGGAATGCCGGCGACCGTCGTATTGTGCCGCACCGGATGCAGCACCACCGAACCAGCCGCCACGCGCGCGCAATGGCCGACCGTGATGTTGCCGATGATCTTGGCGCCCGCGCCGATCAGCACGCCACTCTCGATCTTGGGATGGCGGTCGCCGTGATCCTTGCCGGTTCCGCCGAGCGTGACATCGTGCAGCATGGAGACGTCGTCGCCGATCACGGCCGTCTCGCCGACCACGAGACCGGTCGCATGATCGAGGAAGATGCCGCGCCCCACCCGCGCCGCCGGATGGATGTCGCACTGGAACACGGCCGAGGACCGGCTCTGAAGGTAATACGCGAAGTCCTTGCGGCCCTTGCTCCAGAGCCAGTGCGCAAGCCTGTGAGTCTGAATGGCATGGAAGCCTTTGTAGTAGAGCAGCGGCTCGATCAGCCGGTCGGTGGCGGGGTCGCGGTCGAACACCGCCGAAAGGTCGGCGCGGAACGCCTCGCCAATCTGCGGCTGGGCCTCCAGCGCCTCGGCATAGGCCTGGCGGATCAGTTCGGCCGACATGTCGCGGTGGTCGAGACGCTCGGCCACGCGATGGGCGACCGCGGTCTCCAGCGCGTCGTGACGCAGCACCGAGGAGAAGACGAAGGTGCCGACCTCGGGCTCGCGCCGCACGATCTCCTCGGCTTCGCCGCGGATGCGCGACCAGACGGGGTCGACCGTGTCGAGCCCGGTCTGCGGCTTCGAGTGATGCTGCGCCATTCCCTGCCTCTTTCAAGCCTCGCAACCGTTCTAGCTTTAGAAGTGGGCACGCCGCAAGATTCCGCAACTTCAACTGAATTATTATCTCTATATAACAATAGCTTGCCTTGAGTTCCCCATCTCAATCACGAGCCTGCTGATGACTTGCGCGAGCCGCCTGCGCCGTCACGCCCGCTCGTCCAGGAAGGCGAGCACACCGGCCTTGTAGACCTTGTCGCCCACCGCGAGCATGTGGTCACGGTCCGGGATCGGCAGCGCCCTCGCGCCGGGAATAAGCGCGGCCAGTTCCTCGGGCGAACCCGCGATCGGGTCCTTGGTGCCGACCGCCACCAGCACCGGGACCCGGATCGAGCCGACCTGCTCCGCCGTCAGGGTCTGGCGGGTGCCCCGGATGCAGGCCGCGAGCGCCGCCCGGTCCGATCCGGTCTGGTCCGCGAAGGCGCGGAACATCCGGCCCTGCGGATCGGTGACGTCGGCGAGCGAAGGCGCCTCCAGCGCCGAGGCGACCGTCTCGGGCAGACCCACGCCGTCCACCAGCTTGATGCCGAGCCCCCCCAGCACCGCCGAGCGCACGCGGCCGGGATGCGCCAGCGACAGGAACGCGGCAATGCGCGCACCCATGGAGTAGCCCATCACGTCGGCCCGGCCGATGCCCAGATGGTCCATCAGCGCGCGCACGTCCTCGGCCATGTGCGTGGTGTGATAGGCCGCCGGGTCGGACGGCTTGCCGGATCCGCCGTGGCCGCGGTTGTCGAGCGCGACCACGCGGCGGCCCGCCCGCGTCAACGTCGAGACCCAGCCGGGATTGACCCAGTTCACCTCCTTGGTGGAAGCGAAGCCGTGGACGAGGACGATGGGATCGCCGTCGCCCTCGTCGAGATAGGCGATCTCAAGGTCGTCGTGTCGGAAGCTCGGCATGATCGTAACGGCCCATGGATTCATACAAGAGGACCGAAGGCGTGGCGCGCGGGGATGCCCGTGTCAATCGTCGCGGTGCCGGACTTCGCTCTGATCGGGGTCGAAGTCGATCTCGATGGTGGAATGGGCGATCCCAAAGCCGGTTTCGAGCCGCCGCCGCACGCCTCGCAACGCCGTCGCGGCGTCTGCGCCCTCCGCCAGCCGCACGTGCAGAGTGGCCACCGGCCGGCCGGAGGTCAGCGACCACACGTGGATGTGCGAGGCATCCGCAAGCCCCTCAAGGCTCAGCAGCTCGCGCCGGACCGCCTCCACGTCGATGTCCGGCGGCGTGCCCTCGAGCAGGATATGCGAGGAGCGCCGCACGATGGACCAGCCGCTTCGCACGATCAGGCCGGCCACCAGCAGCGACAGCAGCGGGTCGATCGGCATCCAGCCCGTGAACCAGATGACGGCCGCCGCCGCGATCGCGGCCACCGATCCGAGCAGGTCGCCCAGCACGTGCACCAGGGCGCCGCTGACGTTGACGTTGTCCTCGCCGCCCTGTCGCAAAATCGCGAAGGCCGCGAGGTTCACCAGCAGACCCATGACCGCCACGACCATCATCGGCCCACTCAGCACCTCGACCGGCGTAGCCAGCCGGCGCACCGCCTCGAACGCGATCCAAGCGGTCAGCGCGAGCAGCGTCATGCCGTTGACGAAGGCCGCCAGGACCTCAAGCCGGCGGTAGCCGTAGCTGCGCTTCTCGTCGGCCGGCCGGCGGCCGAGGCGGATGCCGGCGTAGGCCAGCAGCAGCGCACCGAAGTCGGTCGCCATGTGGCCGGCGTCGGCGATCAGCGCAAGCGAGCCGGAGACGATGCCCCCCGCCACCTCCACCGCCATGAAGCCGCCGGTGAGCGCCATCGCCCAGACGATCTTGCGCTCCGCGCCCGCACCCTTCGGAACGTGAGCGTGCGGCTCGCCATGCGAATGGCGGTGTCCCCGATCGTGGCCGTGATCGTGGCCGTGCGCCATCACGCGGCCGCGCCGCGCGCGCCGGTCATCGCCAGGAAACGCTCGCGCTCGCGCGCCTTGCGCTTGTCGATGGAACGCTGGGTCATGCGCTCGACTCCGCTCTTGGCCGAGGACACCAGGCCGAAGAGAGTAAAGAGCGCGCCCATAATCCACATGGCGAGGTTGAAGGTGGCCATCGAAAGAACGATGGCGCCACGGCCGAGCGTCTTGAGGATCGCCCGGGTCTTACCGCCCTTCTTCTCGGCCAGCTTGGCCACCCGCGCCATGTCGGCCGGTCCCTGCGCCACGCGCAGCCCGTCGAGCGCAGCCTTGGTGCCAGCCTTGGTCTGGACCGTGCCCACGTCGCCCGCAAGCTTCAGGAGCCCGCCAGCCTTGTCGACCTTGACCGCCTCGCGCGCCGCCCGCACCGCGACCGCGGGCTCGGCCAGCGAACCACCCGCGCGCCGCAGCGCCGGCCAGTCCACCACCTCGCGCACCGAGCGGCCGATCCAGTCCGCCATGCGCGCGCTCAGCCGGCCGGTCTTGCGCGCCGCCTTCACCGCAGACAGGCCGACGCGCGCGGGCGCGCCCGCGCCGAAGCTCGCATAGGTGCCCGCGGTGATCGCGATGCCGACCACCGACAGGCCCAGGATCATCTCATCGACCTTCTCGCCGTTGACGTAGCGCGTGCCCTCGCGCAACGCATCGCGGATGTCGCCGAACACGAACAGGTCGCCAGCCACGGTGCCGGCCAGGCCCACCATGTTGTCGGGCTCGCCGGTGATGAAGCCCTGAGCGAAGGCCTGTGCGTGGGCCGACATCGAGTTATCGCGTTCGACAGCGGCTCTCACCCGCGCCGACAGATCGGCGGGCACGGCAAGACCCCGCTCCTGCGCCAGTTCGAGAAAGCTGCGGGCCAGATCCGCGTCCTTGGCCTCCAGCGCCGCCTCGATCTCGCGGACCGCAAGCGGCGCGTCAAACGCCTTGTCGAGCGCACGGTCGGCGATCGCGGCGGGATCGTCCTCGTGGGCCAGCAGGACGTTGGCCTCCATGCCAAGCGGCACGGCAAAGGCGGCCGCCGCGGCGAAGCCGAAGGCCACCAGCCAGGAATGCACCGCACGCAGCCGGGTCATCCGTCCTCCCGCCCGATTCGCCGGACGCGCAAGGGTAGCGCGAGTCCGTCCGGGCCCGACAGCGCGCATATGGGGACGAATTCCGCCCCGTCCAGAAAACGCCTTCAAATTCATGGCGTTCCGAAGTCCGCCAATTTGCCGCCGTTCGCCTAGGAAATGGCTGAACGGACCGTTATGGTGCGCCGCGACAGGTTAACGAAATCGGCGAAGGCTTCCCCCGATGGCTGCTCACGTGGTCCCACACTTCCACAACGATCCGGGCGTTCCGGTGATCGAGATCGGCGCGCGCGAGTTCATGTGCGTGGGCGCAAAGCCTCCGTTCGACCATCCGCATGTGTTCCTCGACCTGGGCGGCGACAGCGAGATCATCTGCCCCTATTGCTCGACGCTCTACCGCTTCAACGCCAAGCTCGATCCGCACGCCGCCGTGCCGGCTGCCTGCGCGCTGACCGAAGCCGTCTGACCCGCCGGGCGCGCCGGCCGTGGCGTCCTCCCGCACCGTCATCGTCGCAGGCGCGGGGATCGGCGGGCTGACCGCGGCGCTGGCGCTCGCGCAACGCGGTCTGCGGGTCATCGTGCTCGAACAGGCCGAGCGGCTGCAGGAGACCGGCGCGGGCATCCAGCTCTCGCCCAACGCCACGCGGGTTCTGATATCGCTCGGGCTCGAGGAGCCGCTGCGGCACGAGATCGTCGAGCCGGCCGCGGTCGTCGTCCATGGATCGCGCGGCAAGCGGCTCGCCGGCGTGCCGCTGGGCCACGCCGCCGCGGAGCGTTACGGCGCGCCCTACTGGACGATCCACCGCGGCGACCTGCAACGGGTGCTGGTCGAAGCCGCCCGCGCCCATCCCGACATCGCGCTCAAGCTCGGCACCACGGTCGAGGACTTCGTGACCCACGGCCACGGCGTCAGCGTGGCATGCCGGCGCGGCGCGGTGGCTGCCGACGAAGGCGGGATCGCGCTGGTCGCGGCCGACGGCCTCTGGTCCGGGCTGCGCCGCAGGCTCGGGCATCGCGACCGTCCGGCCTTCCGCCAGCGCACCGCATGGCGCGCGCTGGTTCCGGCCGAGAGCGTCGCGGAGCCGTTCCGTGGGCCGCAGGTGCGCCTGTGGCTCGGCCGCGACGCTCATCTCGTGCACTACCCCGTGAAGACGGGAAGTCTCGTCAACATCGTCGCCATCGTGCGCGACGACTGGGACGGCACCGGCTGGAGCGAGTCCGGCCAGCGCGACGAGTTGCTGGCGCGCTTCCCGCGCCGCCGCTGGTCGGAGGAAGCGCGCGCGCTGCTTGCGCAGCCGGAGAACTGGCTGAAGTGGGCGCTGTACGACCTGCCTCCGCTGCGCCGCTGGGGCGACGGCCCCGTCGCCCTGCTGGGCGATGCCGCTCATCCCACGCTGCCGTTCCTGGCCCAAGGCGCAGCGCTTGCGATCGAGGACGCCGCCATCCTTGCCACAGCGCTGGCGCAGCGGCCCGACGACCCGGTGCATGCGCTGCGCGCCTACGAGGGCGCGCGGCGCGAGCGCGCGGCTCGCGTGCAGCGCGCAGGGCGCTTCAACAGCAAGATCTATCACCTTGCCGGAGCAGAGGCGCTGGCGCGCAATCTGGCGCTGCGCGTGCTGGACGGAAACGGGCTGCTACGCCGCTTCGACTGGCTCTACGGCTGGCGACCGCTGCCACCGAAGTGAAGGACCCCGCCGTGCGGCGGCAGGCTCTTCGACCGGACGTGAAATGGGCGAAGCCGTCCGGCATTGAGCCGGACGGCTTCCGCTTCGGCGCTGGACGTCAACACCGGGACGTCCGGTTTCGACTCGCCACGTTTTCAATCACGCGGCTTCGGCCGAAACGCTCTAGCGCGCCGGGCTGCCCGAAGGAGTTCCGCCCGGAGCCGTGGCGCCACCCGGACTCATCGCGCCGGAACCCGTGGTCGAAGCCGGGTTCGGAGCGCAGGTGTCCGCCTGGCCCTTCTTGGCCGCGTCGCAGGCCGCCATCGTCGCGAAGCCGCAATTCTTCGCGCCATCCGCTCCCTCCAGACAGAAGGCCGCGTTCTGGCCGCGCGCCGTCGGGGATTGCGTCGGTTGCATCTGAGCCGCCGCGGTGCCGACCGCCAGACCCATGACCGCAATGGCGGCGCCGATCGTCTTCATTCGCATTGCAAACCTCCTTGGTGAGCCCACCCCCGCGGAGTGAACCGGTGCGGCAGGGCATCGTTCCGAAGAAACCGGCGTTCGCAGAATAAAAACATTCCGCGGCGCCCGCTGAACGGAACGGCAAACGTCGTGCACCGAAAAAATGCCGCGATGCCGACACGAACGCGGCGCGACGACGGCATCACGAGCGGTGGCCTGCGGGGAGGCTGCAGTCGACCGAATGCGCGGCGGACAAACCGCGCTGATTCACCACACGGCGCGCTCGTTTCCCCAGAGGGTTTCGGCGGTACAGTTCTTCGTTCCCGCGGTGTCGGCCAGCAACTTCAATTCGGCGCGCGCCTGCAGATGGTCGCTGCGGTAGGCGACCGCGCTGACCAGCGCGCCGCCGGCGCCCCTCTCGGCCCGCGCCATCATCTCCTCCAGTTCGCGCTCGCGCGTGCTCGCCGAGCGAGCCCGATCGCCGATCTGGCGGCAGGTGTATCCGTCGAACTTGCCCGGAGCCGCGAACAGGGCGTTCGCCGTCTCCTCCCCGACGCTGGCGCAGCCCGCCAGTGCGGCCCCCAGCGCGCACGCGGCCGTCCATCGCGAAAGCCGGGCCATCGCCGACAGGATCATCCCCAGACTCCCATTGAGTCCCGCGCGGGCCACGCAGGCTGCCGGTGGTGCGGACGCCGGGGCTCGAACCCGGAAGCCCTTGCGGGCGCGAGATTTTAAGTCTCGTGCGTATACCAGTTCCGCCACGTCCGCGCAGACGCCTTCTAACACCCTGCGGGGCGGCGCAGGAAGCCGGCCGGCGGTCAGCCCATGCCTCAGCCCTTGCCGGTGTGGCCCCACACCTCGTCCCAGATACGGCCCGCCGGATCGGTCACACGGCCGTCGGTCTCGTAGAATTTGTTGGGCACCTGGAAGATCGCAAGCATCAGCCCGCCCTCGGGGCACCAGGCGACGTGGCGGGTGCCGGGCTCGCGCCAGATGAACTCGCCCTGCTTCGCCTCGATCCCCGTGGCCGGCCCCTCCTTGTCGACAAGGCGTCCCTCCAGCACGTAGGTCTGCTCCACATGGACGTGTTCGTGGTCGGGCAGCACCGCGCCGGGCGCAAACCGCATCAGAGCGGTCATCAGGCCGGTGTCGGGGTCCATCAGCAGCGTCTTGACCTCGCAGCCGGGAAAGCGCGTCGGCTTCCACTCCATCTCGGCCGGACGCACGACATGGGAGTGGCGGTCGGCGGCCGGGGCGGCTTTTGGCGTGACGGCATCCATGAGCATCTCCTCGCGCGTCGGGCGGTGTTGCCGCCGCCGCAGCATAGCCGCGGGCGGTGCGCGGGCCTACCCCTTGAGCGTGATCTTCGCCCGCTCGATGATCCCGGCGAACTTCCTCGTCTCCGACTCCACGAAGCCCCTGAACTGCGCGGCGTTCATCGGGCGCCGCACGATGCCCTGCTTGTCGAGCAGATCCGCGGTCTTGGCTTCGCCGAGCGCCGCGTTCACGATCCCGTTGAGCCGGTCCACGACCGGCGCAGGCGTGCCCGCCGTGCCGAACATCCCGAACCAGTTGAGCAGCTCATAGCCCTTGAGGCCCGGCGCGCCGTCCTGCAGCGGCGCCACGTCCGGAAGCTGCGGCATCCGCTCGAGCGAGGTCACGGCGACCGCACGGATCTTGCCGCCCTGGATCAGCGGCAGCGCCGCCGCGAGACTCGAGAAGCTCATGGTGACGACGCCGGTGGCGACGTCCGTGACCGCGGGAGCCGAACCGCGGTAGGGAACGTGCAGCACCTCGATGCCGGCCATGCTGTTCATCAGCTCGCCGGCCAGGTGCTGCGGGTTGCTGATGCCCGAGGACGAGAACGACAGCTTTCCGGGATTGGCTTTGGCCTGATCCACCAGATCCTTCGGCGAGCGGATCGGCGAGTCCGCCCGCACCACCACCACGCAGGGAACGATCCCGATCAGCGCGATCGGCACCAGCTCCTTCGTGGGATCATAGGCCATCTTCTCCTTGTAGAGATGATGGTTGATCGCGACCTCGCCGGAGGCGGCCATCAGCAGCGTGTGCCCGTCGGGAGCGGCCTTGGCAACCGCGCCGGCGGCGATCATCGCGGCCGCCCCGGTGCGGTTCTCCACCACGATCGGCTGGCCGAGCGCACTCTTCATCGGATCGCCGAGCAGCCGCGCCACCAGATCGACGCCGCCGCCGGCCGGATAGCCGACCAGGATGCGCACCGGCTGCGTGGCATAGGACTGCGCCCAGGCCGGCCGGGCCGCGGTCGTGAGCGCGGCCGCGCCCGAGGCGGTCACGAATTGACGTCGCGTGAACATGGCGGTCCTCCCGTTCGTTGTCTGAAGCGGCAGGCCCGTGTCAGCCGCCGCCGGAAATCGGCGGCTGGAACGCGAGCCCGGTGTCCCAGGGAAAATAGATCCAGGTGTCCTGCGAGACCTCGGTGATGAAGGTGTCGACCAGCGGACGGCCCATCGGCTTGGCGTAGACGGTGGCGAAATGCGCCTTCGGCAGCATCTCGCGCACCACGCGCGCGGTCTTTCCGGTGTCAACCAGGTCGTCGACGATCAGCACGCCCTGTCCGCCTTCGCCGCCGAGCGTCTTGATCTGCTCCGCGATGCCCTTGATGACGCTGATCCGCCCCTGGGTCTGGTGGTTGTAGCTCGCCACGCAGACGGTCTCGATCACGCGCACGTCCAGCTCGCGCGCCACGATCGCGGCCGGCACCAGGCCGCCGCGGGTCACGCAGACGATGGCCTGGAACGGGCCGGAGGCCGCCAGCCGCCACGCCAGCGCGCGGGCGTCGCGGTGGAACTGGTCCCACGAAACGGGGAATGCCTTGGGTGACTGGGCCAGCGGTTCGGACATGCTCTCCCCCGGAAACGGTCGCTTCACCGCATGTCCAGCACGAAACCGAAGCGGGCGGCAAGAGCGCCGCAGGCGCGTCTCCCCGGCATCAACAGCTCACGGACAGCCCGTGCGCCGGTGTTCAGGCCGTCTGCCGCAGCTCCGCCTTCACCCGCACCACCATCGCCTCGACCTCGGCCCGGGCCGCGGCGAGCTTCTGGGGATCGCGCGAGCGCACCACCACATTGGTGTTGGGCCGGCCGTCCTCCATGAACGGATAGCTGCCGATGGTGGTGTCCGGATGCGCCCTGGCGATGGCGCCGAGCGGCCCGCCGATGTCGCCTTCGCGCAGGTCGGCGCGCACGGTCTCCGACAGCATCCGGATGCCGGTCTTCAACGTCGGCGCGACCTCGTCGAGCATCGCCTGCATGATCGCCGGCACGCCCGCCATCACGTGCACGTTGCCGATCCGGAAGCCCGGCGCGGAGGACACCTTGTTCACGATCAGGTCGGCGCCGGCGGGGATGCGGGCCATGCGCAGCCGCGCCTCGTTCAGATCTTTCTCGGCGATGCGGGCAAGCAGCATCTCCCGCGCGCGCGGATCGACGTCGATGGACACACCGAACGCCTTGGCCACGCAGTCGGCCGTGATGTCGTCGTGGGTGGGACCGATGCCGCCGGTGGTGAAGACATAGGTGTAGCGGTGCCGGAGCGCGTCGAGCGCGGTTACGATCTCGGTCTCGACGTCCGGCACCACCCGAACCTCGCGCACGTCCACGCCGATGTTGGTCAGGTACTCGGCGATGTAGCCGATGTTCTTGTCCTTGGTGCGCCCCGACAGGATTTCGTCGCCGATCACCAGGATGGCGGCGGTCACGGCTTCGCTCATGGAAGTCTCCGGCTCTGCGATCCCCGATGGGTAGCGCGGAACCCGGGCGCCCTCAAGCCGGCGCAACCGGGTTTCCCGGCGCAAACCCCGGAATCGCGGGGGCGCACGCGGAGGGCGTTGCCGCACGAGCGGCGCGGTCGGTATAAGAGCCGGGACGAAGGACGATCTCCATGACCTATTGCTGCGGGATTCTGGTGCGCGACGGCCTCGTCATGATCGCGGACACGCGCACCAACGCCGGCCTCGACAACATCTCGACCTTCCGCAAGCTGCACACCTTCCGCCAGCCCGGCGAGCGGGTGATGACGCTGGCCTCCTCCGGCAACCTGTCGATCAGCCAGTCGGTCGTGAGCCTGCTGAACGAAGGCATCCCGCATCCCGACACCGGCGAGCCCGAAACCCTGTTCAACGCCCACACCATGTTCCAGGCCGCGCAACTGGTCGGCCGCGCGGTGCGCCGCATTCGGGACATCGAGGGACCCGCGCTCGAGGCCTCGGACGTCAGGTTCGAGGTCGCCTTCCTGTTCGGGGGCCAGATCAGGAACGACCGCATGCGGCTGTTCATGATCTATTCGGCGGGCAATTTCATCGAGTGCACCGTCGACACGCCTTACCTGCAGATCGGCGAGCACAAATACGGCAAGCCGATCCTCGACCGGGCGGTGCGCTACAACATCGACATCTACGACGGACTGAAGATCGCGCTGCTGTCGATGGATTCGACGCTGCGTTCCAACCTCGGCGTCGGCATGCCGCTCGACGTGATCGTGGTCCGGCGCGACGCCTGCGATCCGGAGCTGATCTACCGGATCGAGCCGGGCGATCCATATTTCCACGACCTCAGCGAGCGCTGGTCGGCGGCGCTGCGCGCCGCCCACATCGCGATCCCGCGTCCGCCCTATGTGACGCCCCCATCCTGAGCGAATTCGCCACCCGGGCGCGCGCGAATTTACGATCGGTTAACGTCCGGCCGCGAATTGCGGCGGCCGCCGGCGCTTCCGTCCGAAATCGTTTCGACCGCAAGCGAATGGCAATCTTTTTTTCCCTAGAGTGCAGGAATACCAGCACCTGGGGAGCAGATCGTGCCGGTCGACATCCGCCCGCCGCCGCATGCGGCGCGGGATCATTCCAGGCCCACGGGGTGGGAGTGCTCGCGGCTGGGCGTCGCGATCCCGCTCTCCATCATCGTCGGCATTGCCATCGTCTGCATCGTCGTGGCGGGGCTCACCTCCGCCAGGCGAGCCGACGAGGTCGCTCTGGAACGCGAGCAGCATCTGTTCGTCAAAGCGCTCGTCAACCGTGGCGAATGGTCGGTTCGCAAGCTGCACGCCGCGCTTCCCGACCTGCCGATCGACGCCCGCGCCAGCCGCGCCGAGCTTCGGCGGTTCGCCGGCGACTGGCACAAGACTTTGATGGATTACGACATTCTGGTGATCGCGGACAACGCGGAACGGATCGTCTCGTCGCAGATCAGGTCGCAGGACGACACCGCGGTGTGGGACAACCGGAATCCCGCCGGCCTTGCACCCCTGATCGACCGTCTGCAGGGACGCACCCTTGACCTGCCGGCCGGCGTGCTGCCGCTCCGGGAGAAGCTCGACAGCGCAGAGCCGCTCTCGGCCCCGGCGGCCGTCCTGCAGCGGGTGCAGGGCCGGCCCGCCATCGTCGCGGCCGTTGCCCTGCCGCAGGACGGAGGGAACGGCGCCGCGGATGCGCCGCTCGCGCTGACCGTCATGTTCATCGACGAAGCCCTGCTGGCCGACATCGGCTCGCGCCTTCAACTGACCAGCCTCCGGGAACGAGCCGACGCCACGCCTGGCCCCGGCGAGCATCTCTTCAGCCTGACGGGTGCCGGCGGGAGGCTCATCGCGCGTTTCGGCTGGGTGCCCCAGCGTCCGGGCGCGCAGGTGCTGCACAGCGTGATCCCCTTCATCTGCATCGCGATCGCAGGCTTCGCCTTTCTCGCCGGCCTCGTGCTGCGCTACATGCGCCAGACCGCTGCCACCATCGCCGCCGGAGAAGGCCGGCTGCGGCATCTGGCGATGCACGATCCGCTGTGCGGCCTGCCCAACCGCAACTATTTCGGCGACCGGCTGGAGGCCACCATCGCCGGGGTGCGCGGCGGCGGCGCGCCGGCCGCCGTGTTCTACATCGACCTCGATCATTTCAAGGACGTCAACGACACGCTCGGCCATCCGGTCGGCGACGAGTTGATCCGGGCCGTGACGGTGCGCCTGTCCGACGCGATGCGGGACGACGCGCTCGTCGCACGGCTGGGCGGCGACGAATTCGCGCTGATCACGCCGGCCTCGGCCGATCAGTGCGAGCTGCACGCTATCGCCGGGCGGCTGATCGAGACCCTTTGCGCGCCCTACACGATCAACGGCTACACCATCGTCATCGGCGCCAGCATCGGCATCGCCACCATCGGCGGCGAGGCGGGGCCGGAGGCCGCCGACATCATGCGCTACGCCGACATGGCGCTGTATCGCGCGAAGAACGAAGGCCGCAACCGCGCGTGCATTTACGATGCGGTGATGGACGCCGACCTGTCGCAGCGCAAGCTGATCGAGCAGGATCTGCGCGAGGCGATCGTCAACGGCAGCCTCGACGTGCTGTTCCAGCCGATCGTCAACGCCAGCGGCGAACGGGTGGTGGCCGTGGAGGCGCTGTCGCGCTGGACCCATCCAGCGCGCGGGGCGATCTCGCCGGCCGAGTTCATCCCGCTCGCCGAGCATTCCGGCCTGATCGTGGACCTGGGCGCACAGGTGATGCGCCGCTCCTGCCTCGCGGCCAGGGCCTGGCCGGGGATCGAGGTGGCGGTGAACGTGTCGCCGCTTCAGTTCCGGCAGCACGATTTCGTCGGCAGCGTCGAGCGCATCCTTCAGGAGACCGGCTTCGACCCACAGCGGCTCGAACTCGAACTCACGGAAAGCACCCTGCTCGGCAACCTGGAGAGCGCGGAGGCAGCCATGCGCCGCCTCAAGGCGCTGGGCGTGCGGCTTGCGCTGGACGACTTCGGCACCGGCTATTCAAGCCTGCAATACCTGCGCCGGCTGCCGTTCGACCGGCTCAAGATCGACCGCAGCTTCGTGCTCAGCATCGAGAAGGCCCCCGACGCCGCCGCCATCGTGCACGCCGTCGTCAGCCTCGGACGCGGGCTCGGCATGAAGGTCACGGCCGAGGGCGTGGAGACCGCGGAGCAACACCTGTTCCTGCGCGCCGCGGGAGTGCAGCACATGCAGGGCTTCCGCTTCGGGCGGCCCGGCAGCGCCGACGAGATCGCCCGGCGCATCGCCAGCCCCGGCGTCTATCGCAGCATCGAGGGCGACGCCGCGGCTGCGCTTACGAGCTGACGCTTCAAAGCGTTTTTCCGCCGCCGCCCACAGATCCCCCTCATTTTTCCCGGCCCGTTGTTGCAGCCGGCCATCCGAGCCTTCAGGATGGCGCCGACACGTCTTGCATGTCGGGAGGAAGAAGAATGGCTGCTCAGAAGGTCGCGCTGGTCACCGGCGCGGGAACCGGCATCGGCAGGGCTGTCGCCCTGGCGCTTGCCGCCGAGGGCTACGCCGTGGTGCTGGCGGGACGGCGCGCGGACAAGCTCGAGGAAACCGCAAAGGAGGCCGGCTCCGCGAAGACGCTCGTGGTACCGACCGACGTGGCCGACCCGGCCTCCGTCCAGGCGCTGTTCGCCAGGACGAAAGAGGTGTTTGGGCGGCTCGACCTGCTGTTCAACAACGCTGGCATCGGCGCGCCCGCCGTGCCGATGGACGAGCTGCCGGTCGAGACCTTCAAGAAGGTGGTGGACACCAATCTCACGGGAATGTTCGTCTGCACGCAAGAGGCGATCAAGATCATGAAAGCGCAGACCCCCGCGGGCGGGCGCATCATCAACAATGGCTCGATCTCGGCGCATGCGCCGCGGCCGCGCGCGGTGGCCTATACGGCGACCAAGCACGCGGTCACGGGCCTCACCAAGCAGACCGCGCTCGACTATCGCGGCACCGGCATCCTGTGCAGCCAGATTGACATCGGCAACGCCGCCACGCCCCTCACCGAACGCATGGTGCAGGGCCAGGGCGTGCTGCAGCCCGACGGCCGCATGATGATCGAGGAGCGGATGGATGCCGTGGACGTCGGCAGGGCGGTGGTCTACATCGCGAGCCTGCCCCCCGGTACGAACGTGCTGTTCATGACCGTCATGGCCAACGGCATGCCGTTCGTGGGCCGGGGCTGACCGGCCGGACGCACCGCCGGTTTCAAGAGAGCAAAGCCAACCAGTCCCGAGGCAGACAACCGATGCGTCTTGCAACATTCACCGACGGGTCGCCGAATGGCGGCCCGCGGTTCGGAATCGTCCGCAGCGACCGGGTGATCGACGTGGTCGCCGCTGCCGACGCCCTGCGCCGGCCGGTCCCCGCGGCCAGCGTCAAGGCGGCGCTGACCACGGGACCACAGACGCTGAAGGCGCTCGACGAACTGGCCGACGCAGCAGACGCGAAGCGCCTGTCCGCGCCGGTGTCGGGCGTCCGGTTCCTGCCGCCGATCCCCGATCCCTCGAAGTTCTTCTGCGTCGGCAAGAACACCAGGAAGCACCGCGAGGAACTGCTCGCCAACAAGATGCTGACGGAAATCCCCAACGAGCCGACCGGCTTCATCAAGCTGGTGGACACGCTGTCGGGCGACGGCGACGAGGTGGCGAAGCCGGACGACATCACCACGCTCGATTACGAGCCGGAGCTTTGCTACGTCATCGGCAAACGCGCGCACCGCGTGAAGAAGGCCGAGGCGCTGGATTACGTCGCCGGCTTCACCCTGACCAACGACGTGAGCGCCCGCGAGATCCAGAAGCGCGAGGTGGTGTCGGGCAGCCGGTTCTGGACGGCGAAGAACATGCCGGGCTTCGCCCCCACCGGGCCTTACGTCCTCACGCTGGACGAGGTGGCCGACACCGACGATCTGTGGGTCACCTGCGACGTCAACGGCGAGCGCAGGCTGCGCTCCAACACCGGAGATTACCTCTACAAGATTGCCGACGTGCTGGAGCACTTCTCCCGCTATGTCGTGTTCCAGCCCGGAGACCTGATCGCCATGGGCGCGCCGAGCGGCGTCGCCGTGGGCCAGCCCAACGCCGAGGAGCTTTATCTTCGGCCCGGCGACGACATGGTGATCGCCTTCGAGGGGATCATGTCGCTGCGGACCCGCATCGTCGCCGAATGAACCTCAGGAGGCGCCTCGGGCGCAGATCCGTTCGCGGAAACGGATCGCGCCCGGAGACGCCCTGCCCTCTCAGTGCAGCCGGTACAACCCGTCCACGGTGCGCAGCTCGGCCGGCTTGATAAGACCGGAATGCGCCACCCGGACCGAGTGGAGAATGCCCTCGATCGACGTGCGCCAGAAAGCCAGGAAGCCGTTCAGCTCCGGAAACTGGGGGCAGAGATCATAATTCTGCCAGACATAGGTTTGGAGCAGCCAGGGGTGGTCGGGGCGGCGGTACAGGATCTCCGCCGTGGTCAGGCCGTAACCGGTCATCTGCCGGTTGAAATCGCGAGACGACATTCGTCGAATCCTCCGTTCCCGGTCGCTCCAGTGTTGGCGCGAGGCGCGCCCCTGACAAGCGGGAACTCACAAATTCGTTCCATGATTTCAATAACTTGGCAGCGAGGCCGCCGGATTGCTGCCAGCGTCAACCATGACGGCAAAAACAATCCCGGCCGGCTACTAGCAGTCGCATCCGGTGAGTGCTAAAAAATCGCCGCCTTCCCCTTGACCGGGTAAAGCCGCTGCCTATTTCGGCCGCGTAAGGGTCGGCTGCACCCAGCGCCACTCTGATCCGACAGAAGCGTCAATCACTTAAGGAGAGCACCATGAAGTTTCGCCCGCTTCACGACCGCGTTGTCGTCAAGCGCGTCACCGCCGAGGAGAAGACCGCCGGCGGCATCATCATTCCGGACACCGCCCAGGAGAAGCCTTCGCAAGGCGAGATCGTGGCCGTGGGCCCCGGCGGCCGCGACGAGGCCGGCAAGCTGATCCCGATCGATCTGAAGGTCGGCGACATCGTGCTGTTCGGCAAGTGGTCGGGCACCGAGGTCAAGATCGACGGCAAGGACCTCCTGATCATGAAGGAGTCCGACATCATGGGCGTGATCGAAGACACCGCCGCCAAGAAGAAGGCCGCCTGAGGCGCCCTCTCAAGAACATTCATCCAGGAGTTCAAACATGGCTGCAAAAGAAGTCAAATTCGCCGTCGACGCGCGCGACAAGCTGCTGCGCGGCGTAGACACCCTTGCCAATGCGGTGAAGGTCACGCTCGGCCCCAAGGGCCGCAACGTCGTGCTCGACAAGTCGTTCGGCGCGCCGCGCATCACCAAGGACGGCGTCACCGTCGCCAAGGAAATCGAGCTTGAGGACAAGTTCGAGAACATGGGCGCGCAGATGGTCCGCGAGGTCGCCTCGAAGGCCTCCGACATCGCCGGCGACGGCACCACCACCGCCACCGTGCTGGCCCAGGCCATCGTGAAGGAAGGTTCGAAGGCGGTCGCCGCCGGCATGAACCCGATGGACCTCAAGCGCGGCATCGACCTCGCGGTCGAGGCGATCGTCGAGCACCTGAAGGCCAACTCGAAGAAGATCACCTCGAACGACGAGATCGCCCAGGTCGGAACCATCTCCGCCAACGGCGACAAGGAGATCGGCGACTATCTCGCCGAGGCCATGAAGAAGGTCGGCAACGAAGGCGTCATCACGGTGGAGGAGGCCAAGAGCCTCGAGACCGAGCTGGACGTCGTCGAGGGCATGCAGTTCGACCGTGGCTACATCTCGCCCTACTTCGTCACCAATGCCGACAAGATGCGCGTCGAGATGGACGACCCCTACATCCTGATCTACGAGAAGAAGCTGTCGGGTCTCCAGGAGCTGCTGCCGCTGCTCGAGTCGGTGGTGCAGACCGGCAAGCCGCTGCTGATCGTGGCCGAGGATGTCGAGGGTGAGGCTCTCGCCACGCTCGTCGTCAACAAGCTGCGCGGCGGCCTCAAGGTCGCGGCCGTGAAGGCGCCGGGCTTCGGCGACCGCCGCAAGGCCATGCTGCAGGACATCGCGATCCTGACCGGCGGCCAGGCGATCTCGGAAGACCTCGGCATCAAGCTCGAGAACGTGACGCTCGCCATGCTCGGCCGCGCCAAGAAGGTCATCATCGAGAAGGAGAAGACCACGATCGTCAACGGCGCCGGCAAGAAGAAGGACATCGAAGCCCGCGTCGAGCAGATCAAGGCGCAGATCGAGG